>NZ_LELA01000032.1 GCF_001677955.1 Chryseobacterium sp. BGARF1
TAATCCGACAAGGTGTCGGCAGGAATTTCAAACCTAAAAATGAGGAATAAAATTAAAGTATCGTTTTAATTTCTCAGTATCTTTACCTGATGGAAAACATTAAGGAATTAGAAGCACAAATATTAGAGATAGTCAAGAAAAAGCATGATGAAACTGGCGGAAATAATGGAAATGGCTTTGCTGATTTTGACCACATACTAAATATGTCACTTGAAGACAGAAATGCTTTTCTAAAGAGAATGGCTGATGAAAATAAAATTGCAATACGAATAGGTCCTAACGCGCGAATGATAATGTTGCCGAAATAAATTAAGGAGTCAAAAACTGACTCCTTTTTTAGATACAATTATATAGTTAGAATTTAAAAAATCTTTAATAAGTACTTTTTTCTCACTTTACTGTATTTCTTTTATGCTTTGTTTATTATTACTTTGCCTCGATTGAAGATTGGTGTCAGACTTTTCTCTACTGATATTCTCAGCGACATTTTCCTGTGTATCATTAGCGTAGGATGATAGTAGTAAAGTCGCAATTAAACTTAAAACTGAGATTGTATTTTTCATGGTTAGTTATTTAAATTAGTGATTCAATAGAACGAATTAATTTTAATAAAAAAGCATATTCATTTATAAATCATAATGTAAGATAATTATTTAAAAAAATAAAAGGATTAAACGACAAATCTTGACGTAAAAAAAAGAATACCTCAATTGCGAGGCTTGTTATAGACTTATATGAAGAAAGTATTTTAAAATACACAATTTACATGTTTATGATACCTATCACGAATTAATTAGAGATAAGGAAACAGTAACTCTATAAAAGCTATTCGATGATCTACTAAACAAGAGAACAATATAAAGCTTATGGACAGTTTTTTTTGAAAAAGAGCAAGCCCTGAAGCATAGCAGTAAAATTAACGATGCCATCATTCGGGATGGTGGAAAAAGAAAAAGAAATTATCCCTATCAAATATGATGGTATTGGTAGGTTTTTCGGTGAAGGTCTTGTGCCTGCTAAGGTGAATGAAAAATGGGGGTTTATTGATAAAAAAGGAAAAGAAGTTCTTCCATTTAAATATGATTTTGCTTATAAATTCTCAAGTGGGCTTGCATGTGTTGAAATTGATAAAAAACGGGGATTTATTGATAAGACCGGAAAGGTAGTTATTCCTATAATATATGACGAAACAGGGGCAATATTTGATAATGATGAAATGGAAGTTGAAAAAGATGGAAGAAAATTCTATATTGATAAAACGGGGAAAGAAATAGAATAGTAAACCACCCGATAAAAAGAAAATAGAAGCTGCGAAAGCAGCACAAGAAAAATATAAAAACTAACTAAAAACTTTAAATCATGAAAAAGCTAATTACCATTTGTCTTTTTATAGCAACAACTTTTGCAGTAAATGCGCAGAAAAAAGCTAAAGCTGATTTATTTGGAGAATGGAGATTTATTCAAAGTGACAAAGCGCTGCAATACCGATTTAAGAAAGAAAAACAAGAAGGAGATGTTATTTATTTAAAAATGCAGTTCAGATTGAATAAAACGGATGAAATTTTTTGTAATAAACCCGAATGTAGAGGATATTTATGGTTTTTTAATTTCAGTAATGAGTATGTGAAAATTGACAAGCACTACATTGTTTATAATATTAACACAAGCGTATATGATTTTCCAGAAACAATTATTTTAAAACTGATGAAAAGTGAATATGGAGAGCAATATTGGGATGACACAGAAAAAGCAATATTTTTTAAAGATGCTAATTCAGGAACAACAAAGAAAATTGAAATTGGCTGGTCGTGTGTTGATAATATATTAGAAAATAATTCATCTAATAGATGTAGTTCTTTTAACATCGACAAAGTAGAAGTTTTAAATAATTAAACCAACTTCTTTATGCATCTGAAAGGTAAAGAAAAACATTTTTGGCGAAACGAGTTCAGTATCGGGAGTCTTGCAGAGATTCCTGAAGAACTCAACAGTTACCGGGCTATTGATACCGAGCTTGATGATGATTTTCTTAAAACAATGATTTCCAGAATTCCTACTATTCATAAACTCTATTTTAAGTTTAACAATATTACAGACCAGGGTGTAGAATATATCAGTAAAGTAAAAGGTTTGTATGAACTTACCTTGAGAGAGCATAAAGGAATTACGGCAAAATCGGTTCCGTTGATTAATCAACTCCACGAACTCACCTATCTCGACATTATCAAAACCGGGATTACACTGGAAGATTTGCCAGGGCTTTCTCAATTGCAGAAGCTTAAAGAACTCTATGTTTCTTCTGAAAATAAAGAGGAGGAGTATCTCTTGCATCATGCCGTCACCATGAAGCACACCATCCCTTCCTGCGTTCTTTATATTAATTACGAAAAGTTTGAATAATTTTAATTTTTCACGCTGTACAGAGGTGAATATCAATAAAAAATGGGGATTGGTGAATACAGCAGGTAAAGAAATTATAGCGTTAGATTAACGTTATGTACGATAAAAAATATATTAAGGCTTTTAAAAATGATAAAGAGTTATTTTTTGACAGGAACGGTCAAGCTGTTGCAAATCCGTATTAGTCATGACACAAGTATAAAAAGTAAGCAGAATTGTGTAGCTGTAAATAAAAATCCCAGTATAAGTTAAGCTACATTTTACCAATTTATTAACTCACATGAGGCATATATTCGTTCTACATAACCCCAAAGCAGATTGATACAAGCGAATTTACCTGTTGTTAATATAAAATAGTGTAAAACACAGATTGGAACTCAATAATAAATAGTTTAAATGAAAATGTACATCCTGATAAAACACGACGTACCTGATAAATTGGTTTTCGTAATCACGGCCCATGCTTCATTGGCCTGTTACCTGAGGTTTGAAACCAATGAAAATATGAAAACCTGGATCAATGGGATATTCAAAAAAGTGGTATGCATCGTTTATGAAGCCGAATTTGAAAGGTTTAAGAATGATGAAAATCTTGTTGTTCTTACCGAATCTGCGCTCGGTGACAGGGAAGTTTGCCTGGCTTTCTGCCCAAGAAAAGAGTTTTCGACGAAATTTAAATTCCTAAAAATGTGGACACCTCAAAACAATTCATAATGGAAGAAAAAATATACAGCTGGTTCGTCAAAAAAGGAAATGTACTGATCCACAGAAATAAATTTCACGTTAGTCTTCAGCTTAATGCAGAAGATGAAGAATATTGTGTTTTGACAAAATCTGATGCGGAAGAATTAATTGATTTGCTCACCGCAATCGCAACACAGATCTGGGAAGACACAGCCTACGTCAAGGAAGTTTACACCAAGCAACTTTATAAAATCACAGAAGACGATAGCTATGTATGGGAAACAGAAGGTTCTAAGCTTCTGTTGAGATACAGTGAAAAAGAACAGGGAGTAACAATGAAGTCAGCAGAAAATACAAGCCTCAATATTGAATTGAATCAAATTGTGGAGATTATTCAGATTTTGGAACTCTTAAACAACAGGTAATTAAATAAGAAAATAGTACTAGCATTCATCTTAGAACTTAACAAATAATCCATCATAAAAATGACAGAAAACTTTTACGAGGCATTTGAAAAATACATTCTCAACCAAAAAGTAATTTCCTGGGGATTTCAGCACGAGATAAAAGTGCTTTTACCCAATGGATATTCTGCCTATCCGAGCGGCTATTTTACAGAATACGAAAACGGCTATAAAATGATTGCCAGCGGAGCCACACTTCATAAGACTAATATTCAGGAAGCGATGATTCTTAATCCTCAGGGAGTTCCAATTGCAAGGGATACAGAAGATACAATTCCATGTGATTATTGAAAGTGATGATTTTAAATTCTAAATGTATAAAGGTTAAGAAGTTTTTGTAGGACAAGTTGATATTCCCAAAGCAAATATCATCGTGTTTTTTTTACTTTTGAGAGGCAATAACGCAAAACATCCACCAGAACAATTGTTTATGTATTATTCATTCAAAATCAATAATCTTAAAAAACATGATGCAAAAAACTTTAGGATTTAAATAAGTACGTAACTTATCAATCAGTTAGAATTATACAAATTAATCGGAAAATATGAAACTCAAAGGCGAAGAAAAAACATTTTGGTGGCATTTTTGTCAAGTAAATGATTCCAAAGATATTCCTATGGAAGTTTCAGTTGTTGCGGGCGTTGATGATTCTGATTATAGTGATCAGTATTTCGCTATGCTTACCGATAAAGTGAAGATTATTCATTCTATTTATCTGAAAGAGACCGCTGTTACAGATGAAGGTGTAAAGCATATCTCCAAAGTGCAGAAGCTGAAAAGTCTTACCCTGATGAAGCATCCCAACATCACAAAAAACAGTTTGCCCTATCTCAATAAATTAACCGATTTAGAATATCTGGACATCTGGCGTACCAACATTATATTAGAAGATTTGTCCGAGTTGAACCATTTAAAAAATCTTAAAGAACTGTATGTTTCATCTTTAAGGGAAGCAGAAGATGGCACTTTCCCGAAATTAGATAATGATGGTATTTTAGAGCAATTAATTGTCTTGGAAGAACTCTTTCCAAATTGCACTTTTTATGTAGACTTCAAAACATATCTGTAAAAAGGACTTTCGCAAGCTGAACTTGCGGAAAAGTCTCAAGTGAATAATAAAAGTCTTTCTCGTTACGAGTTGGGGAGCAGTATTCCGCCTGCAGATGCGCTTAAAAATATCGCCGATGCTTTAGGGATTTCAAGTGATGCTTTACTGAACGATGAAACAGTTTCTATTAAGGATAAAGATCTTCTGAAAAAAATTGAAGCAATACAGGAAATGAACGAAGAAGATAAAGCTTTGGTTACAAGATTTCTTGACCTTACAATCAGAGATTTTAATGCGAGAAAAGCTTATAAGTAAATCGTTATTTAAATAAAAAAACCTCGCATTTTGCGAGGTTTTTTGTTTATTTGCCACACACGATAAAATCGTGCGGAGCGGTAGGGATAATCAAAATTATTTAAATTTTTTATCCAAAATATGGCTTTCAAAATATAGTGTTTTAATAACATTATTATGTTCGTCAATATATAACCAAGATTTCATTGTTTCATCACTGTATAAAATATTTTCATTCCATTCAAAAGCATAAGTATAATAACCATCAAGAATATCTTCCCCATTTGGAGATAATAATGTACTTGCATTAAAAGAATATTGGGATTTTAGAAGTCTTCCTTTTATGATAGTTAATTCATCAACATACTTCTTAGAGTTATCAACATTTATTTTTCTTATATCTTTTGCATTTTTTCCAAAAAAACCTTCTTTAGGGTTTCCAAATATTTCACTGCCATCTACTGACGAATTATGAATGTATACATTCAATATTTTTTTAGTAGACTGACAAGACATAAATATTACTAATATTAAAGATAATACGAACTTTTTCATTACATTGATTTATTTAGGATCTGTTGTTTCCGGACTTTTAGTTTCATAATAATTTTTTCCATAGTTAGCCCTTTTATCTTCTCCTAAATTATCATTTACCTGATTTGTTAGCTCTGTAGTATATTTTTCTTCTGCATTTGAAAAAGATAAATTTACTCCACTAGGTGTTATTAGCCCTTCATTAGCGGTTGTTTTGTCTGCTTTTCGGTTAGAGTAATAATTTGTATTATTATTAATATCTTGGGTGTGATTAAAGCCATGAATCAATTCATGAGACAGTAATGAAGTAGCAGAATTTTTTCCTTGATTAGTTCCTGAATTAGGTTTAGTAACATCTTTTCTAAATGAAGCACCATCCTTATCACGCCAATTTACAGTTTTTGTACCAGGATCATAAGTATTTCCATTTTTTTGATAATCATTTGCATCGGGTGTCTGTTGGGCTATATTAATCGTATTTTTTTTATCAGAAATTAAAGTTTGTAGAATATCAACTTTTTTTCCATTTACATCAATTTTCATTGCCCCCGAAGAATATAATTTATCTACAGCCATATAAGCATTTCTTTCGAAATCATTACCTATTTTTTTATAATCTCTATTTTTTTGATACGAATATACTTGTCCACCGATTCTTATATCCCTTCCATCTGGATCTATATATCTTATTGGATTATTAACTGCATAATTATAAGGTGAGTGTCTCCTATGCTTCTCCGCCAGTGGGTCAACAACACCCCATCTTCCGATATCCGGCATATAAAATCTTGCGCCGTAATCATACATTCCCGTTTCCTGAAGTTCTTTACCATTGTACTTATAGTTATAGTAACCTCGCAAAATGCGAGGTTTTTTTATTATCAACGTAAAATCATAAACTTGGCGAAGCTTTGGTATGCATAATATTTTGATTATTTGCAAAGAAGTTCAAATTTTTCTAAGGAATAGTAATTATTGTATTTAATTATAGTTGAGTCATTTAAAATATACTCATTTGGAGATTCAATACCTCTTTGTATTAAATCACTTACGGGGAAAACCCTAAAGTTATATTTTTTATTTAAAACTATCTTTTTACAAATAGTTGATTTATTAAATGGGGGGTTAAAGACTTCAATTATATCATTGTTATCGGCAATTAGAACATAAACTTTTTCATTTTCCCGAATTGTTAGAATGTTTCGTTGTATATCAAACGGTTTTGAACTAACAATAGTTTTTTTAGTTTGACACCCAAAATTAACAAACACAATAACTAATAAAAAAAATATATTTCTCATTTTATTTTCTTAATCTTTTGTTATTAATATCAACCTTATACAGAGATTTCGTTTGTACTTTACCATTAACATCAACTTTTTTAGCGACACCTTCCCAATAACGATTAACACTCATTCCAACTGTATCAAAATTTTGCCTTACTAGAATAAGTATATTATCTTGAGGCATCATCAATGATGTTACATCGTGTGCAAATTGGAATATTGGACTTGGATTAGCTTTGCTATCCATAGGAACGGAACTTTCTCTTTTTAAAGCTATTTCACCAATAAGAGCATTCTCAGCAACTTCATGTAGCATTCCTGTACCTTTCGGAGCTCCTGAAAAACTCTCTGCACTTCCAAGAACAGAAGGATTAACGTATTGCTTAGCAATTACTTTCCCAGTGCTTTTGTCATAGGTAGCACCACCAAAAGATCCTCCCGGTATTAACCCTCCATCTGGAGTAATATTATCATTTTCAGCATATATTTGAGAGTCTACTTTCTCATTTTTTATTCCATCATATAATACTTGATCTGTAGCTGATAGTTTCATATACTGTTCTTCACTCAAATTTCCTGTAGTTACATTCCCCGATTCTTCATCAAATTCCATTGAAAGTTTACTACTTGCTTGTAGTTGATCAAAGCCTTGTTGAGCTAATTTACCTAAAATATGAATATCCTTATTTTCCATTCCATCTGGATCAATGAATCTCATTGGATTATTGTAAGCATAAGCGTATGTTGACCAACGTCTCGAAGTTTCCGCCAGAGGATCTACGACCCCCCATCTTCCAATATCCGGCATATAAAATCTTGCGCCATAATCATACATTCCGGTCTCTTGGAGTTCCTTCCCGTTGTACTTATAGTTCTTACTTTTGTGTTAGCAAAATAGCATAGTAATAAATCATAAAATAAACTATTATCAAAAAAGTATTAAAAAAAAGCTTTATCATCTTATAATTTTTACTTTTTAAGATAAATAAATAGTTTAGTAATACTATACTACCGCCTATTAAAACCCAATTTATTAAAAAATCACGCTGGAGTATTATGGCAATTATTATAAAAATAGTAGCTAAAACGAGTATAAATGAATCTATTTTATTTTTCATTTTTTTTCAGGAGTTAATTCTCTATTGACAACATTATTTACTGTTTTACTCATATCATTGTCTATATTTCTATGAGTAGAATCTACTTTTACATTAATAATTTTTGAACTGCTATTTCCACTGGTTGATTCGACCTTTTCACCTCCTGGAAAATCGTTAGTTTGATAATAATTTACAGCCTTTGACACGTTGGAAGGTATTTTATTATCGTCATAGTAATCAGCTATATCAAGTGTAACTAATAAATCAACTTTAACTTGCGGTTTATCATTTACAGTTTCTACCAAATTATCAGCACCTAAACTATGTCCGACGGCAGCTACAATTCCTTCTGGATGGCTTTTATTAAAACTAGTAATTGTATTTGCAATATCTGTTTTTGTATTTTCATTCTGAGATGAGTCAAAAATAACTACACGAGTATTAGAATTAGATAAGTTCGTTAATGCCCCCATACCACTATAATCTATACCTCCTGCATTTTGGGATTGAGTAGCACCTTTTTTTGTATCATTTCCATTATAACCTTGGACACCAATTACTAAATTTTTATATCCATCATTTTTTCGAAAATCAACAGCTTCTAATCCTTCTAATTCTCTTGCATCAATCACTCTATTCTCAGAAAAAGCATAGGTACTGTTATGAGTATATTTTTCTGCCAACGGATCAATATTGAAAAATCTTCCAACATCTGGCATATAGTTTCTCCATTTAAACGAGTAAAAACCAGTTTCTTGTAATTCCTGTCCTTGATATTTATACTGATAAGCATTCTGCGTGGTAGCTGTATAATTATGCATCAATCCGAATGGGTAATAATTATTAATTTCTACAATTTCGCCTGGTTTCCAGTTATCGATACATGTAGGAAATTCAAATGGAGGATTCCAATTACCATCACATTCACTTACGAAATATTGTCGAGGCTGAATAACTCCATCTTTATTGGTGTCAGTGTAGCTCAATCGTATATTGCCTAAATGATCAGTGTAATTATAAATGTATTGATTGGTTATCGCATCAAAATATCCTTCAGAAGTTGGTATAATTCTGAGTTTCATGACTGCTACATCATTAGGACCTATCAAACCACCTGGGTTTTCTTGTGAAGGTTTAAGTGCTTTATACTGAAAACCATCCAAGTAATTGGTTTCTATATCTCCAAAGAGCTTCTTTACTTTTACTCCGTCTGCTCGGTAAATATAATTGGTTACCTGAGCATTCTGAGTAATCTGCTTTGGTAAATTTAGAAAATTATACTGAATTGAAGAAATACCTTTATCTAAATGTTTGGTCATAT
>NZ_LELA01000033.1 GCF_001677955.1 Chryseobacterium sp. BGARF1
CCTACCGATTCTCCTCCTGTTTTACTTCGGGTATGGCTTCCATCCAATTGGACACTGGAAAGATCTAATTTCCTTTTATTATTTTGAAGAAGAGAAATCCAAATTCTTTTGAAAGAACCGTCCTTACACCATTTATTGAAATAATAATAGACTAATTGCCAGCTTATTGTTTCTTTTGAAAAATATTCTTTGAGGCTTAATTCCCGCCATTGGCAGCCTGTTTTCAATCGTTTTATAATGAGTTTAAAGATTTTTCCTAAATCAAATCTCGTGGAAAACCCTCGTTTGCCTTTGCTTAAATGAGGTAAAATCCATTTTTCCAGTTTATCTTTGCTTATGAGTTCCAGATTTTAGTTCTTTTTTTTTGCAACTCTAAATTGCTAATTTTCTGGAAACTCTTTTTCTAAATAAGTTTAGACAAGTTCAATGTAAATTTTAGCGGTTAACAGTTTCGATATCTTTATTTTCAATAACATTGAATTTTTCCATCGTAAATCCTTGCGGATTATTGTCAGACCTTACAGAGTTGACAAGCATACAGCTGGTAATTAAACTTCTCTTGGTCAGATTGCTGGATCTGTAGATAAACTGCTTTGCGAATGTCTGGACCTGATACGGATAGCTGTCAAAGTTGGCAGAAACACTGTCTATCTCAATTCTCTGTTGGATATTCCCTGAAATAATTCTGTTGTAATATCCTTTTTCTGAAAGGTCTTTGTAATAATTAAAAGCAGACTGGTCAGCTAAATTGAATGCTCTTTTTACATTGCTTTCAATCGCATTTTTATCCGGTGCAATCGTGAAGAAAAGTTCATGAAAACGTCTGACATGCTCTCTTGCTTCGACAGGTCTGTTAAGAGACATGTCCTGAGATAAGGCAACCATCAATGATTTGCCGTTATCTAAAACATAAATTTTCTGACGCTGTTCTTCAGCAAACTCGTAAGATTTGTATACAACAACCCCTACAACTCCGAAACATAACAGGGCAAAAATAAAAGTGAATAATCTGATTTGCCTGAAACTGGTTTCGATATTTTTTAAGATTTTAAATTCCATTTTTTTGTTTTAATTATTTTAATAACCTTCCTGAAATATTTCCTGTTGCTGAACCGGCAGCAGCTCCTGCAATGTTTCCGGACTTTGATGCGGTCTGATTGACATTCCGCATAAAGTTTCCTGCACCTCCCGCCTGAATAACCCAGCCTGTTACGGTTGGAACGGTGAAGTAACCTATGATTCCGATAATCATGTAGATGATGTAGACGGTGTTGGACGTATCCGGAATAAAATTAGGATCAGCGAGCATCTCTATGTCCCGTTCCAAAATCAACGTCTGTATTTTTGCAAGGATAGCGCTGAAAATATCAGCAACAGGTAACCATAAATACACACTGATGTATCTGGTCAACCATTGCGTGAGTGTTGATTGAAATCCATCCCAAACTGATATGGCAAAGGCAATTGGGCCGAGTATGGACAGAACAATTAAGAAAAAGGTTCTGATGGTATCAATAACCAGTGCTGCTGCCTGAAAGAGAATTTCCAGAAATTCTCTAAAGCCGTCTCTGATTTGTTTTTTAACTTCAAACATCTGCCTTTCCATATACATTCCTGACATCGTCACCAGATCTGATGGAGACCATCCCAGTTCTTCCAGTTTTTTATCAAACTCATCATCTGATATCAGATAGGCCATTTCAGGATTTCTGAGCATGGCTTCTCTTTCCAATAAATCCTTTTTCTGCTGAAGTTCATTCATATCTAAAACCTGATCCTCCAACATGGAATGACTGCCTTGAACAACGGGGCTTAAAACCCCGTTGATACTTCCTAAAACCAATGTTGAAAAAAACATAATACAAATTCCGATGGCAAATGGTCTCAACATAGGAAACAGATCAATGGGTTCAGCACGGCTTAGTGCCTGCCAAACTTTAATGGCTACATAAAAAAGTGCTCCCAATCCCGCAACGCCCTTTGCGACTGCTGCCATATCTGCACACATCGGCATCATCTCATCATAGACGGTTCTTAAAACTTCGTGTAAGTTTGTAGGCTCCATCTTACCAGTATTTTTGATTCGACGTTCCGTAAAGATTAAGCACCCGTTGGGTGTTGTTCTGCTTCTTGGCTCTCAGGTAACTGACAGAAATATTCTTGTTCGTGTAGTAGCGAACCAGATTGTGATAATCTTTAACAGCCTTGTATACTTTATCAATGATATCCATTCTTTCTTTATCATTTAATGAAAGACTGCTGGTATTGACAATCTGTTTAAGCTCTTTTAAAAGTTCTGTACTTTCATTCAGTAATGTTGAATAGCCGTTCGCAATAGCAGTCAGTTCCTGAGCATTAAAGTTGGGATCATTCAACATTTTCCCGAAATTGTTCACATACATTTCGGAAACATCGCCAACCAGTAATACAGTCTGCTGAACTTTTCTTGCATCCTTGACGAGATTGTTCACAGCTTTAAGTTTATCATAATATTCCTTACCTTGTTCGTAGACTTTCTTGACTTCATTGAAGTTTTTGACCACATTGGAAACTGTATTGGATGTTTGAACAATTTCATTGGCTGAATTCAAAATTCCTGAAGCCAGATTGGCTGGGTCTGTCACTACAAACTGTGCTTTTGCTGTGGAGGTCGACGCCACCGCCGTAACCATCATCGTGGTCATGATTAAATTTTTCATTGTTATAAAATTTTAAATGATTAATTTTCTTTTGTCGATTTGATTCGCTTTAGCGAAATCCTCTTGATCGCATGCTCGACATTGCCATCCAGTTCGGAAGCCAGATTCATGACTTCCATTTTTTCGGTTTCTTCGGTCGTGTATGCTAAGTATTCTTCAGTGGAAACTTCGGTAGCGTAAACCGCTGAATGCGTTCCTCCCAATCCAATCCAGACTTCTTTGTAGAGCCTTCTCGGATCATTGTTCATATTGATGGAAAGTACCTGAGCTTTTTCTTTATCCGTTAAGCCCAGCATCGCCTGGATATCATCAAATTTGTTCATGTACTTTCGCTGATCCAGTAAAATCTTACAGTCGGAATTGTTGATGATACTTTCTTTGACAATCGGAGACTGGATAATATCATCTACTTCCTGGGTAACTACGATGGCTTCGCCGAAGAATTTTCTGACGGTCTTGAACAGATATTTGATGTATTCCGCCATGCCTTCTTTGGCAATAGCTTTCCAGGCTTCTTCGATGAGAATCAGTTTTCTGATTCCTTTGAGTCTTCGCATTTTGTTGATAAAGACCTCCATGATAATGATGGTCACAATAGGAAATAGGATTTTGTGGTCTTTGATTGCATCGATCTCAAATACAATAAACCTTTTGGATAAAAGATCAAGCTGCTTGTCTGAATTGAGCAGATAATCATATTCGCCTCCTTTGTAATAAGGCTCTAAAACATTAAGAAAGTTCGCAATGTCAAAATCCTTTTCTCTGACTTTCTTTTTTTCAAGGACAGATCGATAATCTTCTTTTACAAATTCGTAAAAACCGTTAAATGAAGGATAGTCATTGTTATTTTTAATCTTTTCGATATATCCGCTCACTGCGTTGGACAACGCAACTTCCTCTGATCTTGTGGGCGGTTCGTCATCTCTTTTCCATAGAGTTAGGATTAAGGTTTTAATACTTTCTCTTTTTTCAATATCGAAGATGCCATCATCGGTGTAAAAGGGATTAAAGGCAATCGGATTGTTTTCCGTATAAGTAAAGTAAACGCCGTCTTCGCCTTTGGTTTTACCTTTAATTAATTCGCAGAGCCCTTGATATGAATTTCCGGTATCAACCAATAAGACATGAGCTCCCTGTTCATAATACTGCCTGACCATATGGTTGGTAAAGAATGATTTTCCGCTTCCGGAAGGTCCGAGAATAAACTTGTTCCGATTCGTAATAATTCCCTGTTTCATTGGAAGATCGGAGATATCCAAATGAATAGGTTTTCCTGTCAATCTATCTGCCATCTTGATTCCAAATGGAGAAGGTGAATTCTGGTAATTGGTTTCTTGCGTGAAAAAGCATAATGCGGGTTCTATGAACGTATAGAAACTTTCTTCTGCAGGAAAATCTGCTGCATTGCCAGGAATACCAGACCAATATAAAGTCGCTGTATCTGTTGTGTTATGGCGGGGCTTACATTCCATAAGGGACAACGCACTTCCTGTATCATTTTTCAATTCCTTTAATTCCACGGGATTATCAGACCAAGACATCACATTGAAATGAGCACGGATGGATTGCAGTCCATACGAATGAGCTTCATTCAGGTATTTTGTAATCCATTCTTTATTGATCTGATTGGCTCTGCTGTATCGTGCCAGCGAGTGCATATTCCTTGCAGACTTCTCAAATTTTGCCAGGTTTTCTGCGCTGTTGTCGATAAACAGATACTGATTATAAATGTGATTGCAATTGAGGAGCAGTCCCACCGGAGATGCAAATGACAATAAACAGTCGCTTCTGTCTGTGCTTAGTTTTTCATAACGGCTGTGAGAAGAGACGGTTCCCGGTAAATCGTCCGTATCAGAAAGCGTATGCAGACTGATACGATTATTGCCGACTCTCATTTCTTCTGCTCCTAAATGTAAATCCTGAAGGGAAGGGTTAACGTCTCGGGATAAAGTAAGGTATTGTTCAAGTAATCCCGATTGTTTTTCTGTTCCGGTAATCTCATTCTCCGTCATCCGTTCCAAATGAACATAACCACTGTCATTCATGATTCTTTCAAACTGATCGACGGTTTCCATAAATCTGCCCATCAGCTCCTTATCCCTGATTTCCTTTGGAATAAGCTTTCCTTTGCAGAGCGATGAGAAATTACTCTGCATTCTCATTCTTTCTTTGCTTGTTTTGGTAAGAAAGAGGTAGCAATAATGATTCAAAAATGGACGCTCATTAAAATGCCTTTCAAACGATTTGGATAAAAAGCTTTGATCGTCTTTCGATAGGTCAGGATGATAATTTTCTTTGATGAACCAATCCTGCTTATGAACAATCGTGAAGTCAGGCAAGGTTTTAATGGCTTTAAACCAAGCGGAATGAATGGCTTCATATTCAGAGGAAGCAACGGTAAACAATTCCGGAAGGCTTACTTTAAAACAAACCGTAACATCAGCATCTTTTGATATAATACAGCTTTCTTCTACTGCCAGCAGGGGAAACTTACTTTCCAAAGTAGCGGCTTTCGATTGATTTCTCATGCTGCAGCTTTTTTGGAGTTGGATTTTAGATATCTGAAGATGGACTTTCGGCTGATGATGTATTGAGGATGCTTTTTGTTTGCACCCAGTTTCATCAATCCGTGTTCTCCATATTTTCTGTTGAGGGAGAAAGTCTGCCAGATCAGTAAGCTGGCACTTATACCTCCTGATCCCAAACAGAAATAGGTACTGACTCCTGCCATGTACATAATCATCACCACAATCAAAAGACTTAGCAGACCGCCAGCGAAAATGAAGAGGTACTGCGCTTTTAATCCTTTGAACTCTACGGTTCTTCCGATTCCTTTATTGATGTTATAGGTATTCATAACTTTGATTTTAAAGGAAGAATGAACGGAGAATAGTGGCTGCAACAATTAGGAAGATACAGGCTCCGAACCAGCTTGCAGCGGTTTTGCTGGTGTCAGGGTCGCCACTGCTGAATTTGTTGTACACTTTTACTCCTCCAATGAGTCCGACGACGGCTCCGATAGCATAGATAAGCTGGGTTGCAGGCTCAAAATAGGAGGTGACCATTTGAGTGGCTTCGTTGATTCCGGCAGTGCCGTTTCCCTGAGCGGATAGATTGATGCTCAGGAGTAAAGCGACTGTTGAAGTCAGAAGCTTTTTTCTTTGTTTTTCCATAATGTAAACAGATTAAATTGTTAGCATAACCCACAGTATGTGGGCTTTGGAGACAAAGGTGTAGGGAAGGGGGATTATTTTTATGAATATTGCAGTACGAGGAATGATTTGGCTTTACTTGCGTATTTTGAATCTTTAAATTACCTAAATTCGTCCTGAAGTATTATACCATGGAAACAATAAAAATTATAAAAACTGAAAAATATTTAGTTTTAAAGTATGAAGGTGAGCAGATCAATGATGATTGGGTACGTAATGCTCTTAAAGAAGAAGGTGAGGTTACAATTAAAAGATTTTATTTTGAAGTTTGTGATTTATTATATGAACATGATTTTGATGATAAAAATAATGATGAAGATGCCGAAGTTCTTCCTGTAGAATTTATATTAGCAGAACGAGACGGAGATTATTACAGAATTAAGAAAAAAGTTTTTTCACTAAATAATCACTTTTATTTTCATAGTTCGTTAAAGCTTACAAGAAAGCACTTTATAGCAGAAACAAAAATATCAATACTCAAATCTATTGATTCTTTAGTTACAGAAAATATTAGAATTGGCGGAAGTCAGGAAAGTCAAGAAATATTCATGCCTTTTGAAATGTATGAAGACATGATAAAAAATTTCCCCACAACTCACGAGAAATATTTATACTCGCAAGCTAGAGTAGCTTCTATTATAAAAAACTATTTCAATTCTACCACGGATGCAGAACATAAATTTGAAAAATATCTAAACAATAAAAGTACTATAACAGGAACAAATCTTACAAAAGTTTTTAAAAAGTATGAATTAGTTAAGTACGAAACAATATATGATAAATTGACTTCAATGTTAAACAATGAAGTAGGATACAGTGAAGATCAATGGCAAAATGAAATTCTACAAATAATTTTACTACTATACCCTAAATACATTTTTGCAACTAAAACAGTTTATGTACCTATTGACGGGAATAAAAAAAAGTTTTTAGATTTTATTTTAATTGATAGTAATGGGAATGTAGATGTTATTGAAATAAAAAAACCTTTTTCTAAGGTAATTATGACGGAAAATCTGTATAGAAATAATCATACACCACACAGAGACTTAATAGGAACCGTTATGCAAGTTGAAAAATATCTTTACCATCTTAGCAGATATGGAGCTAGAGGAGAAAGAACTCTAACACAAAAATATAGCAGTGAGCTTCCTGAAAATTTAAGCATTAAGATTACCAATCCAAAAGGATTTATCATTATGGGTAGATCTAAAAATTTAAAGAATGGGCAACTTGCTGATTTCGAAATTGTGAAAAGACAGTACAAGAATGTTATTGACATTATTACTTATGACGATTTATTACAACGCCTAAAATTTACAATTACTCAGATTAAAAAACTCTAAAATGTTGTTCGGCATGTTCAGATAAATCTTTCAATATCAAAATCTTTATAATCGCTCTCCAGAAAAAAAGAAGAATCAGAATTGTTTTCTGAAGAAAGGCTTCTGTCTAATAGCTCAGCAATTTTGATGGAAGCCCCTTCAATAGAATTTTCTAATAAATTGAATAATTCGGTTCCCTGTATTTTTTGAATAATATTTGCCGCTGTTTCCTTTTGAGATAATTCTGAATTTTGATCTTTCAGAAATGCCTCCACGGTATTTAATTCTTCGAAGGTTACCCCTGTGGCTAAACCGTTATCATTATCGAAAATTTGATATTGACTCCATTCTTCTTCCATTTCCTCAAAATCTGGAGTACTTCTGAAAACATCATCTAATTCTTCCTGCGGAATTTGAATATCAACTGTTTTATCGTTGATTTCTTCTTCAAAATTAGAAGTTCTATACTTTTGTTTTTCAATACGGGACTCTACGTCGTTGTTTGGCAACGTCTGGCTTTTTGCAGATTGAGACAGTCCCATAATACTTGAAGGTGGTTTGGTATTTTCAGACGTCAATTCTTTTTCTGATCTTTTTTGAAAGACCATTTTTTCTTTCATCATCAATACAATGATAATCAGAAGGCAGACTAATATTAAAATTTCCATAATTAAAAAAGGGGTTTAAAATGTTCATTGAAGTCCGAAGTAATAGCTTCCTCAAATAGTTCAAAATGATGTTCAAGAATATTATCCAGATAAGCATAAAGAGGAATTTCATCCTTTCCTATAACCTGAATGATTCGGGATAATCTTTCATGAAATTCTTTGCGGATGTAAATGGTTTTGTCTCCTCGTTTTTTCATCGAATGGCTGACAAGAAATTGTTGACCATAGCTCTCCATATTTTTCAGCTTTGAACTCTTTTTTTGATTTTGGACAGCTTTTTTTTCAAGAACAATCTTTTCATTAATTTCTGAGTTTTGAATCCCTGACTTATCAGTTTCAAGAATCTCCAAACCTTCTTTTTTTACACCATCGACCATCATGTTCATCATCAGTTCTTCGTTAATATCTGGAGTAATGTTTTTCTTGATTTTTTTTTCCATAACTAGATTTGAATGATTTTTAAAAACTCAATGAGGAAAAGGTCAAACCTGCAGGCTTTCAGTAAATTTTCATCCGCAGGTAGCAAAGTGGACCGGAAAACTGTTTTTGAATTTTCTTCACTTTCTTTCCTGAAACGGGTAGAATTTTTAATATGACTATCCATTAAATTTAAACCCAGTTGGTGGATCAAGTCATTGTAAATGTTATACAAAGGCGTACTCTCTCTGCCATCGACCTGATTCCAGAATAAATGGATACTTTTAAGGGATGTTTCTCCTTTTTTCATAATAACATCCTGTAAAAGTTGGCTAAAGACTAGTGTGCTTTCCATAACCAACCGGTCTGCTGTGATGGGTGTAAAAATATGATGCATTCCTGCCAAAGCTTTTAGGATTCCCGGAGTATTAACGGTTCCCGGAAGATCAAAAAAGATGATATCAATAGGAATAGGTGATGTTTCTGAAAATTCGTGTGCAGCTTCTAAAATATGATCTGCCTTATATTGCAGAATGGGATAAGCTTTTTTGTTGATGGTTGTAAATTGCTTGTAAGCCAGTTTTTTTAAGTGCAGATTTTCCATAACCATAGCGAGATCACGGGTTTTCATTTTCATTAAACTGTGTTGTGGAAAGTCTGCATCGAATACAGCAATAGTATAACCCAGTCGATAATGTAAGATGCTCGCTAAAAGAGTCGTAAAGGTACTTTTTCCTACACCTCCTTTTTGTGATGAAAAAGCAATAAATAAAGGTTGTTTTTTGGTGTCCATATTTTAAAAATTAAGATTTAAAAATTATTAATTTCATTTTTTAAGCTTGATTTCCAGCTTTCATGCATTCAGTCTTATACTCACTTTAACTGTCAGTCAGTTATGAAAGCGATCATGATTTCTGAGCTTCAGTTAATCTGAGAATCAATATTTCTTGATTGCAGGATTGCTGGTTTCTTAATCTGCTAGTATTCTGGACGGCGTGATTGAATTCCGGCTGTCTTTCTATAATTTCAGGATTCCTGCTTTGTTGATTACCAGAATGTTTGCAATCCGGAATTCTTTCTATTCAACTGTCATGATTGCTGGACTGCTTTATTGCATTCTTTAGCAAAGAACTCATCATTTTCTTTCACTTTCATTAAAGTGGTTGTGTTTGACTGTGAAAGGTTGGATTTGCGTAATCTTCCAGTAGATTGTTTGCTGTTCACTATGTTTTACTTTGTAAAGCAATAACATATAAAATATAACATGAGTCCTTCAAATGAAATTTTTGAGATAAGTGATAAAAGCATAAAGCTTTCTAAGATGGTTATAATGGTCTGTCCTGATGATAGATTTTGGTGTTCGAAAGAACACAGCAAGTTGTGTTTTGAGTGCCTCATAACTGTTTTTTGTGCCTCAAAACAACTTGCTCTTGCAGAGGGCTGGAAAAAACTTCCGAAGTCAGTTTTTTTATGAATTAAACTTAAAATGGAATGGAACAGAAAAAAAATGTAAAACAAAATAAGGGTGGGAGAAATCCTAAGATTAATCCGAGTATCCACCGTCATGTTTTTCGGTTGACTGATGATGAAAATGCTCAATTATTAAGTCTTTTTGAAGCTTCCGGAATGAGCAATAAAGCCAAATTTATTATTTCATTATTGTTCAATAAGGAAATTAAGACAGTGAATATTGATAAAGGAACATCTGATTTTTACATGAGGCTGACCTCTCTTTTTGGGCAGTTTCGTGCCGTTGGTGTAAATTATAATCAGGTTGTTAAACTGTTATACAGCCGTTTTACTGAGAAAAAAGCAGCCGCATTTCTATACAAATTAGAAAAACAAACTGTTGAAGTAGCTAATCTTTGCAAGAAAATTATCGATTTAACTGAAGAATTTAATCAAAATCATCTTCAAAAATGAATTAGTATGATTGCTAAAATTGGAAGAGGAAGTAATTTGTTTGGAGCTTTAGCATACAATCAGCTGAAAGTTGACAATGAAAATGGGGAAATATTATTGATGAACAAAATGATTGAAACGAAAGATGGAAATTATACCGTTGCCCAATTAGTAAAATCCTTTGAACCCTATTTAATTGCCAATAAGAATACAGAGAAAACAACATTGCATATTTCTCTTAACCCAGATCCTAAAGACAAAGTTTCAGATGAAGATTTTGTGCAAATTGCTCAGGAATATATGAACGCAATGGGTTTTGGTGAACAGCCGTTCGTGGTGTTTAAGCATACAGATATCAGCCGTACCCATATTCACATTGTAAGTATTGGGGTTGATGAAATGGGGAAGAAAATATCGGACAAGTTTGAAAAAAAAAAATCCATGAAAATTTGCCGTGAAATTGAAAGAAAATATCGTCTTTCCAACGTTGCAGATAAAAAGCTTACTCAAAAAGAACAGATTTTCAGTCCCGTAGATTATCAGGAAGGAAATATTAAAAGTCAAATGGCTTCTGTAATTCGGAATATTTCGAATCATTATCAATTCCAGACGATGGGAGAGTATAATGCTTTACTTTCATTGTATAACATTAGCTCCGAGAAAGTGAATAAAATAGAGAATGGAATTTTGAAGAATGGACTCTTATATTTTGCTTTAAATGATAAGGGCGAGAAAGTAAGTCAACCTTTTAAGGCTTCTTTATTTGGTAAGGATGCCGGATTAAGGGCTTTGGATAGTCATTTTTTGAATTCGAAGAACAAACTTAAATTAAGCTCTGTTCATGAGACTTTAAAAGCCGCTTTAAAATTGGTAATGGATACACAACCAAATGAATCTGAATTTAAAAGTAAACTGCAGGATATGGGAATCAGTACCGTAGTCCGACGTAATGCATCCGGAAGAATCTACGGAATCACTTTTATCGATCATCAGTCTAAGTCAGTTTGTAATGGTTCTAGGCTGGGGAAGGAGTTTTCCGCCAATACTTTTCATCAATATTGGAATAGGGGAGTTGAATCGAAAGAAGAAGTGAACAGTAAACATGAAAAATATAATATAAATAATGGCAATTCTGAAATTTTACAATCTGAAAAACCTCACGAATTATTTAATTTTTTACATCAAGATTCGAATTCTCTAATAGAGGGATTTGGTAGTATCATACCTGAAATTTTGGGTGAAGACTATGAAGAATTGGATTTTGAGAATCGAATGAAAAGGAAAAGTAAGAAAAATAACAGGAGATTTAGAGGATAAGTTTTATTCTCTGTTAATAAGATATTTTAAGAACCAATTGGGAATATGATCTTCATCAACATGTAAAGTAATGATTTGATTTTCCATTTCAGCAATCATATTCATTTGGTCAGAATTGTCAAACAAATAGGCTTTATCAACCAATTGCATGGCAGGATAAAGATTTTCAAGAGTTTTAATATATCTTTCTTTAATGCTTAAATCGGGTACCGCATGTCCTCCTTTTACTACCCGGTTATTTACTCTCGAAACATTTACATCAGGATCGTCAATGCACACAAAATAAAGATAAGTTTTGTAATTCAGCTCCTTTGCTAATTTTAATTCATAGAGTTTAGAAGGATGACTCATGACAGATTCGAAAGAAAATGATCTATTGTCTAACATTAGATGCTTTCTTATAAAAGAGGATATAAGTCCAGCAGAATAACTGTTTTTGTTTTTTGAAATATCTAAAATTACATTTTCTGAAATTTTGATTTCAAGAGAAAATCCTTTAGTTTTTGCTTTTTCAATTAAGGTTATTGAATTAGGTTCTGTAAGAAAACTATCTAAATCAGTTTGTGTGAGATCGAGGTTAAAAGAAGATAGATCTAAAAATTTTTTTTCTGAAATTTCTGATTCAATATTATCTGAATTGACAAATAATCCTGGATTGAATTTATTCTTAATGAATTCTGAAAATAAAGTAGATTTTCCAGAGCCATTAGGACCACAGAATATGCGAAGTCTTTTGGTCATAAATGTATTTTACTTCCTTTCTTTAGACCTGTTTTTTCTGAAACCACTTTAGAAATTATCCCTACCTCCTTGGTTTTATCACCTTCGATACGGTAGATTTTACCATCTCTGATTACCTCATACGAAATACCTAAAGCTCTTGAAATTCTCTGAGAATTTTCCGAAGCTCTTCTTGCAGATCGTAAAAGACTTCTGGTAGTACTTTGCAATATTCGTTTCGTTCTTTGTTTTCTTCTGTCTGACATTATTGAATAAATTGTACTTACGAATATACGAAATATTCTTTAAGAGATAATTTTGATGATTTACAAAGGTTTTGATGTAATGAAATTTTTTAAATAATTCATTTTTTTAGAACAGATATGTGTTCTTCAATGCTTCTTTCCATACGGAGAATTAATCTCTACGGCCTTATCACATAAAAGGTAGGTGAAGTACGACTTTTCGCCGGTCTTCTCATCCTCAAAAACTTCACTGTCCCATGTTATCGTCAGTTGCCAGCTGTCCCACATTCTCATTGTATGAACATAAGTCAAGTCGACGAAAAGGAAAATATATCACGTTAAGGATACATTCTTTCACATATAAGAATATAATAAATTAAGCTATTTAATCTAACTTTCTTACAGCGTTTTTCTCTAAAAAATAATTATGAAATTAATTTTTATCACCGGTCAGTATTTATTTTGTATTTAGCTCGTTAAAAAACATATATTTAGAGAAAACAAAACTAACGATTAAAATTAAGGCAATCTCAATAAAATCTTAATGGGGTACTGTATCCTATTTTTTTCCTTTATACATTATTTAGCTAAATTATAGTTTTTGTGAACACTAAATATTAGTTCTTCTTTTTTCTTCACGATGGTATCACGGAAACAAACATACCGCTGAAAAGCTAGCAAGGTTACGTTCAACGGGCATTCATTGAAAGAACGAAAGCTTAGTTATAATATGCCGTTTTATTCGGTTCTTCAATTATTTTTCTTAAGAAACTTACATAATCCGTCAATGTTTTTATGATGGTCTCTTTATCTATTGTTTGGTTGTCTGCACCTAACCAATTTTGCCTGTCAACAATAGCAACTGTCATATAATTTCCGTTTCCAAATCTGTTTGGTCGTCTAATATGTTCAAAGCCGAATTTTTCAGCTTGGTTTAGTATCCAGTTATGTAATTGATTTCGGATTTCGCCACGTTTAATATCTTCAGGCATTTCAAGTTCATCTGGGTCAGTTGAAATTTTGAAACATAATTTCCCCTCTTCAAGTTGTATATAAGCGGGATAAATGTTCCAACAATCCCAATTTAAAACAGCGTTCCAAAAACCACCGCTTGGATTATTTACGTAATTCCAACTTACGATTTCAATTTCTTTTTCGAGGAACTGAAAAAATCCTTGCCAATCATCACCGTTCCATTCTTTAATGAATTTGTTTTCAAATTCATTGTTTGATTTTTCAATTCTTTTCAATCTTTCGTAAAAGTCTGTAAAAACATCGTTGTCAATATCTTTAAATTCATCAAATAAATTGATGAAATCCAACCTACTGAAAATTGCAAAGCCTTGTTTTTGATATGAACTAAGCCACTTTGACTTTCATTCCCTGTCTTTAGATAAATGCAAATTGGCTTTTCATAGTTGTTGTTTTCGCACCATTTTTCAGCGTTTTCTTTATAACGAGCTAATTGGTTTGAATGATGTGATGAATAAGTTTTGTCTTCAATTATAATTAAATACTTGTCGTTGACTTCTGCCCAAACATCTATGTTTTCCCATTGTCTTCCGCTTCTACTTTAGTAATTTGGTCGTCAAATGAAATTAATTGCTTTTTTATAAGCTGTTTTGCAAATACTTTTCCACAACCATTAAGTTTTGGGTCAGCTGATTGATATTGTGCGTCAGCAAATTGCAAAAGCCATGTTATAAAAGCATCTTGATTTAGTTCTTTTGTTGCAATGTCAAAAATATTTGGCTTCATTTACTTTATTATTTTAATTATTCTCATAAGATATTAAGTGCAGATTCATAGTGACATATTCCTTACAGAAATAAGGCATTAAGTATTATTTGGGAAGACTAAATTCAATCGTTTTTTGAGATTAAATTTTATTTTCTGCAGCCAAAAACTAGAAGTGAGATCACTCTGATCAGTTGGTCATTTTTTTTGATATTGAATGTTTATCCAAAGATGATTTTCCAAGCAATATATTGACCTATCATCTTGTGAGATTTAATTGATTATTATTAACTTTTAAGCTTACCGAAATGGCATTAAAATAATATTCCGCTTTGCAAGAAAGATTATGAATAATAGCTATTAGAGAAATTACTCAAATTAGGAGGTGAACCTTCTTTTATGCCATTCTTATATCGCTTTGTTTGCATCTTAAAAGTGTTAACCTTAATAAACAAATTACACTGCTAATTAACGTCTATAAATAGATCTCTGATCCTCAAAGATTTTAATTAGCAATAGTACCGGTGAAACCGCAACATAACCTTCTCTGATTATAATAAAGTATCATTCCAAATAGAATTTTCATATTCTCTATAAACCACCTATTAATTATTTAACATGAGTCGCTTTACCAAAACTTTGAATTTCGTAATAACGAACGTTAAAAGCATCTGACGGCATTTTATTTCGCATAAGTTTGTAGAAATTTTCGTCATGTGAAGAAATTACAATTTGCCTGTTATACTTAGTTATCATTGTTCGAATAAGATCAATAAAGGAGAGTATGTTAATATCACTTAGGTTTTGAATCGGATCGTCCATGAAAATGGTATCTATCTCATCATTTCGTGTTTCAAATGCTTTGGCCAAAAATATACTCAAAGATAAAACGTTTAGCTGACCAGCGCTTAAATATAAAGAAGGATCTAATTCTTCGTCATTACTGATAGCTTTAATATTCAAAATAGGTCCTTTTTCGGTAACTTTAGGACTAATTTTTATTTGGTTAAGATTTGGGTGAGGCTCAATCCTAGAATATATCTGATTAATCACCTCTTGATTAAAGTATTTATTGATTTCCCCATTAATGTAAGTTTCAGAAGTTTTTCTTGCCTCTATGACTTTGTCGAGTGAATCGTCTAATGGTTTAATCTGCAATTCCCATTTCTCCAAATCTTTTTCCAGTGTATTTTTCAAAACATTCTTTTCTATAACCTTCAGGCTTACTGCCAAATTCTCAAGATCTTTAACTTCTATAATCAGATTTTGATGGTAGAGTTTAAGTATCTCTAATTCATTACGGAAAAATTCTTCTGACGGCTCCCCGTCTTGTGAAAACTGTTTGAACTGATTGATATAAGTTGAAGTCTTTTGCTGAATATCATTGATTTCGTTGTTCTTGACTATTTTTAAGCCAGGAATTTCTGCCTCATTGTACTGAATGGAAAATGAACTGATATTGTGTCGAATCTCTGCGATTTTCGCTTCATTTTCCAATTTTTCGTTTTGTGCCTTGGTCAACTGATGTGTAATCTCATCTAACCTACGCTGCAATTCTATTTGATGAAAACTATCACTCGGTAAATTTAATTCTTTCACTAATTGCTCAGCTTCAACCAAAAGTCGGTCAGCACGAGAAATTGCGATATTGTTTTCAGCAGTTGAAATCCTATTTTTTAAGATCGAAATATCATTTTCAATAGAAGAGATTTTTTGAGATCTATATTTTACAACATTTTCTAGTCTTAAAAATCTTAGTCTAATTTTAGATAGTTTTGACTTCATTTCTGATTTAATAGTTTCAAAGTCTAATGGGGTATTTAAGTCATCAACAGTAGTTTCAGGTCTAAGTTGTAATAAACTTAGATTTACAGATCGAGTTGAATTCTGCAGAGCACTTTGTACATTAGTTATTTCACTTGAAGTTTTGTCCCTCTCAATTTGCAATTTCGATATTTCCGTGTTGCAAAGTTCAATTTCTTGATTGATAAAAGTTAAAAACTTCTGATCAAGTGCACCGATTTTTTCTTTGATCAATATTTCGTCCGACTTTGCTATATCTAGTTGCGACTTTAATGTAACAGTTATTGTTTTAGAAGTCTTTTGTTCCTCAATTTTTGCTAATAGATTAGAAACTTCATTAAAATCTGTTGCGCATAGTGGACAGTGGTTAATGTCTGTTTTCCTAACGTAATCCTCTCCCCATTCAATAACTCTGTCAAAAATTTCGTCCAAATTCGCACTATTATCAAGATCATTCTGTAACTTGTCAATATTAATCTTGTTGGCAAGTAAATGTTTAACCAGCTCGTTTCTTATTGTAAAGTCATAGGAAAGTTTTTCTTTGTCCTGAACTGGCAATGATTCAAATCCTTTGCTTTCAGCAATTGATTGTAGCAATTGACGAGAAGAAAGTTTTAAAGATAAAGCAGATTCTTTTTCTGAAAGTTGCTCATTTAGTTCTTTAATTTTAGCTCTCCTTTTTTCAGCATCTGTATTCCAAAATCTGTAGTTTTCCAGCTCTGTATCCCATTCTTTTAATTTACGATCAAGTGCATCACGTTGCTGCTCCCATTCTTCTAAAGTTGATTGCAGAACAAGATTTGATGATTTTGAAGTTTGTAATTGATACAGGTGTTTATCGATATCCCGACGGAAATCATGAAGGACATTTTGTTGCTGAGTAATATTTTTATAAATAGTATCAACTTCGCTGACCAGCGATAATAAACGAGTTATTTTTTGACTAGAATTGGAAATAATTAAAAAATTTGCTTCCATAGAATTTCCTGAAGCATTGTAAGTATTAAGGTCGGTATACAATTTCTCCAACTCAGAAAGCTTATTGAAATCTTCATTTAAGATGGGATGGCTTTTTAGCCATATATGATACTCTGGCATTGCCTTTTGGAGAGCTTCCAGCATAGAAATTTGTGCAAAAGCTCGTTGTTCGATGAGTTTCGCTCTTTCGATATAGGTTTGTGTGGTACTTAAAATCACTTGGTAAGTCTCTCTATTGACATTAGATGCCAAAGCCTCCATTTTAAACTCTGTTGAAGTTTTTTCAGTTAGTTCCTGAATTGCAGCATTAATTGGTCCAATTTGATCTCCGGCATTTAAAAAATCCTTAATTTGTTTCTTTGCATTATCTATATTTGAGATGATTTCACTCTTTTCAATAGTCAACATGTTCTGATAACTGTCTATCTTTTTGAGAATGGAAAGAGCACTTTCACCTTCTGGCCAAAAATTTTGCAATTGAAAAAATCTTTCATCAGGTTTAGTATGGCGTAAAAATTCATCTATTTGATCCTGAGTCAAAATATTAGTTTTAACCAACCGATCGAGAACATCTTGCGCATAATCAGAATTTAAGCTACTGACCGTCCGGTAATCATATTTGTATTCAAAATTTTTAGCTTTTCGCTCGGTGGCTGTTCGTTCAATTACTTTGTCGTCTGTAGTTAGAATTTTCACTGAACCGCTTTTCCCATTTTTATAACCTTGCCTATTTGTAAGCAAGATTTTATCCCCACTTGAATAGTCTCTACGATTAATTTCCTGACCGAGTACATCCGATTCAAAGCGCCTGAGTTTACTAGCATAGCACCACTCAACTGCATCAAAGAACGACGTTTTGCCGAAGCCGTTCGGTGCATAAATTACCATTAGATTTGAAATCGATTCATCATTAACGAAGCTAAACTCCTGTTCTTCGTTATAAATTCGAAAATCATTAATTTTAATATTTTTAATTTTGCTCATCGCTTAGAAATTTAATGAGTTGTTTTAAATTTTCTCTAGTATTCATTGCATCTATCTTTTCAATAGCAGCTGCAACTTCAGGATGGCTAGCAATCATTAATTCTTCAAGCCTATCAATCGACAACTGTCTTTCAGGAATATCAATATCAATAAGTGTTTTACTTATTATGCTATTAACGTATTCATCAGTAATTTCATCGTCTCCTGTTGAACAAACCATTTTTCTGGCTGAAAACTTGTCTTGAAGAATTATCTGTTTAAGTTCTTGAGGTACGAACTCTTTCACTAAATACAAAATATAAAGGTTCCAACGCTCAGCAGGATTTTGAAGTGTTCTACTTTGGAAACTTATGGCTACATGATCACGCAATTCCTTGTAGTTCTCTTCAAGATCCTTCACAGTTTCGTAAATTGTTGAAAATACATATAGATGTATAGTTCCTGATAATGTCTTCCAACAATCCGTACCAGATGAACTAAAGTAATCATCAAATTTTGCTAATTCGTCTATTATTTGTTGTGATTTAACTAATTGCATCATTAAATATTTTAGTAAGATTTTGGGTCGCCTCTGCGATGGTTGTGCTAGCTGCGATACCTAACGCCAATTGTGAAAAACTTAAAACTCCATAATCAATATTGCCAGCAATATTTAAACCGGCGTCTGACTGGCTATAAATGTCAAAAACGATGTTTTTTTTGTCTTCCTTTGTGAAAGGGTGTAAACCAAACAACGTTTTATGTGAGTGAAAAATATGACAATGGTTATTTTGTAAAGTCCCAGCAATAGATTTATCTAATAGATGCTGTTTAGCTATAGAGAAATATTGAGCCTCTTCAGTAAAGAAAAATTTCAGAGTTAATTGAATATCTTGAACTATTTTTGTTTCGACACCCTCGATAAATTTTGACACCTCTGTGTTTGGGAGAGAAATATATACAGCATTGATATCACCATATTCTCCTTTCAGCATTTGTACGTAACTTAAAAACTCTAACCACGCTTTCCACAACTCATTATTTACGTCAACTTGATTTTTAAGAAATTGAATTATCTTATTCAATGAGCCATCCAGTTCTGGAGTCATTAATTTACCATGTAAAATACTCGCTATTGCCTGAGGAGAAGTCTTCTTAGCTACTTGTTTGGCAAAAGCTATCCCAATTGATTTTAAGGGTTCTTCTGCGTAATCAAATGCTTTGGGCATATAAACTGAAAAATCATCTAATTGATCATCAATAACTGATATACCATTTTTCTTTAAAAAGTTTTCTGCTTTTTTTATACTTACCGAGCATAAGTTGTTTACATCTTTATATCGTAACACTGATGTTATTTCCTGCCTTGCATTTATTACTCCTGAGCCTGAAAATCCGCTATATTCATTGCCCAACTTGATTCCTGGGGTTTCTAATACGAGGTCGTGAGTGTGCTTTACAGATATGATATCAAAAATGGTTCCTTCCAATTTACTACCCACTACTAACCCTTCCTTAGTGGCCGGAAATCCAAATGCGGACCATTCAGCCTTTAATAAGGGCTCCTCACTACATAAAATAACAATATGTTTTGAAATATACTCGTCTGTAATCAAAATAGCAAGATCATTTTCTTTACAATGGTCTTTAACAGAAACTACAATCTTATTCTTTTGACGATTTTCTACATGAAATTTTTTGTCCATAAAGTCCTCAACAGCATGTAGAGATGTTACCAACATATTTTCCTCTGCGAAGAAAGCGGTACCTACAGGAAATCCTTCATTATCCAAGACTTTCCATGTACAATTCTGTAAATTTTTAATATCTATCATGGCAACTTTAATTCGTTGGAAACTTCAGCAGTATAATTAAATTCCTTCATTAAGTCTTCATCAAAGATCCGAGCAAGATGTTTAGGGAAATAATTGAAAATTAATTTCCTGTTAGTAATAGTTCCACGTAAAGGCCGGTGAATAATAAATGCAATTGTTTCAATGTCAGGATGCATATGAGAAGGATGCCTTCCATTTGTTGAAATAAGATAATTAGCACTATCGATTAATTCATATAATTCTTTTGGATTGTTTCCAAAGCTTCCATGGTGGCTAACTTTTATTGCATCAAAAAAAAGACAAGGCTGATCAGGATACAGACTTTTTAGTTGTTCCATCACAGGTTCTGCATGTGCATCAGCAAGCATTAGTATTTTTTTTCCATCTGCATTTAAAATAAATGATATAGAGCTTCCATTTCCGACCCGTTTGTCTGGTTTATATTCTGATTTAATTAATTTAATGCCCTCTGACGTTATTGGCTTTCTAATTGAGCCTTTAATAACGCCACTATAAGTCTCAATATCTTTAGCACTAAGCGATTTTATAAACAATTCAAAAGCATCATCAACAAAATGCGTATCTGCAACTTTTATACCTTGTGCTTTTAGAGCTTTTTTAAACTCGTTATCAATGGATTCCAGTTGCTGCTTATTAGGCCCAACTAAAGTAATCGACACGTTATCGTTTACAAAGATTGTTGTGGCATGTTCAATGCAAACGGCGTTGCCATTAAAGTCCTCATTCCATGAGTAATTTTGTGAGAGTAATTCCTTACCTAATTTTGAAGCTTGTTTTGCACCAATTTCAGTTTGCTTTTTGGTAGTGTCAACTTTTTGCGAAGCAATAAAATTCCTTAGTAAGTTTAGCTGATTCTCATCCGGTACTGGAAGTTTCTTCTTTTCAAATTGCAGGTGTTTGTATGCATTAAGCCATACCTGATCTATCTCAATTATTTTAGGTCTTTGTGCTGATCCATTTTCTTTGATGAATTTTGCGGCACTATTAATATGATCATCATCATAGTGAGTAATTATAAAACGATGAAGCTTTTTTCCTGCCTTATGATACTTATTTAGTATAGGAAGAATTTCTGACTCAAAATTAAATCCACAGTCAATCAATATATTAGTATTAATTTTTTTTCCTTCATCAAAAGCATCGATAAGGATAGTGTCGCCATAGAGAACAGGTAATAAATGTACTGTGAGCATTAAATGGTTATTAGATGATCATAAATATATAATTATTTTTGCATTTTGAAATACGTTAAAGGGTAATTTTTATTCTTAATCAAGAAGATATTTATAGTACATTACCATCACTTCGTTTAAGTTTGAGACCAATAAACTAAAACTTATCTCATCTAAAAGTTGTTTCAGTAAATTTACAATTGATTAGTATATTTCAATGAAATGTGATCAACCAATACTTAATACAAGTACATAATCAAAGGTAAACTATATATAAAAACTCATAATACGGATTCCCGTAATATGAGTTTTCAGTATTATTTTCAAAATTTATACTATTTTTTACTTGACATTTCTCGGATTTCCTCATCCGTGTGATTGTCCAGAATTTTAGCATACCCGTAACTGTCTGTCAAAAAGTATCATATAAAGTAGATTTATTTATTTTTCCATTATAACCAGCAGATCTGAATATGTTTGAATATAAATCTTTTTGATTTTCATTAATTCTGGGATCTAATAAAATTTCTTCAATAAAGTCATTTGGATCTATTGGAAGTTTAACAAATTTCCTTTCACCATCTTTATTGAAATCATCTTCTGTTTGACCTCTTTTTTGAATGATTACCCTTACCTCATGCTCATGGCTAAATTCATTTCTTTTGATAAATAATGAATCGAAAGCTATCTTTGCGTCTGGTAGGGCTAAACACGAATACTGATGAATCACATTTTGCATTTTATTTTTTGAAAAATACGCCACAGGTGCAATGGCCTTACGCCAAGTATCAAATCGGTCTTTCAATAGTGTTTCTGAATCAAATACCGCTTTGGCAAGTTTTGAAATTTTCGTTTTAATAATGACGGACTGTTTTGTCGGTGAATAGATTCGCCATATAGCGTCTGTTTCTTTTTTCATTGTCCAACATTGCCCATAGAGGGAATCCGTAAATGAGCCCAAAGATGTGTAATGCGAGCCAAATCTTATCTTTGTTTTGAATAAAAAATTCTCGTAGGGATCTTCCCACATTTTAGTTCTTACCAAGACTATGTTTTTCAGTGACAGCATTTCTAAAAGCCTTTCAAAATGAATGCATCTGTAAATTGGCGTATTGTAATTTTTACTAATAATTGATTGAGGAAAATTTCCCATTTTTATATCACTTTTCATCTTTTTTATTGATGTTTAATTGTTTTATTAGAATGAAATTCCAAATTACAAATTCGAATTTTTAGGACTTAAAGGTAAAGTATGTGCAGATTCTAAAAATGCTTTTAACTTGACAGGAATATATTTATTATAGAAGTTTTCATTCATCAACCAATTATCTGATACATATAATAAAGATGATAAGATAAAGTTTAATGTCGAATCTATATCTAATCTATCCAGTAGTTTTTTAAGAACGCCGAAATTTTCATTTTTTGTCGTAAAAATTAACTTAGTACTTTCTTTAAATGGGTGAATAATTACGCAAGCCATGTTATTAAATTCTAAATCCTCATTCTTAATTGTCAGATTACCCAGATAGCAAAAGAAAATAGGAATCACTTTATCTATTTCAATGGTGTGAGAACTTAAATTTTCATCCTTATTTAATTCAATGTCCTTCCAGGCCAGTCTTTTAAATATTAAAGTTTCTTTAATTGTCTTCTTCCTTTTCTTTAAAAATTGGTCGAAATCGTTATGTCTAGGATCTGTAAAATGAAGATCCTTTAATTCAATATTCAAAGCCTTAAATAAACTTCGGTATTTTCCATTTGTGGATCTCTCGAATTTTTCATGCCTTTTCTTAATAAGTTCATTGATAGAATTTTCTGTTTTTTTTAATACAATTTCCCAATAGACATTATGATAACAAATTGCTTTATAGATTAATGTTCGTAGCTCATGTTCATAATCAAGTTGTTCTTTTTTTTCATATTCGAACATATTCTCGTGGGTTTCACAAAATCCAGGAAATGTTAGGGCTTTATTTATTCCAATTTTACTGATCTTTATTTTTTTCTTATCGAGATCGGATGCAGGATAAATAAAATGTCCATTATGTGAATTTTTTCTAAGAATTGATTCTTGAAATAAATGTGATTTTACTGCTTTTTTTCTACAATATTTTACAGAACATTTTCTGTTTTCAGAAAATGAATGCAAATAGACTTTGCTGCTATATACTAGTTCTTTTATCTCTGATTCATTTAACTCCATAGAACTATATTCTCTATACGCTTCATCAAATATTGTATTAAAAAGAAGCAATGCTTCTTCAAACGAAACTTTTTCTGACATTACTATCATTTGTTGATTTAGATCACTGTTAAATTATATTTTTATAAACAAATCTACTGTTAAAGAAGTTCTGTATCTATTATTAATATTAACTCAAAGATAAAAACAAATAGCTATTTGAAAAGTGCTAAAAGCCTTTGTTTTAAAATTTATGATAACTAATAAGTTTGTTTTTTTTGAACCTTTTTAAGTATTTTATTCCTATTTCAAAAATTTGATTACCAAAAATATTTTCGGTACTACGAAAAGGTAGTGATTTTATATGATTCACGTTAGTCAATTTTACAAAAACAAAAATGATCAGCTTATCAATTCAAATATTATCTGATCATTCAATTAAAATTGATTGTTATGAATATCGAAAGAACAGAATTTATTGCGTGGATGGAGAGAATCTTAGAAAGATTCGACATTCTTAAAGAACAAATCATATCTAACCAAGCGAAATACATTGAGATTGACGGAGAGGTACTGCTTGATAATCAGGATGTACTGCAACTCTTAAAAATAAGTTCACGATCATTACAGCGTTACCGTACTGATAAAAAACTCCCTTACTATACCATCAGTGGAAAATTGTACTACAAACTTTCTGATGTTCATCAACTGATTAGAGAAAGTCTGCGCAAATGAATGATGTTAAGTTCAACACCATCCACTTCCAAACAGATATGTTGACTGCCAACCTTTAACCATCTTTCAATCTAGCTTTTATTTTCACTTCTATAAATAAATGCAATGGAAGAAGATATAAAGCCTCAGGAAGTCAGCCATCTTAAACCCGTATCTGATACTTTATTGGTTCTTAATATCAATACCAATACTGTGGAAATGGTTAAGGGAGTGGATAAAGACGGCAATCTGCAAAAGTTACCTCCCGAAGAAAAAAAAGATAATGAACAATTAATTCGTGTTGATAAACATGGAGATGTTTTCTCCAATTTCTTTTCCAATTTCTACAGGCAGTTAAAAAATCCTTCTCATTTCAATTTTTTCAAAGTGTCCGAATATGATGCTGTCAACACGGCAAAAGAGCTCCAGCAGTATATTGATCAGGCGTCACCTGCAGAATTGGAGAAACTAAAAGAGTATATCGTTTCAACAAAAAATAACAACAATATAAAAAACAGCAATACAATGGAACAAACCAACAAAGACAATCAGGAATACCGTTTTCAACCGGAACAGATCGACTGGAAAACGATGGAAAAATTCGGCCTCAATCAGGAAAAACTGGAAAAGATGAATGCCTTAGATCCTTTACTGAGGGGTTTTAAAACCAATAATTTGGTTCCCATCACCATTAATCTGGGAACTGCTGTAAGCAGGATGGATGTAAGATTATCATTACAAACTGCCGATAACGGAGAAGTTGCCGTTCACCTGCACGGAATCCGTAAAGAACCTAATCTCAATCTGAAATTTCTCGGTCATGAGTTCTCTGAAGAGGATAAAAAGAACCTAAGAGAGTCAGGAAACATGGGTAGGGTAGTCAATCTAGTGAATCCAAAGACCGATGAAATCATCCCTTCAATCATCAGCCGTGACCGTCTGACCAATGAGCTCGTCGCTTACAAAACAGAGTATATGAAAATCCCTGATGAGATTAAAGGTTTCAAGCTCGATGAACATCAGCAACAGATATTATCTGAAGGCAAACCTCTTTATCTCGAAGGCATGACCTCAAAAAAAGGAGAATTGTTCAATGCTACCGTTCAGTTCAATGCAGACAAGCGTTATGTAGAATTTTTATTCAACAATAATCAGTCACAGCAACTGACTCAACCGAAGAATCAATCCGGTCAGACGTTTCAGAACAAAGATGGGGAAGCACCTAAAGTTTTCAGAGGACATGAACTGGATGATAAAAAATATGAAAAATTCAAAGCAGGAGAAACAGTGTATGTAGATGGATTAGCAGACGGCAAAGGCAAAGCTTACCAAGGCTATATTACTTTCAACAAAGAAACCTCCAAAACAGATTTTTCTTTTACCAATCCCAACAAACTTAAAGAAAAATCTCAACCTTCAGAAGACAATAAAACCCAGAAGGCAGTCAATTCTGATGGTAAAACAAATGAGGCTACTAAGAATCTTAAAGAACCTTTACAGCCCAAGCAACAGCAACCGGCTAACAAACAGCAGGAAGATCAGCAGAATAAGCCTGCTAAATCTAAAGGACGCAAAATGTAGCTACCAACAATCCATATCACATCAATATCAATAAATAAACAAATCCAAAATATGAAAGCAATCATTGTAGAAAAACCCAGTGTTGCGAGAGAAATCGCCCAAATATTACACGTAAATGAAAGAAAAGACGGCTATCTCAAAGGTAACGGCTATTATGTAACCTGGGCATTGGGTCATTTGGTGTCATTGGGAATGCCGGAAGATTATGGTATAAGAGGCTTTGAACAAGCCTCTTTACCGATCTTTCCAAACCCATTTATAGTAATCCCAAGAAAAATCAAAAAAGCAAGTTATTATCAGCCCGATCCATCCGCTTTAAAACAGTTGAAAGTAATACAATATGTTATAAACCAATGTACAAGTATTATCGTTGCTACCGATGCTGGAAGGGAAGGCGAACTGATTTTCCGATATATCTACGATTATCTGAAATGCAAAAAGCCTTTTGTAAGGCTTTGGATTAGTTCATTGACTGAAAGAGCCATTCGTGAAGGTTTTGAAAAATTGCAACCCGGCTCAGATTTCGACGGATTGTATCGGTCTGCTAAAGCAAGAAGCGAAGCAGACTGGCTTGTCGGAATCAATGCCAGCCAATCATTGAGCATTGCTGCTAACAAAGATGTCTATTCTTTGGGAAGGGTTCAGACACCTACACTTTCTCTTATCTGTAAAAGATTTGAAGACCATCAAAATTTCACGCAAAAGAAATATTGGCAAATCCGGCTAAAACATCGAAAGGATTATTTGGATTTTACAAGTCTTTCCAATCAGCAGTGGGATGATAAGAAGGCAACAGAGCAAATTCAAAAATCCATAGAAAGGGAGGGAAGGGCGACTGTAGAAGATGTATCAGTCAGTAGTGTAAAAGAACCAGCTCCATTGCTTTTTGATTTGACGGAACTCCAAAAAGAAGCCAATAGAAAGCTTGGATTGTCTGCTGATGAAGTCTTGCAGACTGCGCAAAGCCTTTACGAAAAGAAATTTATTACCTATCCAAGAACCGGGAGCAAATATATTCCCCAAGATCTTTGGGCAGAAATCCCGGAATTGATTAGAATATTGAAGCAAACTGATCCATTCAAATCAGCCATCACTACGCTAAAATTCGGAAACTTCAACAAACGTATCGTCAACGATCTGAAAGTAACAGATCATCACGGTCTTTTACCCACAACAAAAATTCCATCCGCTTTAACAGCCAGTGAAAAATCTATTTATCAGATGATTGTATACCGATTATTAGAATCATTGTCGGAGCACTGTTCCAAACAAATTACTCATGTAACAATCAAAGTCCATCACTATGAGTTCAGTATAAAAGGTTCAAAAATACTCATTAAAGGATGGCGTGCTATCAAAGGTATATTGTCTGATGATACTCATCCAAACCAGACTCATAATTCCGACAATGATACAAAACTCTTGCTTTTGGAACTTCCGGAGTTCAAAAAAGGAGAGGAACTAAAAATCTCAAAAACAGAACTGCTGGAAAAACAGACCTATCCTCCAAAACTCTTTACGGAAGCAGATCTTTTATCTGCCATGGAAAATGCAGGAAGACATATCGAAGACAAGGAACAGCAAAAAGCCTTAGCCAGTATCGGAATCGGCACTCCTGCAACTAGAGCTTCGATTATTGAAATATTGATCAACAGAAATTATATCACAAGAAAAAATAAAACACTGATTCCTACCAACAAAGGCTTACAGGTCTATCATCTAGTAAAAGACAAGAAAATTGCCAATGTCCAGATGACCGCAGAGTGGGAGATGGCATTTAATCAAATCGAAAAAAATGAACTCGATCCAAAACAATTCATTAATAATATTAAAGATTATACCGCAGAAATTACCAAAGAACTTTTATCGCTAAATATCCCCCAAAAAAATATTCCCGAACTCAAATGCCCTAAATGTCAAAAGCACAACCTTATCATCAAAGAGAAAATCGTTAAATGCCCAGATGAACAGTGTAATTGGATTCTCTTTAGAATGATATGCGGAGTACAACTCAGTATTAAAGATCTTACGTTATTATTAACTCAAAACAAAACATCATTAATCAAAAACATGAAGAGTAAAAACGGTAAAAATTTTAATGCCTATATTGTTTTGAAAGATGATCTAACTACGTCTTTTGAATTCATAAATCCAATTTTAAAGAAATAATATAGAATTAACTTATATTTGTTACAAACTAATATTATCGGTTACATATGCCCACCAAACCTAAGATCAAAATAATGTTATCTTCTACTGTGCATGGTAGTCAACATATTATTGAATCAATATATGCTACGTTGGTACGTTTTGGATACCAGGTTCTTTGTTCGCATATGGGAACTGTTTATCCAAAACCAGGTCTGTCTCCTGAAGAATCTTGTTTAGCCGCTGTAGAAGAGTGCGATTTTTTTTTCGGAATTATTTTCCCACATTACGGATCAGGAATTACTCATAAAGAGTTTGCTAAAGCAGTCGAGCTAAATAAACCAAGAGGTTTTTTAGCTCATTCTCATATTCCGTTTTTAAGAACTTTACTTAGAAAAGTTATGTATGATGAACATGGAAATAGAACAGAGTTCAAATTAGATAAAACTACTGTTTTAGATAGTTTAGAAGTTATAGAAATGTATAATTTAGCTATAGGACATGGGCTTCCTTTACAAAATAGATTGTGGACACAGGAGTTTAGTAAGTATGAATTAGATGGAAGTCCGTTTATTAAGACTTTATTTGAAGATTACCCAAGATTTGAAAAAGATTTAAATGAATTGAAAAATGGAAAATAGTAATCTTAAAAATTTAGTTCAAAAAGGAGAGAATGATACCTTGGCATTTCTTGAAGATTTAGATTTAAATCAGATAGCTATAACTCTTTCTAGTCTATTAAATCATAAAGGAGGAAATTTAATTGTCGGAGTTACTGATTCAGGTAAACTTAAAGGTATTTCAAATCAATACAATCTTAGTGATATTAAGTCTTTTCTAATAAATACAATTATCCCGGAAAGTCCTATTGAAGTTTTCGAAGAATTATTCAATGGTAATTCATTTTTAATATTTAAAGTTTGGGAAGGAACAAGACAGCCTTATATATTTAATGGTGATATCTATTACAGAAAAGGAAAATATACCAGTAAAGCAGACTCTAAAGAGCTTTCAGCATTAATACATGACCGCCAGAAAAGTGAACTTCATTGGGAGAGACAGGCTTCTTTAGGTTTTGAATGGGAAGATTTAGATCATAAAGGTATACAGTCAGTAATGAATGATGCTAAAGTAAACAATAGAAGCAGTTATCAGGGAGAGGATGAATTAGAATTTTTAAGCCATTACGGTTTATTTAATAATGGATCCTTTTCTAATGCATGTATTGTACTTTTTTCCAAAAACCCTGGGCAGTTTTTACCGCAAACCCGAGTACGCTTAACTGAATATCCAAGTAATAAAACTGGAGACAGCTTAGTAAGAGATGAGCTACTAGAAGGAAATTTATTTGTTATCAGAGAAAAGTTAGAAAAGTTTGTTTCTGGTATGGGAACAAAAAGTATATTCTCACATGAAGAATGGAGACGTTTTGATTTTCAATATCCTGAAAAGGCATTACAAGAAGGTATTATAAATGCCTTAATTCACAGAGATTATAGTAGGTTTAACAGTCATCTGACAATTTCAATTTATCCGGATTCTTTTGTAATTGCAAATAGTGGTAATCTACCTGAAGATATGAAGGTTTCTGATTTAAAGAAAAATCACCGTTCATTTCCAGCAAATCCAGATATCGCACAAATTGTATTTTTATTGGGTTATATTGATAAGTTAGGACGTGGAACAGTTAAAATAATTGAAGAATGTAAAGCTTCAGGGCTTAGAGAACCTAAATGGACTAATAAAAGCAATGAGGTTGTATTAACTTTTTACGGTCCTGTTGCTAATACTGGTAACGAGTCAGAAGATAGAGCTAATAATAGTAAGGATGCTTATGTTATTAATGATGCTGTAGATGATGCAGTAAATGATGCAGTAAATGATGCAGTAAATGATGCGGTAAATGATGCAGTAAAGACTAGATTAAAACATACAGTTAAACTTATGTATACCGAAAACTCAGTTACTCTAAAAGATCTGGTTTCCCGCTTTAACAGCTCCAGAGCAACAATTCAAAGAGATCTTCTATTATTAAACGCAGGTAATTTAATTACAAGAATAGGCTCAGATAAATATAGAGAATATACTTTAAATGATGCACTAAAAAAACAATTTGATGCGGTAAGAAATAATAATTGATGCACTTAATTTGATTCTAAGCATGAAAAAAAAGATTTGACTTTTTAAAAAAAATAACATAACTTTGGCTTCAGAATTACATATATGTAATTCTGAAGCCGTGTTAATTGTATTTAATGGTTAAGTCGTTGATAGTTAATTAATTATATTTATGGTTAAAGATTTAGAATATTATTTACCCACAATGGAATTCTATATTTCTAAGATCATTATCCCGGTAATCAATGATAGTGAACTCAATGATGTCATTTCTGTGATTAAAGACAGTAGAGGTTTAAAAAGTCGCAAGAGGGAAGAAGTAAAGGATTTTGTTATTAATAAATTTGTTAAAGAAAAAATTTTAGGAACTCCTAATCTATATTGTTTCAGCACTGATGTGGATATTTTAGAAATATATTCGGCTGTCTCCAGAATTTCTTTTTTCAGCTACCAAACTTCATTATACATTCATTCATTAGTAGAAGAACTTTCATATGATATTTTTATGGTCAAAGAAAGGAAGCCTTATGACCAGCAATCAGAAAATGTGTTGACACAGCATTCAATAGATGCATCATTTAAAAAAGATCCAAGATTAGCAACAAATAAGAGAGTGCTAAAAGGTCATCAAATCAATATTATTACCGGGCAGTTTCAAGATAATATAGGAGTCAAGAAATCTCAACAATATTTTATTGCTGATCTAGAAAGAACATTAATAGATTGCACAGTCCGTCCATTTTATGCAGGAGGGTCACACAGTGTGCTAAAAGCCTTTGAATCAGCAAAAGGAAAGCTTAATACAGAAGTATTGTTTGAGTATTATTCAAAAATGAATTTTACTTACCCATATCATCAGGCCTTAGGATACTATCTGGAACAATCAGGATATGAGGAAAGTCAATTCGAACCCTTTTTAGAGTATGAGCAGGAATTTGATTTCTATCTGGAGTATAACATGAAGAAAAAATCATATGACAAGAAATGGCGTATCTATTATCCAGTCTAAAAAAATACAATGGTAAAATCTGACATTATCAAAAGCTTTAAACCAAGCTTTCACTATATTCGATAAGGAATCTTTGATTTTTTAATTATTACATTTTCATATTCCAATTTTTTCAATAATCCTTGCAATGATGCCTTTGTAAGATCAAAATCTAGAGAGGGACCCACAATAATTTCCTTAATGGGAAGTTTTTTATTGATAAACGTATGCTCAACCGTATCGCCACTTTCTGCAATACGTTTTTTGTATTCTGAATATTTATTTTGCAGAATTACATAGGGTACCAGCATTGTTTCAGTAGCTCTGTAAAGTACTTCATCATCACCATGTTTAACAAAATTTCCATCAATACTATATTCCAGCCTGAATTCTTTTTCTTCTTCAAAGCCATCACTCTTATAACTGGATACTATTCTATGCAGGAAATCAATGATTGAAAGTCTTGCAAGTCTTTCATAACCATAATCACTCCAGTCAAACCTATCTTTTATCTGTTCATAGTTTTCAATAATAATCTTAATAATATCTTCTATAGTTTTCAGTTGCTTTTGATTATTGTATAAAACCGGTGAGCCTTTTAGTGGCTGCTCAATTGAGTCTTCGAGGCTGTGTAAATCGAATCCAATAGAAATTCCCTTTCCTTGATTTGCATAAGCTCTCCATTGACTTAGCATATCACCTTCTTTCGAAAAACAAGTTACGAAACGTTCCGTTTTATAAAAATCTTCAATTTTTTCCTTAACCTCATTCAAAATTGAATCTGAATAATTTTCAAGCTGTAATTTATCAATAACTTTCAAAACCTGTTCAACTCCGAATTTAAACTCTTTTTTATCGTTCAAATAATTCAAATTAGTACAAAAGAGTGATTGAGACTGAATAATTGCGCTGAAGCTCGGTAAAGAGGCATAATGATAAACGATTCTACCAAGAGGTTCATTGGTATTAAGATTTTCTTCTTTAAAAGCATATTTCAGAATGATGTTGGCAAGGTCATGTTCAAAATTTCTCCATAATCCACTTGTCATTTTGGTTTTGTTATCCATAGATTTTTTTCTCTAATTTCTAAAATGTTACACTATAAAATTAAGAAAATTAAAGCCATTATCAATAATAGAGTGCGAATTTTCCCACATCAATTTTACTAAATATTCTTATAAAAATTCCATCTTTGACTGAATTAATGTATTATAAAACTAAATTTTAATTTTCAGATCAATACATTTATTGTAATAATTATTATATTAGAATTAAAATGTTTACAGTGAACATTCACCTTGTATTAAATCTAAAATTCTTAATAAATCAACGAGATGTTCAGCTTTTGTTCTGTTGGATATTTGAAAAAGATTTATTTGTTTAGTTGATATTTACTCGTGAACTAGTAATCAATGAAAAATCTTTGTAAATCGAAAATTTTAAAAGGTCTTTTCAAAAAGTATTTGTTCCAGATCTTCCAAGGGAGTCCAGATTCCGGATTTTACTTTTAAATAAGTTTTACAGAGTGAGACAATCTTATCTTCAGTCCCAAATCTGATTTTTTTTCTTTCTAATTCGGTTAAACCTTCGAAAGCATTGACACTGAAGCCGAAAGTCGATAACAATAATCCGCTTTCCTGCGTTTCATTACAAATTACTTTCAAAAATTCTTTTACATACTTTTGACCCAGCTTCTGGGACTTCCAATGTTTAATTTCAACCAAGTACCTTTTTGCAATTCCTCTTTTGTTTATTTGTAGAATCAGATCTTTCCCACCATCTTTGCTCGAAGGTGTCAGCTTTACCTCAAATGCTAAGCCTTCAAAAACTTCTGCAATCATTTTTTCTAATTCTCTCCATTCTACTTTCAAAAGAAAGTTAGAATCTTCAGCAATTTTCTCAATAAATGTTTTGCTTAGAATTTTAATAATATCTTCATAATCCCGCGTATCATTCTCAGTTTCTATTTCTATTTTAGATGTCCAAGACTTAAGGTCATCTAAGGTTAACAGTTCTACTTTTAATGGATCTGAAATATTTACAAAACGGTAACACGAATTTGAAAATCCTGCAGGAGCGAACATTATAAGACGATCGTAAGGATAGTTGAAAGCAAACGAGACTCTCTCATGAACTCGTTCCTCTCTAACATTTTTATCAGTGTTCTGGAGAGAAATACATATTCTGTCACGTGAATTCTCTTTGAAACACATAAAGTCGAAGTTACTTCTATCAGTGCTTGGATTAAGAATAGTTTTAAAACCATCGTTGGCTAAAAGCTTTGAAATAACCTGATGAAATGTAAAGCAAATTTCACGGTCATCCTTCGGGCTTGTTATAGAATTCTCTAAAACAAGAATGTCGCGAACAAGTTGATCTTTTACGGTGGGTGTCATAAATAACGTCTATTGCCAATTTTAAAAATAAGTAAGATTTACACAATTATAATATTAAAATTTAAAAATCACAATCCAGCATTTCGATTTTATGAAAAAATAAAGAATCCATATATCTCCATATACCTCCGGGTTGACCGTAAACCATATTCTCACGTTGCTCGCTCTGGTAAAGCATTCTTAAAAGTATTTCTTTGCAATACTCAATATTATTAAATGATACCATCACTTTCACAACGACTTGTGCAATTGCAGGCGCCTGATGTTCAACCGATAATATTTCGAAAGTTTTCAGGTTTTTTGTTTCAAAAACTTTTCGAATTCTTCCGGCTTCTTTACCGATATTAAAATCATCAGAAAATAAAAATATCTGTTTTGCCATCAGACCATAATTTTTATTCAGCCAGTTGGTTAAAAATAGTACAGCATCACGCTCTGGGGTAAATTCTGCATAATCTTCAATTATTCCATTTGAGGGGAAATCGACATTTAACATAGGGTTTCTAGATTTCCAATAATCCATATATTTGTCAGTTTCAGCACGTTTTTCTTTTTGAATTCTATAGTTAATAGTAGTGTTTTTCAAGTCTGAAAATGCCTCTCTAAGAGTAGTTTTCTTAGTTTCTTTTGGTGGTTTTTTTTTATTTTTTTGTAAAGCTTTAGCCCAATCATTAATAGCGAATAATGTTAGCCATGCTTTACCTGCAACATATTTATTAGCATAAGAAAGGTCTCTCCCGTGCAATATTCCATTACGGTAGGGGAAAAATATTTCTTCAGTAGTTGTTGCCTTTCGTGTGACATTTAAAATATCTCTAAGCTTGCTGAGACCTGAACTATGTGCCGCTATAGAATCCCAGGCGGTCAAATCTGTGTTTTCAGCAAAAAAACCTTTACTTTTACTGAGATCATTGACAGTACCATCAATAATCATCAGTAGTAGGGGAATAGCTGAGTGAAATCTTTTGGCTTTAGTATCTTCGTAGGCTGCATTAATCAAACTATTACGGATTTTAAACTCAGGAACACCATAAGTTGCTTTCACTAACCATTGCATTTCCTGAGTAGTGTAATGATCGGCAAGTTTCTCTTCAGCCGCTTTAATATTATCAGCTTTTGCTAAACTAATGCATTCTAATATAAGATTGTGATTACCAGATTCATGAGCAATCCAACCTAATTCGCTGAAGTAATGATTGAATTGGTCAGGACTTTTAGAAATTTCTTCAAACTGCTTTTCAATATCATCAAAATATTTCAGGTCATGCAAAATTCCTTTCGCTGTTGAACTGAAAGGAGCTAAAAATGATGCAATTTTCTTAATTGGCTTTACTCCCTTTAAATTATTTCTGAACTCTTCAAATGACGAATTATCTTCAATTTTATCACTCATGATATAAAAGTAATTTTACTTAAAATGAATTTACAAAATATGGTAGACGCTCTAAAATTTTACCTAAATTTCAATTTTTCCAATTTATATTTTCTATCTGTGATAAACATATAGCTAACGACTTAATGAAAATATCTAATTTTAAAACGATAGGATTAGTCTCAGAAAAATAATCTACAGGATTTTCAATTTTTTCGCTGTTATACCTGTAACTATCTAGCTTATACTTTGAGCAGAGACATGAATTTAAGAATAGCATTCTGATAATAACAGCACCGACATTTAGTTGATTAAAAAATTCCTTTGCCATTTTATTATAATAACTGTTTTCTTCAATTGTTGATATGATGTCTTTTTGAGGGAAATCTTTATCAGCAATATATATGCGAAGATTCTGAAAATACGACAAGTTAAAATCCAGTTCGTACAGATTTTGAGTACTTTGCTCAATTTCTAATAAAGTTTTATTAACTAGTTGCTCGTCAGTTAATTTTTTTATTAAGGATACAAATTCAGTAAGCTCTTCGTTGTGAAAAACCTTTTCCACCTCATCTAATATCTTAAAAACTTTAATGGGTTCATGTCCTATTTTCTTTAAAGCATTATTGTCAATTATGCCTATCTGCAAGCCCAAATATTTCACTGCCTTTTCTACAGCCTGATGATAAAAATATATAGCATTATGGAATATCTGTAGTTGAAACAGTAATTCTGCACTTTTTAAATCGACTGTGGCTAATTTTATTAAGTCATTCATAATTAAACTTTATGGGAGATTTTAAATATATAATTACAAAATAAAGGCTTAAGTATGCAGTGTATTTGCGTAGTTTTAAAGTTTATTATAATTTACAGAAAAATAGTGATGTAATTGTCAAATATGACAAAATTGTTGATTTGTATCGGTAGAGATATAGTTTTGTTTCTATAATCTTCGGGTTTCTTAAATTAAGATTTTATTATCACATTATTTTATTTGATCTCAAACAGCATTTCCCTTAACGTCTACTGTTTCAGATTTAATGCTACAGATCAGTGTGTAAAGATTATCTATTAAATTATTAATATCGAACTCTGCTTGTAAAGATATTCCAAACGTTAGCCAACTTTGATTTAATAACTTTGGACTTTCACTGGTAAATAATTTCATTATTTCAGTAGATTTTTCAACTATCATATTCATCAGAGTAAGAAACATTACTTTTGATAATGAGTTCAAGCAAATGATCAGAATGTTGTTGATAGAGTTGATCTAACTTTAAAATTTAATTGACTTTTAGATTGATTTGTCAGAAAGGTTTTGAACTTGGAAACTTTGTAAATTTTCCCACTGAAAGTATATTCCATAATAATCAGTAATTTGAATATTTGCTATAACACATCATAGTCAGACATTTTGAAAAATTCTATTCTGCTTTCATCAATTCCAATCTTTTTAAGACTCTTAAGAAAGGTTGTTTTATCGTCATTACTGTAATAACTGACTTTCCATTGTACTGTTTCAATGCAGTGTTTTTTTATCAATCTAAAGTAAGGCATATCGATAGAATTAAGAGAATGTCCTAATATTATAATCTCATTGATGTCTTTTAGGCTTTTAAAGAAGCTTTCATGTATGTGAATAGTATCTTTTACTGGTTTTTTCAATCCAAAAAAAGGTTGTTGAGCATTAGCTTCTGAATCTGAAAACGGAGTTCTGGTGCTTTCACCATTTTCATCAAAGAGGGGTTGTGACTTTAAGTTTTTGTTGTGACCGAATATCATGCTTCCCTGATCATTTTCAACATCACCGTGGATATGAAGTATTTTGTCACTTGGGATTTGATAGACTTCCTCCAGTGTCATAGTGTAATTAAAGGTAAGGAAAACAGAGGTTTCTTCTAAATCAAGTTTTCTTTTGGTTGATTCGAGATTGAGATCAATCAACCAATCTTCGAATGCCTCTCTGATTTTATTCACTAAAATTTCTGTCTCCTCTTCCAGTTCATCTTCAAGACCAAACAATGAACTTGGGTTGAAATTCTCGTGCAGTACATCAATATTATTTATTTCAGCAAAGAAAGCTTTCCAATTGAATGTGCCTAAATCATATTCAAAGTTTGACCACAAATATTTCTTATCAGAGTTTTGTTTTGTAGTTAAGGTAAAATATTCTTCAAAAATATTTTCTAAATCTTGATTATTTTCAATAACAAATAAGTGAAAATCACTATAGGTAGTTGGTAAATTGTGATATCTATCGAATCCGTTTCCTATAATATAAAGTGTATTCATATATTAATTTTTAATCAGGTATTTGTAAAGCTAAGTAATGTAAACACACTGTGCAATACTAGATGGATTCTTTACATTACTCAACCGTCCCAGTCATATTTTTTTCAAAAAGGTAAATACCTTGTTTTTGTTCTAAAAATTCACGAACGAAATATGTAATTCTTACAATCTCTTTTACATGATAGGGTGCATTGCCAGGAACTTCAAACTGAGCAATCTGGTCGTTATAATTATTCATTTCGCTTCGAAAATTTAATATCCCAGCTTTTTTATCCTTTTTTCTGTAAGGACTTACAAAACTTAAATTTAATGTTTGAACTAAATTCCAAGAATTTTCAATTTTCTTTTTATTAAAATCTTTGTGCTTAAAATACAGATTAGTAAACAACACCATATCAACATTACTATACTTATCTTTACTCTGAAAAGAGTCCTTAGTAAACAATCCTTGGGACGCATAAAGATAGCCAACCCAGCTTTGCATATCTGCTGGATCATCACAACCTACAAGTAAAATATTGATTTCATTTTCGTCTGAATCAGGATTAAATTTCTGATGAGCAGACTCTAAAAAATCCTTAAGATTATTGTCCATATTTTTCAGTATTTTGTGTGGTTTTAGTGGCTCTCCTTTATTGGTCGATCCTTCATCAATAGAATTTGAAATAAACCCCATCACACCTATCATATTATCAAATCTACCTGATGACAGATATTTATAATAATCAGATTTTTGCACCTTTTCCTTATCTTCGAAAGTAGCGCACTTAACTTCTACATTATAAGTAAAGCCATGAGATTTAAATTGAACATCGATATCCTTTTTATTTTCAGGATTCACTTTTACTTCAACCTTAAAATCTTCTTTTTCACAAAAATAAGTTGCTACGGACAACTCGCAAGCTGACTGAATAAAAGCTTTTTCATCAAATTTCGCTTTGTTCAGCTGCATTTTATCATCCCAAAGTATTTTAAAATCTTTAGAAGACATGTAGTTTTTAACTTTTGAGACGGATTCCATAAATTCATCAAAATAATTATTGCCGGAATCTTTGGCAATTTGCAAATAGTGATTGTCTGAAAGCTTCAGAGTATTAAATTTTTCAATCATGTAGTTATTAGTTTATTTTGGAAATGTTTAATAATTATAAAAGGTTTTCAATGTTACGAGATACATCCGCAAATTTTCTAATATCCTTATTAAAAACCTCAATAAGTTTAGAAGTAATGGAATCCATATCCAGATAAGCAGAATTTATTTGGTTTGCCAATAAATTGACATTATTCGCTTTTTCACTTTTTTCAATGAATGGAAAAATATTTTGGGCTAGAGGACGTATATGATTTTCCACCAAAAACTTTCTACTTTTTAATGAGGTTGGTTGATCTCCCACAAAATTGAACACCTCTCTATCTTGATGAAGTTCGTTTACCCAGTTAGAATAAAAATCTTTATATCGCTCCTCTTCATGTTCATCCGTTATGCTCGAAAAAAACACGTTTGAACGAAGAAGTTGCCAAGTAGAATAAATTTGCTCTTTATCCAAATATCTTTGTCGAAAGAAATTCAGTTCATTAGTAAAATAATTTTGATAGGTACCAAAGAAATCCGAATCAATTAAAAACTGTTCAAGAACTGGAATTTTAGCAGTGTCATTTTTTGTAATATGTCTTTTAAGATCAACTAAATTGATCTTGTCGATAATATTATTATTTAATGAGGTTGGAATAACTGGATTTTTAAAATCGCCACTTTGTAAACTGGCTACAAAATCCTGTAGATTTTCTATAGTGGCTTTAACAGCTTGATTTAAATTCGGAAGCGAGTTGATAAAAAAATCAAATGCATCTTGAGCAGCATCTCTTCTTTGTTTAAAATATAATATAAAAGCGACGCTGAAACCAACTAGTCCAATGATTATAGTAGAAATTCCAATAAATATAGTCCATTGGTCTAAATTAAAATTCCAATTTTTACAAAGAACATAGTATGTATTTGTAGTATTCATAGTTAAAGTTTTTAGGGATAAAAAATAATAAAATAAAAGCACTTTTTGATTATCAATACAATGGATGTGAAAATTTATTATAGTATTAATCGATAATTAGTTTTTGCAACAGAATTTTCAAGTAGCTTTAACAGACGTAATTGCTCACATCATTGCACTACCATTTAAAGGGATTAACAATAATTTTTTAATTCATCTAGAGAATTTAGTTTAATCTGTTTTAAACACTCTAACTGATGATTATTAGGAAGGTCAATTAAATCAAACTCATCTTCATTATTATTAAGTTCTATCACAGCATCATTACCGACTACAGCATGATCTTTATGCTTATATAAGGAACATTCGCCCGCAACCACGAGCTTAAGTTTTTTAGTAGCTTCTGGAGTAATTGCAATGTTAAATCCTTGACCATTCACTCTAACACTTGGATAGAAAATGCCATCAAATCCCTGTTTTATGGCAATCTCTGAAAAAATTGCGGAAATCATATAGTCATAATCAGCAGAAATATTTTCTTTTGAGAATTGCTTTGCTAAAAATGTCTGAATTTTTAAAGACTTTTGAATAATGTCAGGTACTTTATTCAAAATCTCTTGTGGAATATTTTGAGTAGCTGAATTATAAGAATATACAAGTTCTCGGGTATAACTACTTTCTTCAAAATAATTATCTTCATGAATAATTGACAATAGCTTTAAATCCTCAACAACTTGCCATTTTCCAAATGAAATTTTTTTGTACAGACTAGAAGATTTATCTCTTAGTTGCGGAATAGATTCAGTTACTCCTATAATTCTCAGATTGTCAAGTTCTCCAGGTTCGGGTTTATCCGGTACAGCCGTTGCATAGAACATTGTCTGATATGGGGTACTCGCCCTTTGATACGTTTTATTAAATTTCTGAGGTTTGTAAGAAAAGTCACCTTTTGTTCTGTATCTGATGTCCTCAGATTCATGGGGACGGGCTCTCATTACAATTTTTCCAGCATGGAAATTAACTTGCATAGAACAAATGATTCCGATTTGACTTAAGAGGTATTTTATTTCTTTTTCAGGATAAGTAGAAAGATCCAAACTCTGAAGGTCTTCTATAATTTTTTCTATTTGCATTGCTTATTAGTTTTTTGATATTTACTTTTTAGTAATTTAAATTTAGTTAATCAGGTTTTGCTGTAATGCCATCTTTAGATTCTAAAATGATTCTATATAAATCTGATGGTATATCTGGATAATCCATACTAGGACGATCTAAATCATTTTTGAAGATATTTACTAATTTGCGGGCGTTTTCTAAATCTTTCCTTTCTGGTCTGTTTAAAGTATCTTCTAAAAATTTATAGTATAGATCAACTTCTTTAATTAGTTCCTTAATATCGTGTTCTTTAGCGAATCTATAAATATATTTCCAGATTAAAAGACCATTAATAGCAATCTGGAAATTATCAATCCATATAAAAGAGTCATAGATTAGGTTATAAGCAAGATGAACGCCTGTTTTTCCATTTTCAACTAATCTTTCTGAATCATAATCTCTCGAGCTAGGAAAATATGTGTAAACTAAAGAATTAATTTCTTCGGAAACTTTTATGCTCTCGGAGCTTCTAATGGATTGAGATACAGAATACAAAAAATCTAGTACTGAATGAGCTATTTCTTCGTTTCTGTGTTTATAAAATTTGAGTAATTTCTTGAGTAATTTAATTTTTTTCTTTATAGATTTACTATTGAACTTGTCTTCTATTTTATCAATTTTCAAAATGATCAGCGCAGTTTTAACAACAGCTAAGTTAGTCTCATAATCGAAGGTTGTCTTAGAAAAATCATTTTTAATATTTAACTGCCTGTATTTATCATAAGAATTTGGAAAAAAATTTGCAATTATCGCTGCAGATTGGTTCATCGTAAGTAGCTCACTTGAAATTCTTGCATTGTCATAAATAATATATTTAAAACCTTTACTATTATTTTTTAGACTTTGGAGTTTATTCGATAGTCCTGAAGAAGCAATTGTAGAGTAAAATCCTATGAAGCCATCACAATCAAATTTCTTTACTCTGTCAGAAATATCTGGTTCATCGGTATCAGTAACCGATCTGTTTGAATGCGCTTTATGCTTGCAACTCACTAGCCACATTGTTTCAGATGTTCCGCTAAAACCTTTTTGTATTTCCTTGACCAACAAATCTTTTTTCCCGTCGGGACCTCTATCAGGTCTTTGGACTATTTCAAAACCTTTTGCTTCTAAAAATGCACATGCGAATTGTTCAAAAAAATCTTGGTATTTACCACCTTTATTTGACGGTGGAATATCAGCAAAATTAACGATCATGAATAAAATTTGTATTTCAAATATACAAATTTATCACATCCTCTAGATATCTGTGATTTTTACTATATTTACAAAAACCACAAATATGAAAACACTAAAAATCTACAGCGCAATTGCAACAATCTTAATCATTACTTTGTCTGTACTACTTTATCAAAGCTATACAAAGCTCGACACTTCTAAGGAAACATTAAAACAAAAGGAGATAGCATTGCAACAAAAAGCTAATCTATTAAAATAAACAGAAGAGGTTTTACAACAATGTTCTGATAGGTATTATAATGAAATTACCAAATAATGTAAAATCTGAAGTTTAGATTCTAATCTGGAATATTGATGCCTTTGGCATTTTCGAATTCTTTAAAGAACTGTTCTAAGGAATATTGCTCATGTCTAAGAACATTATAAATAGTTGACATGGGAATATTATAACCTTCCGGTAATTTTAGTTTAGAAATTGTAGACGACGTTATTCCACAAAGCTTAGCATATTCATTTTGTGAAATGACTTCGCCTTTTTGGTTATGATACTCACGTAGGAATTTACTTTCGATAAAATTACACAGGTGCTTATTCACAAGTGCATTCTTATTGTTTAAAACTTCTTTATCTAGCATCAAATCTTAATCTAGATCAAAAAAATAAAATAATATAAAAAATACTGTTCGCTAAAGCGAATGATTTGCTTTTTTTTATTATATTTGGAAATGTTTACTTATTAAAGTAAATTTGCGATACTTCAAAGAAATTAATGAAGCTATTGCTTAGAATCTCGACTTGAAAACTGGTACTTTAAAAGCAGCGAGAGGATAAGTTTGCGGCTCACGACCTAGGCGTGGGTCTCTTCCTCTTATCTGTTGCACGGTATACCAGTACCTCAAGTCGGATAATGTAGAGTTCCATGCCGTCTTTTTTCAATGCTGTTCGCTCATTTCTACATTACAATCTAAGCCCTGCTTACAAAATAGTATCATGCACGATACAATAGGAGGGTACAACCTATTGAGGCAATAAAATGCCAACTTGGGACACAGATTTCATTCATATTAAATTCTTTCCGGTGCCTTGCGGTCACTGCTTGCAGAACCTCACCAGTCCTTTTTCATACCGAAGGGCATCAGGAAAGTCTTTACATTATCCACGTGAATCAACAACAGCAAAATTAAAATCAGAAGAAAAAAAAGAAAAAGCCCCTTCCCATACAGTTTGACGACATAGGGAAAGAGCTGAAATCAGTTATTTAATTAAATTAAAAACCTTTACAAATCTATGAAAAAATCCTATTACAATATAGGAGGTATTTTCTTTGGCCTTATGCTGACAACAGTAAGCATCAATATACAGGCTCAAAAACGCGCCATTTCCGGTACGGTCACTTCATCAGATAAACCCCTTGCAGGAGTTGTAATCTCTCAGGAAGGCAGTGATCAGGTAACACTTACCGGCAATAACGGAACCTACCGACTGGAGGTTAATACAGAAAATCCCATCCTATTGTTCAGACATCCTGATTATGCAGAAGTAAAAATTACAGCAAATAATCAGACCGTCGTAAATGTCAGCTTAGAACAAAAAGTAAAGGGAATCGAAGAAGTTATTCTCAACGCAGGCTACTACAAGGTTCGAGATAAAGAAAGAACCGGTAGTATCGCCAAAGTTTCAGCAAAAGATATAGAAAATCAGCCTGTTACCAATGTACTTGCCAGTGCCCAGGGTCGAATGGCAGGAGTAAGCATTACCCAAAACTCAGGAACTCCCGGAGCAGGTTTTGATATTCAGATACGAGGCAGAAACAGTCTTCGCACACGTGCGAATTCGGATACCGACGGAAACCAACCCCTATATATAGTGGATGGTGTTCCGATTGGAGGAAGTGTTACCTCAAGATATGGAGCCGGAATTTTACCGAATGCCGATATCAATCCTTTAAATGCAATCAGCCCCAACGATATTGAAAGTTTTGAAATTCTCAAGGATGCTGATGCCACCGCCATCTACGGTTCGCGTGGAGCAAATGGAGTAGTACTCATTACCACCAAAAGAGGAAAGAGAGGAAATGTTAAACTTTCCCTGAATTCTTCTTATGCTCTGAGTCAGACTTTATCCAACCTCAAGATGATGAACACAGAACAGTATATTGCCATGAGAAAACAGGCTTTTGCCAATGACAATATTTCTGTGTATCCTGCCAATGCCTATGATGTGAACGGTGTTTGGGACAGCAACCGTTATACTGACTGGAGGAAAGAACTGATCGGTAATTTTGCCACTCTGTCCAACACACAGCTTTCATTAAGCGGAGGAAGTGAAACCACAAGTTTTCTGGTAAGTTTAGGACACATGGAACAGACTACTGTATTCGGTCAGGATTTCAGGTACAGAACCAATACGGTTTCCGGAAATATCAGCCACCGCTCTCAGGACAGAAAATTCAGTTTTAATTCATCCAGTTTATTTTCATCTTTAGATAATAATCTGATCAATTCTGATATCACAAGGAATGCGTACAGTCTTTCTCCTAATGCACCCGCCTTATATGATGCCAATGGAAATCTGAATTGGGAAAACAATACGTTTACCAATCCCGTTGCCGCTTATGAGAATTCATATTCCAATGATAATCTTCAGTTGATGAATAATATGAGTGCGGAATATGAAGCATTTGAAAATGTCAGGATTAAGGTTAATGGAGGATTTAACTATAATACCCTTGAAGAATGGTCTTTACGCCCAAGTACAGCCTTTAATCCTTCCACAGGAGCAACTTCGCTTAATTCACAGTCTTCCAAAAGCAACATGAACCGTTTTTCTATGGTCGTCGAACCACAGATCACCTGGCTGTTTAAAAAAGGAAAACATCAGCTGGATATTTTGGTGGGAGGAACTTATCAGAGAGATACCAACGGATCAGGTGCTATTCAGGGAACCGGTTATGAAAGCAATGCCTTTATCAATAATATCGGAGCGGCACAGACCAAGGTCATTCTGGATCATATCACCACAGAATACCGATATGCAGCATTTTTCGGAAGGGTTAATTATCAGTTTGATAAAAAATATATTGTCAACATTACCGGTAGACGGGATGGAAGCAGCAGATTCGGAAGCAATAACAAGTTTGCCAATTTCGGTGCGGTAGGAGCAGCATGGCTGTTTTCAGAAGAGAATTTCTTGAAAGATAGTTCATGGTTGAGTTTCGGAAAACTGCGAGGAAGTTTTGGTTCCTCAGGTAGTGATAATATCGGAGATTATCAGTATCTGAATACATTCGCAACATCAACACTGATTTATAACGGAACATCAGGACTCAGCCCAACCAAATTATTCAATCCTGATTTCAGTTGGGAAAGAACAGTGAAAATGGAAGCGGCTCTTGAACTGGGATTGTTCAAAAACAGACTGAACCTTACGGCGGCATATTACAGAAACCGCTCCGGAAATCAGTTGGTAGGCTACCAGCTTCCTGCAGTTACAGGGTTCAGTTCGGTTTTAGCGAACTTGGATGCGGTTATTCAGAATACAGGCTTTGAATTTGAATTGAGGGCAGATGTTCTGAAATCTGAAAACTTCTCGTGGAACAGTTCTTTTAATATAACATTTCCTCAGAACAAACTGATTTCATTTCCAGATCTTGAAGGTTCTACCTATGCCAACAACTATATTGTTGGAGAACCCATTTCAATCATTAAACTGTATCAATTAACGGGTGTAAATCCCGCTACAGGATTATACAGCTTTACGGATTTCAATGGTGACGGAAGAATCTCATCATCGGACGATCGCCAGATTGTGGAAAATATAGGTCAACGGTTTTTTGGAGGATTCAACAATGAACTGAGATACAGAAACTGGAACTTATCTTTCCTTTTGCAGTTTGTAAAACAACAGAGCCGAAATTACAACTCAATTATATCATCAACGGGTATTATGACCAATCTTCCAGTGGAAGCGCTCAATGTTTGGTCTCCTCAAAATCCAAACGGACTTTATATGCCGTACCGATCTGTGAATTCATCTTCTAACATTCTTTTTCAGACCAGTACAGCCAGTGTATCTGACGGATCGTTTATACGCTTGAAAAATGTTCAGATTAATTATACCATTCCTATGCGCTCATCAGTATTTCGGGAAGCTAAAGTCTACTTTCAGGGACAGAATCTTCTGACATGGACGAAATATTTTGGAATTGATCCTGAATTTACATCCGTAGGTTTCTTACCACCTCTACGGACTTACTCATTGGGAGTACAGCTGACCCTTTAATTAAATGATCTTGAATTTGAATTATTAAAACAAAAAGAAAATGACAACAAATATTAATAAAATAACAGCAATAGCAGTGCTTTGCGTCCTGACTATACTGATGTCGTGCGAAAAAATGCTGGAAGTTGAGCTTCCGGAAAATCAGATGCTGTCTGAAACAGTGTTTCAGGATGCCCAAACCGCTAATTCAGTACTTTCGGGATTGTATGCCGGACTTTGGGAGGCTTCCCCGATTGCAGGAGATCAGAGCGGCAGAATTCTGAGTCTTTACACCGATGATCTGACGTACTACGCAGTCAACGCAACCAACGGGCTTCCCGAGATTTCTAACAACACATTGATAGACACCAATCAATTCGTAAGCTCAATATGGTCTGCAGCCTATCAGAAAATATATGTAAGCAATTCCATTATCGAAGGACTTGATAGCTCCAGTTCTATAGCAGCTGCTGAAAAAAACAGAATGACAGGGGAAGCTTTGACCATCCGTTCTTTGCTCTTTTTTTATCTGCAGCAAATTTATGGTGATATCCCGTATCCCGTTACCACTAATTATCAGATCAATCAATCCATTGCGAAGACAAATTCTGAGGAGGTTTTACAGCGAATTGAATCAGACCTTAAAGAAGCAGTGGAACTGTTACCGGATCAATACCGTTCTGCAGAAAGGATTTTCATTAATAAAAAAACGGCTCAACTGATGCTTGCAAAAGTTCAGATGCAAAGATCAAAATATGCTGAAGCTGAAACTACTTTAAAAGCAGTCATTCAAAGTCCTCTGTACCAATTTCAGAATGATATTACAAAAGTTTTTCTAAAATCAGGAACTCACATAATCTGGCAACTCAAACCAAAGAACAGTGGTGATCCTGTCAGAGAAGCTACCCTCTATTATTTTGCCAATGTTGCACCTTCTTCTATGTCCCTGTCTCCATCTCTTGTCAGTTCATTCCAGACAGGTGATCTTCGTAAACAGTATTGGATGGCACCTGTTACCGTAGCAGGAACGACCTGGTATCGTGCAGAAAAATATAAAGCAAGATCTGCTAATACAACGGAAAACTCTATCGTTTTCCGACTGGAAGAGGCTTATCTTCTTTTAGCTGAATCTTTGGCTAAACAAAATAAGACTGCGGAAGCGCTTCCTTACATCAATCCTATAAGACAGAGGGCAGTTCAACCCCTTTTGACAAGTTCAGTTTCACAGAACATTCTCCTAGATGAAATTCTGAAAGAAAACAGAAAAGAGTTTTTTACGGAAATGGGTCACCGGTTTATAGATCTGAAAAGAGCGGGGCAGTTGAATATTTTGCAAACGACTAAGCCAAATTGGAAGGACTTTCATAAAGTTTGGCCTCTGCCGCAGAAGGAACTGTTAATGAACTCCAATATGAACCCTCAAAATACAGGATACTAATGAGAACCGTTTGTCTTTTATTATGGCTTTTCTCAGGTATCCTGATCAAAGCACAGAAAACTGATGCCGAAATGGATCAATGGATGTCTCGTTTTTCAACAGCAATAGGTGGCTTGCAGGTAACAGTTGATCAACGGTTTGCCTCAGTAACGAAATATTACAGGAAGAATTCAGATACAATTCTGATTTTTGATACAAAATCAGAGAAAAAGATTGTAGATACTCTGCTAAAAAAAAGCAAAGTAACATTTCTGAATAACACTCTTTTATTTGCCGTAGGTAACAATACAGCAGAACTGATAGAGCTGCCGTCAAAAAAGAGCAAGAAGTTTGATCAAATAATTAGTGGAGAAATTCTGTCAGTATCAAAACAGGTGGTTCTCCTTGATTATGCTAAAAGTATCAATATCTATGACTATAAGGGAAAACTTCTGCATTCTTCAAAAGGAGTGCAGGATCTTATTTCGGATGGGGACGGCAGAGTATATCTGGTTTATAAAAATGGTAGCACCTCTGAAATTGCTGTATGGAATGGTAAAACTGTAAAAACGATACATACAACGAGCAATGGTATTAAATCAATAAAGTACCTGCCATCAAAAAAGTTCATTTCATTGACAGAAGAATATCGGAAAGCAGATGATTTAGAATTAAGTATTTCTTTAATCCGAACATCCGATAATTATTTCTTTAAGAAGAAGGAAATAAGTTCCGGTGGATTTGAATCAGTTAAAATATCTGAGGTTCATGATTCAGATAAGTTCCTGATTGATTTTCAGCATATCCAGCAACCACAGAAAGATAAAATGGTTGAGGTATGGTATAGTGGAGATAAACGGCTACGGGACAAAAAAGACGGAACAAAGCATCATCGGTACTTACACTGGAACATTTCAAAAGATGAGATCATAGAAATACCGGCAGATCGTTTTTCTGATTATATCGGGATGAACGATGCCCGCTACCTTTGGGCATATCATACGGACGAAGAATTCACCTACACAGGGTATCGGAGTTTTAATGTATTCAGATATGATACACATAGTGATAAGGCTGAACGTATCTTTGACAATGTCGAAGAATTGGTCATGAGTGAGAACCGCAGATTTACACTTGCATACCGTATTGACAAAAAAATGTGGATCTTATATGACCATTTTCTTAATAAGACAAAAGACATTGAGACTACTGAAAAGCTTAGCAATCCTGTGATGATGTCTGATCAGGCAGCCTTATTTGAATGTGCAGACGGGTTGTTCAGATATGATCTGATAAAAGGCAGTTCAAAAAAAATTATTGTTTCAAAAAATTCAAAAGTGACCTTTCATAATTTACTCGGAAACATGATCTATCATTTAAGTAATTTTAAATTTGTCGAAAGAAGTGCCGATGCAACGAAACCTTTAATATTACAAGTAAAAAGAACAGATCATAATGATAACGGCTATTTCACATTTCTGAACGGAATGATAAAGAATATAATTCCTTATGCTCCCAACAGAATAAAAGACTTTAAATATTACAAAAAGAAAAACAAAATATTTACTGTAGAGGAAAATTTTAATGTACCCGCTAGTTTGTATTTAAGTGAAAAAGGTGATCCCGAAAAAAAATTATTGTACCGTACAAATTTGCATGATCAAAAAGCAAAGCTTATCAAACAGGATATTCTATCTTATAAAAATAGCGCAGGAACTTCTTTAAAAGGAATTCTTACTTATCCTGTAGATTTTGATCCCTCAAAAAAATATCCTGTCGTCGTTTATATTTACAGTTTACTTTCCGGAAGTGCGGATAAGTACATTTACCCTGACTGGGGTAATACTGGTTTTAACAAACGTATCCTTTTGGAGAACGGCTACTTTGTTTTTCAGCCTGATATCGTATACGATAAAAGAGGAACAGGTATATCTGCTCTGGATTGTGTGAACAGCGGTTTGGATGAAATTGTAAATCATCGAAATGTGGATGCATCCCGTTTAGGGTTGACCGGTCATTCTTTAGGAGGATACGAAACCAATTTCATTGCAACACATTCCAAACGCTTTGCAGCATACGTTTCAGGTTCCTCATTGGGGGATATTCCTCATTTTTACTTTTCGTTCAGCGATTTTTTTAATGTTGCCAACTATATGCGGTTTGAAAACGGTCAGTTTGAAATGGCATTTCCATATGCTGCTAATAAAGACCTGTATTTCCATAACAATCCGATTAATTATGTTGAAAATGTGAGTGCACCGGTCTTGATATGGGCAGGAAAAAAGGATACTAATACTCCTTTGGATCAGCCTATGAGTTTCTTTATGGGATTGTTGCGAAATGATAAGATGGCTGTGGCTTTACTGTATGATAAGCAGGAGCACTCTTTAAAGGATGATTCTGAGGAAATCAAAGACCTTAATAATAAGGTAATGGATTGGTGGAATTATTTTTTAAAAAAAGAGGAAAATATTGACTGGATTAGTCAGGAAATGAAAAGGGACGCTCAATAGCGTCCCTCATCTTTCTATTGTGGAATCTGATAAAGTTCACTTCCACACATAGTACCGGACCCTTCACTATGAAGGTCAGTAGTACCATCAACTTCCCATTTACAGACAATGCCAGTATTAACATCACTACACTGTTGCTCAGCATTTTGACATTGGAACTGTCCTCCTCCTACGCTCACAATTCTGTAAGCAGGTACTAAAGCTTTGTTACTCTTTTTTGCTAGGTTGGTAGCAAGTGCTGACCCTGTGCCCACTAATACTAGGACAACAGGAAAAAGAAATTTTTTCATAATAAAGAAATTTGATTGTGCCTACTCTTGGATACGGTTTTCGGCTACCCCGTTTTTAAAATATTTTATCAAAGAATTTGTCAGGCGGTACTGAATGAGCTGATTTCCGGCAATGACGTATAAGTGCTTATCGGTAACTGTAAAATCTGACATCTCTGAATCTTTGTAATGATCAATGTAAATACTTCCGATATATTCCTGCTTATTGATGTTGTAAACATCAATTGTTCTGCTTTCCTTCCATCTTTTGACGTGTTCATGCTGGCCTCTTAAGTAGGCAGGATTAAATAAAAGTCCGTTGAAAATTTTCGCATTCCCATTGACAAGCAATGCTGGTTTAGACATTTTAAATCTTCCATCGGATAGGGGAGTTACCTTGATCTGGGCAATAGTTGTTGTATCAATAGTTGATAACCTCCGTTGAAGTTCCATTGTGGAATCCATCACCAGAAACTGATTACGGTATGCATGGATGTAAGTCACTTGAGCTGATTTTGGATTTGAAGAAAGATAACCGTCCGAATCAAATACCCCATCTGATTGTTTTTCCAGAAGTTGTGGAAATAACTGCACCTCATTTTTCCCATTTCTTCCAATCTTCAATACACCAAGTGTAAGATTTTTAGTTGTTGATGACAGTGCTCTGATTGCCATTCTGTTACTGTTGATAATTTCTATCTGACTGAAAAAAGCATCCTTATAACTGATGACTTCCGTTTCAGGACGGCCTAACTGCCCTCTTGATATTACAGGCACTGTACCGTCGTATATAAAATAATTGTTACCATAGACTTTAACCTCAATCTTTCTATATGGATATTTTTTAAGATCCAGATCCATTTTTAAATTGGGACGTTTTTTAAGCGATGAGTCAACAGTCAGTAGATTTTGTGGCATGGTTCTGTTTCCAAGATATACCTTTTGATTATCAGATCCTGCAAAATAGTACGTGTTGTTTTCGAGAGCAATACTTTTTGTTTTTAGAACAGGATGCATTAAAAACCTTCGTGTAAAATTATTTTCCTTCTTAATCACATAGTCTGATCTTAAAAATAAAAAAAGAATAAGGACAGCACTTAGAATATTGGAAGTTACGAGTGATAGAATAACAGTTTTACGTGGATATTCTTTCTTTGTATATAAAAAGACAGCTACAATTCCCAGCACTACAGCACTGATATTAAAAATAAGGTGTTCTGTCCATCCCAGCTTTTCCAAAATACCTCCGCATGAACAGGGAACGAAATCACTATAATTTAAAATTAAATAGATGTAGACCGTAAACGCTGTCATCAATGCGGTTGATGAATGTAATCCCAAGAGAAATGTTTTCGGAAAAATCAGCATCAGTACGATGAGCAGTTCTGCAATAATTACTGCATATGATACAAATCCTGCATAAGCACTTAACAATGGTGACTGTCCGATCTGAACCTGGAAATTCTCAAAATCCATCATTTTACTTATACTTGCATAAATAAACAAAAGAATAAAAAAGTAGGAGATTCCGGTTACGATAAAACGAGTTGATTTTTTCATGTTTTCATATGTTATGGATTAGCATTTAGGAAAGCAACAGTTTCCAACAGGTTTTTCTTCCACAGTATGCAGGCATTACTTCTCCTTTCATAATGGTAATTGTAGTTTTAAAATTCCCCATACTTTCCCAAATGCCGCTCGCCGGACATGGTAAGCCTGTGGCAATTGATATGTAGGTATGAGGAATCATAGGTCATATTTTATTTGTTATTTTTATTTATCTGCCGCCAATTGTCACCATCTCTTACAGGTTCATCGGGTTCATCAGGCGGATCGGGATCTAAGATTTGTCCAGATCTTGCAGAATCATTTCGCATCGTAGCGTTATTACTTACAATTTCTGATGTTACACGATCTGAAGTCACGTCTTCATCTCGCTGAACACAGTTTTGTAGAAAAACTGTACATGTCACTAAGCTTAAAATTGGGATAAACTTTTTCATTTTAATAATTTAATTTGGTTATCCCGGCCGGATTATATTAGAATTCTGATGTCAAAATTATAGGGCTGGCGACCAAAAAAAAACTGTTCTGAGGTGCGATTTTAAAATTGAGACGTCTCAATTTTAAAATTGATACAAGCACAAAAACACCGTGGATGCTTATCAATCAGTAAAATGTGAGGTTTGGGTGTTTGAGGATCTTCATTTCTCCACAACCTGATTTATTTAAACACAAAATGTCTATTTTTGAAATGGTGAGGTTCTTAAAATAAGCATATGAAAAAGTACAGTTGCTTTCTCGTTCTGTTTTCTCTTCTATCACATCTACTATTTTCGCAGCAAAAAGAAGAAAACACTTACAGGGAAATCAGAAAAGGCTATGAAAAAATGGCTATCGACGACATTGATGCAATGCCGCAGGTAAGACATTATATTCAAAAAGCAATAAAAGAGAAAAATTTCCGCAAATTGATTCAGGGCTATCGTGATGCAAGGCAGTTTGATCTTCAAAACAAGATGAAGTACGCTGATAGTGCTATTCAAGTCAGTTTAAAACATGGATCTTCCGATGATATTAGTAAAGATTATTTGAGTAAGGGAATTATATATTACTTCTATCAGAAAAAATATAAGTTGGCTTTAGATGAATATCTAAAGGCCTATAAATATTCAAAGGGATCAGAAGATCAGTATAACAATTATAAAGTAATTTACCATCTGGGCATTGTAAAAGCGCACTTAGGATATTACGACGAAGCACTGGAGCATTTTAAGGAGTGCCTCACTTTCTACAGTTCAGATCACGCAGAAAACTTGCATGCCAATGAAAAGTTCAATTACAAAAGGGCGTATCTGAACAGCCTTCATCAAACGACAGTTATAAACAGATATCTGAAAAATTTTGAAAAGAGTGACAGCTTAAGTAAAATTGGATATGAAATGACTAAAAACAACAAAGACTTCAGTTTGGAAAATAGCTATTTTTTGAAATGTATGGGCATTGTTGAATTTCAGAATAAAGATTATGAAAAGTCAGAAAGATCCCTCAATGAGGCTCTTCCTATATTGCTGAAAAGAAAAGATTTTGCATGGTCTTCGGTTGTTTATTACTACTTAGGTAAAATAAATGAAGCGCAAAATGATTCTGATCATGCGATACTTAATTACCGCGAAATTGATTCAATTTTCCATAAACATCAGGTCATACTGCCCGAAGTAGTGACAAGTTATAGTTATCTCATCGGATATTACAAAAATAAAGATATCCAAAAGCAATTATATTATACCAATCAACTGCTCAGAGCGGATAGTCTTTTAACGAAAGATTTTTCTTACCTCTCATCTACACTTCATAAAGATTATGACAGAAGAACTTTGATCGATGAGAAAGAGCAAATTTTGAGATCCGGAAATAAAAAAATAATGATAGCACAGATTCTTATATTTTCTGGTTTTATAATAATCATTTTTTTCACTGTACGCTTTTTCAGAGACCGGAAGATTAAAAGAAAATATGAAACTCTTCAAAAAAGGATTGCTGACGGAACCTATTACTTGAAGGATGTGGTGAAGGATATTGTGGAGGAAGATCCTGAAGGGTATCTAAGAAAAACATCCATCAGCCCTCAAATGACATTGGAAATAAGAGATAAGCTGAAGAAGTTTGAAGATGAACTGCAGTTTAAAAAGAAAGGTTTAACTCAAAAAAGTATTGCTGTAAAACTGGGAACCAATTCTCATTATCTGTCGGTTTATATCAATGAAAATAAGGGTATGAATTTTAATAAGTACATGGCAGAATTGAGAATCAATTATATCACAAACCTTCTTAATACCAATCATAAATTTTTGAATTACACGATTGAAGCATTAGCTGAAGAATGCGGAATTGCAGCAAGACAGAATTTCTCAAATCTGTTTTTTGAAATCAATGGAATTCGTCCGACTGATTATATCAAAAACAGGAAAAAAGAGCTCGGGTTGTCGTAAATAAGTCTTTGATAGAGGAATTTTTGTAAATTCCTAAAAAAAGGACATGGAGACAAAAACAATTTTTAGAAAAACTACACAGCTTCTCGAAAATTTAGAACTTAAAATCAACGAAGTTAATGACGACTCTGATAATATAATAAGGATTTCAGAAATCTCATTAGGCATCATCGATGAATTTGTTCGAAAATTAAAAGAGATGATCATTCCGCACGAGTTTGAAAGTGTAGCCGAAGAAGTATACTTTTTCAAAAAACTAAAACCTACTTTTATATCTAAATATATTTACTATTCATCAGTACTGGAAATAGAATCACAAAAACCAAAAGCGGGAAATAAAATATTGAAAAAGTACTACGAAGCAGAACAGGAAAAACTTAAAGTATTTTACTCAAATCATTCAGAGTTTTACAGTTATTTCACCAGGGATGCAACATATTTAGATCATAAAGTGTTTGTGCGAAATTCGTATGATTTAAAGATGAAATTATCTTTGGGGTTATACAATTTTGACAACAATTTCACAACCTCTCACGATCAGATTATATCTCAATTTGTTGCTTATGAGCAGTTAGATCAATACCTCAAGATTCAAATTGAAAATCTTTCTGAGAATTCTGCAACTAAAATTGTATCTCCATTAAACTGGTCTGCTTCAAAAGTGGGACTCATTGAACTGACCTATGCCTTGTACAAGATGAAATGTTTTAATGGAGGAAATATTGAGCTCAGTGAAGTTATTAAATTTGTGGAAAAATCTTTTGATATGGATCTGGGCAATTTTCATAAAACTATTTTTGAAATCAAGAACAGAAAACAAGGACCAACTAAGTTTCTTCAATTAATAAATGATAATTTGAATCAACATTTTATCAATATAGATAATGAATAGTTTAGATTCTTAAAGGTCTCAGAGATTAATATACCGATGAGACCTTTATACTAAATTTAGCAGTCATTTTACTAAATGCTGCAAAGTAGGATCGTTTTTAATTCGGTCCATTTCACAAACGATGATACTTAGAATATCGGCTTTTACTTTTTTGTAATTATCATCTATTACTTTTTTCATGCAGTCATTCCCATTTTCATCTTGAAAAGACAGAATTTCAGGAATTTTTAGATAATTTTTTATTTCATTTTCTACTTTAGCGTTATCTACAACAATTTCTGAATGAAAAATTTTCTGTTCGATTCTTTCATCAAAATTATCAGACACAGCCCCTACGAAAAATCCCTGAGTTAATGTTGAAATCTTTGAAGCTGGAATCAAGCTATCCAATTGGGTAGAAATGGAAGTTGAAGTGTCATTACGGTTTATAGATATACTTTGCCTTTTCTGCAAGACCTTGCCAAATCTTTCTGATAAAGTTTTTGCCGTTTCACCAACAACCTGTCCGCTAAAAATATTTCCTACTGTATTCTGAATTACTTTACTTTCTTTATCTCCATAATCTCTGCTTAGCTGTGAAAAGTCCTGAAATCCTAAACACACAGAAACTTTGTTACTTCGTGCTGTAGCGATTAAATTATCTAAACCTCTAAAATATATTGTAGGTAATTCGTCTATGATGACAGAACTTTTTAACTGACCTTTTTTATTAATAAGTTTTACAATTCTTGAGTTGTATAAACCTAAAGCAGCAGAGTAGATGTTTTGACGGTCGGGATTATTTCCTACGCATAAAATCTTTGGTTCCTTGGGATTATTGATGTCTAAAGAAAAATCATCTCCAGTCATAACCCAGTAGAGTTGTGGAGAAATCATTCTTGATAAAGGAATTTTTGCAGAAGCGATTTGCCCCTGCAATTGATCTTGTGCACCTCCCTGCCAAGCATCCATAAAAGGAGAAAGGTAGTTTTCTAATTCTGAGTAAGAGGTTAAAATAGTAAATACATCTTCATATTTTTTATTAAGAAGTTCTATTGCATGGGGAAACGTGCAATATTTACCATGTTCATATATTTTTAGAAACCAAATGATAGCTGCTAAAAGAATGATGGGGCTTTCTACGAAGAAGTCTCCCTGTTTCTGAATCCAGCTTCTGTTGAGATTAAGCATGATTGTATAAGCAGCCTCATACGCATCCGAAATATCCGTCATGAAATCGGGATTAAGAGGATTGCAGCGATGACTTTTACGGGGATCATCAAAATTGATAATATAGAATTTTGGTTTGATCTGATAATCTTTGGAGTTATTTAAAAGATGATTATAAGCGATGGTTGACAGGTCGTCAAACTTAAAATCATAAATATACATTGCAAAACCTTTCTCAATATGCTGTTTGATATAGTTGTTTACCACAGCATAAGATTTTCCTGAACCGGGTGTTCCGAGAACGATTGTTGCTCGGAAGGGATTTACTACATTAATAAAACCATTATTCCATTTTCCTTCGTAGTAAAATTTAGTGTGAAGATTCACAGAATACTCATTGTTCATCAGTTTTGTTTCCTGCATAAAGCTTTCATTTTCATTATTGAAAACATCTCTCATTAGATTTGTTCTTAGAAGACGGCTGATCCAAATACCACTAACCATTAGACAGACATATCCGACAGAAGTCGTTAATATGTAGAAATGGATTGAATATCTAACATGAGAATTTAATAATGTATTATTAAAAAAGAAAAGTATTAGTCCAACTACCATCGTAGTATTAATCTTTCTCCAAGTAATTTTTTCGTTTTTAACACCTTTAGTTCCCAAACAACTGAGAGCAAGTAAAGTGAGTGAAAAAACTTTTGTAAATAAAGGATGAGAAAATAGTCCTGCGTTTTTTTGAAAATTTGATAGAATTCTATTAAGTATATTTAAAACCAATCCACGTTCAAGAAAAAAGGAATAGCAAAACCAATAAAAATGCATTAAGACTAGCATAATACTAACTGCCCTCATAAACCCCATGATTTTAGCTAGACCTCTTAAATCATCTTCACCTTGCATAACACTATATTTTAATTATCGTTCACTAAAATAATCCGTCGCCTGAAGGCTTTTTTCTATTGTCTTTCGTTGGCTCTCATTTTCCAGCTCAATCACTGAAATAAATTCGAAGGCATAGTTTTTCGGTCTGAGAAAAAACCTTAATAGTAAGTGTTTTGTTTAATCATAAAAAGAAAGTTTTTTAGATAGTTTTAAAATCGAAGAACTGCAGTTTTTATTCTGTTTTTTGTGGCATAACGAGGCTAATTATTGACGTTGAGCGCCATTTTTCATAACTGATTTACTGACCTAATAAATTACAAATGTTGAGCATAAAGTTCTCAATTGATCATTGTGAAAACAGAAAAGTGAGAAAAAAAAGAAGGATAATTGAAGAGTCCAGTGATTTGTTACGCATGATCATAGCTTAAAAGCGAATCAAATTTAATTATTTCAGCATCGCTTTACAATTTTGCTACCTATCAGTAAAACAACATTTTAAAAATTAGGTCATGAGAATTTTAGCATTCGATTGATTATTTGTAATTTGGTTGAATCTAAGAATGATGAATTTCTTCGCAACATTTCTTGTTGCCACTATAAAAATAATTTTAACGAAATCAATATATTGTTATTATAACAGATTAAGTTAGAATCTCTACTGATGCATTTGCGGGAGATTATTGCTTTCAGAAACTGCATCTTTTGAGTAAATGATTTAAAGTGCCTTGTAAAAGTACGAGTTTGAAATTCAAGAGTAAAAGCATATCTAGGCCAACTGTATCATTTAAATACATTAATTAATCGTAATTGGATAAGCCGAATATTTTTATTTAAAAAATTTCGGTCATGGAAAAGAATATTGAAATTAAGAATATAACCATTAATGAGGTTATCAAAATATTTAAAGAAGAGGAGGGGGTTGAATTGACAATTCAGGAAGCGGAACAAATTGTAGAATTTCTAAAAATGCTTTTAACAATTACCGTAAAGCGTTTTTTAGATGAATAATATTTTAAGATTGTAGAGATGAAAAAAGCTGATTTATACATTCGTGTTTCAACCGATGAGCAGGCAGATAAAGGGTATTCTCAAAGAGATCAGGAGGAGCGATTGAGACGTTATTGTGAAAATAATAGTATCCATGTCGGACAGGTCATTTATGAAGATTATTCAGCTAAGACCTTCAACAGGCCTGAGTGGGTCAAACTCTTAGATACGCTTAAGAAAAAGAGCTCCAGAACAAATCTATTGCTATTCACAAAATGGGATCGTTTTAGCAGAAACGCCGGCGACGCCTATCAAATGATTAATATCCTGAAAAAGCTTAATGTTGATCCGCAAGCCATTGAACAACCTTTGGATCTTTCAATTCCTGAGAACAAGATGATGCTGGCAATCTATCTTGCTGCACCGGAAGTTGAAAACGACAGACGTGCCTTGAATACCTACTATGGAATGCGTCGTGCTAGAAAAGAAGGAAGATTGATGGGAAGGGCGCCCTATGGATATGTCAATAAGATCACTGAGAATGGGAAGAAGTATGTCACTCAAAAAGAGCCTGAGGCTTCCAATATGACATGGGCATTTAATGAAATGGCGAAAGGCGTTTACTCAGCCAGCCAGATCATGGATATGATGAACAAACGGGAAGGGAAAACTGTAAAAGTCAGTGCTTTTCTTGCCGGCTTAAGGAATACTGCATATTGTGGAAAAATTTATGTAGAACAATACAACGACGAAGAGGCTCATTTTGTTCCAAGTATTCATGAACCTTTGATCAATGAGGAATTATTCGAAAAGGTTCAAAATATAATGGATGGCAATGCAAACCTTGCAAGACCCAATGTAAAAGTATTGTCTGACGATAATCTTCCCCTGAGAGGATTTCTAGTATGTCCGGAATGTGGTCATTTAATAACCGGTAGTGCATCTACAGGACACTCTAAGAAATATTATTACTACCATTGTCAGTCACCATGCGGATATCGTTATAAAGCAGAAATTATTAACAATAAATTCTTGGAGTTACTGCAAGCATTAGAGATGAAGGATTCCATTAAAAAATATTTGAGAAGGGTTTTGAAACAAAATTTTGAGAAGTTTATCGATAATCCTCAACATCAAAGAAAAAAGATATTACTTGAAATTGATGGGCTGAATAACAGGTTAAAGTTGGCAAGAAACAAACTGTTGGAAGATGTGATTGATAATGAGGAATACTTGGAAATTAAGACTGATTGCAAGGACAAAATTGAAAAGTTAGAAAGCAACCTGACCAAAGTAAAAGATAAAAACAAAATAGATTTTCCGAAACTACTTGACCATGCATTATCGAACGTTGTAGATCTTGCTAAAGTCTTTAGTAGTGGGGATATCACATTAAAACGTCAAATAATTAGTTCGATATTCCCTGAAAAATTGGAATTTTTTGAAAATCATTATCGAACTATTAGACCCAACGTTTTGATGTCTTATATCTATCAGATTAACAATGAGTTACGAACTAAAAAAAACCGGAAAAATAGTGAATTATCACCTCTTTCCGGTCTTGTACCCAGGACCGGGATCGAACCGGTACTCCTAAGAACTGGTGTTTGAGACCAATAGGTTGAGTAAGTTAATTCTTTAATGTGCAGTAAATCAATTTGTTATAATTTACACATAGGTTGTTTTACCTGTTTTTTTATATATTTTTCCACTTTTCCTTACACGGATGTGACAAGCTCAAACAATGGTCATTACTTCATTTTTCCTTCCCCAGTCAATAGCCATTTAGCGGAGTAACCATATTTCTTCACCAAAATACTAAAGTATTCAACCTTGATATTACGATGTGGTTCTTTGATTACCTTTTCTAGATTTCTCCCGTCAATTCCATTTGCTTTACAAAAATTAGTAAAATCAGTTTCTAATTGACGAGCAACAATATCAAATACAGCAGCAAAGAATCTTCTGTGGTGAGGGTATTCTTCAGGAATATTTTCTGCCTGAATTTGGCGTTTTGTTTTTTCGCTATATCTCCCGGTATTAATCTTTTTTTCTTCCATTGAATTGTAACTGTAATCAGTTTACAAAGATAAATAAAAGTTTTATGTACGTTGGAACTATATATAAAAGAAAAAACCTCCTTAGTTGGAGGTTTTAAATATTGTTAATAATTGTTTTGCCTTTTTTAAGACTAGATACCATCGTAGTCTCTTTTAATTGTGTTTGTCATATCTATTTAATTTAAATTGTGTTACAACTTTTTTATTACTTTTTTTATGATATTTTTGAATGCTCAAATATATACAAAAATTTAGGATTTTTCATCATCAATCCATTTTTTTGCAAGTTTTTCAAAGTTTATCCAACTTTTAGGAGCTTCTTCTTGCCTGAAATTAATATAATGTTGAAGCTTCACATAATATCTTCCAAATAGCTTGCCAAATAACCTTTTTACAATTTCATCATCAAGATCGCCCACTAAAACCATTGCAGAAATACTTTCAAAATAATTAAGAGTTATTGCTAATGCTTGCCTTTGTTTAATATTCTTTGGATCGTCAATAAATAATGAAAATTTTGAAATATTTTGAGATTGTAAATTGTCATTTTGGTCACGAATGAGACACCGAAGGTGTTCGTTAATTTCCATCATTGTTGGCCTTCTAAAGTCTGCACAAATATCATACGTATATTTAGAAAGATTCTGCTTGTTGCTTTCTTCTTGTGTTCTAATTTGATTTTCAAGATTGTGAATATGATAAATCAAAGTTAAAAACGCCAACATTGCTAAAGTGATTTTGGCGGTGTAGTCCAGGGAAGACGCAAAACTCCAATTTGCAATAAAATGAAAACCTAAAAAAACAAAGCAGAAAATTACTGCCAGTCCTATTAATAGAATCCATACCAATTTAATAGAATATTTCTTGTTGAATAAGCCTTTCATGTATTAGTTTTCAGCAAATATAAAAAATTGTTTTAAATATAAAATAAGGTTTACCGTAATAGAGTAGTAGGTGCAGTGGTTTATTGAAAAATTAGCTAAAGACTATTTATATTTATTACTTACTCTTTTAATTGCTTCAGAAGTGGTAATAAGATTTCCGTTTAAATCTGAAGTAATTTTTAAAGTATCTTCCTGTATGGTCGCATTTTTTTTCTTGATTTTTACAAACACCTTATTTAACAGATAGATTGGTTTTATTGTATCAAGTTTTGGCAGTCTTTCTGTTATTTTTTGAACTTTTAATAGTAGGTATTGAGCAGAATCAAGATGAATTTGGCTTTTCTCCTTGGCATCCTTAAAGACATATGAGTCTTCTTTTTCACCCATATTTATACTTTTATATAGATTAGCTTTTTCTTGTTGTAGCTTTACTATTTCCAAATTAATATTTATGTCTTTTTTTAGATGTTCATGATACATTAATGACTCATCGAGCTCAGTAAGACTATCTGAATTTATAAATTTAATAGATTGTATTTCACCTCCATCCTTACTGTTTTTTAATTCTTCATTAATATAAGTTCGCGTATTGTCCGTGATTAGATTTTCTAGCCTTTCCTTTTTAGTTTTGCAGCTAAATATTAGAAACAGTATAATTAAGAAGCAGATATTTGTTTTCATATTACCAGTCTTTATAGCCTTCGTATTCTTTTTAAAGTATTTTTACTTGGTAGTTAGTTTATCTAATCTTGATTTCCATTTAACATATTGCTGAGGTTGTTTTCGAATAAGAATTTTACACATTTTTATTTCTTCTCTTGTCTGAAGGGTTTTACTGTAAAGAATAACAAGTCTTTCTTCGGGGCAAAAATTTCCTACTGTAGCATATAAACATTCCTCATATAAAGAGATAGCAGCATAGATATTTGATTTCTCTAGAGACTTAGCTGTTTTCATTTTTAAAGTAACGTCGTTAAAAGCGATTTGAAATTCCCTACCTATCTTTTCTTGTTCAGCTATTTTTTGATCAAGGAGTTGAATATCATCCTCGATTGATTTTGAAAATTGTTTTTTTGTTACAACTTTCTTTTTTGCTTTATTATTTAGATTATTGGAATTATGATTATTTTTCAATTCAGTTACTCTTTTCTGGATTCTAATATCCATTTCATTATTAGATGAATTACTAGATGCATAACGAATTACTACGAACAAAATCGCTATCGATATAATAATAGAAAAGATTATTATTAACGTCATTTTTTATTCTTTGTCATATCTTTGATCATAACCGCTTTCAAAAACAATAGCTTGATTTCCTGTGAGATCTTTTAAAATTATTGTTCTGTATTTATTCACTCCTGAAACCTGATAAGTCAATGTTAAATATGCGTTGTTTGTTTTTGTTGCAGGAGTTATAGAATATGTTCCATTTTGTAATTCGTTTGAGACCTCGTGTTTGAATGAGTATTTATTGTCAGTTGTAAAAGTGTAATATCCCTTGTATATATCTCCGTTATATGACCAACAATTACAAGATGGTGATTTGTGACCCCAATAATTCCACTTACCAAGCATTTGAGACTTGACATATTCTGCATTTTCAAAATTATTCATCGATACTTCTGTTTCATCTTCTTTATTTGAACAACTTGAAACTGATATAACTGATAATGCCAGGGTAGTAATTAGTAAGAATTTCTTCATATTTTAATTTATTTCCAACGTATTATGTACGTACGATTGGTAGTTTTCATATCTTTGTATGAATGTTATAGTTTATATATTATGAAAGTTATTAAATCGATTATTAAATACTTTGAACCTCTTTACGGAATTGATATCGAGTCAATTTCCATTGGTGAAGCTAGAAAGTTGAATCACATAGCAAATAAGCGGAGTATGTACTTAACTTGTTCTGCTTTAGTCATTAGTATAATTGTTATTATTGTAAAGCTTATTCAGATTAAGTTTTAAGCACAAATTTTATTATTTATATTTGTTTTCCGCTCCCTTTAAAACCTCTTTTGCAAGGACAATATTTCCTGATAAATCGGTAGTGACTTTGAGGGTGTCTTTTTCGACTGTAGCGTTTTTTAATCGAATTTGTGTGTAAAATATTGTTTGTAAATAAATAGGTCTTATTGAATCATATTTAGCGAAATTTCTAATTATATCGCTTGCTTTTTGAGCATAGTACGTTGAAGAGTCTAAAGAAATTTTTGAGCTTATATTATCATTTCCTTCATTTAATTCAGCTAATCGTAAGTTGAGTTTACTTCGGTTGGTGAGGTATGAAACGTACATTAAAGCTTCATGAAGCTCTGAAATAGTATCTGTCTTGATAAATTTCAAGCTATCTATACTTTCGTATTCATTATCTTTTAAAATTTCTGAAGCTAAGAAGATTTCTGTGTTTTGCTTAATCTTATTACGTAATTTATCTGACTCCTTATTACAACTCGTTACTATGGTAAATATTGTAAAACTAGTTAAAATAAATAAAATTTTTCTCATTTTTCGTTTTTTTCGTCAATTATTTTTTTAGCCAAAATTTCCAAATAGTAGTTAGTTTGCTTTAGCGCATCTTTCATAGCGGTTCTTACAATGTAATAAGTAATTGTACTTCCGATAATTAACCCAAATATCCACGCTCCTAATAGCGGTCCCGAATTGTCCATAATAAGATTTTATTTTTTTTCTCCAACGTATATGATACGTTAGTTTAATTTTATTTATATATTTGTAATCGCAAATGTAATAATACAAGTTTAATTCTATTTATGGGTATCCGTAAAAATACGGAAAGTTTAAATATTTGATAAGAATAATTCTTTTATTTTTGAAATATTTATATATTACAGCCGAATTTTACACGTATGTTTTTGCAAATAAGTACTTTTGTTCGAATTTAAAATTGATAATTCGATGAAAACAAAAGTACTATTTATTGGCGCAATTTGCGCTTTGAGTGTAATTTCTTGTTCGCCTGATAGGGAAGAGCAATTAAATGAAAATCCAGAATCTGCAAGGAAATTGGATGTGAAAAAACTAAAAATTAATAACCGAGACCAAGGTCAAGAAAATAAAATTGAAAGTGATACAATCAAAGGTTTTACACCTTATGCTTCACCTTTGAATAGCACAAACCCAGACTTTGGCACAGACCCAGAACCAGATCCAAATGAAGGAGGAGATCCTAAAAACTTACCACCAAGAAAGTAGAATTAAAAAATCTATTTCAACCTTTATTGGTTCGACACTTATAATAGTGTCGACCATTTTACCTTGTTTAGATCGGATTTTAGTATGGAGATATCCTGAGCTTGATGTTTTAACTGATAGCCGAGGTGTATTAATCAGCAGTAATATATGGATTGGATCGGTTTATTTATCTCCCGTACTTATAATTACTTCATATTTTTTTAAAATTAATCCAAAACTATTATTTTATCCACTATTGGTATTTTTTTATAGTGCGATCGTTTATTACTCTCCTATATTTGGATATGATGTTAAATTTCTAAAATTAAATAGCTGGCTTGCGCTTTTGTTATCTGCTGCATCAGCTTTTGCTTACATTTTAGTATTTACTCATATGAAATGGTTGAAACTGGAAGAAAACGCCAATGAGGTGATGGTTGAAGATTTTAGAAATGAATACACAAAACTTGTAATTGAGAACGAAAGTTTGAAAAAAAAACAAAATACACTTGAAAAAAATTAATATGAATGATCCCGAATATTTGATATTGAAAAAAATGCTTGAAAAAAATAGGCGTTTGTTTCAGACCCAGGTAATTGATTTTATTGAGTATATAGACAATCACCTTATGATAATGGAAAGAATGAAAAAATCAATTATTAAATTTGAATCGTCTGATTTTAATTTTCTTGCAGCTATAGATACTGAAGAATGTATCGATAAATTTCGAAAAGGAATCATGATTGTTAAAGTAAATTTAAATTAAAAAGGAAATCATTATTTGATTTCCTTTTTTTTATCTATTGTATTTAATTTCATGTAATCGAATACCGGCTTTAAATACTCCTCGACAAATTCGATTATTTTAGCTGTATTTTGGTTGTACATATTTGTTTGTTCATGAAGTTGATTTCGTAGTGAATTTACCTCATGAAGCAAAAGAACCATTTGATCTCCTATGGGTAGATTTTTAAAATTTTGAACGTTTAAGTTATCGCTATTTTGATTTTCCACAACAGTTGTGTAACTTTTTCCACCTTCATATTCATTTTTTACATACTCATAAATTGAAGAAACCGTTTTCCTAGATGGTTTTTTAGTATCCCCATCTATAATTTTCTGAATTCCAACACTAGAGAATCCTGTGTTTTTAGCTATTTCATAAGCTGTTAAACTATGTTTTTCAATCTTTTTTAGCAATTCGCTAAGACTTACTTCTTCTTGAGTACCCATAATTTTTACAATTGATTATCAATATGTTATAGTTTAGTTATATAAAAGTTGTATTAATTATTTGCATAAGTTACATAACAGTTATATATTTGTATCATAGTTACAACGAAATAACTATAAAAACAGTTCAAAAATACAAATAATTAAGCATATGATAAATATCGGAGCAACTATTCCACAAGAAATCTCTGAGTATCTCAGAGAATTCACCCACAAAGATGAATGGGGTGACGTGGCAAATATAGTAAACTGCAGCCCCTCTACAGTTAGAGATGTTTTGTATAGAAGAAACAGTGTTTCTGAGAAAAGCCTTGAAGCTTTGAAATATTTGTTTCCAATTGCCACTAAAAATGCAGATCAAAAGATTAAAAGCGCCAGAAACTGTAAAAAGGCTGTAAAAGAAATCCTAGACTGCGTATGAAACCAAACTTAAAAACAGCAGATCCATTTAAAGGAATGGGAGGTTTTGAAAAGCAATTTGTCTTTGATTCATTTCTCTTCGTAATGAAGGAAACAACAGACAGAGAAACCGCTGATAGAATGCTTTACAACGCTTACACTTTGAAAGCCACGAACTATCACGAGATCGAGCAAGAATATCACAGAAAATTTCCATCAGAAAATAAAATATCATGAGCAGAACACTGGAGAAAGCAGTTCACGCACTTAGAGTAAAGCAATGGAGAGTAGAAGTTCAACAAAGAAATGCCAATGCACAAGTCTGGGAGCAGATAGAACAATTAGAGAAACAAATAGCACAAGAGAATAGCGGAGTGGATGCCGCGCAAAATCTTTCTCCAAATGTTCAGCTATTGTTAGCACAAGCGGCAAAACGCCGAGGATGGGATAAAGCACCAAAACAAACTTAAAACTCAATCAAATGAAAAACTTTTTAAACTTCCTTCTTGTTCTCAATACAGTCTATGTTTTAGCCTGTTCTGAAAACCAAAACATCACGGTCTTTTTACTTCCGGCTTGTGTGTATTTAGTGGTTGGATTTCTAAGAATCTATCACAAAGAATTTTCCAACTTCATAAAATATGGCCATGAACATCAGAATTGAAAACATCGGAGGGATATGGTTCGTTAATGCGAAACGAATTGGATATGACACTTTAACTCACGCAGAATTAACCGCTGTAAATGAGTTTATCAAAGAGATTAAGGATTTGCAAAATGAAAAACTTTAAGAATTTACAAACTAAACTGACAATGGCAGGTTTAAACCACGGGAAAAGCTTCAAAAGGTTTAAAGAAGAAAAATTTCCTAATGAAGAAGGAGTTTTCTACAGTGAAGTTTCAAAAAAATGGGTTGTTAGAATGGAAAATAAGAGCATCAATAAAACTAAATATCCATTTGTATCTGTAGCTCAATTTGAAACTGAAATCGAAGCAAATAAAAAATATCAAGACATAAAAAAACAATTTTAAAACTATAAAGATGAACAATGTACAATTAAAAAGACTATCCGTATTAAACTTCAAGGGTCTTAGAAATCTAAGTATTGATTTCGACAATAACACGAATATCTTCGGTGATAATGGGACCGGAAAAACCACAATTTTCGACAGTATTTTATGGCTTTTATTCGGTAAAGACTCAACAGACAGAAAAGATTTCGAATTGAAAACTTTGGATTCTGAAAACAATGTGATTCCAAAAATCGACCATGAAGTTGAAGGCGATTTCCTTGTAAACTCAGAACTTGTAAGGTTGAAAAGAGTTTTCCGTGAGAAATGGGTAAAAACCAAAGGGGCTTTAGAATCTGAATTTTCAGGTAATGAAACTTTATACTATTGGAATGATGTTCCGATGTCTCAGAAGCAATATAACGAGAAAGTAGGCGAAATTATCGATGAAATAGTTTTCAAGCTCATTACTTCGCCATCGGCTTTTAATTCTTTGAAATGGCAGGATAGAAGAGATGTTTTAGTGAAAATTGCTGGTGAGGTTTCAGATGCTGATTTAGCGGAAGGAAATGAAGAATACATCGCTTTAGTTGCTCAATTGACTAACAAATCTCTGGAAGAATTTAAAAAACAGATTGCTGCAACAATCAAAAAAGCGAAGGATGATATAAAAATGATTCCTACGAGAATCGATGAGGTGGAAAGAAGTAAGCCAGAAGCGGTAAATGCTGAGGAAATCAATGCTGAAATTAAAGCAAAAGAATCTCAGATTGAAAACATCGAGAATCAATTACTTGATAAATCTAAAGCTTTTGATGAGGTTATCAACCAGAGAAATGCTAATCAGGATGAGATTTTCAAACTTGCACGAAAAGTAAATACAATTGTTTTTGAAATTGCTGAAAGAGCTAAAAACGAAGCTAATTCCGGAGATTCTAAAGCAGATCAAATTCTAAAGCAGATCAACGATAAAAAATCGAATGAACTTCAACCTGCAGAACAAAAGATCGTAAGATTAAAATCTGAAAAATCAACCCTAGAAAACAACACATCTAATTATGAAAAATCTATCAAAGAGAAAAGAGAGTTGTGGGAAGTTGAAAACGCTAAGAATTTTATTTTCTCAGAAGATAATGCAGTGTGTCCATGCTGTGAAAGAGCGCTTGATGCGTCTACGATAGAAAATCAGAAAGCTGAATTACAGACTAAATTCAATACGAATAAGAAAAGTATTCTTGATGGTATCAATGCAGATGGAAAAGCTATTTCTGAAAAGAAAAATAATGCAGTTGCTGAATTATCAGAAGTTAATTTAAGAATAGAAAGCGGTGAAAATTTTATTGCTTCTGTAAAAGAATCTATCACTGGATTGCAAAGTGATTTTGAATCTGCGAAAACTAATTCCGAAACTAAAGTTTCAGTAGAAGATTTAATCGAAAAATATACCGCTGAAAACACTGAATTACCTGATTTGAAATCTCAAATAGCAACTTTAGAAGCTAAGGTTTTTGAACTTCCTGATGCAAACGCAAACAATGATCTACGAACTCAAAAACAAACTATCAATTCTGAAATTCAAGTTTTAAGAGATTCTTTAAAAGCTAATGATCAGATTAATGCTGCAGACGTTCGTATTAAAGAACTTCAAAAAGAAGAATCGATGCTTGCTCAATCAATCGCTGACGTTGAAAAAACTCAGTATGTAATCGAAAACTTCATCAAGTTGAAGATCGATACAATCGAAGATAGAATTAACGAGAAATTCTCATTCGTAAAATTCAGATTGTTTAAAACTCAAATCAATGGAGGTGTTGAAGAATGCTGTGATGCTCTTATAAATGGGGTGCCTTTCACTGACGCAAACACGGCTTCTAAAATCAATGCGGGTATTGATATTATAAATTCCCTGTGTGAGTTCTACAATGTTTCTGCGCCTATCATTATCGACAACAGAGAATCAGTTGTAAAGCTTATCGACAGTCCTTCACAAATCATCAACCTTTTCGTATCACCGGAAGATAAAAAATTAAGAATAGCATAATCTTTAAAACTATAATAAAATGTCAGAAAACAACACACAATTAGAAAAAGCTCCTGAAAATACATCTTTAGCAAATCAGGAAAAAACATTATCACCATCTGAGAAATTCACTCAGACAGTTTTGAAAGAGTTTCATAATCCTGGAAGCGAGCCTTTGGAATTAACAAACTTCCAAAGAAAGCTTATTAATAATTACTTCATAAAGCTTGATAGTGTTTTGATCGACAGTGAAGTTAAAAGAATGTCAAAATCAGAACAATATAGAGATCCATTAGCATTTGCATGGGGTAATGTGAATCTGAGAAAACTTTCCAGAGATGTAGTCGCTTATTCAATGATTGGATTAGATCCTTTACAAAAGAATCACATCAATCCAATTCCTTACAAAAACGGCAAAACCAATAAATATGATATCACTTTTATTGAAGGTTTTAATGGACTTGAGATCAAAGCGAAAAAATACGGATTTGATGCTCCGGATGAGGTTCTTTTTGAGTTGAAATATTCTACTGATAAATTCAAATCATTTAAGAAAAACATCAATAATAAAATCGAGAGCTATGATTTTGAAATCATTGACGACTTCAACAGAGGGGAATTACAGGGTGGTTTTTATTACATGATGTATGAGAACAAAGAGAAAAATAAGCTTGTAGTTCTGAACAGAGAGCAGATTGAAAAAAGAATCCCAGAGTATGCTTCTGCTGAGTTTTGGGGAGGTGAGAAAGATGAATATCAGAATGGTAAAAAAACCGGAAAGAAAATCAAGGTCGAAGGTTGGGAAGAGGAAATGTTCATGAAAACTTTAAAGCGTCACTGTTGGAATTCAATTAATATCGATTCTCAGAAAATTGACGATTATTTGATGCAGATAATCACTAATGAAAATGATAAAGTTCCGACTGAAGTTGCTGAAAAAATATCTCAGCACGCCAACAAAGAAGAAATAGGATTTGAAAATATTTCTGATGTTGATTATGAGGAAGTGAAAAATGTTGTGGAGGTTTCCGCTGAGGAAGTTAGAGAATTTGCAAACGAAGGACCATCTTTCTGATGAAGCTGAAAGTAATTGGTTCTGGGAGTAAAGGCAATGCATACCTCCTCGAAAATGAGGAGGAAGCATTACTCATCGAGTGCGGAGTGAATATCATGGATATTAAAAAAGCTATCGATTTCAAAGTGAATAAAATCACGGCTTGTTTAGTTACGCACGAGCACGGCGATCATGCAAAGAGTATCAATGAAGTTTTGGGATCAGGAATTAATGTTTATGCTACTGCAGGAACTTTTCAAAACTCAGCTTCAAAGAACACAGTAAGCTCCAGAAAGGTTGTGATTCCGCAAAAAGGACAATTCAAAGTCGGAAACTTCAACGTGATTTCCTTTCCTACGATACATGATGTTGCTGAGCCTTGCGGATTCTTAATCAATCACAAAGATTGCGGAACGGTGCTATTTCTTACTGATACGGTTTATTGTCCTTACACCTTCAAAGGTCTGAATAATATCATTATCGAAGCTAATTACGATGCTGATATCATCAATGAAAAGTTAGGAGATAAAAAGTTTTTGAGAGATAGAATTTACAACTCTCATATGAGTATCGAGACGTGTATGGATTTTCTACTCGCAAATGATCTTTCACAGGTAAACAACATCGTTTTGATTCATTTATCTGACAGCAACTCACATGAGATAAACTTCGCAAAGAAAGTCTCAGGAATCACAGGAAAAGAAGTTCACACCGCAAACGGCGGAATGACAATAGAATTTAATAAAACACCTTTTTAATTATGGAAACCACTGAAAAAAAAATAATAATGTACGACAGCCCAAAAGCCGCCACTTATCAAACAAATGTAGAGGGGTGGGTGAGTAGTGATGGTAGATTTTGGGGTAAAGGAGAGCATAATGAACATATGGCAAGATATACAGGTTCTACTCACAGAAAGTGTGAATGTGGTGCCATCATCGAAACAAGAAGTTATTTAAGTTGTGAATCATGTAGGAAAAAAAAGCAATTAGAAAACTACAATAAGCTTACTTACAAGGCTTATGATGGAAGTCCGGTAGTAACCGCTTTTGATGATCAATATTTTTTTAACGAAGATGATCTGAATGCTTATTTACTTGAAAATAATCTCGATTCTATTTCACTTTTATTCTGTGAGGAAAACAATTGGTTTAAAATCGAAGGTGATTATTGGGCTGATATTATGCCTGAAAATTCAGATGGCGAACTTCCAGATAATTTGCAAAAAGCGTTGGATGAACTTAATAAAGTTATTTCAGAATTACCTCCATGCTCTTACACTTCCGGAAAAATTAGAACTTTTTACAGTGTAAAAAAGTAAAGACTATGATTTTCGACTTATCCAACCCAACCATGAAACAGAGAGCTATCAGGAGAATTAAACATCTCTTTGAGAAAAATGCAAAGATTGAGGTTTTGGAAAAGAAGAAAAACAGAACCTACTCGCAGAATAATTATCTGCATTTAATTTTAAGTCAATACGCTTTAGAATATGGAGATACGCTCGCTGAAATTAAACTGGAACACTTCAAAAAGAAAGTTAATCCGGATATCTTCAAAACGACACATGTAAACTTTGTAACCGGAGAAGAAAGAGAAGATTGGAGAAGTTCAGCAAATTTAAATACAGAAGAGTTTTCGCTTGCCACTGAGAGATTCAGAAACTACTCAGCTCAGACTTTAGGACTTTACCTTCCGGAACCTAAAGATCTTATCCACCTGGAAGAAATAAAAAACAAAATCGAAGAACACGAGAATCAAATTTATTTGTAAAAAACTATGAGAAAATTCAAAAAACGAATAAACATTGAAAATGCCACTTGCTTCAAATTAGAGTACCAAGATGGCTCTGGTGAATTGAAGGAAAAAGAGTTTTCATCTTACAAGTTAATGGAGCAGTTCCATAATCGACAAGAGGCATTCTTATATCAGGATCTCCGTCGGTTTGCAAAAGTAGGAGATAAATGGTACCGGTTTTTAAAACTTCGTTCACCTTTTGTTTTTCAGGAAGAATTAGAATTTATAAACAAAACATTCACTGAATAAGTGAATCTAAAAATCTTCAAAACTATAGAATTGAATAAAATTGACATCAAAAAATAACAGTCAAAATATACTAAAATGATACAAGTAATTAAATATAAATGTTGCGGGAATATTTTCGCTGCTTGTTGTGAGCCTGAATGCTATACAGATATGGATTGGTTAAAAGAATTGAAAAAATATGTTGAGCGAGGTAATAAAGTTGAAATGATTCCGAATGGTGGCGTTCTTCAGTTTAAAAGATGTGAATGCGAGAAGGAAAGTAAAAGCAAAGAACAGCAAAAGGTTATTGAAAGTCTCTTTGACGATGAAGTTTTAGTGCTTGACAGTATAGATCAGACAAATTAAAAACTGTCTTAAATGGAAAAGCATACGAAAGTATACACTGAGTATTTTCCTTCTCATTCGGGGTTCTACCACTGTGAAATATGCCATTGTCAAGCAACCGAGATTCATCACATAATTCGGAGATCAGAATTCGGCAGCAAAACAAAAGATCAGCAAGATAAAATTGAGAATCTTATCGCACTGTGTAGAACCTGCCATGAGAAAGCGCACGCAAATATTTTCACCAAAGAGTTTTTAAATGAAACTCATCAAAAAACAATGAAAATCTATGAAAGTTAAAGAATTAGATATCGATCAGGAAGTAATTATCAATGTTACGCCTTACAAATACAAAGGCATTAAGAAGGTTAACTTCACAGGAATAGGAAAGATTCAGAAGATCGTTTTTGAGACGAATTTAGGCAATCGGTACGATTACAAGTATTTTGATCTTCCGGTCGGAAATAAGGAGCTAAAAGAGGTTGATGGAAAGTTGGAATTGAAATAAATTAGATATGAATGTTTATGATTTATCCCGTGTATTTTGGGATTACGCTTTCGAAAATCCTGATAAGATTAAACCTAATCATATTGCTATGTATTTCTTCGCTATAGAGCATTGTAATCGTCTTGGTTGGAAAGAAAAATTTGGATTCCCGGCAAGTATGGTGATGGAAGCGATTAGTATCAAATCATACAATACATACATTAAAACTTTAAATGAGTTGGTTGAAATAGGATTTATTGAAATGATTGAAAAATCAAAAAATCAATACTCTGCAAATATAATTGCCTTATCAAAAAATAACAACGCAAATAACAACGCACTTGACAAAGCGTTAATTAAGCACAGTACAAAGCAAGTTGAAAGCACTATACAAAGCACTAGTGAAAGCACTGTACAAAGCATTGATAGTATAGATAAACCAATTTACCAATATACAAATACACAATCCGTAGTAGGAGAAACCGATTCGGATTTGCAGAAGATCTCTGATTTCAAAAACTTCCTTAAAACTCAAAAACCAATTCAGATGGATCGCTTGAAAATGGCTCACAACTTTTCTGACGATCAGATGAATTTAAAAATCGATGAATTTGTTGAAAAGAAAGTTTCATGGAGTGATGATAATTGGCTAAGTGAAGGTGATCTCTCAAAAAACTTTGAATTCTGGCTTGCTAAAAATCCTAAACTACCTTTCACGGGATTTACGAAATGGACCAAAGAGGAATTTTTCAAGGACATCCAAAGCGTAAGCGGAGGTCAGCAGATTTCAAAAGCAACGTTGCAAGAATTCTTTGATCACTACCGAGAGCCAACACCGACCGGAGAAATGTTGTTTCAGAGCATGAAGGCTTGGGACACACGATCGAGATTGAAAAAATGGTTAAACAACAAAAAACAATTTGCTAAATAATGGCACAAAAAGAAACTTTAACCTCACTAATTTCAGGGGATTTTGCAAAAGAAATGGCTTTATCTACCGGAAGAATACCGCCAAACGCTATTGATTTTGAAAGGTTGGTGATTGGTACCGCTTTGATTGAAAAATCAGCGATTGAGAAGATTAAAAAACGTTTTGCGGGGAAAGATGAGGTTTTCTACGACCCAAGACATCAGGCAATTTTTAAAGCTATGATCGATTTGCAATCGAAAGATTATCCGGTAGACATCATGACGGTTATTCAGGAGCTGAGAAGAACTGAGAAGCTGAGCAATGCAGGAGGTGACCAATACGTGATTGAGTTGACAATGGGAGTAAGTTCGGGAGCTCATTTGGATTATCACCTGATGATGGTTTTACAGAAGTATCTCGCTCGAAAAATGATTGCTAATTGCTCTCATGCCATTGATGTTCTTTACCGAGAGTCAACGGATATATTCGAGGAAATCGATGCTCACATCGGAAGAATGAACGAAATCGAGGAGGTTATAGCTCAGCAAAAGGAAGATAAAACTTCGTTGCAACTCCATCAGGAATTAATTGAGCAGCAGAAATTGAAAGTTATCCCTGGAATTCCGAGTAAGCACAAATCTGTTGAGAGTAAGTTGAGAGGTTGGAGAGATGGAGATATGATCGTGATAGCAGGAAGACCGGCAATGGGGAAAACAACCTTCGTTTTGGATGATGTTTTCCATGCAGCGAAAAAAGGTCATCCGGTTGCTTTCTTCTCACTGGAAATGAGTGCAGGTCAGCTTCACACGAAAATGGTAAGTAATGAAACCGAAATCGGTGGGAATGCATTCCGGGATATGAGTTTATCAGATTTGGAAATGCAGAAGCTTTATGAAACATCAACATTCGATAATCTACCATTTCACATCATTGAAAATACGAATAATCTCAACCAGATACTTGCTAAAGCAAGATTGCTGAAAAAAGAGAAGGGGGTTAAAATGATTGTGATTGATTACCTGCAGTTGATTGAAATTTCAGACAGCAAAGGGAAAAGTGATAATTCGGTAGTATCGGTTATCTCAAGAAAATTAAAGCTTCTTGCTTTAGAGCTTCAGGTGCCGGTGATTGTTTTATCACAACTTTCAAGAGAAGTTGAAAAAAGACCAGGAAAAAGACCTCAGCTTTCAGATTTACGAGATTCGGGGGCAATCGAACAAGATGCTGATGTTGTAGGATTTCTTTTCCGTCCGGAATATTACAAGATTGATACTTGGGATAATGACCCCGATGGAGAAGAAACGAGTACGAAGAATGAAGCGGAGTTTATGTGTGCGAAGTTCAGAAACGGAAGCATATTCGAGTCGAGATTGAGTTTCAGAGGTGATATTTCGAAATTCTTTGATACGGGTACTGATTTCGGTGGGTATGAAAACCCTTTACCATTTTCGACACCTGCACAGGCTTTTGATGCTCCAGAAAATTTAGATGATGACAATGATGGATTTAGATTTTAAGATATGGAAAACACTATAAAAATTTTAAAGTCAGTTTTGAAAATCAAGAATAAAGCTTTGTATTTCTTCAAACGAAATCCTACATCTGAAAGCTTTGAGATTCGAAGGAAGTATGAAACTGAAATAATTGAGATAGAAAAAGCAATTGAAATTTTGAAGAGAGTATGACTTGGAGCAAATCACTTCTCCAAAAATTGGAAAAAGAGGGGAGAATAAAGAAAGTGGATTTTCCTAAAGAACCAGAAAAGAAGATTGTTATCCCGAAAGAAATCGGACCGTATAAACTTCACATCATCTCGGTTCTGAAAAAATCAGGATTAGAGTTTCAGGAAGAATTCAGATTTGATGAGATCCGAAAGTTCAGGTTTGATTGGGCTATTGAAAAATATAGAATTGCGATTGAGTACGAGGGAATCTTCTCCGAAAAATCAGGACATACAACAATATCAGGTTACACGAAGGATGTCACGAAATACAATCTCGCAACAAAATTAGGATGGCAGATTTTACGATACACCGCCGATAATTACCTGGAAATAGAAAACGATTTAAAACTATTAATTGAGAAAAATTATGACATATGATTACTTAAGATTCAGAGATATTACCTAAATATGTTTAAATATTTTAAAAGCTCCGTATGGCTTATGAATACAATGAATATGTTTAATTTAGCAATATTTTAACAATAAGTTATCCACAAAAAAGTATATTTTATTTTGGAAAGTATTAATTTTGAAAAAGAAAACCACCCCTTATCAGAGGTGGATTAAATTAAAAAAATAATTCTTTTATTGATTGACAAATACCTAATAGTAGGGCAAGTAAGTTAATACAAAATAAAATTATTTTAACAATTTTTTCATTTGGAGTTTTTGTCGGTTCCATGAATTATAGATTAAATTGTTAATACTTAGGGCTTGGGTTAAAAAGTATTACGAGTACTTATTTTCCTGAGCCTTTCTTCTACAAAGATAAATAAGGTAGACTGATTTTAAAAGGGGTAAAGAGTAATTGACTGGCTTTTAAGCCTATTAGTTATCCACATTAACATGAAACTCCCTTTGCTATTGGACAATGGAAACATCTATAACAAAATCTTAAATTAACACACGATTTTAACTAAACGCTTGTTCGTATTTATTTAGTGTTTAGTTCTTTAAGTGTTAAACGGTTTGTTTTTTTTAGATATTTTCTAATCTTGTGACTGTCATAATTATATAAAATCTACTATTTTGTTTTTTTTATTTTCTAAACTGTTAGTAATTAAGGATCATACTGAATCCAAATATTCTCTTCGATTTATACATTATTAAACTAATGTTAAAACTTAACAGAATGAAAAAATATTTCTTTCCATACGGAAGCCTGTAATCATATCCAATCTTAAAAAACAATTTTAAAACATTAGAAATAAAATCAATGGAAAGTAACAAATTCAACTTCTACCAATTTTTAGAAGAAAACGGATACGAGAAGGAAGTAATCCGTGAAAGGTCTGGAGAAACCTTTTGTACAAACTACCAGAAAAACATCGCTCCTGAAACCTGGAATGCTATCACAATTCATAAAAACAAGACCTTTTCAGCTGCTTCTCCTTCTTTGGGATTGGTTTATAAAGAGCGTGAACAACCTTCAACAGCGGAAGAGGCTAGGGTTATTCTTGATGTAATTGAAAAAGAATAAAAAAATTTAAAATTCCCAACGTATTATGTACGTATGAAAGAAAATAATTATTATATTTGTTATCTAAATCAAAGTATTGATTTGTAGATGAGTAAAGATGTTCTTTTAAAAGTTTGTAAAATAGTTTCTGATGAGATGGGGGTAACTCCTAAGGTGCTTAGAAGCCAGTCTAGGAAACAACAATTAGTGTTCGGAAGAATGATTTTCGTAATCATTTGTAGAAATAAGTTTAATATCAAAACTAATGATATTGCTGATTACTTCGAGTTAACTATTGGAAGCATTTACGCTTATTTGAAAAACTGTACGATTGAACTTAAACACAATGCAGTATTCAGAAAAGATTATGAATCGATTCTGGAAAGGATAAATAAAAATAAAGCACTTACGAAAGGAGTAAAATCCAATCAGCGCAGGTGAAAGTGCTTTTTATTTTCTTATGAACTTCTATGAATAAAAGTATAAGCCTTCTGGATATATGTATTTACTTTTTCAGCTGATTCGGTTGACCAGAAAGATTTATCATTTGATAAAAATATTTGACAGCCTTCATCAACCGGAACTACATAGATAATATGTTCGGTATTTAAGTAAACTATTTGATCGCTTTGTAATTGAATTTTAATTGTCATTAGTTATGGTTTACATGTTTAAATCAAATTTAATAATTTTTTTTCATATAGATATTTTGTGGTCAGTTCTCTGCTGAGATTGTGAATTGCTTTTATGATTATTGTAGAGAACTGTTTTTAAAAGAAATCGTGGCGGAAAGTGGTAGTAAGGTCGAAAGGCAACTAAAACACAAGGTAGACGCCCCTCTTGGTTGAGCGGTAATAAGATTCAGGTTCGAATCCTGACGATTTCACAAACATTTTAAAGAGCGCTGTTCCCAAATAAAAACAGGTCGACCACCTGGAGAATTGTACAAGCTTAGAGTTTGGGAATAGCCATAGCGGGGTGTCTGGGTTTAGGAAGTGAAAATAATAAGCTTCAAAGGTTCGACTCCTTTATCATCCACATAATCCCCTGATTAAGGATTGAGAGGTAATAAACAGGTAAAAGCCCTCCCGATGTGCGACCGGTTATTGTATTCAAGGCGAAATGAAAAGCAAGCACATATTGTAGCCTGACTGATAGGAAAGACTATCAAATGGAAATGTAGCTCAGTTGGTAGAGCGGTAGATTGAAGCTCTACGCGTCGGAAGTTCGAATCTTTCCTTTTCCACGATTCTCATGTTTAATTGAGTTTTCATGGTTATAGTTTTTACCCGGCTGACTATCGTCGGTCGGGTTTTTTAATTCTAGCGTAAGCCGAAAAGCTCATAGAGTAGGCAATATTTATAAAATAAACTTTAAATGAAAAAGCTATTTACTTTAGCATTAATCGGAGTTTTCTCCACATTATTAACTTCTTGCAGCAATACTGGAACTGCGGATTCGTTCCCAGAAGAAACTAACCAAATTAAGCAAAGCGAAATGAAAGCTTCGGCTAAGGAATCAGGCTCAGCTTCTTTGGAAGAGGCTATTTTAGTGACTTCAAAAGATGAAAATCTTGTTGCGATTAACCATGAAACACTTCAATTAGTTCATAGGGGCGAATTATTAAAAGAATCAGATTTTGAGAACAATATTGTTTTGAATCCTGAAATTGAAAGAAAAGTTAAAACAGTTTGTAAAGCAACCGACTCAAATGGTTACACTGTTTCGATTGTTCATGTTTATGATAATCACTACTCAGGATATCAATTAGTAACCACTTCGCCAAGAGGTTTTTCATCAAGTTCAAGTATAAACTATTTTCCAACAGATTGCTTATCTGTATGGTCAATGGGATGGTTTTAATAAAATAATAAAGAATATAATCAGCTTGCAAATGTGAGCTGATTTTTAAAAGAGCTGTTGATGTAATTGGTAAACATATTCCTCAGACAAACGGGGTTAATTTTTGAAGGTTCGAATCCTTTATAGCTCACAAACATAGTACACGTTGTATTGTTGAAGTTCAGCATAAACCTTGCACCTCAACTCGAAGGTTGGTTAAAACACAGAGATATTGCCATCAGGGAACTTCGTAAAAATAATTACTGATAAATATCTCACGAGCGAGTTTCAATGCGAGAGTTTGAATTTTTAATAAAATAATGCAAAAGAAACCAACTTCTAAAATACCTATTAAAAAACCAACCACTCCAAAAAAAGCAGTGGTTAAAACTGTTAAGGCAGCAACGGAAAAAACCGCACCTGCAAATGATTCTACACCGAAAAGAACTACAAGAGCAACGACAATTAAAAGCAAGGTGGAAACAACGGTTAAAGCTCCCGTAAAACCTACGACACGAAAACCTGCTGCAAAAAAGACTACAACTAAAACTCTGGCAAAGAAACCAACAGCTCGAAAGACTACTCCCGCAAAACCTGCTGAGGTTGAAGTGAAGACGAATCCGGGAAACTTTCCAAAAGGAAATCAATTCTGGATGAACAGGGCTAAGCATGGAAGAGATAAACTCTTTGGAACTCCAGTGTTGTTATGGGAAGCTGCTTGCGAATATTTCAGATGGGTTGAAGAAAATCCTTTGTATGAAACAAAGGTCTTTAATTATCAGGGCACTATCGTTACAGAAAAAGTTCCAATCATGCGAGCGATGACGCTGGCGGGGCTTTGTTTCTATCTAAATTGCAACGAAGCTTACTTCCGACAGTTCGAAAAAGACAAAGAAGAGTCTGGCGATTATTCTACGGTCATCACTGATATCAGGACGGTTATCTACCGTCAAAAGTTCGAAGGTGCTGCCGGAAACTTACTAAATGCCAACATTATCTCAAGGGATTTAGGCCTTGCTGATAAGAAAGATATCTCCAGCAATGGCCAAACTCTATCATTTACTAATTTCTTAATACAATCTTCCGAAGAGGAAGAATAACCATGAAAGATAAAAAAAGTGGAATAGGATCGCATCATTCAGCAAACATGAAAAAAGATGAATGGTTAACTCCTCCTGATGTTATCGAAGCATTAGGACGATTTGACTTAGATCCTTGCTCCCCAATTAATAAACCATGGGCGACTGCCAAAAATCATTTTTCAATTAAAGATGATGGACTTTCGCAAATCTGGTCTGGCAGAGTTTGGTGTAATCCCCCTTATGGTCTTGAAGCTGCTAGATGGTTAAATAAACTTAAAAATCATAAAGATGGTATTGCTTTAATTTTTGCCAGAACTGAAACTAAAATGTTTTTTGATCACGTCTGGAATGATGCTGATGCTTTGTTGTTTATTGAAGGTCGTTTATACTTTCATCATGTCGACGGATCAAGAGCAAAAGCAAATTCTGGTGCTCCGTCTGTTTTAATAGCATACGGAAAGAGCAATGCAGAAATACTTAAAAACTGCAAAATAAAAGGTAAATATATTCAACTTTCGTAACCTATGAGCAAAGACCTCCATCAAAAAGCGTTAAACAAATTCACCGAATGGCGTGCGCCGGGCGGATGGAATAAGTTTGCTTATGATGTATTGCTTGCAAGGATGGACCCTGAACAGCAAGCAATTATTGATTCCGTTCAAATGAATCCGAGAACCTCGGTGATGTCGGGAACTTCGAGAGGAAAAGATTTTTTAAGTGCTGTTGCCGCTATGTGCTTCATGTACTTAACGCCAAGATGGAAGAACGGAAAACTAATCCACAATACTAAAGTTGCAATGACTGCTCCGACAGGTAGACAGGTAAATAACATTATGCAACCGGAAATCTCAAGACTTTACAACAATGCTTTAAGCCAAGGAATTGATTTACCTGGTAGATTGGTCGGGAATGATATTCGTACCGATTGGGATGAGTGGTTTTTGACAGGATTTAAAGCCGATGACAATGCAACGGAAGCATGGACGGGATTTCACGCTGTAAATACTATGTTTGTTGTTACTGAAGCCACGGGTATATCAGAAACAACCTTCAACGCTATTGAAGGTAACTTGCAAGGTAATTCCAGAATGCTGATTGTTTTTAATCCAAACGTCTCAACCGGTTATGCGGCAAAATCTCAGAAGGGAGAAAGATGGAGTAAATTCAGTTTAAATTCTTTGAACGCTGTTAATGTTGTTCAAAAGAAAATGATTATTCCCGGGCAAGTTGACTACGAATGGATTGTTGATAAACTAAACGAATGGTGTACGATAATCTCAAAGAATGATATCCTGATTGAAGAGGATGATTTCGAGTTTGAGGGAATCTGGTACCGACCAAATGATTTATGCCGAGCAAAGATTCTCGGTAAGTTCCCGAAAGTATCTGAAGAAGCGCTTATACCTCAGCAATGGGTAGAATTAGCAAATAAACGCTGGACTGAATACCAAAAACTAAACACTAAAACCCATAAAAAGAAACATAATCTTATCCTTGGAAGCGATATTGCCGGGATGGGGCGTGATAATACCGTAGACTGTTACCGGTATGGAAATTATGTTGAGAAATTCACTACAAAGCATTCTGATGGTAAAGCCAATCATATGGAAGAGGCGGGAAAAATTGCTAATACTCTTCGTATTGATCCGAAAGCGGTTGCGTCTATTGATACCATCGGAGAAGGTGCTGGGGTTTATTCGAGGTTGGTAGAGCTTGGTCTTGAGAAGCGTGTTATTTCCTGTAAGTATTCCGCCAAGCCTGAGTTCCGTGGTCGTAAACTTAAAGACAGTACTGAACAGTACGAATTCCTAAACATGAGAGCGTTTTTGTTCTGGTCCGTTCGTGAGTGGTTGGACCCGAAAAACAACAACGATGCTATGCTTCCGCCTTCCGAATCTTTCCTTGAAGAAGCTACGGAAATCAAATGGTTTTTCCGGTCAGATGGTAAGATTCAAATGGAAAAAAAAGAAGATATAAAACTAAGATTGAAGCGTTCGACTGATGAGTTTGACGCTTTAGCAAATACTTTCCATCCTATTTCTCCTGTAATGAGTGCAGAGGGATTGAGTGGGATTTTGTGGTAAAAAAAACTTATGAAAACAATAGTGAAACACTCGAGAACTAAATCAGCTTGGAATGTTGTAAGTACAACTATAGGAACTAAATATAAAATTGCTGTTGTTCCATATATCCTGACTGACGATGAAATAACACAAACAAAAGAGAAGAATGAAGCTTTAGAACATGCTGAATTTATCTCTAAATGTTTTAACAAAAAGATATAGTCCTCATGAACATAGCAGAAATAACAGAAAAAGCTTCACCAGCGGAACAAATCGAAGTTCTAAAGGTTGACCGCTCGACAAAACCAAAAATCGAAGATCTAAAAAAAGAATGGAAGGTTTCGGAGCACCGAACTATTCAAGATAAAACCTTCCTTCCGGATAAAGAGATTAAAAACGAAAAAGGAGAGGTTCAAAGAACTAAACCCGTAAATAGAATTGCAATTCCAGTTCAGAAATACATCGTAAACAGTGCTGTTTCATTTGGTTTTGGTAACCCTGTTACGATTAAAAGTAATGCCGAGGAAGGTAGCCAGGAAGAGGTTGTCGAAAAAGCTATTGAAAGGATATTGTTCGAAAATAAAGCCAATATCAAAAACAGACAGATAGCAAGGGAGCTTTACAGATCAACCGAAATCGCTGAGTATTGGTATTATCAGAAAGTAGATACTCATGAAGATTATGGTTTTCCATGTAACTTCAGAATTAAATTGAAGCTCTTTGTTCCTTGGAAAAATGATGTTCTTTATCCGATGTTTGACGAGTTTGACAACATGGTTGCGTTCTCTCGGGCTTTCACTTTGATTGACAAAGAAAGAAACACGATCGAATACTTCGAAACTTACACAGATACCGAAGTAAGACGATTTAAAAAAGCAGATGCGGGATGGATTGATGAGGTTATCGAAGGAGCAGGGAAGAATGTCATCGGAAAAATCCCTGTTGTTTATGCTTCTCAGGAAGAAACAGAGTATGAAGACGTAAAATACGATATTGAACGTTTGGAGCTTTTGTTTTCCCGTCATGCTGAGATTAATGATTATCATGCAGCGCCAGTAACATTCATTACTGGCACAGTCACATCTTTACCACAGGCCGGGGAAGCAAATAAAGCTATTATGGGAGACATAGGTTCTGATATGAAGGTTATTTCTTGGGAAGCGGCTCCGGAATCTGTAAGATTAGAGATTGAAACAAGGCTCGAAAACATACATAAATTCACTAAAACACCTGATTTGTTTAGACAGGTTAAAGGAATGTCTCAAGTAAGCGGAATCATGCTTAAAATGCTGTTTATGGATGCTCACTTGAAAGTAATGGAGAAGAATGAAATTTGGGAGGAATATTTCCAGAGACGTTTTAATATTCTGAAGTCTTATGTTGGTAATCTTTTAAATTTAAAATTAGCTGATGCAACAAACAATCTGGAACTTGAACCGGTAATTAAGCCTTACATGATTCAAGACACGAAAGAATGGGTTGAAACGCTTATGACGGCCAACGGAAACAAGCCTTTAGTTTCTCAGGAATATTCTGCTGAACTTGCGCAATTGGCGCCGAAAGAAGATTGGTTAATTCTTGAAGCTGAGCAGGAGAAAGCGAAAACTGAGAGTGTGTTTAATAATCCTGTAGAGTTGTAAAATAATGGCTGATCTTCACGATGATATTTTTGATAATACTCACTTCGAAAGAGGTGAGTATAACGTTCGTAGGATAAAAAGTTTTTATCAAAAACTCATCGAAGATATTGTAAAGCTTATCTCCCTCGGTCAAATAGATACAACAAAACTATTTTCATTTAAAGACTATCCGCAGCTAAAGCCACAAGTAGATAAACTTTTCGAAGGCTTTACGAAAAACGTTTCAGCGGAAATGTTCAACCAATTCGAACAGAGTTGGAAGTATGGAGAGAAAAAACAATCAGCTTTAGTCAATGAAATAGCGTCAAAAATCAATCTTCCTAAAGAAAAGGTGAAAGAATACCTAAATCCGAATTCGGATGCTTTAAAAGCGTTTCAAAATCGTAAGATAGACGGGTTGAGGTTATCTGATAAGATTTGGAAATTATCTGATCAGTTTAAAAAAGAAATTGAGCTGGGTTTGGATATCGGAATCGGGGAGGGGAAATCAGCATCCAAACTTGCAAGAGAATTAAAAGCAAACCTTACGGATCCTGATCGACTCTTTCGAAGAGTTAGAGATAAACACGGAAATTTAGTATTATCAAAAAATGCAAAAGCTTATAAACCCGGACAAGGAGTTTATCGATCTTCTTACAAGAATGCTGAACGATTAACCAGGACGGAAAACAATATTGCTTATCACGAAGCTAACTTTCAAAAGATGCAGCAGTTTGATTTTGTGAAGGGAATCAGAATTAAATTATCAAACAATCCTAATCATTGCCCGTTTTGTGAAGCGATGGCGGGGGAATATCCAAAGGACTTTAAGTTTTGGGGATGGCATCCACAGTGCAGATGTACTGTTATCACCATTTTAAAAACTTGGGCGGAAATGGAAAAGGATAATGAGAGAATTTTCGCTGGATTAAAACCTTTAGAACCTGCAGATGCAATTACAAAACTTCCGCCTCAATTTACATCTTGGGTTTCGGAGAACAAGCAGAAGATTCAAAATGCTAAATCCAAGCCTTATTTCATACTGAATAATCAAGAAAAAGTTAGCCATCTGTTGTAGATGGGTTACTTTTTAAATTTTATAAAGCATCTCACCTACCCATTTCATAAATACGTTTTGTAAAGTATGAATTTTTAAAGTGTGTTCTAAAAAATGTTCCTGAAGCTCATCTTTATCATCGTAAACGGAAAGATATTCTGCTTTAAATTTATGAATTAGAATTTCAAATTTATAATTCTTAGTATTAAGCCTATAATATGATGTATCTACGGTTTCAACTTCTTTTGAAAAGCCAAAATTAATTAACCATTCATCAGTAATGTTTATAGGTTTTAAATCTTTACTCTCATAAATTTTTAACTTGCTAATAGTTTCGTCATCAACTAAAATAGCTTTATTATAAATTGAAACATAGTTACCAATGAAGATTTCTTTAATGTCCATTATTTGTTTTCCTTCAAAGTTAACTCTTTTCCTGTAAGTGAGAAATATAAATTTTGTAGCTGGTGAACATATTCAATATTTGGTAAATCGTGATGATTGCCACCATCTCTCCAATCTTCATTTTGTTCTAGTCTCCACTCATTCTTATCAAATGTTAGGTGTGAATCGATGTTTTCTAAATACAAACCTATTAATTCAACATTTCCGTGGTATTTTAAATTAATATTTTTAAACCCGAATTTAATCAACCATTCTTCTGTTAAAGGAATGGGATGTATATTATGATATTGAACTTCGCCTATATCTGTTATCGATCTTTGATTTGAAAGAAATAATCCGTGCATTTTTATTTCTTCAACTATATATATCACAGTTCCGTCGATTGAAGTGCTTACGAAATTACCGATTCTTAATTCTTTACTTTCCATGGATTAAATTTTTTCAAAATTTTCTTTATAATATTTTTCTGCTGAATAATCATCAAGACCTTTATTTTCAGAATCAACCCATCCGGCATTGTATGCTTTCATAATAATCTGTTTCAAAGCTTCCTTGTATTGATATCCCCATGTTTGCGATTGCTTCTTTTTTAGCTCATAAAACATTCCACCCTCATTAGTAAGATATAGGAAAACGGCTCCAAAATGCTTAAAATCAATTTCACCATTTTGAACCATTAACTGAATTTCGGTTGTGGTTTTGCCGTATAAAGCAGCAAGCTCTCTAACCATAGGTATTCCTATTTCTGTCAATTGACGAAGGTCATCACCTTGTATTATGCCTTTTGATTTTACATTATCGTAAACTAATTTTATTTTTTCCGCAGAAACAGATAAGCCAATGGCTATATCTTCTATTCTTGATTCTATATTTTCCATTTAAATTCTATTTATTATTCAAAACCTCTTCTTTCTTCACTACACAAAACTTCGTTCTATATTCATCACCTGGATTAAGACTTTGCTGATATAAAGTCTGTCGAGCTACTCCAATTTGTTCAGTAGTGAACATATTGTAAATAGCCGTTATAGAGCTGAAAAAGAAATCGGCTTTACCTTCTGTCGGTTCGTGGAGTTTAACGTGGTAGATTACTCTGTTTCGTTGCATGATTTTAAAGGATGCATTATTAATGCTCCATTACTGAAAACATTACTTTGAATTATTGCGACAAAATTTCTTGCAGATACTTTTTTATCTTTTATAAGTTGTAAAATTTCAGAAATATTCTCAGTTCCTTTCAGTTTTTTCAATTCTAAATCTATTGGAAAACCGAGATGTAATAATCTATCAAAATCCTCCATATCCATGAAGTTCTTTTCATTTATCTGCTCTTGAACTTTTACGAATTCTGTTTTATCTAATAAGCCATTTTCGCAAATTAATGTTATGTATTGATCTAAATTCATTTTATTTATTTTATTGTAAATATACTAAACTTCGCTCACCCATTTAAGTAAACAGTTTCCGGAAAAGCTTTCTATCCTAAAAACCATCAATCTATTTTCATCAAAAACAGTAAGAAATAAACCGTTTAAATCGCCTTTGATTTCAATGTAAGCGAATTGCAATCCTCTGTCGTTAGAACCGGAGCAAACAGTTTGATAATTGAAATTTTCGGGCAGTTCCTGATTCCTGATAATCTTCTCTATAATAGCAGTTTCATTATCATTTGCTATTTGCAAATTATTTCCTCCTTCCGAACCTTTTTTAGAGTCGAAATTAACCTTTATTTGATGCTGAGGTTGGAAGTGTTCAGATTCTCTTTCATCCGTGCAAGATGTGAAAAGAATTAATGTAAGTAAAATTAGTATAGTCTTCATGATATTGTTAGATTGATGTCTAGTGCTAAGTAAAAAAAGTGTTGAGTATTGATTTCTCTTCCTTCTTTAGCTGTGAATATTATTTTATTGTTGAAATATGATTTTCTTTCTATTTTGATGTCGTAAAGCTTTCGCAAACCTATCCCTGAAGAGTTGTATTTTAAAGCCCTGACAACCTCAAGTATTAAGTTTGGTTGTCCTTCAATTTTAAATTCTTTCATGCTATAAAATTAAGTTGATGTTATTGTTTTTCATTGCGGTTTTCCGTAGCCGAGGATAAAAAATTGTTGAATAAAATGATTTTCATATTTATGTGAAAAATTATTTAAAATGTATAATATAGAATTTTATCAATTTATTGGAGGGGTTTTAATTGGTTTGTCAGTTGGTTTTGTTGTCGGGAAATTTTCCAAGAATAAGAGACAGTAAGATGTCGGCTTAAATTTTTGATTTATTTTTTATATTTGAACAAATCTAATTTCCATGTCTGATAATATTGAATATTTTAAAGCATCTCTCCCAATTGCAGCACTTATAGGGGTTGTTGTAGGCGCATTCCTGAACTCACGATTACAGAGAAAAGATAAACTTCAAGAACACCTTTTTACTTATAAAGTAAAGTCTTACATGGAAATTGCTAGGATCATTACCGAAACCATAAGAAGAATGGAAAAGATCAGAAGCTCTTATTATTCCAGAAAAGATGGAGAAAGTTTTTACGAGGTATATAATAACTTAGTTGATACAATATCGGAACAATCGCTTTTTATAAGTTCAAGAACAAAATCAGATTTAGATGAATTGTTAAAATCTTTACATAAAGTTTATGACAGCGAACTATTTAGAGAGGATTATGATGTTCGTATTGTTCATTATATATCATCAATATACGAATGTAGACAATTCCTCCAAAAACTTCAAAATGATATTGGCTATGAAAAGAAACCTTTAATCACTCGTAAAATTAAGTGAGCAGTATAGTTTACTCAGACTTTAATTTAATCCAGCCGTATTCCTGCAATTTTCTAACTGATAAACCATTCCAGCTTGTCGCAAATCCTAATTGTCTTAGGCCGTCTATATCAACAGCAAACAAACATCCTTTGTCTTTTTTAGAATTGTAATATTTTTTAAAAGAATCAATATCTGACCATCCCAACTCTTGAACATCTTCAGCTGTAATTAATGAAATTGGTTTGAGTTCTAATGCAGTATGCTCCGTTACTGGAATCCAGCCATCACATTCAATCCCTTTTAAACTTACAGAAACTAAAGTTGTGTGAATGATGTCGTTTCCGTTTTCGGACCTGAAACAATCTGAATCAATAATCATGTTTTGCCCTAAATGTTGAGCGTAAAATTTCAATCTGTTTTCTTTTGTATTTTCCATATCGTTTACCTTTTTTGAACATGTGCATAAATTGCACGAGTTAGTGTATTAAAATGTTTATTTTAGTTCCAATTCCTCAAAAATTAAAGGAGTACAATGTTTTCTTCTATGTTAATCTCTGATTGCTTAACATAAGATGTTTCATTTTCAATTATGCTGGTTTTTTCACTCGCTTTCTCCAAAGAAGCCTGAGAACATTCCTTTGCGTACATTTTTACGAGTTCGTCTATTCTTTCATTTGCGTGTTTGAAGTTTGCAGTATCAAACCAAAGTTCTTTCCAAGAATCAAATCCTTGCTGAACTGCATATTTTTCTTTCAGCTCTTCTAATCTGCTCATAATAGTATTTAAAAATCGTTTATAAATTCAGAATCCCCGTAAATAGCGCCATTCGGGAAATATCCAAACACTACATATCCATCTTTCAAACCTGCTTCAAAATCACGTAAAACATAGGAAATAGAACCATCAATCAATCTGCCTGTATAATCAGGCTTTTCTTTATCCCATTCTCTCAATGTAATTGTATCACCAGAAGCGAAATCTCTATCATTAAATCTTACTTCAAACTTCTTCTTTCCGGAAATAGCAGGTTCAAAGAATTGAGTTTCTAATTTTAAATCGTGGTGTTTCATCTTTGTTTTTATTTAAGGGTTTGCGTGACTCTTATTCATTCTGTAACTATTTAATTATTGATAAAAAAGATGATAAAATCACGGTCTTTTATTTATTTAATCCATTGAAATAATACACATATCAATATTTCAACACGACAAATATACAAATTTCCAACGTATTAAATACGTTTGAAAGCATTATTTTTGATTCATTAAAATGAAATCAAAATGATTAACCCAATCGTAAAAAAACATTTCCTAAAAAATGGGCTTTCCGAAAAGGCATTACAGGGATTATCTGATTCTATTACGGGTTCTCTTGGAGAAAACGCAACTGATGAAGAAATAACTGCTCAATGTGTGGTTTTCGAACCGCTTGCTAAAACTTTTCAATCAGAGATTGATGCGAGAGTGACAGCAGCAACTAAGAAGAAAGAACAAGGTGGAAATTCTGGTGAAGGGGCAGCAGATGAACCTAAACCAGAGGAAGGTAAAACAACTGATCCTATGCTTTTGGCAATTCAAAAACTTACAGAGACTGTACAGGGTTTGAAAACTGAAAAAGCAGTCGAAACAAACAATCAAAAAGTAGTTGCAGGACTTAAAGCTTTGAAAATGACAGATAAGGAAATCGACTCTGTTATGCTCGGAAGAAGCTTTGAAAATGACGAGGGAATTGAAGAGTTTGTTACTAAACAAGGAGAGTTTTACTCCGAAATTTTACAAAACAGAACGGAAGCTGAAGCCGGAGAAGGATATAAGCCCGCAAGTTCGGTTGGGAATCAGACTGAAGCTCAAAAGAAGGCAGACATTGAAGCTTTCAATAAGTCATTCTAAGAGCATTAATCAATCTTAACAATAACAAAATGGGATATTTAGATATTACCTCAAAAACAGGAACGAGAACGATTCCGATTTTCCAGAAGATTCTGGAAACTGCACGAGGTGGTTTTTCATTAGACATGACAGGGTTAACAGTAGGTGAGACAATTTCCGCTGGTACACCTATGACGTTTGATGAAGCTACTAGAAAAGCAAAGAAAGCAACCCTAACAGGGGATGAACCTGACGAGGTGTCAGATGCTAAAGGTCTTTTGAAAAATGATGTAATCATTGAAGATGCTGCTCCTGTAGATGTTGTTCTGAGAGGAACGGTTTACGCAAGAAGAGTTACACCTTCAATTGACCAAGCTCATAGAGATGTCTTACCTCTAATTATTTTCTCTGAATCTCGATAATCTCTTAAAAATTAAACAAAATGGCTAAAGAAGCATCAGTTTTTGGAAGTGTCGCTGATCAAGAGACAACCCAAATCATGATCGATACAAGGCTTGAGAAATTCAATCAGCCTTGGTATTCAAAATATTTCTCATTTGCCCTGCCGCAAATCTCATTAACCTACACAACAGTATTGGGTAATTCAACAATTACTCCTGCTGCATCTTTCGTAACTCGTGACGGTGAAACTCCATTGAGAAGCCGTGAGACTTTACAGTCTTTGACAGGTAAAATCCCACCAATTAAGGTAATGAGAGACTTGGATGAAGAGAAATACAGAAACTACATGGTTCTTCAGGACATGAAGGCTATTAAAGACAACGAAAAAAAGAACCAAGCTTTAAAATTGATTTGGGATGACTTGAAATACGTTACTGAAGCAGTTGATAAAAGACTTGACTATACCGTTGCAGAGGCAATTTCTACAGGAACAATTACGATTACCGCAGACAATAACCCCGACGGTATTGTGGTTGGTACTATTGAATTGGAAATGCCTACTGGGAATAAAATCAACGCATCTGTTGATTGGAGCGATACCGTAAATTCAAAACCAATTACAGATATCACCAATTTGGTAAATGGTGCTTATAGTAAAGGTAAAACATTTGCTAAAATGTTGATTGATAATACCGCTTTTCTTCAGTTCATGCAGTCTAAAGAAGTAAAAGAAACAGTAGGAACATTTTTCGGACTTTCGGCAGCAGCAAGAAATTCTCAAACAGCTCCATTGACTTCTGATAGAATCAACGAGTATATGACAGCTGCAAAGCTTCCTGTTTTCGAAATTGTTGACATCCGTGTTCCAATCGAAAAAGATGGAAACGTCTCAATTTTACAACCTTTCAAAGCTGCGAATATCGCATTTATTCCTGAAGGTAATTTGGGAGAAATCAAAAATGCTTTAGCGATGGAAGAAATGAAACCTGTTGAGCATGTTACCTACAATAAAAAAGGTAGAACACTTATTTCTAAGTGGTCAGCAAATGAGCCTTGGGGTGAGTGGACTAAAGCGGAATTGAACGCATTCCCGGTAGTTGATACTATCAAGTATATCTACTTACTGAGTACAACCGGAGATTTCTAAGAATATGTCAGTAACAAACAAGGAATATTTCCAAAGTAAGCTTAGACGATTGTCTATCACTATGAGTGATGCAGATCTGGACGTTTTTTTTGCTTCTAAGCAAATCGACGGTGCTTTTGATTTGACAAAACCCGATGATATGGATAAGCTTTTCACGGAAATAATCCTTGAGTTATTGATAACTCCCGATATATCTGAAGATGATTATTCAGTCAAATATGACCGAAAAGCTTTAGAAAGCTGGTATGCTATGGAATGTATCAGATTAGGAATCGAAGATCTTTTAAAAAAAGGCAAAGTTCAAGTTAAGGACATAAGCTATTTAGCATGACACAATATCCCCACGATTTGTATGTGGTAAGCAATACTGAAGGCGGAACGGATCCGGAAACAGGTTTTCCAATTCCTTCCGAACCTACGGAGGTTTTTCACTGTAAATGTAGAGAAAGAGCAGCAGGACCAGGAAATATCATTGCAAAAGAATCTGGTGAAGTTGTGAATTATTCTTCAAAAGTGGTGATGCCGAATGGAACTGCAAAAATTCCAGCAAATACTAAGATTATCATCAAAAATGGAGATGAAGTCATTCTTTCTGGTGATGTAATAAGATTTTCAGATGCTCCTCAATTACACTGTAGATTATGGGTATAGAAGCTAATTTCAAAATGTCTGAAATCAACTCATATCTGCAAGGCAAGGTTAAAATGCTAGACGAGTTGATGATTAGAAATCTCAATTTTCTCGGTATGGAGTGTGTAAATCTTGCAAAAAGCTTAGACACTTATACAGATAGAACCGGAAATCTTAGAAACTCAATCGGGTATATAATTGTAAAACACGGAAATGTTATTTCGTCAAAATTCGAAGCCGGGCAAAGAGGACCTGAATTCGATTCGAAAGAAGTTCCCGGAGAAAGAGTAGGAGAAAATTTCGCTAAAGAAATTGCTAAAAACTTTCAGGTTGGATATGCGCTTATAGTTGTTGCAGGAATGGAATACGCAAGTTATATCGAGGATGTTAAACACCTGGATGTTATTGCACCAGCAAAAAGCTTAGCAGATGTCAGAATTAAGCAAGTCGCACAAAGTATTGTCAATTCAATGAGAAAAGCACAATGATAACATCTTTTGAATTAAAATCTATCGCATACGGAATTGTCGCTTCGAGTCAATTTAAAACCATCATGACAGGTGATGTTTATATTGATCAGAGACCTTTCGATTCTACGAAAAATGATGTTGTTATCGGAGCTTTACTTGTTCCTGACTTGGTTTTATATCCTTCTACAATTCTGATAAACATTTACGCAAGCGATTTAAAATCCGGAACATCTTACAGACCCGATTTAGCAACGCTTAATAATGCTACAAAATTACTAATGCCTTTTTTCGATGAAATTTATTTACCAAATAAAAAAACATACATCGAAATCGAGTCTCAGCGTGATTATAAAGTCGATGGAAAGAATGAATGGGTTTCCGTCATCAGACTTAAAACAAGAACAATTCAATAACAATTAATCAAAAATAAAAATGGCTTGGACATTCGGTGTAAAAAAAATTCTATCAGGCGACAAAGCTGTCGATGGAGGTATGGGAACCGTGCTTACAGAGCACGATGAACACTTGAAAGGTACGGTAGTTCTTGAAACTACTGACGAAACTATTAACTGGGTTGAAACTGAAGAGAAAGGGAAGAGACTGGCGCTCAGTCAAAATGACGCTGAAACTACTTTGACTTTTGAAATTGCAAACCCTTCATTAGCGACTATGGCTTTCTATCTGGGGGGTACAGTTGAGGAAGTAGGAGGTAAAGATACTTATTCACCTCCAGCAGTTAAAGATATTATTGAGAAATCAGTAACACTTGAAACTAAAGTAGGTTACGACATTGATATTCCGAACGGGAAAGTTATGGCAACTCCACTTGGTGGAACTGTCGGAACTGATGGTGTTATGACAATGAAAGTCGTAATCACTGTTCAAGCTCCTGAAAAAGCGGGTGTTGAAGGTATTACTTTCAGAGAGAAATAGTATTAAAAACTAATTAAAATGCAATCCGTCTGCATTCTGTAGACGGATTTTTTCAAAATATGGAAAATCCTGAAGATTCAATATTCAAAGAATTTATTGCAGAAAATACTTTCGCAATCGAAGCTGAAGAAAAGGAAGCGGATCTGCTTATAGAACACGGTTTTAAGATCAATATTGGAAAACGTGAATTCCATATTAAACCCTTGCATTTTGGAACAATCACTCAAGCAAACAAATATGCTGTAAAACTCAAGGTAAATCTTCTTTCAGATGATAATTCATCGGTTTTCAAAGAAATGGAGAAGAATATAGATCCTCTCATGCGCTTTATAGCAGTTAGTATTCTTCATGATTACTGGAAAGTAAAATTATTTACTGGTTTACTTTCAAAGTATCTCAAGTGGAAATTGAATCCACAAATAGCATTAAAGATGAGTATTGCAATACTCCAGATGTACGACATCAAAAATTTTATAACCTCTATCAGAATAATAGGACAGATGACGATAACAAGTCCGAAGGAGACGAGTCTGGTAGATGGGAAAACACCGGTCTCAAATCTATCTACGGAACTGCAGGATTTGCAATGAAAACATTAAACATTTCCTACAAAGAATTAATGTGGGGAATTCCGTGGGGAACCATTCTACGAATGTTATCTGACTTACCGAGTCAAAAATACGTAGACAATAAATCAGAAGGCAAGCCGAACGAAGAAGTGAAAGAATTAACACCTCAGAATACTTCAGACTTCGCAAAACATATTCAAGAGCTTAATAAGCGAAATATAAAATAATGAATCAGGGAGCTTTACATTTCGATGCACTTTTATCCGTTAATAATTTTGATGCCGGTATCACTCGTATCAAAAATAGCATTCGTGAAGCTTCCGGAGTTGCAAAAAGAGAAGCTGAATCAATGGATTCGGCTTTCCGTAATTTAGGTACCGCCATCGGTGGTTACTTTTCCGCTCAAACACTATTCTCATTTACAAAAGAGCTTATCAATGTAAGAGGTGAATTCCAGAAAACGGAAATTGCATTTTCTACAATGCTTGGAAGTGCTGATAAGGCTAAGGTATTGATGGGGCAAATGGTTGATCTGGCTGCTAAAACTCCGTTTTCTTTAAAAGATGTATCTGTAGGTGCGAAACAACTTCTTGCATTCCAGGTTCCTGCGAAAGACCTTTTAGATACTTTAACTAGGATCGGAAACATTTCCGCAGGGGTTTCAGTTCCTATTGATAGAATTATTCTTGCATATGGTCAGGTAAAAGCTGCCGGAAGATTAATGGGTACGGAAATGCGTCAGTTCACCGAAGCTGGTATTCCAATGTATGCTGAATTAGCCAAGGTTCTAAAAACTGATGAGACAGCTATCAAAGGTATGATTGAGGCTGGCAAGGTAGGTTTTAAAGATGTTGAGCAGGTAATCAAAAATCTGACAAGCGAGGGAGGAATGTTTTTCGAATTAATGGAAAAACAGTCTACCTCAATGTCTGGAAGAGTTTCGAATCTTGGCGATCAATGGGATCAAATGCTAAACAAAATTGGTCAAGCTAATGAAGGTATTCTTTACGACGGTATTGATGGATTAACACATTTAGTTGAGCATTATCAAGAGTTATTCGAAATAATAAAAACTCTTGTATTGTCGTATGGAGCATATAAAGCAGCTATAATGGTCACTTCAGCTGCTCAATCAGTAGCGAATAAAACATTAGCAACGGAAATAGGGTATTTATCTTTTTCGCAAAGGATGAAACTCGGCCGTGCAATAGTTACGCAAAGACAAACTGCTGCAACTCTTGCTGAAGCCCAAGCTGAAAGAGCTGCTTTAACGACTAAATACGCAACGCTTCAAGCTGAGGTTTCTTCATTAGCTGTGAAAAAGCAAAAAGCAATTGCTTTAGCTATCGAAAAAGCACAAGCTTTAGGAAATGCTCAGGTTCAACTTGCTTTAGCTAAAGCAGAATTAAGATCTGTTCAAGCAAATGGTTCAGCTAGAGAGGTTTTAATTGCTACGAAAAATGTTGAAAAAGCTCAAAACACTGTGCAAGCAGCGCAAGAGAATGCTTCAATAGCTAGAAAGGGAGCTTTAACTACAGCGACTGAATTCCAAACAACACAAACTCAACTTAAAAATACAGCTACAAGTTTATCAGCGGTAACTAATACGGTAGAGACGGCTACTGAGATTGAGCAAACAGCAGCAAAAACGCTTAATACTTTATCAACTCAAAGATTAACATTCGCTCAAACAGCACAAACTCTTGCCATGACGGCAGCGGCAAAAGCTGCATCATTCTTAAATGCAACATTGTTTGCTAATCCGTATGCTTTAGCAACGGCCTTGATTATAGCATTGGGATATGCTATTTATAAATATAATACTGCCTTAACGGTTGCTGAAGAATCGCAGAAAAGAATGAATGACGATGCTAAGAATCAGATTTCAACAATTACTGAACAAGAAGCAAAAATAAAGGCTTTAATTAAAGTTGTTGAAGATCAAACCTCATCAGAAGATACGAAAGCTGCCGCCTATAAAAGAATTGCATTACTAACTAATGGAAGACTTGATCAATTAGATGCAGAGGCTGTAAAAACTGGGAAAGCTACAGGAATGATTCAGAAATATATTGAAATGTTGAAGCTTGAAGCCGAGGCAAAGAGATATGTTAATGAATTAGGAAGGTTAGAAATAGATACTGAAGATTTAAAAAACACTCGAGGAGATTTCGGTCTTGGCGATATGTGGGATGATTTCACAGATTTCGATAGTAGTTTTAACTGGAGTCTAAAAGAAAGAAAAAAGGAGCGTGTAGATAGAACTCTTAAATCTAAGGAAGAAGAAAAAAAAGAAATAAATAAAAAACTAGAAAATCTCGCAAAACGAGGCGTAAATATTACAGAAACAGAAATTACAGAAGATAAATCTCCTGCTAAAAAAGGTTGGGCTCAAAAAATAAAGGCTCAAATCGAGGAACTAGAAGCAGCCGCTGATAGTGCTCCGACTCAAGCTGCATATCAGAAGATTAGAGATAAAATAAAATTGCTTCAGGAATTATTAAATCCTAAAAAAGAAAAACAAGAAGGTCAGTTAGCTGAAATACTTCCTAAAGGATCCATTAAAGAACTTCAACAAAGAGCATCTTTATTACAAGATGCCTATGACACCGCACAAGATGGTATGGTAAAGCTTCGTAAGCTTGATAAATTCGGGAAGGATAAAGATAAGAAAGGTAATCCTTTTTACACTGGTGAGGTTGTTTCTGCGGAAGAAGCAGGAAAACGTCTTGAGGCAATAAATGATGAAATTAATAAAAAGCAATACAAGTCTTTCCAGGAACGAATTGACGAATCAGAACGTCAATGGAATAATTACTATAAAATGTCTGAATTTTATGGTAAGGAAACCGCTGATGCTCAATATAAAGAGTTATTTAATGGTGCTCAAAACTATCTTGAATATTTAGAAAAACAAGAACAGGTTTTAAGAGCAAAACAAACTACCGGACTATTAACAGAAAAGGATAAAAAAGATATTCTTTTTCTTCAGCAAAAAATCTCTGAATTAAACGGCTCTGAAACTCCTTTTGAAAACATCAAACGTGAAATTGATAGTGCATTAAAATCAATTTCTTCTCTTTTTGACCAGCAAGAATTTTTAGAAAAATACACCACCGGATTATTTGAGAAAGAAGGTAATTCGAAACTTTTCCTTGATGTAAATAAATATGCACAGGATTTAAATCGAAACTTATTACAACAGAAAAAAGACTCTTTTACTGAGTTTTTAAAAGAGGAAGAAAATTTCCAAAAAAAACAAACTGATATCATTGCTAAATGGGATGATATTAGGAAGGAATTACAGGAGAAAGCAGATGTGTCTCCCGAAGAAAAAACTAAGTTAAAAGATCGTTCCTATAAATTACAAGGAGAAGAAATATCAGCGCTTTCTTTAAAAAACCTTCAAAAAACCGACTTATGGGTTAAAGCGTTTGGTGACCTAGATCGTGTTGGAACTAAATCTCTTTTAAAGTTGAGAGATGGTTTACTTCAATATTTGGCAGTTAATAAAAATTTAGCTCCTACTGAATTAAAGGCTATTCAAGAGCAAATTTTAAAAATAGAGGAGACTGTTGGAAAAAGAAATCCTTTCGAGGCAATCGGCATAGCTGTTCAAAACTATAAGAAAAAAAGAGAGGAACTGAATGAAGTAGAAAAGAAGTTTGGTAAAAATAGCCAACAGTATAAAGATAAACTCAAAGAATTAGAATTATCATTTGTCGGAATTACGGAAGTTGCTGGGGCTGCAGCAAATGCAATGATTGACATTGTTGTAAATATTGGTGATGCTTTCGGGGGGCTTTCAGACGACTTAAAGCAAACGCTTGCTGAAGTTCAACAGTTGGTTGATGGTATTGTGAATACTGTGGTGGGCTACTTCTCTCAAAATTACGGACAAATGATTTCCGGTATTGTTCAAATTGTTAGCGCTGCCTCTAAATTATTAAATGGGGATAACGATAAAGATCGACATGTAAAATCATGGCAAAGAGCGGTTGATGACTTAAAACTCTCTTACCAACAATTACAGTATGTAATAGAGCAAACTGCTGGCGAAGGGCAAATTGAAAAACAGCGTGAGTTAATTGCAAACCTAAAAGAGCAGCAAAAAATTCTCCTAAACATGAAATCAGAAGAGAATGCAAAGAAGAGCGAAAATCAAGATAAAATTGAAGCATATAGTCAGCAGATAAAAGAAATCAATCAACAAATACAACAGTTAATTGATGATTTTAAAACAAGTGTAACAACTACAAACTTTAAGGATTTATCTGAAAACATAGCAAAAGCTCTGATAGACGCTTTCGGAAAAGGAGAAGATGCCGCAAACTCATTTGAAAAAGTAGTAGATGATGTAATGCGAAATGCCGTTGCTAATGCTTTGAAGATAAAAATATTACAACCAGCAGTAGAAAGCATGGTGGATCAACTATATGCTTCAATGGGGTATGGCAGTTTGTCTGGAGCAACGGCAGAACAAGCTAAGCTATTAAAGGATATGAAAGATCAAATAGCAGAAATAGACAAACAATTACCAACCGCAAGTTCATTTAAAGCAGCCAGTCTCAATGCCACTAAAAAAGATTTATTAGAGAAAATAGCTGTTCTGAATCAGCAAATTGCAGCCAATGTTGTTTCGGGGTCATTTGACGGTTTGACAGAGGCTGAAAGAGAAGCGACAAAAGCTACTGGAAAAACTGCTATGCAGCAATATATGGATGCTCTCAAGCAATATGAGGATTTATTCGGTTCCGCCGCTGAAAACGCTCAAGGTATGAAAGGTGACATCAAAGGAATTACAGAAAAGACCGCCGGAGCACTGGAAGCACAATTTAATGCTGTTCGTATTAATGTCGTTGCAATCCTAAAAATTCACCAGGCTAATCAAAACACCTTCAAAAATCAGCTTAATGTTTTAAGTCAAATTGAAGTTAACACTAAGAAAATGGCTAATGATCTTGCGGATTTAAATTCTAAAATCAAGAAAAACGGAGGCGGTTTAGCCGGTATACCATAATGGAAAATAAAAACATTTTTAAATCGGCTGTTAAGTTGAATTTATGCAGAGAGTGGCAGGAGAAAATGAAAAATGATTCTTCTCTGGAAAGTCTATGTAAAATGTACTTCGCTGGCGACGATTGGAGTATGGAAAACGACTTTCCAAATCTTGAAACTTTAAGAGCTTTCAAAGGTAAATCTGATGTATTTGGAATTCATACAGATTTCATTGGAAGTAATGTAAATGAGTTTGAGGCTGCTTATTTCGGTGATTCTGATGTAAATCTTAATTATAATAAGTACTCAGTAGGTAAACTAATTCTAAGACACAATACGAAGGCGAAAATTCAAACTAAAGACAATGCTGTTCTTTTTATCAATTTACTTGATAATGCTGAGGTAGAAATCGAATGTTTAGACAAAGCTTTGGTAAATGTTTTCTGTTATGGAAATCAAAATTTGAAAAGCATTGGAAATGTAAAAGTACAATCATCAACTTTCAAAAAATGAGTGAGGTAAAGTATTTTGTCAACAATAAAAACTTTCGTGATTTTGAAGTTTATGTTTCTGATTCTATTGGTCTCACTGATGCTTTGGAAAGAAAAAACGTACAGTCTTATGATTGGGCAGAATATCACGGTACCTCTCCGGATTTACGAAACGTAAAATTCAAGGAAAGAAAGATTCAATTAAAATGTTTTGTTGATGGCGAGAATTGGGAAGTGATGAATGCTCGGTTTTTAGATTTTAAAAATCAATTTACCAAAACAGGAACTCAAAGACTCCATATTGTTCCTTTTGAATTTAAAACTTTGGCTTACGAAGTTTACATGCAGGAAGATATTGCCTTGGAGAAAACATTCAGAAAGGGTAGAATGGTGGGTGTGTTTACTATTAACCTTATCGAACCGAACCCGATTAAAACCATTCTAAAAACATCTCTTGATAAGTTTAAACTTTCTTACGAGTCTACAACCGAAACAGAAATATTCTTTGGCGACGGTACGAAGCAGATAGCCAGAGGAAATGTAAACTTCACTAAGAATTACGAATCACCATCTTATGAAAGCTCAGGAATCAATCTGATTTCAGTAAGCGGTGTAAATGCAGATTTCTATGAAGCATACACGATTCCCACCGATGAAACGGCTTTCAGATTTTCAGTTGAAGTGGTTCTTACTGCACCGAAAGATTTGATTTTGGTCGTAATTGGAAGAAATCCAGACAATACCTATCAAGCAGTTGCTCTTTCTGAAATCACAAACGGAAAAACGGGATATAACTCTCTTGAAGCTTTTACTGAACTTAATATGTCTGATTACGGAAAATTCATCTACAAAGTTCTGGATTCCGACGGAAACGAAATCAGCAATCTTACTTACGGAAATGCAAAAGTAGAAACAGCCGAAATAATCGGAGAATGGCAAGATATGATTGGAAAAGAGAAGATAATCATCATCGCCGGAAACATAGAAGAAATTAAAAATTTACAAACCGAAGCGGAAATTCTTTGGGAAAAAATATAGAAAAACAATGGCAGACTTAAATCAAATAACAGTTAACGTAAACGATATTATTCCTCCTGATAACTTTGCGACAGTCGATGCAGGTTCAAAAATTGGCTCTGTGTATACAAAAGAGCAGGACAACGCTTGGAGAAAAGAAGTTGAAGCAGCTACGCAATCGGGAATTAAAGGCGAGGCAATTCCTTCAACAATTCCCACGCCTTGGGCTTCTGGGCAACCAGACTTGTATGAAAAGTATGATGTTAAAGTAGCGGGTACTTTTACAAATTTTAAAGATTCCGGAAATAATTCTATTGTAATATCATCTGGTAATTTAAATGGAAACTTAGTTCAGTTATGGGTGAAAAATGGAGTTACTGAAGTAAACTTAAAAGCAATGCCTCAAGCTAAAAAGAGCATTGTCAATTTCAGTGACATTCCATCGGGCGATTTTCCTCTTCAAAATTCTGGAAGTGAGAAAGTGCAAACCATTAATAATGGTGGTTTATTTCAGCTTAAAGATGGAGAGATTGCTACGATTTTAGATGTGCCTGGGGATAGCTATAAATGGAAATTCTGCGATGGATCCGATAGAATATTTAATGTTAAAAATTGGGGTGTAAATTTAATCACAGGAATTACGTCAGGATACTGGGGAGTTACCAACACCGCTCAGCATAATAGTAGCACTCAGTCAAAGACTAATATGATTACGATTGATTTTACATCATTCGTTTTATCGGGCGTTACAGCAGCACAAATTACAGCCACGGGATCAGCCTTTAACATTCGCTATTATAAAGCTGATGGTACAATGGTATCTACTCTTTATGGTACGGATTTTAATATTCCAAATGCTGTTGCAGGTGGTTGGAGATTCATCCCGCCTGCTGATGCTAAGTTTGTTGCTGCTTCTTTTAATAATGGTATGGCAGCTACAATTGTTTTAAAGACAGGGGAATTTGTTGGTCAAGAAACTGAATATAAGTTTAAGCTAGATTTAATACCTGATGGAACTTTTTTAAAAAAATCTGAAATTATAAATGTTCCAATCGAATTAATAAACCTATTTACCTCTGGATACTTCAACAGCTCTGCAACAAACAAAACTACCATTACTGCATCAAGCTCTATATACAGAACTAATTTCGTAAATGTAGTAAAAGGCAGTAAGTATATAGTTCAAAATATTGGAAATACGACATTGGGCTACAATCCTTTTATCACTTTTTTTGATATAAATGGCGATGTGGTGGGTAGAATAAACGGTAATGCTTTGACTGTTGTTACAGGTGGTTATTCGTTTATAGTTCCGAATGATGATAGAATTATCGAGTGCGTGTTTACGGTAAATGTAAATGAAAGAACATTATCTGTTAAAAAAGGAAATAGCGTGACAGAGGTAAATTACGGATTATTAAAACCTGAATTACTTCCTGAATCAACATCTCCTGTTGTTGATAGTTCGGGAAGTGTTGTGGCTTTGGATTTCTTCAACAGGGGAAATTCACCTTTACAGATTATTACAAAAAAGAAAGCGTTCTTAATCATCGGACAAAGCAATGCGCATGGAAGAGCTGATTCGGTAGAGCAGCCGCAATGGTTCATAGACTCAGGAAGGATTTTGCCTTATGTGAAATTCACAAATTCATCAAATGGTGTTTTCTCTAATTTTAACCTCGCAAGTAACGATATGTTTGCGTTTGATTTAGAATTATTTAAAAAAATAAATACAAAAATTTCTTCTGATTTTTATGCAATAAAACTTGCGGTCGGAGGTACTTCTATTTCGACCTTATCAACTGTTTCTTCGGGATATTGGACGCCAAAATTTGAAGACATACCAACAGGCAAACGAAAACTTTCATTGGAATTTAAAACTATGATATTGAATGCTATTAAAACAGCAGGAACAGAATTTGAAATCGTGGGGGTCTTAATGCATCAGGGAGAAAGTGATAAAGTTGACGTAGATAATTATTACCAAAATTTAAAAAATGTTATATCATTTCTTCGAGGGGTCGTTAATAATCCTACGCTACCTTTTTTCTTGGGCGGAATTTCGACAAAATCAACAGATTGGAGATACGGAGTTGAGAATGCAAAGGTGCGACTTGATACAGAGGATGCATATGTACATTACGTGCCTGTTACTAATGACATTTCTCTTTTGAAATCTGATGTTTTACATTTCAATGCTGCTGGAAATTTGGATTTGGCAAATAGTTTTTTTGACAAGATGGTCACTACCACATTGATTTAAGTTTTAATTCAACTTTATTAATTAATTAATTAATTAATTAATTAATTAATTAATTAATTAAAAATGAACAATATAACATTATATAGAAACAGCTCACCTCTTTTCAATTTAGTTGAAAGAGGGAAGCGTTCTGTTGAATCAGCGGCAATAAGTAGAGCTTTGCTTTCTGATGATACATTAACCATCCGAATGAAATCAAGTTCTGTTTTAGATATAAAAATCAATGACTACTTTGTTCTTTTTGGCTCAATTTACAGGCTGAACGCTTTGCCGAATGTCAATAAAATCAGCGATACAGAACATGAATATGATATTATTGCTGAGGGATTGATGTATGATATGAAGCGTTGCAAGTATTTCAACGCTGACGGAACTGGGCAAAAATTCAATTTAGAATTTCCCTTAATCGGAACTATTGAAACGTTTTTGATTTGCCTTAAAAACAATATGCAGAGGCTTTCTTTGGATTGGGAAATAGGGAATTTTACCAATGGAGAAACCAAGACAATAACTTTTGGTGATGATTCTTGCCTTTCGGCTTTGCAAAAAATTTGCGATGAATTTAAAGTAGATTTTTGGGTAAAAATTGAGAATGATAAGATCGTGATTCATACAGGGGATTTCGGGAGAAAACTACCGCTGACATTCGAATATGGAAAGGGTAAAGGATTGTACGGATTAAACCGCTCAAATGTTGACGACAACGATATTATCAATAGGCTTTACGTTTTAGGTGGTACCGAAAACATTCCCAACGGCTATAGAAACTTCTCAATGAATTTAATGTTACCGACTGCTGATTTTATTGAAGATCAAAGTTTAATTGCAGGATTCGGATTGAAAGAAGGCTCAATCACATTTGATGAGATTTACCCTAAAAGAACTGGAAAGATTTCCGCTTTAGGAGATACAAAATTCAAGTTTGTTGATAGTGGGATGGATTTCGATTTGAATGCAAAAGAAACGGATGGAGTTACCACGAAATACCTGATTGCCGGAACATCGGCAAAAATTCACTTCAATACAGGAAACTTTGCAGGATATGAATTTGAAATAAAAAAAGGCGGCTACAGTCATGCTTCAAAAACTTTCGAGATAATTCCATTCACAAATGATTCTGGCCAGAAGTTCCCAGATGTAGATTCTGAAGCTTTCCAATTTGCTTTAGGTGATGAATATGTGATCTTGGATATCGTCATGCCACAGACTTATATTGATAAGGCTGAAAATGAATTATTGGTAAAAGGACTTGAACAGTTTGAACTTCATAAAAATGCAAAAGTTTCTTATGATTTGGAAGTGGATGAAAACTACATGGAAAAAATAGGTGTCGGAAACTTTGATATAGGCGATTATGTGACTGTTTTTGATTCCGATTTAGGTATTAATAAAATGCTTAGGATAAATTCAACGACTGTAAATTTCATCGAAAATGGAAAATATAATCCATTTAGATACAAAGTTACAATTGCTGATTCTTATGAAATCAATTATGCTTCACAAGTAGTTTTGGACGTGAAAGAAATTAAGAATATTCTTTCGATTACCAGCCTCGGAAATATCAACTATTCAAAGCTTGGATTGAAAACTACTCAGGAACTTCAAAATCTCGCTTTTGATACTGATGGTTATTTCTGGCCGGAAAACATCAAACCCGAATCCATTGAAACTAATATGCTTTCTGTTGGGGCAAAATCCCAGCAGGTAAGTTGTTCAGTAGTTTTTGAATTAATGGTTGACGGAAATAAAAACAAAGTCAAAGCAAATGCAGGTGTGATCTATTCGCAAACTTTCGATAAGACTTGGAATATTGCAGAAAACAACGTCGTTCTTTCCGATGATGAATATCGATATGTTTATGCTGTTTGTTCAAAAACAGGAACAGATGCGATAATCGAATTTACTCAAGAACAAATAAAATTCGATGATAATGTTAATGATTTTTATTTTTTATTAGGTCTTTTACATCCTGTTTTTGAAGGGCAAAGAGTCCTTTCCATTAATATCGGAACTACTACGATAAACGGAGGTCTTATTCGTACAGGAATCATTTCTTCGTTGGATATGCAGACTTACTTCAATTTAGATACCGGAGAAATAAAAGGTAAAATCAAGTTTCTAAATGGCTCTGATGGATTTACTTCTATTGATGGCGGATTACTAATGTCTCAAATTATTGAGGTTGGAGATGAAACCGAAAGAAATGCCTTTATTTCAAGCATTACAGATAATGGTGATGAAAGTATAAGAATAGGAGCAGGTGCGCCATATTCCGATAAAAACAATGCACCTTTCCGTGTTTTAGATAATGGTAAAATGATTGCTGAAAATGCTGAGATTAAAGGGAAAATTAATTCAACCGAAGGTAATATTGGTGGATGGCAAATAACGCCAAAATCATTAACAAGCCAAAACGGAGAGTTATTTTTTGGAACAAGGGATAATTCAGGTGATTTAATTGATGGTCTTGTAATAAGTGCTGATGTTAATCAAAATTCTCAAATCTATAGTAATTTCAAAATTAGAAGCAATAAAAACTTAGGTTCAAATAATATAAATGAAGCAGCTTCAATTTTAGCAACTGGAAATAGTATTTTAAATACTGGATTGAGCTTGAATGCTTTTGGAGGCACTGTAAACAATGCACTCGAAATAGGTTCCGGATTCTTGTTTTTAAATAATATCGATTCAAACGGCTTTAAGGGCATTAAGGTATATGTGCCTCATTTGGCGGGAACGTTACAAGAGGGATTTTCAGGTCAAAAAAATATTGGGGGAACAATTTGTCATTTTCAGAATGGACTATTCATCGGATAATAAAACATCAACAAAAAGATAATGATTAAACAATTTGTAATAAACAATTTGATGTCAATTCACTCTGGTGGAATTGCTGGCAAAATGTGGTCATCTTTTCAATTGGCAATGGTTCCGGCTGTAGGGTTGACTATTTCTGAAAGGATTACAGGATGGTATTTGGAAAGCTATGTTTTCATTTTTGTTCTTGGATTAGCTTTGATTGCTGATTTAATTGCGGGAATCTGGAAACATATGAAATTCAACACTTTTTCGCCAAGGAAAATGATTACCGGATTTTCTCAAAAAATAGCATTGGTAATTCTTGTTTACTTTCTCACCGAAGCTTTTATTCAGATAATTTCAGATGCAGAGCTTGACAGCATCTACTTTAAAGTAGCCTCTAAAATAATGATATTCATTTATCCTGCAGGAAACGCTTTGGTGAATATTGGAATCATAACCGATGGTAAATTCCCACCATTGGCATTTTTAAAGAAGTTTGAAAAATTCAACAAAACATTAAATATTAATGATCTAAATCTAAAAAACAATGAAACAGATATTAATTCTGATTCTGCTGAGTAGCTTAATATTCAGTTGCAGAACAAGGCAAAAATCAGTTTCCTTTACAAAAGAAGGCAAAACTGAAGTTATAAGAGTGAAATTAGATTCTGTAAAAGAGGTATTCAAAAAAGAAGATTCAAAAAAGATTACAGATCAAAACACGCAAAACAAGAAGGAAGACTTTTCAGGAGATATTATAATAAAAGGGAAAAGCGATTCTTTAAATCCTTTAGTTTACCATAATATCATAGGTAAAGATACTATTCAAAGTATTTCTATTATAGGTAATGCGGAATATTCTATCAATAATCAATATAAAAAATCTTATGAAGAAAATCAGCAAACCAAAAAAGAAGAATCAACAAATATCATTCAGGATTTAGCGAAGACGGCAGTTTCAAAAGAAACTATAAAAGATGTCGCTTCTGCTGTTTCTGAAGAAACGAAAAAAATAAAAGCAAATGGCCCTCAAGCAGGAACTTGGATTGTCATTACAATCGTTATCTTTTTTTTAATCTTCATCTTTTTCACATATAAATATTTTAAAAAATGAAAACATTAACAGAACAAGACTATATTAATGCAGCCAAAGAATTAGGCTGTGAAGTTGCAGCGATTAAGGCGGTTGCAGAAGTTGAAAGTCGAGGCTTAGGGTTTCTTCCATCAGGTGAACCCAAGATTCTTTTTGAACGTCACCGATTTTATAAATACACAAATGGAAAATATGCTATTTCAAATCCAGATATTTGTAATAAGATTCCTGGAGGATATGGCAAAGAATCTGAACAGCATACAAAATTACAAAAAGCATCATTGTTAAATCGTGAAGCTGCTTTAATGTCTTGTTCTTGGGGAAAGTTTCAAGTAATGGGTGATAATTGGCAGAAACTAGGCTACAAATCGCTTCAAGAGTTTATCAACAAAATGTATGAGTCAGAATCTCGACAACTGGATTCGTTTGTGCGCTATATTAAGAATTTCGGTCTTCTGAATCATATTCGAAATAAAAATTGGGCAAAGTTCGCTTATCTGTATAATGGTTCTGAATATGAAAAGAATAAGTATGATGTTAAAATGGCAGATGCTTATAAAAAATACTCAAAGTAAGTTTAACCCAAAGATGTCTAATTTTACAACTTTGGGTTAATTAAAGTTATTGATTACCTAGATATATTCCAGGCATCGGACTAAACCCGCTAGTATTAATCTTTAAAAGATTATTAATACGTTCTTGAATATCTTTGTCTGTATCTATATCTTTAAGCCAATTTTTAACTGCCTCAATAATTGCTATACAAAACATTTTTACATTTAAAAAAAGAACATTATCTATTTTTATTTTATGAAGATTCATTGTAACGAATGAAATTTTATCAAGAGTTTCTTTAGCTCTTTGTTCGGAAATATCATCATTTGCTTCATGTAGGAAAGAACACCTTAGAGCATAACAATCATTAGCTGTTAAAAAAATATTTAATTCTCCCTGTTGATTGGACTGAAAATTTTCTTTTAAATATCTGTCAAACCATTCTATAAATCTAACGGACGACTTTTTCATGGGTGATTCTAATTTTCCACAAATATCTGGTAATGTTAAAGCTACAGTTAAAGCTGCATAATGATTGTCATTTTCGAAAGACAGCTCGATTGACTTTATTAATTGTTGTATCGTATTCATAATATTAGTTTTGCACTAATATAGAAATATTTATTAAATTTACATAGCCGGTTTTCGAACCGATTAGAATTCTTTTTAGGCTTCCTTTTTTTTAGGGAAGCCTAAATTTTGGTATATAATTTGAATAAGAGGTTTTACCATCCAACTATTATATATTTCAAATTTCAAGAGAGCTTCCAACATCAATCCGGAAGCTCTCTTTTTTTATAAAAAAAAGTATGGCATGTAAATTGTGGATTTAAAAGCAATTACTTCATATAATTGTTTGACAATCGACCTCGCATTTGCGGGGTTGTTTTTTATACGTCATGTTTTGTCGCATTAGACATTCATTTTTGCTGTGGATAAGTTTTAAATATCTGTATTTAAAAACGACATAACTTTGCAAAATGGAAGATGGTAATTTAGAAATATTTAAGTTAGACAATGCTGAGTCATTGATTTTGAAGCCTTTAAATGAAAGCTTGAAAGCAGGTGGTTATGGCTCGTTTCCCAGTGCAGCATTGGATTTTCCCGATGATAGTATTGATTTTTTAAAGCTTTTAGTGAAAGACCCAATCACTACTTTTCCGGGTAGAATTTCAGGTGATTCCTTAAAAGATATTGGGGTTCTTGATGGTGACTGGTGCCTAATTCAAAAGGGAATCGAAGCAAAGCCGAATGATATTGTAGCTGCAATTATTGAAAATCAGTTCTTCATTAAAAGATTTAAACCAAAATATGATGAGAATAATCAGCTTCAGGAATTAAAATTGAAATCAGAAAATCCTGATTTCTCACATTTCGACATTAACGACGAAACTGAATTCTTTTTGTGGGGAGTGGTTACGTGGACTTTTAGAAACTGGCGAAAATTATGATAGCATTAATTGATGGCAATAATTTTTACGCATCGTGCGAACGAATATTTCGGTATGACTGCCGGGATAAACCTGTTGTTGTATTATCTAATAATGACGGTTGTGCTATTGCCAGAAGTAATGAAGCCAAAGCTTTAGGCATAAAAATGGGTGAGCCCTATTTTAAAGTTAAACATTTCGAGAAATCAGACGGGCTTTTCGTTTTCTCCGCAAACTTTGTCCTTTATGGAGATATAAGCAATAGAGTAGTTCAGATTGTTAAGCGATATTGTAACGACATTGAAGTTTATTCAATCGATGAAAGTTTTCTTTTTTTAGATGGATATTCAGATCCAGAAAACAGAATGAGAGAATTAAGAAATGATGTTTTTAAAGGTCTTGATCTTCCTACAAGCATTGGAATTGCACCGACAAAAACGTTGGCAAAAGTTGCGAATAAAATAGCAAAGAAATATCCTGAAAAAACAGGATCTGTTTATAATCTCGATTCTGAAAAGAGAATCCAAGCTGCATTAAAATGGTTTCCTCTTGAAGATGTTTGGGGGATTGGAAGAAGATATTTTGAAAGATTTCAAAAATATGGAGCCAGAACAGCATATGATTTTACGCAATTACCAGACGATTTTCTTCGTGATGAAATGGGTATTTACGGGGTACGAATGAAAAAGGAACTGTTGGGAGATCAACAGTATGGATTGACTATTCAGGAGCCAAAGAAGAACATTGCTACTACCCGGACATTTGACAAAGGTAATTCAGACCCCGATTATGTGGCTGAAAGAGTTTCTACATTTGCTGCAGAATGCGCAAGAAAGCTTAGGGAACAAAATTCTTGTTGTAAGCATGTAACCGTATTTATTATGACGGATCGTTTTAAGATGGATCAACCTCAATATTCTAATTCATTCACGGTTACGCTTCCAAATCCAAGTAATTCAACAATAGAGATTTCAAAATATGCAAAAATAGCATTAAATAAAATATTTGTTGATGGTTTTAGATATAGAAAAGCCGGAGTGATAACTGGAACGTTCGTGCCGGATAATGAGAGAATGACAAGCATGTTTGAAGAAGATTTACACGTAAAACATGCCCCTATAATGAGTACAATGGATTTTCTAAATAAAAAATTAGGCACTCACAAGGTAAAACTTGCATCAATGGATATTCAAAAAACATGGAAGATGGATCAAAAACATCTGTCTCCAAAATACACTACTTCATTCACTGAATCAATCGTTTTAAAAGCATAAATTGATTAGCATATATTTTGTACATTTCGAAAAAATTAGACCCCATGTGCTACAATTTTAATTCAAAAGGTGTAAATCTCAAAAAGGCTCTTCAAGACTTAAACGCTGAAGATTCTGATCAGGAATATTCTTTACGAGATAATGTGAATGCATTTGTTAAACAAACAGTGCCTTCAGTTCCGGCAATAGTAAATCATAACGGGATAATTTTGATTAATACTTATTGGGGAACTCAGGAAAACCCAAATGCGCCAACTAAAGGCAAAAACCTGCAGTCCGAAAACACACATACATTTTACCGAAAGATAGAAAAGAATCGATGTTTGATTCCAGCAAGCTCTTATTACGAACATAAAACGGTATCGGTTCCTGGAAAGAAAACCCCTGTGAAGCAAAAGCATGAAATGTTTTGGAAAGATAAAGCTCAGTTCTACATTGCTGGCTTTTACGATATTTGGTCTGATGGAAATTTAGGCTTTGGATTGGTAACTACTTTGCCAAATCCAACTCAGGCAGAAATCCATAATCGAATGATAATTACTTTAGATGAAAAAATGGGAAGAGAATTTCTTGATCAAAAACCAATTGAAGAGTTTCAATTTCCAAATTATTCGCCAAATTTAATGTTTGAAAATTTAGAACCCGAAAAAACTCCTCTAACATTATTTTGATATGGACTTAAATAATGATACGATGATTATTCTGCAAGATATGGCAGAAGACTCTGAAAACTTAAGCGAGTTGTACTATGATATGGTTGGATTTATCCAGTATCAGGCAAATCAAAAAGAAATTGAGTTCGATGGATTTTTCAAAACTAAATGGAAAATCGAAGCCGAGCATCCGATGACATTTGATGAAAAGTATTTTGAAGATGAAAATAGAAGTGAGCTTTATGTTTATTTAGCCGCTGAAAAAGATAAAGATGTTTTATCATGGCTGGAATATGCATGGAATTTAACTCATGAAGAAAAACTAACAGAAAATATACTTCATCGAGAAATATATTTATTGAAAGAAAAAGGAGTCAGTTTTTGACTCCTTAATTTATTTCGGTAACATTATCATTCTTGCATTAGGGCCAATTCTTATGGCGATTTTCTTTTCATCTGCCATTCGTTTTAAAAACGCATTCCTTACCTCAAGTGACATATTTAATATATGGTCAAAATCAGCAAAACCATTTCCATTATTCCCGCCCGTTTCATTATGTTTCTTCTGTACTATTTCTAATATTTGACGTTCTAATTCTTCGTTTTCCATGAGGTAAAGATACTGAGAAATTAAAACGATACTTTAATTTTATTCCTCATTTTTAGGTTTGAAATTCCTGCCGACACCTTGTCGGATTA
>NZ_LELA01000034.1 GCF_001677955.1 Chryseobacterium sp. BGARF1
TGCAACTCAGAGGAGTAAAGGATAAATCTTTCTTTCTATTTAGATTATCAAAACTTTTTGCTTAGTCCCCAACTTTTGAGACTGAGCCCAGGTTTTGATACTGTTCCCTGATCCCTCAAAATATCTTTTAAATTTTAAACACAAAAAAACCACAATCAATGATTGCGGTTTAAAATTGTAGCGAAGACGGGAATTGAACCCGTGACCTCAGGGTTATGAATCCTGCGCTCTAACCAACTGAGCTACCTCGCCTTTTTGGTGGTGCAAATATAGAAAATATTTACTTACTACCAAAATTATTTTAACTTAAAATATTCTAAAACATCACCAACATGGCTGGGCTTACTGATAATCTTATTGTTAGCATCTAAAATAAAATACGTTGGTGTTGCATGAATATTATAAATTTCAGCAAAAGAACTGTTCCATCCTCTTAATTCAGAATCGTTGATCCAAGGAAATGCGGCAATCTTGGTTGTATAAGCATTTTTATCTGTATCTAAAGACATCCCGATTATCTGAATATTTTTCGCCTGCATCTCTTTATATTTAGTTAAAAGTTGCGGCAATTCGCTTTCACAATGTGAGCATGTTGAAGACCAAAAAACAATCACCTTTTTATCCGCTTTTACATCAGCTATCGACTTCGCATTAGTATTTACTGCCGAATGGAACTTATAGGCCGGAAAAACAGCCCCAATGTCTGTAGCAGCATTAGATTTCAAAGTAGAAGCCAAACGGTCATTAATGGTACATTTTAAATCTTTCGCTAGCGTAAGGTATTTCGTTTTAAATTCATTCATATCATACACATCAAAAATATCAATCAATTCCGAGAGTACGGTTTGTCCACGAGGTGTTTCAACATTTAATTTATTGATTAAAGTATCTACAGAAGTATTGACATTAGTATTACCTCCTACGTTAAGATAGGATACCAGAATTGGACGTAGAAGAGACGAGCTCTCCAACATATCATTTGATTTGTCTATAAAATTTACAATTTCCTCTTGTGTTACCTTTTTCTCAGGGTTATTTGAAAGGAATTTATTATAATTGGTATTATAATAATACACAAATGGGTGCTTTGACTGATCTATACTGCTTGTTCCAGACAACCTGCCCATCTCACTGTTTAGTGCTTTTCCAAAGTCTGTATTGTCTTTATAATATTCTTTAATTTGCACCAATGCAGGAAGAATCATTTCTTTTTTCTGAGAAGATTCCTGAATACTATTCATCAACTCATTTGATTCATCCTGATAAATTATATTCTGAATTTTATTTGCTTTTGTATCAAGCTTAATACTTATATTTTTATTTTCAGAAATAAAACTTACAGAATTGTTGGTATTAGGAAAGTACACTTTCATCATCCCAGAATAGTTCTTAGGATACTTAAAAGTCCAGACATTTCCTTTACTTTTTTCTTTGGTAACAATAATATCTTTTGAGCCGTTCAATGTATATAGAATAGCTTCTTGTTCATTAAAATCCGGTTGCGACTGGATATTCACAGAAAACTGTGCGTTTATTGAAAATGCCAGCAGCATTCCTGACAATACAAATATCTTTTTCATAATGTAAAAATAAAAAAACTCTCCGACTAATCAGAGAGTTTCAAATATTTTAATGTTATTTTTATATTTTTTGAGTTTTGTATCTTTTAGCGAAATAGGCAATCACCAGAATTGCTACTATCGCTAATACATAAACGTACATATCGATGGGAGAAGTAGCGACTGAACCAGGACCATCAGCTTCAGTTTGCGGATCAGGAGGAGCACCTGGACCTCCTGATATTGTCCCAGAATTCCCTTGAGCAAACAAAGATAGTTGAGATACAAACAATGCGAATAGAATAATTAATTTGTTTTTCATAAATACTTTTTATCTCATTATTTTTGTGTTATATACTTGTCCGTTATCAGCCTTTATTGTAACCAAATAACCATTATTTATTTGTTTAGGAATATTTAACGTATGATTAGATTTTGTATTAACTCCTTTTTCAGAATTAATTAGTTTACCACTCATATCAAAAATTGTAATATCAGCATTTTTCCAATTCTTGTCAAATATAGCTACAAAATTATCTGAAGATTTTTCATAAGTTACAATTGTAGCACTTTTTTTAGTTAAATCTGAAGTTCCTAAAACAGTTTCTGGCTGTGGCTCTCCATAATAAAGACCTGCCTGAGTAACTGACCCTGCACTTATAACCTGATTTTGAGATAACATAACGTTGGCTCCATTAATCTTTATCCAAAAACTTTCACCTGCGCTTAATGCAGATTGGTTTGCAGGAATTAAAGCAGCATCTTCTCTAATTTCAAATTTCAGCTTACTTATCGCAGGAGAGTTAAGTGTTAATGGTATTTTTTTATGTAAAAAGTTCACCTCATTAGCTTCATTAATATATAAATTATATTGAGAAGCATACGTAGGATCTATTCCACCGGTCATATACTCTTCATTGGTATAAATAGGTCCGTTTGTAGGTGTATTATCGCTATTATATCCTATATTAGCTTGTAAAGTTGCCACTGAGCTATATCCAGTCGTTGCATTATCACGAACTACATAATATGTTCTAGAAATTTCATTATCCTGACTATCTAAGGCAATAACACCTAATTGCTTCAAGGTTGATGAAGGGCTATTTTTTGCAGCAGTAACAGAATAAGATCCAGCAGCTCTTGCGGCTGTCGCAAAGCGTCTTGTCGTATTAAAATTTAACAATCTGTTTAAACTAGCAGCAGAATATGTAGTTATTAAAGTAGGATCAAGTTTAATATAAACAACTCCCAAAGGCTTGATTACTAAACTATTCACATCACCTGCAGGAATAGTACCACCTGTAGAAGTATTACGGCTAAATGTTACGGTTCTATTTGTAGTTGTTGTTGTCCCCCCTGAAGTAGAATAATTTACTCCTTCTTGTGAGAATCTTATCCCTTTAATCGGAAGTCGATTGCCATCTGTTGTTCCTGGCTCATCCACATCTGCACCAATCCAGCTTAAATCAACATTAGTTAAAAAAGGATTACCATACTGATAAAGTTCTTTTCCATAATTGGTAGTCCAGCTTGTATCAAACGGATCATTAATATAAGAGTAATATCTTTCACCAAAAACATTCAGATTTCCCCCTGTACTTCCATAGTTAACTCCTAAACCTCCATTTGCAAGATTAATGCTATTTGTAGCAGCTACAGCATCTGAATAAGGAACTCCTTTTAAAGTAAGTACATCTGAATTTGCAGGAGTAGGATTCCATCCACTAGTTCCTACTGCAAAATAAGTAGTTGGACCATACAATACAGTTGAATTTCCGGAATCTGTAGAGCTAGCAGGATTAACAATTCTCATTACCGTCTTGGTATTATCCCAATATGCTAAAGACGAAGTTGATCTATTACCTGTAAAATTAACTGCTTTTCCTAAATCAGTAGCAATACTTTGTACTGTTTTATTAGCAAAAGGGAAAGCCATTTGTTGAAAACTTCCTTGGTTAAGAGCTTTATACTCCTTATCTACAATACCTGTAATTTTATCTTGCGCTAAATTCGTTATGTACAATTGTCCATAGGTAGAAGTTGCATAAGTTGCTAGCGAAGGGGAATTTAATCGTAAAATAATATTGGTCCCAGTCGTTTTAGGGTTAGAACTTGCATCAATTGTCCTGAAAACGTCCGTCGCATTACTTCCTACAACCATCATATTACCATGAAGATCAATGTTACCATTACCTCTGGTCTGTACTCCTCCCCCATTGTAAACGAGGGCGCCATTACTTACATACATTTTAGCGGTGTCGTCTACGTGAAGTAGAATAGTCTGCGCCTGAACAGATAAACCGGTTGCTAAAATTCCGATAGTTAATAAACTTTTTTTCATTGTATACTGTTTTTCTTGTGTCAAAAAAAATATTCAGTGTAAAGGTATAACTTTTTTTTAAAAAAAAAACAAAATCACTTAACAATCAAAATATTATCTTTTGTAAGAATAATCTCATCATGCTCTCCCACGGTAAACATATAGTCTTCTAAGACTTTTTCAGTAGTTCCTCGTAAGCCTCTAGCACCCAAACCTTTCTCCATCGTCTCATCCACAATAATTTCAATAGCCTCATCTGTAAACACTAATTTTGTACCGTCCATTTTAAAAAGCTCCACAAACTGATTGACAATAGAGTTTTTAGGCTCTTTCATAATTCTAATCATCGTCTCTTTGGTCAACTTTTCTAGATAAGTAATGATTGGAAACCTTCCCAAAAGCTCAGGAATTAATCCAAATGAACGAAGGTCTATAGCATTAATATTTGTTAAAACATACTCATCTTCTTCTACTTTATTAATCTTTTCAGCACTGAAACCGATGGCTTGTTTATTCATCCTTCTTTCGATAATTTCTTTAATACCATCAAAAGCACCTCCCGCAATAAATAAAATATTCTGAGTATTTACCTGAATATATTTTTGGTCAGGATGCTTTCTGCCCCCTTGTGGCGGAACATTCACAATGCTTCCTTCCAAAAGTTTCAACAAACCCTGCTGTACACCTTCTCCTGAAACATCTCTTGTAAGACTCGGATTATCAGATTTTCTGGCAATTTTATCAATTTCGTCAATAAAAACAATCCCTTTTTCTGCTTTTTCTACATCGTAGTCGGCAACCATTAAAAGTCTTGAAAGAATACTTTCAACATCTTCCCCCACATAACCAGCTTCTGTTAAAATAGTAGCATCAACAATACAGAAAGGAACATTAAGTTCTTTAGCAATGGTTTTAGCTAAAAGCGTTTTTCCCGTTCCTGTTTCACCAATCATGATAATATTAGATTTCTCTAGCTCAACTTCACGGTTTTCATCCTTCGCATGCAGTAATCTTTTATAATGATTGTATACCGCAATTGAAAGTTGTTTTTTTGCCTGGTCTTGCCCGATGACATAATGATTAAGAAATTCTTTTATTTCCTTAGGCTTTTTAAGCTCGTCCATAGATTCAGCTGGTGAAAATCCTGCCGGCGAAACGGTATCCTTTACAATAGAATGTGCCTGCTCGATGCAGTTTTCACAAATAAAGCCATTTTGTCCTGAAATCAGCATTTGCACTTCATTTCTTTTCTTACCACAGAAAGAACATTGGTTTGAATTCATCTTGATTATTGATATATGATTAAAGAAAATCGTAAAAAATTTCTTTTTTACGATTTTCTGTATTGTTAAGAATTAATTATTAAATTTTGAATTTCTGAATATTCTTCCGCAGAAAGTTTCAGTCTTTCGTTTTTAAAGTTCATTTCTTCCACTTTATTTAGCGGAATCAGATGAATATGAGCGTGAGGAACCTCTAGCCCTACCACAGCTACTCCTACTCTTACACAAGGTATTGCATTTTTCACTTTTCGAGCAACTTCCTGAGCAAAAGCCCAAAGATTTTTGTACTCTTCGGTTTCCAAATCAAAAATAAGGTCTACTTCTTTTTTGGGAACAACAAGTGTATGACCTTTTACCAAAGGCATAGCATCTAAGAATGCTACAAAATTTTCGTTTTCCGCAATTTTATAAGCAGGAATTTCTCCATTGATTATTTTTGTGAAAATTGAGCTCATTTTTATAAAAGTTTAAAAATTTTATTTTTTTTAAAGTGTAATTTCTAAAACTTCAAATGATAATTTGTTACCGTTTGGAAGGACAATCTCAGCAGTCTCGCCCACTACTTTTCCTAATAATCCTTTTGCAATAGGAGTATTTACCGAAATCTTCCCTGTTTTCAAGTCACTTTCGTTATCCGGCACCAATTTAAAAGTCTGTTCTTTCTTTGTATCATTATTCATTAATCTTACTGTAGTAAGAATCGAAACTTTTGAAGTATCAAGTAGCGTTTCATCAATCACTTTTGAAGTAGTAACAACATCTTTTAGTTTAGAGATTCTCATTTCCAACATTCCTTGCGCCTCTTTTGCTGCATCATATTCTGCATTTTCCGACAAATCTCCTTTATCTCTTGCCTCAGCAATCTGTTGAGTAATTTTTGGTCTTTCTATTTTTTCCAATTGCTCCAGCTCAGCTTTCATTTTATCTAATCCGACCTTAGTTACATAGCTCGCCATAATTTTAAAATTTAGTTTTGGTATAAAAAAAATTATCCGACATTTGCCGGACAATGTTTTTGTTTGTTAATCGTTATTGTTTTACAAATATATAAAAATTTATATAGTAATGAAAAAAACTTTCTCAATCATATCAATCTTCACCGTACTGACATTCAGTTTTTTAAATATCAACTCATGCAGTAACCGTGATGATACTGTGAGCTGTTTTCCTAACTCAACAATTAATGTAATTCTTCCTTTAAATTCAATGCCACTCCAAAATTCGAATCTACAAAATCAACAATGGACATATATTGACATGGATGGAGCTGGAACAAGAGGTTTAATAATTTTTAAAGTAAGTAATAATGGGTATGCTGCATACGACAGAAACGCACCACATATTTGCCCAGATAACAATACTACTTTAACAGTAGATTTTCCAAAAGTAATTTGTCCAAAAGACAATGCTAAATGGTTTATAACAACTGGAGAACCGATTGAAGTATCATCTCTTCCTCTTAAAAGATATTTTTGCAATTTTGATCAATCCACAAACACAATTACAGTTTATAATAATTAATGAAAGCAGTTATTCAAAGAGTTTCTGAAGCTTCTGTAAAAGTAGATGGAAAAATAGTTGGTGAAATAAACACAGGCTTTATGCTCCTGGTTGGGATTGATGAAAACGATGAAAAGACAGATGCCGACTGGCTAGTACAGAAAATTTTAAACCTGAGAGTTTTTAGTGATGAAAATGACAAACTCAATTTATCTATTAAAGATATTAATGGAGAGATTTTGTGCATCAGTCAATTTACTTTGATTGCAGATTACAAAAAAGGCAATCGACCATCTTTTATAAAAGCAGCAAAACCCGACAAAGCGATTCCTCTTTTTGAATATTTTAAAGAAGAGCTTTTAAAATCATGTTTAAAAGTTGAAAGTGGTATTTTTGGAGCAAATATGAAAGTATCACTCACAAATGACGGACCTGTCACTATCGTAATGGACACGATTACAAAACAATAGCAATCCCTAACTATACAATAATTGTCTCTTTCTAATGAATTACTTCCACTCAATAGCTTAAATCTATATCATTCGTAATAAAACCTATTAAAAAACATAGAAAACACCGTATAAATACGGCAAAACAACAAAATTCACATTAAATGTTGTTTATTTTTGGAATTATAATATATTTTTTATATATCTTTATAACACCAAAAACTAAATAACCATGAAAAACTACTACCTTATTGTAGTCCTATTTATAATGGGTTACAACGTCAATGCACAAGTGGGTATCAACACCAATAATCCTAAATCTACTCTGCATGTTCAAAAGAGACCAGAACTTACTTTTGCAGACGGAATTATTCCTCCAAGAATTTCTGGAGATTCACTTAGATTAAAGGCACCGGCTTATAATCTTGCTCAAAACGGAGCTATTGTTTATGTAACAAGCCCTGTAACCAGCCCTCTAATAAATGAGCTCAAAACCCAGGATGTAGCAAGCACAGGTTTCTTTATGTTTGATGCTTATTACACCCATCCTAATTCCACTCAGGGAATATGGAATAAAATTGCCGTTAATGATTTAGGAATGGATACCGGAACTTACGCAGCAAATTTTAAGGGAAATCTTTCATTGCTGAATATCAGTCTTGGTCTATTTACCAGCAGTTTTAATTATCTCCCATTGAGTACATCAGGCGGGACAGTTACTACTGAAATAGCATCTTCTCAAATTGTAAGCAACGAATATATCGTACCCTCTACGGGCCTTTATCATATTGATTATAGTTTTAGAACCGGACAGGGAGTTTCTGCTCAGCTTTTAGCCAGCAACCCTCCAGGAATTGCTATTGTGAAAACGGTGGGAGTTGGAGTAGCAACTGTACATACACTTTTAGATTACAGAGTGTTCGGAGGCGTTAATTTATTAGATTTATCTAGTATACTTGGGCTAAATCTTGTTGTAATTAATATAACCCTTACTCAGGGGCAGATAAGCCACATTTACAAACTCACTGCAGGAGATAGGTTGCGGTTTGGTTTAGTACAAGGTGGACTTAATTTGGGAGTGATTACAGATAAGTCTGCAGAACTTTCGATTTACAAAATTAGATAACCAAAATTTTTTATACAACAAAAGCTTTCTTACAAAATAAGAAAGCTTTTGATGTTTATGTTAAAAACTTTTATCTTACCGGAACGCTGCTAAAGTTTAGCGCAACTTTAATATTCATATCAGAGGTTGTTTGATTTTTAAGTTCGTAAACCGTTCTTACTGTTAAACCCGAGCTTTTCACTACAGAATCCAGAAAACCAGTGTCATTGTTTAAATCTAAATTTAAACTTGAGAAATTGGTATCAATCGCAGACCTCGATGCTACTAGCTTTTCGCCAGTTCCGTTTGATGAAATATAGATTTTTACCGATTTTAAAGCACTTAAATTACCTCCGCTTGGTGAAACTACAGAAATTTTAGCATCTGAAATTCTAACATCTTTTATCTGCGCATTATTGTTTCCCCCTACCCAAGTCTGCACGTTTGATGCTGTGGCAGTAGAAGAAACTTCTTTATCTGCAGGTACTCCCGTAGAGATTAAAACATTGGTTGTGTACGGAAATGTATTTTGTACAATCGACTGTACCGCTCCACAACTCGTTAAAATCATTGTAGAAGCTATTGCTAATGAAAATATATTTTTCATATTATTAAAATTTGAAAATTACATTTGCACAAACTATACCAAATTACTCTATTCTTACAGAAAAATGTCCTGAATTTTCACCTTCAGCCATTAGATTTTTCCCAATGATAAGCCATACTTCTCCTTTACTCGAAATCTTATAAGAAATATCTCTTCCAAAGGGACCGTCATATTTTCCGTCGGGTGTTTTAATTTGGTTGAAACGAATATTCATCTTATTGTTTTCAGGGATAATTGTCGCTTTTAATTCACCTTTATTATAGTTTGTTATTCTAATTACAAGTTTTTGAATTTTATCGGTAAATTCACATTCTAGTGTACTTGGAAATTTTTCTCCATCAATTAATTTGGTAATTTCTCCATCTTTCACTTCACTTTTACTATTGATAGGAGCTTTTAAAGTATCCTTATTAATTTTAATATTTTGAGAATCTACTTGAGAAGTGTTTGCAGACTGTTCAGAAACAATAATTGAATCTGTCTTTTTATCCGTTGCCAGCGTCTCTTTTTTACAGGAAATTATTAACAACGGAATAATTATAAGAGCATATTTTTTCATATTATTTAGTTTTAATAGTTTCATAATAAAGGATTTTCGATAAAGCTGTTGATGATTTTTTAACTTTTATCCTTTCTAAAACCTCTTTTTCCAGTTTTGAATTTTTCTTTTCTTCAGCATATTTTAAAAGATATTTTTCGCTGAAACTAATTGTATTTAAATGATAATTTATGGCAAAATCTGAACGTTTCATATTTTGAGAGGTAATGATCCCACCCCAATTGATAAAACTGCATACTAAAACCATTCCATAAAAACACCAGCTCATTGAGTTGAAAAGAAATGCATTCTTCTTTTTAAACTGAATTTTGTAAAAGGTAAGGATCAAACCGATCAATGATAAAAGCAGAAAAGCGTAAACACCAAGTCTTTTGTACGTAAAACCGTAGCTTGTAATATATTCTGTATTTTTTAACATTGCGGAAAAGACTAAAACAGCATTCAGAAAGATCCAGATCTTTGCGAAGATTTTAAGCCAACCAGCCTTAGGATCGAAATTAAAATTAGATTTAAAATAAAACATGATCACCAAAATTGCCATTGCAATCGACATAATGACGGCATTTACTCTTTCATGAGTTTCTTCAGAAAGTTGATTTGGAGATTTGACCGCTTCATAAAACTGCTCATAATTATAGGTTACAATAAAGAAAATCAATAATATATTTAACGAGATCAATGAAATGACACCACTTGTTCTTTCAGAATCCAAATCAAGAAAAGAATAAGTAGGTTTCTGAATTTTATCTTTTTCTTTAAAATCATTATCTAAAAAATGATTCTGCTTGTAAAACTGTTTCTCAACTACAAAATTGAAGAAATTGAAAGCAATGAAAAAGCCTAAAGCTCCGAGACCAAAAACCTGAAAAAGATTAATGTCTAATTCGTAATTGGTAAAAAGATTTGCAAAATGATCGCTTCCCATTGCATAAATTCCGAAAAATGTAGCCACGAAAACAAAAGGAATAAAAACAAAAGCAAATATTTTCTTCCAAAAACCAGATTTTTCGCTTTTCGGAAACCATTCATTAAAGCTAAAAACTCTGCAGATAAATGTAAAAAAATTGACCACAAAGACCGGAACGAGAAAAAGACTCTTCAGCCTCTTGTTTTTAGACCGGAAAGAAAGCAGCAAAAGTGAAACTACCAATGCCAGAAACGAACTAAAATCGCCAAACCAAGCAAAAGCCATGCTTGACAGAATACTTGTTGTAAAAAGCATAAAAAACGTTTTGCTGCGGTTTCTTACCGGGGGTTTAATAAGCGTTAAAAGTGAATATAGAACGCCTAAAATACCAAGATTTAAGCCTACATTTTCGTTATAAAATAAAACGATGAATGCGATGGTGCTGAAAAATATATAGTGATGTGTTTTCATGAGGTTAAGGTTGAAGTTGAGATTAAGGTTAATAAAAAACAGGGGTTTCTTTTTGTCGGAAAAAATCTTGGATATTTTCAAAATTCTGCCACAATAAAGATTCAAAATCGATGTGGTGAAATGATCTCATATTTCTTCCTTTCTGATAAGCATTACGATACATTTAATAATATTCCGGAAGGATAATGCTTCCTAAAACCACCGCTGCCAAAAGATGAGCATTAAGCTTTCCGTTTCCAAGAAGCAAAAACTGCATTGCGATTTCGTCTTCGAAATTGGTTCCGCAACCAGTTAATAAATGATGTACGTCGTGGTTTTCCATTTTAGGAATCATTGTAAAACCGTGTTTTTTATAAAATTCACCGAGCTTTCTGCCTAAAGAATCTTTGTGAAATTCCAGCAATTGTTTTTCATTAAACTGCCATTGTCTTTTTTTCTTTTTGAAATATTTTCTGTAGAGTTTTTGTGTTTTGTCGTACACGAAAAGGAGGAATTTGACGCGTATTTTTTTCATAGTTTATTTTTTTTTAATTTGAAATTAAAAATCCATAGAGAAGTAAAATGGGTAAGTTTAAAAGAATAATGAATGATGATTTTAGGCAAATTTTAAACTGAGCATTATTAAATGAGCCATATATAAGCAATACCAAAAAGATTGTTATATTAATCATAGTTCCAAGAAAAATAAAATAGCTTCCAAATATTGCAAACCCAATTATATTTGTTAAAAAGAAACCCCAAAAGCAAATATTACCTAATAAGAATGTAATTGCAAAAGTTAGTTTTCCTATATTAATAATCGTTGAATCTTTCATAGGTTATATATTAAAAGTATGTAAAGTACAATCAGTATAGGGAAGTTGAAAAACAGCATAACTGCTGAATTTTTAAATTCCGTTTTATTCTCTGGAAATACATAATATAAAACGAAGAGTAGCAGTATTGAAAAGAGATTGATAATTAAATTGAATGCCGACAAAAACAATAAACCAAGCGCAAGTTCGTCCTGTGTTTCAAGAATCATCAATAAAATAATTATAATTCCAATCAACCAACTAATGCCGAAATAAACTAATGCGACATTATTTAGTTTAAACTTCTTCATCACGTTCAAGCTTAAAAACCGTTATTTCCGGACGCACCATAAAACGTACCTGATAAGAATGTCCTAAAGCCCGGTTGATATACAACATTCTTCCGTCTTTCAAATCAATTTCTCCGGAAACATACTTTCTGTTTTCTACCGGAAGAATTGGCGTAATCACTCCCGGAATTCGGCATTGTCCACCGTGAGTATGACCACTTAAAATCCAGCCTTGATAACCATTCCAGACATCTTTGTCGCAAACATCAGGATTATGACAAAGTACAAGATTTGCTTTTTCAGGATCATAATCTTTCATCACTTTCATCGGATCAAAATTGGGTGACCACAAATCATCGAAACCGATAATATTTAAGCCATGAGATCCTGTTTGCTCGTTTTTAAGCATGGTAACGCCATTATTTTGAAGAATGCGATAGATCTCTTCTGAAGAACCCAAATCTTTCCAGTTTTTACCGTAGTCGTGATTTCCGAGAATTCCGAAAGTTCCCAGTTTCCCATAAACCGCTTTTGCCATAACTTTTTCTAAGTTTTCATGATCTTCTTCCGTACCGTGATTCACATAATCTCCGGTGTACACAACAAAATCAGGGTTGAAATCTTGTGCTTTTTCGAAAGATTCAATCAGAAAATTCCAGTCGAATCTGTTTCCGACATGTAGATCTGAAATTTGCATCAAAATCTTTCCTTCTAATTCTTCAGGTAAATTTTTAATAGGAAGCTTTCGCTCTACAAACTCTACCCAAAACGGCTCAATTTGCCAAGAGTAGAGAAATGGCAAAGCTCCAACTGCTGAAAGCTGCAAAAGTCTTTTTAGAAATTTTTTCCTAGTCATTATTTCAAAAAATCAAAATTAGCTTCCGGCAAAAGGTGTCCCGAAAAGTCCCACCGCAAGTTCAACCCAAGTAAGGATGAGAACAAACAAAACCACGACGCACAAAAGAATTTTGTAAGTTTTGTTTTTTACGATCCGACAAATCAAATCGATAATAAGAGCTGTACCGAATAAAAGAATTCCTGCAATAAGAAAATCGGAGGAAGACCAATTGAACTCTTTAGAAAATAGATTTCCAAGTACCGCAACTCCCATTATTAGAGCAGGTACAGAATAAATCATTGCTGTTTTTTGTTTTTGTATCATCATATTATTTTAATTTTTAAAATTAAAAGTACTTTGTATTTCAAAGTTAATTTTCAAAAAAATATAGACTTTATCTGCCTATTAATTTTTCTAATGCATCAAGATGTTCGGTAAATGCAATTCTTCCCGACTGTGTTACACGGTATGAAGTTTTAGGTTTTTTACCAACAAATTCTTTTTTTACTTCAATATAATTAGCCTTTTCTAAGGCATTGCTGTGACTTGCCATATTTCCATCTGTGATTTCAAGAAGGTTTTTCATTTCAGAAAAATCAACCCAGTCGTTCACCATAAGAACGGACATAATGCCCAATCTTACACGGCTTTCGAATTCTTTGTTGAGTTGACTGATGTTAATCATAATTTTTTAATTCTTATCTGGAAAACACTGAGCTCCTATTGCTCCCCCTCCGTATTGAAGAGCTAAATATCTATTAACTAAAATATATTCACATTGGTTATTATATTCAGTTCTATCGGTTTGAATGCTTTGAAAAATATTAAACGAATACATTCCTAAACCACTTCTTTTAAATCCGATTTTTATTGGCTCTCCATCTTCTACAGATATACAGTTTGCTTTATCTAGTTTAACTTTTAATTCTGTAACAACATCTACTTCCCAATTCAGAATATTTTTCAGACTATCATTCTGTAAATCAGCAACCCTAACATCCCACCCTTGATAAATTACATTAAAAGCAGAGTCTTTACTAGTAGTGATTTCTAATCTCTCTAATATTTCGTCATCTTTAAACTCGATATCTATAGAGTAATTTTTAGGTTTTATTTTATTATAATAACTTACTAACTCTTTGATTTCAATTTCTTTTGAAAAGTATTCTTCTTTTAGCTCAGAGGTTGAATAAATTTTGTCAAAACTCCCAAATGCATAGCCAATCATTAAAGCCATTGCAAGAAAATATATTAAACATATTCCTCCTGTAACACCTAGAATAATGAGTAAATATTTAAGAAGTTTTTCCATTCTATTTATACTTCTTATGCATAATCAAACCATACACAATATGCAAAACGCCAAAGCCAAATGTCCATGCAATCAATCCCCACCCTAAAAAAAACAAAGAAATAAGTCCTAAACCAATTTGGCAAAATCCTAAATATTTCACATCAGTTAAAGTATATCGCTCTGCATTTACCAACGCCAATCCATAAAAGATCAAAGTGGCGGGAGCAACTAAGGTAAAAAGGTGATGGTACAATAAACCCAAACATACAAATCCACCCGTCACTAAAGGGATTGCAAAGGTAAATAAAAGTCTTTTGGTGGTCGCATCCCAGATTTTCAAACCTTTCTTTTTACTTTTGTTGGCTGTAAAAAAATATCCACTTAAAACGGCAACTACCAAAATCACAGTTCCTGTAATGACCAATTCATTAACAATTTTCGAACTGGAAATTCCTCTTTCTCCATCAAAATAATTAAGACCTTCCCTATCAAAAACATAAAATACATATCCCGCACCGATAATTGCTGCTAAACCTGCAACTACTCCGGATAATCCGCTTAATGAGATAAATCTTGAAGATCGTTCCATCATAGAACGAATGTGCGATAAGTCTTCGTGATAGTTTTTTGACTCCATATAAAAGAACTTTGAATTACAAAGTTATATTTAATTTTCAAATAACAAAACTTTTATTGAAATATTTTGTTCAAATTCTTAACTTTAAAAAAATGTATTGTATGGACAAAGAAACTTTGCGCTCAGAAATATTCAGACATTTGGATGGCGTCGTTACAGCCCCCATCGTTGCTTCGTTGATGAAAAAAGAGATTATTGCTTTCATTATCGAGCGACAAAAAATGTCTTTGAGCGAACTTTCTGAAGAGTTTAAAGCCAATGAAGGGTACTTGAATGTTGCAATTCGGGCTTTGGCATCGCAAGGCTTTTTAGATCATGAGGTCGATAACCAGACTGATCAAATATCATTTTCAGCTAATAGCAAAACTCAGTTTCTGCAAAAATACAGTTTGCTTTACCTTAAAGTCATTTCTTTTTTAAAACATTCTACTGATATTAAAGATCAGATCAACGAAAATTCATTTATTGAAGAATTTACACGATTGAGTGATTCTGTGAAAGATCATTTTGGAATTCAGCTTTCTGATGATAACGAAGAAAAAGAAATTCAGAAACAGATCTTAAAACATATTGAAGGATGCATCATCGGGCCTGTGATCGTCTATCTCGGAATGACAGGAATGTTTCATAAATATTTTATGGAGACTTCATTTCAGGCGGCAGAATTTCATAAAAATTCAGAAAATTTTGAAGTGATTCTAGACTTCCTGGCTTATTTAGGTTGGTTTAAAAAAACTGGTGGCAATTATAAATTTACCGAAACCGGAATTTATTTTGCCAAAAGAGCGCCATCTTATGGGGTTACGGTTTCTTATCTTCCGTTGCTGAATAAAATGGATAATCTTTTGTTTGGTGATGCGTCAAAAATAAGAGAAATTGCAGATGGTGAAGACGAAATTCATGTTGACCGAGCAATGAATGTTTGGGGAAGTGGCGGTTCGCATTCCAATTATTTTAAGGTCGCCAATGATTTTATTATTCAAATTTTTAATCAGCCTATTCATCTCCAGCCGAAAGGTGTTTTAGACATGGGTTGCGGAAACGGCGCTTTTATTCAACATATATTTGAAACCATAGAAAGGTATACCATTCGTGGGAAAATGCTCGAAGAACATCCTTTGTTTTTGGTCGGTGCAGATTACAACCAAGCTGCATTGAAAGTAACCAGGGCCAACCTCATCAACAACGATATTTGGGCAAAAGTAATTTGGGGCGACATTGGAGATCCGAAACAATTAGCCGATGATTTAAAAGAAAATTATGAGATCGACCTTTCAGACTTATTGAATATCAGAACTTTTCTGGATCATAACAGAGTTTGGAAAACTCCGGAAAACGATCATCCTACAAGGGTCAGCACGTCAACCGGAGCGTTTGCTTACCGAGGAAAAAGGCTTCCGAATAATTTGGTAGAAGAAAGCCTGAAAGAACATTTAGAACTTTGGCTTCCGTACATCAGAAAAAACGGACTTTTAATTATTGAACTTCATGCTTTAGACTCTAAACTGACCAGCGAGAATTTAGGAAAAACTCCGGCTACAGCGTATGAAGCGACGCATGGTTTTTCTGATCAATATATCTTGGAAGTTGATGTTTTTAAGAAGATTTGTCTGGAAACAGGCTTGCAAATTGATAAAGAATTATTCAGAAAATTCCCTAATTCTGAGTTGGCAACGGTGTCGATTAATTTATTGAAAAACTAAATTTCAATATATCTCACGCAGATTTATATTATCTAATTTTTTTTTTTGCTAAATCTGTTTAATCAGCGAGAATTAAAAAATTATATAAATCAATATCAAGAATTTAAATTGGTAAAATTAGACGGGAAAAAATGACATTTGAAACAATAGAAACAGAACGTCTCCTGATTCAAAAACTAGATTCAGAAACGATGAATCAAATTTTTGAATTGAATAATGATGACGAAATCACGAAAATATTAGGTCTTACTGATGAGGAGTTTATTCGACAGAAAAAAATCTATCAACAAGGTTATGAGTCCTACAATCGAAAAATGTTGAACTTTCAGATTGTAGAAAAGCAAAGCTCAGTAATTATCGGAAACTGCGGTTTTCATACCTGGAACCCTCAACATCATCGAGCAGAAATTGGTTACGCTTTGAATGCTGATGAATTTAAAAACAAGGGTTATATGAAAGAAGCTGTTGAAAAAGTGCTTGAGTTTGGCTTTGAAGAAATGCAACTCAATAGAATTGAAGCTTTGATCGATGAAAACAATACCCCTTCAAAAAAATTGTTAGAGCATTTTGGTTTTAGCCGAGAAGGAAATCTTCGTGGGCATTATTTGGTGGATGGAATTTTTGAAGATTCAGTATTATATTCTTTACTGCAATCTGAATATAAAAAATAAAGCGTTGAAAATCTCAACGCTTATTTTTTTATTTTGCTCTTAATCTTTCTTTAATTACCTCAATATTTTTCTTCGCAGAATCTTCGAGAATTAAACTTGCACTCATGTGAATTCTTGCGGGCATTAATTCATTGAAATGTTCTGTTCCTTCCCATGAAACTTTTTTAATTAAAGCTAAAGCGTCTTCGCTTCTTGTTGCCAGTGTATTTAAGAATTTTTCTAGTTTAGCATCCATTTCTGCAATATTTTCTGAAACTGAATGATAAATATTGTGTTGCTCTGCCCAATCTGCCGATCTGAAATCTGCATCAATTGCCATTGCCGAAAACTGAGATTTTCCGATTTTTCTTTCTACATAAGGTCCGATAACGAAAGGTCCGATCCCCAAATTGATTTCGGTTAAAGCTAAAGCAGAATCTTTGGTTGCAAAACAGTAATCTGCACCACAAGCCAATCCTACTCCACCACCGGTAGTTTTCCCCTGAACTCTTACCACTACGATTTTTCCGCAATTTCTCATTGCATTTAAAACTTTGGCAAAACCTCCGAAAAATTTGGTAGATGCTTCCAGTTCTTCAATTGCCAAAAGCTCATCAAAACTTGCACCAGCGCAGAAAGCTTTTTCGCCTTCACTTTTTACAAGAATTGCTTTTACTTCTTTTTTAGCTCCTTCTTCTAAAATTGTTTCTGCTAATTTTTCAAGAATCGCTCCGGGAAGAGCATTACTTTTTGCTGTTCCGAAAGTAATTTCGGCAATATTATTTTTAATTTCTGATGTTACAAAATCACTCATTTCTAGTCTATATTCGATTTATACAAAAGTACTAAATAAAGGACTTTTGAGAAAACTAATATCTTAGTTTTTAGCTTTAAAAACAGAAAAATTAAAACTACATCAGTATAAATACTGATTTTTAAAATACGGTATTTGTACTCTATTCTACTCTATTTGAAATCTGTTAATTTGTGATACGAAAAAACTATAAAACTAATGACCATGAAAGCTTTTACTCAATGCTAAAAGTTTTCGATCAACGATTCTAGGCATAAATGAAAAATTCTCCGTTCCTCGGAGAATTTATTTTTTTTATTGGAAAACATTTATTTTCTTCCGTACAGTAATATTCTTTTAAATGCATAGATAGCAGGAAACGAATCAAAATTTTCCTCAATACGCTTTTTATATTCATTAATAAATTTCGCTTCGTTCACTTCATCCAATCTTTCCAAATAGGGAATCAGAGCCGAGCCAGAAATAAACTTAAAGAGTTTTTCAGCATCTTCAGCAATGATTGGATAGACTTTTACAGAAATATTGAGGTCTTTCAAACCTGAGTCAAACATTATTTTAGCATATTCATCCAAACTTAAGACCGGAGAAACCCTGTTCCAATCCTCAAGCTGAGTTTTAAAAGGTTCTTCCGAAGCGAGTTGAAAAAGGATTTGGTTGAGCCTATTTTCAGATTGCACAGGCATTTGAACTGCAAATTGTCCTTTTTCACTTAATAAAGAAAGCAATTTGGGAAACAGTTTTTCATGATCATCCGACCATTGCAAAGCCGCATTGCTAAAAATAAAATCCCATTTTTCGTCGGAATCATATAACTCTTCAACTGTTTTTTGTTTAAAATGTAAACGGTCATTCTGAAATAAATTAGATCCTGCAAGCATTTCAGCAGAAGAATCAATTCCTAAAAACTCTGTATTTGAAAATTTTTCTGAAAGAATTTTCGTTTGCTCGCCCGTTCCGCAACCTATATCGATGGCTTTTTTTAGATTTTCCTGTGAAATTAAATTCATCAAATCGAAAAAAGGTTGATAACGGATATCTTTAAATTGGTTGTAAACTTCAGGATCCCAAGGCATATTTATATTTTTTAGGTTGAGTAAAGGAGGGATTCCGTAGGAACCTTATCTGTGTAGAAAATAGATGGTCTGATGAGGGCGCGTTCCGTAGGAACGCTATCTCTAATTCTAATCGTAAAATTCAAACAAATACTGTTCCTGAAATTCAATTTCAAAAGCATTTAAAAATTCTATATATTCTTCTTTAAAAGTTTTCTTTTTATGATGTAATTCTTGATTTAAAATATAATTTACAACTTGCTCTTTCTGACTTTTTGCGTAAGAAAATGCGCCATAACCTTGTTGCCATCCAAAGTGATTTAAACATAACTTTTTTTCATTGATAAAATTTGTTGATTCTGTTTTGACAGTTTTTACCAAATCTGAGATGGTAATTTGCAAATTTTTATAACTAAAAAAAATGTGAATATGATCAGGATTCGCATAAATAGCCAAAACTTTTTGACCTTTATTATTGAAAATACCACAAATATATTTTTCAATTTCATCACGAACAGAGTTTATAATTTTATTGTCTCTACATTTTGTGGCAAAGACGAGTTGAATATAAAGTTGTGTGTATGTGTTTGGCATTTTACATTTTTTTAGATAGCGTTCCTACGGAACGCCGAATTACTAATCATTATCTTTTCTACACAGATTGCATTCCTACGGAATGCACCATTCTACGATAAATTTCATAGAGAACAATACTCACTTCAAAGAAAATTTCAGAATTTTTAAATCCAATAATTTATTTGTCCTTTAAAGCTAAAATATACTTATCAATATACAGATCTTTTTCTTTGGATTTATATTGCTGAATATATCTCGGATGTTCCAAAACAGTCATTTTTTTAAACAAATCAGCTTCCTGATTTAGTTTTGAAATAAAATCGGCATTCTTTTTTCCTAAAATAAAAACTTCTGAAATATCGAGATTCAAACTGATATGCTTTTTTAAAGTATCAATCATAAAATCTTTCACCTCATTGAAAAGTGCTTTATCATCATAATAATTCGCATTAACCCAGTTCCCTTTTGATTTCCTTACAATCGCCAACGGAAACGGAGAGTTGATATAAATATCTCTGTAAAATTCATCCGCTCCGCCATAAGCTGCAATCATATCATAAATAAAAACCGAAGAAACTTCATGCGTATAAGGAGATTCCATTTTAATTCTGCAAACACTTTCCAATCGTTTTGTATCGGTGAATGGAACTCCGGTAACTCCCGCTCCATGACGACTCGGATTAATTCCAATCAAAAATTTTCTTTGGTTTGAGTCATCATAATATTTATGATAAAACTTTTTCATGACAACCATTGTTTCAATATTATCTAAATACGGATTCAGAACCTGAAAATCTTTCGGTAACTTTCCGGAATACTGTAAATTCCGATTAAATTCTATGACTTTATCCGCAAAAGTTGCATTCATTAGTTCAGAGAAACAAAATTTTGTGGCTGATCATTTTCGCCTTCCTCATCGTCATCATCACTTAAAGCCAATTCGATATCAATAAACTGAATGTACAAGCCACAGATTTCTCCATTTGCATCGTAAGCAAAATACACAGGATAAGATCCGTCACCAAAACCGCTTGCAAACATAGGAATTTGAAATACTGTATTTGGAATCGTCCAGTTAATCCAATCTCCTGCATCTCTTTGATTGGTGGGGTTTTCTTTATAACTCTGAGCAAACAATTCTGCAAAATAATCGTCATAAATGTTATCCACATTCAAGTCAGCTATAAATTTATCAAATTCAGGAAGCGCTTCTGCATCTGCAATGCAACCTAATCCGGCATCAACATGAAAACCAAAAAAATCATCTTCTTTTACTCCATCCAAATTTTCATTTCCAATTAAAGCTTCCTGATAAAGGATTGGTTTTTCATTAGTAAATTTCACCTTTACTGCAGCGTATCTATCACCCCAATCTTCAGATTTTACAACAGCAATTGTAACAGGAAAATTTCCTTTGGGGGTTTCAATAAAATACGGTTTTTGTTTTGAATTCAGAAAAACCAAAGGATCTCTCACCACAACTTTTCCGGAAAGCAAAGAAACATTTCCTATTTCCATAACTTCCATTTTTTCACCTGCAATTTCTTCTGAAGTGAAGTATGATTCCAAATCTGTAGGGCAAGTAAGAATATGTTTTACTTCTGCATATTTCTGCATCCAGTTTTCTTCCATGATAAAATATTTTTTGAATTGATTTTAAGTTTGAAAATAATGAATAAAAATTAAGGCATGAAATCTGGAATGTGTTTTAACAAAAGATTATAAAAAAACAGTGTAACAAAAATTGCTACACTGTTAAATTGTTTTATTGTTAAATTTAAAATATTAAATCAATCCAAACTGCTCAAAATGATGTGTAAAATGTTTCTTATGCATTAGCTCCCACATTTCTTTATTCAATTTTCCGAACACAAAATTCATATGTTCAGCCTGTGGATTTTCTTTGTAGTAAATAGAAAATCTCTTTAAATTATCTAAGAAAGACTGTTTTGCAGCATCAAGATTTTTATGTTTTAATTCTAATAAAGTTCCATCTTCAGCCAAGAAAGGTGCAGGGAAATCTTTTGGCATTTTTCTGTGATTATACAGAGAATCTTGCCATTTTTCTAGCTGTTCTTCAGGAGTGAAACATTTGTCAGCTTCCGGTTCACCTAAACTTACCAAAACGCCATGTTCCAAATGCTCGATCATTTGCTGAGGAGACATTTTCCCCCAAGCTGGCTGAGTATTTTCAGATAATCCGTTTACAATTTTCTGAACATTTTTAAGGTCGATAAAAGGTGAATGTTTAGCCACTAAAGTTAAAATTGTCGCTACGCAAACTACCTCTTCTCTTTGGTTCACTACTTCAACCAACCATTTTACAACACCAGAAGGAATATTTCTTCCTTTTACTCCACGGTTGATCTTTTCTTTTGCCGTTAAATAAACCGTAATCGTATCTCCTGCATAAACAGGTTTAAAGAACGAACAGTTTTCTAATCCGTAATTCGCAATAACCGGTCCTTTTTTCCCTGAAACAAATAGTCCTGCTGCTGCAGAAAGGATGAAATATCCATGAGCAACGGTTTTATCGAAAATAGTTCCCGTTAAGCTTGTAGCATCCGTGTGTGCATAAAAATGATCCCAAGAAACATTAGAGAAATTAACAATATCCGCATCAGTAACTGTTCTTCCTGCAGTTTCCAAAGAATCTCCAACCTCAACATCTTCAAAATATTTCTGGAAAGGATGTTTGTCAGAATATTTTTTCTCAGCACCTTGCTGATAAACCTTTGTGATTGCAGTCAAAATATCGGGAGAACCTTGAATTGCTGTTTTCTGAAGGAAGAAATGAAGACCGTTCAATCCGCCCATTTCCTCTCCACCACCTGCTCTTCCAGGACCTCCATGCATTAAAGTAGGAAGCGGAGAACCGTGACCTGTACTTTCTTTCGCATTGTCTCTGTTCAATACGAAAATTCTACCGTGCTGAGAAGCCATTTTCCACGAAGTTTCGGCAACAAATTTTTCATCATGAGAAATGATAGAACCTACCAAACTTCCTTTTCCTCTTTTTGCCAACGCAGCCGCTTCTTCCGCATCTTTGTAAGGCATCAATGTAGAAACCGGACCGAAAGCTTCTACATCGTGAGAAATATTTTTAGTGAATGGAGAATCGTTTAAGAATAATTTTGGACTCATAAATGCACCATTTTCATAGTTGGCATCTATCAATTCGTGTTTTCCTTCGTAAACAAGCTCGTTCTCAGTTTTTAAAATATCAACTTTTCTTAAAACCTCATCATACTGCTGTTTTCCAACCAAAGAACCCATTCTTGTTTCTCTGCTTAATGGATTTCCTATTTTTGTCTGATCTAAAGCTTTTGATAAAGCATTTTGAACGTCACCAATTAAATTTTCAGGAACAATAATTCTTCTGATTGCTGTACATTTCTGCCCAGCTTTTGTAGTCATTTCTGTACGAACTTCTTTGATGAATAAATCAAATTCAGGAGTTCCCGGTTTTGCATCCAAACCAAGAATTGAACAGTTCAAAGAATCGGCTTCCATATTGAAACGAACTGCATTTCCAGCTACAGAAGGTAAAGATTTTAATTTTCTACCTGTATTTGCAGAACCTGTAAATAATACAGAATCTCCGTCCTGAACATAGTCTAAAATATTTCCCGGTTCACCACAAACCAATTGAAGTGCCCCTTCAGGAAGAACACCACTTTCGATCATATCCTGAAAAACCGCATTCGTTAAATAAGAACCAAATGGCGAAGGTTTCACAATACTTGGAACACCTGCCAATAAAGATGTGGATAACTTTTCTAACATTCCCCAAACCGGAAAGTTATAAGCGTTTATCTGTACAGAAACCCCTTCACTCGGCGTTAAAATGTGAGCTCCCAAGAAAGTTCCGTTCGCAGAAATTTTCTGAGTTTCACCATCTACCCAAAAAGGAGTATTCGGAAGCATTCTCTTTGCCAAACCTGAATAGGTGAAGAAAGTACCAAAACCACCTTCGATATCTACCCAAGAATCTGCGTGTGTTGCTCCTGTTTTATATGATAATTCGTAATATTTTTTCTTTCTTTCTAAAAGGTAAAGCGCCACTTTTTTCAACATTTCTCCACGATCGTAGAACGTCATGGATGAAAGGTTTTTGTAACCTACTGTTCTTCCATAATCGAGAGCTTGCTCAAAATTCAGACCTTCTGTATCAGAAATGGCAACCTGCTCTCCTGTCACAGCGTTGTACAAAGGAATTCCGTTTCCATTTCCTTCGACCCATTCGCCGTAGATATAGTTTTTTAATTTTTCCATAAAATATTTTATATTTTAATTTAACGATGTATCAATCTAGCAGTTTACCAATCAGATGATTCGAAAATCTCAGTATGACATTATGTAATTGTTAGATTTTTACATTGGTATATTGTTACATTTATTTTGGTTCTTGATACGGAAACAATTTCACCAAACCTTCATACAAACTTCTGTGAAGAATGGTTGCGTGATTGTCTGTTTCCATCATTTTATATTCTACCGTCCAGTTTTTCTTGTTTGATTTTTTCAGAACATCGTAGAAAGCTTCAGCATCTTTTACCATTACCGGGTGTTCCCCTTTTCCAACAGAAACATAAACGAATTTTTTAGTATCTGGAATTTTAGCTAACAATTGAGGAGCCTGTTTCAAGAGACTTTGATCATCCCACCATAAACTCGGACTGATGATAAAATAATTATTAAACATTTCTGGCTTTTTCAACAAAATTTCCGTTGCTAAAAGTCCACCCAGCGATTGTCCGAATAAATATTTATCAGTTGTCTTAAACTGACTTTCGATATAAGGTTTTAATTCCTTTTCAAGAAAACTAATGAATTTATCAGAATGTCCTGTTGTAGGATAATCTTTCTGTAAATCTTTTAAATCCGTATGAAAAGTAAAATCTTTCTTTCGGTCAATATTCGCAATTCCCACCACGATAGTTTCCGGCATCGAATACATTTGATTAAAGAATTGAATCAATCCTGTAACGTGAATGAAATCTTCGTTCATACTTCCATCCAGAAGATAGATGATTGGGTAAGATTTTGTTTTGTCGAAATTTTGCGGAAGATAAATGTTCAGAACTCTATCTTCATTTAAAATCTTAGACTTTATGGTTCTAATTTCTCCAATAGTCAATGGTTTTACATTTTTAGTCTGAGCGAAGATCAGAGATTGAAATGCAAGCAGAATACTGCAGAAAATGAGAAGTTTTTTTAACATATTTAAATTTAAAGTGGGTTATTTCACATCATCCCAAATACTGTAATCAACAATTTTTGTTGGAATCTGTTGAATATATTCTGTAAAAGGTTCACAAGGTAAAATCGCATCTTTTCCTTCTCTTGCCAATTCCTGATATAGTTTTGTTCCTTCTGTTTTCCATTTAATCATCTCATCAGAAACATCACGGATAATTTTCGCAGGACTTCCAACGATTAATTTTCGTGCATCACATTTGAAGTTTGCAGGAACAAAAGCCAAAGCACCGATAATACATTCATCACCGATAACCGCTTTATCCATTACGACAGCATTCATTCCAACCAAACAGTTTCTTCCGATATGTCCGGAATGAATAATCGCACCGTGACCGATGTGTGCAGATTCTTCCAAGATTGTTTCAATACCCGGAAAAACGTGAAGCGTGCAGTTTTCCTGAACATTTGCACCGTCTTTAATGATAATTTTCCCCCAATCCCCACGAATAACCGCATTGGGACCGATATAAACTTCTTCACCGATCTCTACATTTCCGATAATCACCGCTTGTGGATGAACGTATGCAGAAGGTTTGATGATGGGGCGAATGCCGTGATATGAGTAAATGTTCATAGTTTTAATTTGAAAATTTGAGAATGAGTTAATTTGAAAATTATTTTTAACGCAAAGTCTGCAAAGTTTTTTTGAAAATTTTCATGCATATTTTTCGTTCGCAAAGGCGTTTGACTTCGTCGAATCTTTGATTTCATTCAGCCAAGGCTAAACTTTAAATTTAACGAGCTAATCTGAAAATTGACTATGCATTCTAAATAACATTTTCAAATTCTCAAATTAGCACATTTTCAAATTAAACTCTTTCTATTACCATTGCATAACCCTGTCCGACACCGATACAAAGGGTACATAATGCATATTTTTTATCTTGTTTTTGAAGTTCCATAGCAGCAGAACCAACGATTCTTGCTCCGGAAACTCCCAGTGGATGACCAATTGCAATCGCTCCTCCATTCGGATTGATTCTTGAATCGTTATCTTTTAAACCTAAACTTCTTGTCACTGCTAAAGATTGAGCTGCAAACGCTTCGTTTAACTCAATGATGTCCATATCGTCTAATGAAAGATTCAGTCTTTTTAATAATTTCTGAGTGGCTTCAACAGGACCGATTCCCATGATTCTTGGTTCAACACCAGCAACAGATGAACCTAAAATCTTAGCTTTTGGTTTTAAACCATATTTTTTCACGGCTTCTTCACTTGCAAGAATTAAAGCAGCAGCTCCGTCGTTCATTCCAGAAGCATTTCCGGCTGTTACCGTTCCTTCTTTTCTAAAAGCCGGACGCAGTTTTCCTAAACCTTCCATTGAAGAAGTTGGCTTAATAAACTCGTCAGTATTAAAAATTTTTGGTTCTCCTTTTCTTTGAGGAATTTCAACTTTCACAATTTCTTCCGCCAATCTTCCGCTTTCCTGAGCTTTAGTCGCTTTTTGTTGAGACCAAAGCGCAAATTTGTCCTGGTCTTCACGGCTGATGTTATGCATTTCTGCTAAATTTTCAGCAGTGTCGCCCATCGCATCTACGCCATACATTTCCTTCATTTTAGGATTGACAAATCTCCATCCGAAAGTGGTATCAAACATCTGACTATCTCTACCAAAAGCAGTACTAGGTTTTGACATCACATAAGGTGAACGTGTCATGTGCTCTACTCCACCTGCAATATAAATTTCACCTTCTCCAGAAGCAATCGAACGGAAAGCATTGGCAACTGCAGACATTCCTGAAGCGCACAATCTGTTTACTGTTTCACCTCCGATTTTGTAAGGAAGACCAGCTAATAAAAGTCCCATCCTTGCTACGTTTCTGTTATCTTCACCGGCTTGATTGGCGCATCCGAAAATAACGTCCTCAATTTCCTCAACAGGAACGTCAGGGTTTCTTGAAACAATTTCTTTAAGAACGATTGCTGCCAAATCATCGGCTCTAACTTCTGAAAGACCTCCACTTAGTTTTGAAATAGGAGTTCTGATGTAATCTATGATGTATACGTTATTCATTTTATTTAATTTGAAAATGTGTTAATTTGAGAATTTGAAAATGAAATAAAGCATTAAAAATAATTTTCAAATTGCCTCATTTCCAAATTTTCAAATTTATAGTTCTGTTACTTTTTTTCCGATTTTATAGACTGTCCCCACAAATTTTGCAACCAATTCTTTGTTCTGATTGGTGATGCTAATATCGTAGATTGCCGTTTTTCTGGTGTTATTTACCAAAATACTTTCGGCTCTGAAAATATCACCTTCTCTCCCCGCTTTGGTAAAATTGATGGTTACACTTAAAGCCACTGCTGCATTTCCGTCATTATTTGAGGAAAAAGCAAATGCTGAATCTGCAAAAGCAAAGGTTACTCCACCATGAACAGTTCCCAATCCATTAAGCATTTGTTTGGTAATCTGCATTTCAATTAAAGCATAATTTTCTTTAATATCAATGATTTTAATTCCTAAAAATTGGGAGAAATAATCCTTCTCCATCATATAATCTACAACCTGTCTTGGATTCATTTTTAATATTTACTTGTTAATTTTTCATATAATTCATCAGCCAATTTGTCGTAAACGCTCATGGTTTTGCCAAGAATTATCTGTTCGTACGAAAGATTTTCTGAATTTGATGAATTTTCTGTTGGATAAGAAGCACTTAAATCGATACCGTCTTCATTGGCGATTCTTTTAATCAGCTCTTTATATTTTTCATTAAATCTTCCTAACAAATCAAGCTTTTCCTTATCATCCTTTATCGAAGAAAGTTCCTGAATTAAATATTCTTTTTCAATGAGAAGCCTTGTTTCTAACTCAGCTCGAAATCCATCTATATCCATAATATTAATTTGAAAATTTAATTAATTTGAGAATTTGAAAATGAAAACTACTATCATTCATTTTCAAATTAGCACATTTTCAAATTGTCTAATTCAATTTGCGTAGTAACGGGCTTTGTCTGTATCTTTCTTCCTGATATTCTTCGTAAAGACTTTGTAGAGTCTCTGAGATTTTTGCATATCCAATCTCTTTTCCCCAAGCCAATAATCCTTTTGGATAATTTACACCTTTCTGCATTGCCAATTCTAAATCTTCATCATTCGCAACACCTAATCTTTTTGCTTCAACCGCTTCATTAATCAACATAGAGATAATTCTCAAGAAAATTTGTTGATAAAGAGCATCATCTTTTTGGGCAGTAGGCTTTTCTGCTCCTTCAGCATAATCATAAAAACCTTTTCCTGTTTTTCTGCCGTGAAGTTTTGCTTCAGACATTCTTTGTTGAAGAAGAGATGGTTTGTATTTCGGGTCGTAGAAATACTCGTTGTAAACTGTTTTGGTTACAGAGAAATTGACATCAACGCCAATTAGATCCATTAATTCAAAAGGTCCCATTTTGAAGTTTCCGATTGTTTTCATGGCATCATCAACTTGTTCTATCGTTGCTATATTTTCTTCAACAATCCTCAAACCTTCCCCATAGTAAGGGCGGGCAATTCTATTCACGATAAATCCTGGAATATCTTTAGCAATAACCGGAGTTTTCCCCCAATCTTTCATCAGATTATAGATTTTTTCCGCCAAAGATTTTTCTGTTAATAAAGATGGAATAACCTCAACTAAAGGCATTAAAGGAGCTGGATTGAAAAAGTGAATCCCGATGAAACGCTCCGGTTTTTGTAGTTCTGCACCGAGAGAGGTGATGGAAATAGATGATGTGTTGGAACCAATTACACAGCTTTCTGAAACATGTTTCTCTAATTCTGTGAAAACTTTGGTTTTAATTTCTTTGTTCTCGATAATCGCTTCGATCACTAATTCGCAATCTTTGAAGTCTTTCAATTCTGTAGCAATGGAAATATTCGCTAAAATTTCAGTCATTTTCTCTGCCGAAATTTTTTGTTTATCAACCAATTTGGTCAATGTTTTTTCCAAACCTACAGTTGCCGTTTCTACTTGTTTTGCATTGGCGTCATAGACCCAAACTTTGCATCCGTTCGTTGCGGCTACTTGTGCGATGCCGATCCCCATCGTTCCGGCACCGATAATTCCTACGTTCATATTTTAAATTTGAAAATTTGAAAATGAGCTAATTTGAAAATTATTTAAGTTTGGAACTTGAAATAATTTTAGACAGAATTAATAATATCTCTTTTAAATCGGAAATTAATTTTTCGTTTGGAGATTTGAGATGTGGAGATTTTAAACACAGTAAAAGCCAATATTCCGTTTCATCAGCTTCTTTCGCAGCGATTTTTAATTTATGAATAAAATCTGCCTTACTTTCTGCATTTTGAGCTTCTCTCACATTTGCTCCAATCGAAGTTCCTGATTTAAAAATCTGATTTGCTAAAGGAAATCTTTTAGCCTCATATAAATCTTCCGAAAATTCAATGATGTTCAATGCAAAGTCGAAAGTCTTATTTACAATAATATTTTCTTTGTCATTTCTCATTTTCAAATTCTCAAATTAATTCATTTTCAAATTGATTATCTTCCTTTATAATTAGGTTTTCTTTTTTCTAAAAAGGCTTGTACTCCTTCTTTGAAGTCTTCTGTTTCTGCAGCTTCCTGCTGTAAATCGCCTTCCAGTTCCAATTGTTCTTTCAATGTGTTATCGTAAGAATTGGCGAATGCTTTTTTGGTTAATTTTAAACCAACAGTCGGCATATTGGATACTTTCTCCAAAATTTCCATTGATTTTGAGTTGAATTCTTCTTCAGTGAAAACCTCAGCTACCAAACCATAAGATTTTGATTCTTCAGCAGATAATTTTTTTCCTGTAAATGCTAAATAATTTGCCAATTGTCTTCCCAATAATTTAGGCAAGAAATAGGTTCCTCCTGTATCAGGAATTAATCCAATATTTGAAAATGCCTGAGAGAAATACGCTTTATTACTTGCTAAAACGAAGTCACAAATTAAGGCTAACATTGCTCCTGCTCCTACAGCCGGACCATTTACCAAAGCCACAACCGGTTTTTTACAACGTGTAATCTCAAGTACCAAAGGATTGTAATAATCTGTTACAATTCTTCTGATAATATCGTTATCATGATGCTCGCTACCTTGAACAAATGCATCATCTAAGTTCTGACCAGAACAAAATGCTCTTCCTCTCCCCGAAATGGCTACACATCTTACCGTAGGATCATTACTACATTCTTTAATAAAATCTTTTAAATCTCCCAAAGATGGCTTTGTGAGCGCATTCATCGTTTCTGGCTGATTGAGGTAAGCAATTTTTAACTTCCCTTCAAAATGCGATTCAATATCAAGTTGTGTGTACATAGTTTATAATTTTTAAATTTGAAAATTAGAGAATTTGAAAATGTTTTTAAAGTAATTTTTTATTAATTAGCTCATTCTCAAATTTACACATTTTCAAATTATTTAATGACATTTAAAATAGTCAAATGGCTCTAAACAGTCTAAACATTGATACGAAGCCTTACATAAAGTAGACCCGAATCGGCTAATCTGTTTTGAATTCATAGAACCACAACGTGGACATTTTTTCGGTTTCCCAATGTGATGTTCGTCAGCTCCTTTTTCGGGAGGTGAAATTCCGTAAACACGAAGTTTTTCTCTCGCTTCATCTGTCAACCAATCCGTCGTCCAAATCGGAAACATTTTGGTGACTACTTTCGCATCCCAACCGTTTTCTTTCATGATTTTCATGATGTCTTCCTCAATGGTAAACATAGCGGGACAGGCAGAATAAGTCGGCGTAATGGTTACTTCACAAGAATTTTCGCTCGTAATTTTCGCTTCTCTCACAATGCCCAATTCCACAATATTGATTACCGGAATTTCCGGATCGGGAACGAGTTCTAATATTTCTAAAGGATTTTTCATTTATTAATTTGAAAATTTGAAAATTTGGGTAATTTGAAAATTTAGAATAGTCCGAAATTTTCAAATTAGCACATTTTCAAATTAATTCATTGACTTTTACCACGTACATCCAGGATATGCTCTCTGCATATACTGCAATTCACAAAGCATAAATCCAAAGTATTCTGTGTGATATCCTGTTCTTGATTTTGGTTGCATGAAAGGGTTTTCAGGATATTCTAAACCGAAATCTGCAAAATCTTTTTGTGTAATGGCAAGAAAATCTTCGTAAAGAGCATCTGTATTCGGAGCAATATTTAAAGCTACCAAATCATCTTCTCCTTCTGTTTTTGCAAATAAACCTTTGGTATACTCCCAAATATTTTCTATAGATTTTACCAAACGGGCTTTACTTTCTTCTGTTCCTTGAGCAAAGATTTTCATCCATGAAGCAGCATGCGTATAATGATATCTTACTTCTTTTAATGATTTCTGAGCAAGGGCAGAAAGCTCTTCATTCGCAGAATTTGATAATGCTTCGTACATCAATTTTTGATACACCGAAAAAACGTAAACTTTTAAAATCGTCTGAGCATAATCTTCGTTTGGAAGTTCTGTCCAGTGCGCATTTACATATTCGTGTTCGTATCTTAGGAAAGCCAAATCATCTTCACTTTTTCCGTTATCTATCACTCTTGAAGCATACACGTAAAAGTTATTTGCCTGACCAAGTTCATCCAACGCAATGTTCGTTAATGCAATATCTTCCTCTAAATAAGGACCTTCACCGCACCATGCAGACAAACGCTGTCCCATAATGAAACTGTCGTCCGCTAGTTTTAATAAATAATTATATAATGGGTTCATTATTTTTTAATTTGAAAATTTGAGAATTAGTTAATTTGAAAATTGAAAATTGATTGATTGTATTAATTGAAATTTTGAGAATAATTAACGTCGTTAAGGTCATTACCAAATTTTCAAATTAGCACATTTTCAAATTATTAATCTACATATTTTTTACATCATTTGGAATATCGTAGAACGTCGGGTGACGGTACAATTTGTCATCAGCCGGATCAAAGAAAGCTTCTTTATCAATTCCTTCTGAAGTCACGATATATTTACTTGGAACAACCCAAACAGAAGTTCCTTCTTTTCTTCTTGTATAAACGTCTCTTGCATTCTGCAAAGCCATTTCTGCTGTTGGAGCCTGTACAATTCCAACGTGTTTGTGAGATAATCCCGGTTTAGTCTGAATAAACACTTCCCACATATCTAAATTTGCCATAATTAATTTGAAAATTTGAAAATTGGTTAATTTGAAAATTGATAAATCGTGTTCATTGAAAATTTGAGCATAAATAACGTGGTTAAGGTCATTGTCAAATTTTCAAATTAGCACATTTTCAAATTATATTACTTCTTTTTGTTGTTTTTCTGCAAAAGCTATCGCCGCTTCTTTTACCCATAGGTTTTCTTGCTGTGCTTTTACTTTTGTCTGTAATCTTTTCTTATTACAAGGTCCGTTTCCTTTTAAAATCTCCATGAACTCATCCCAAGGAAGTTCTCCGAAATCGTAATGTTGTCTTTCCTCGTTCCATTTTAAATCTTTATCCGGAACTGTTAATCCTAAGAATTCAGCCTGAGAAACGGTAACGTCGATAAATCTCTGACGAAGACTGTCGTTACTTTCTCTTTTCACTCTGTAATTCATAGAGATTTTAGAGTTTGGTGAGCTGTCATCATTCGGTCCAAACATCATTAAAGCTGGCCACCAGAAACGGTTTAACGAAGCCTGAGCCATTTCTTTCTGCTGTTTTGTTCCACGGCAAAGTGCCATTAAAATCTCATAACCTTGTCTTTGGTGGAAAGATTCCTCTTTACAGATTTTCACCATTGCTCTTGAATAAGGGCCATAAGAATTCCCCATCAACATTACCTGGTTCATAATCGCAGCTCCATCAACCAACCAACCGATTGCACCGATATCTGCCCAACTCAACGTAGGATAATTGAATATACTTGAATATTTTGCTTTTCCTTCCAACATATCGTCGTAAGTAGCGTCTCTATCAGCTCTGATGGTTCCGTTTCCTAAAGTTTCAGTTGCAGAATACAAGTATAAACCGTGACCTGCTTCATCCTGAACTTTAGCTAAAAGAGCCATTTTTCTTCTTAATGAAGGAGCTCTGGAAATCCAGTTGGCTTCCGGCAACATTCCTACAATTTCAGAATGTGCATGCTGTGAAATCTGACGAACCAATAGTTTTCTGTAATCATCGGGCATTACATCTTTTGGTTCCACTTTATTTTCGTCGTGTACGTATTGTACAAATTTTTCTAAATCCATTTTTTTTAATTTGAAAATTAATTAATTTGAAAATTTGAGAATTAGGCAATTTGAAAATTAAAACACAATCATGGCATTTTCAAATTAGCACATTGACTCATTTTCAAATTATCCTAAACATCATAATTAAGCATCACCACATTCGTTGTCGGGTGACATTGACAGGTAAGAACGAAACCTCTGGCTACTTCTTCTTCGGTAAGCGCATAATTTTTTTCCATGAAGACTTCACCTTCCAAAACTTCGGCTTTACACGTACAACAAACTCCTCCTTTGCAAGCAAAAGGTACAGGAAGATTGTCTTTCAATGCTTTATCTAAGATACTCTCTTTTTTAGAATTCAAATGGAACGAATATTCATCATCGTCGATGATTACCGTTACCATACTTTCGATATTGGCAATCGCTTTGAATTCATCGCTCATTTCCTCCGTATTTTCCTCATCAGGAGCAGTGAAATATTCAAATAAAACCTGAATTGCCGGTACTTTTTTATCTTTCTTTAAATAATCTGCGATTCCTTTTATCATTTCTGAAGGTCCACAAATAAAGAAAGTTGATTCTTTTACGTCGATATCTGAATATCTTTCAAAAAGGTGGTCAAGTTTTTCAGGAGAAATTCTTCCTTCAAAAATCGGGTCTGCATGTGCTTCACGACTTACCAAATAAACAACTTTCAGTCTTCCGTTAAAAGTTTCCACCAATTTATCAATCTCAGCCTTTTTCATCACCTGGCTCATGCTTCTGTTGCTATAGAAAAGATATGCATTAGAATTAGGCTCCTGATAAAGACTTTCTTTAATATTTGATAATACTGGAGAAATTCCGCTTCCTGCCGCCAAACCAACGTAAGTTTTCACGTTTGTCGGGTGATAAGACGTATTGAAACCTCCCATTGGAGGCATTACTTCAAGAATTTCATCCATATGAAGATGTTCGTTGAAATAACCTGAAACTTTTCCGTTTTCTAAAAGCTTTACCAAAACTTCCAGCGTGTTGCTTTTTTCACTTGGAGCATTACAGATTGAATATGAACGACGTTCTTCATTACCGTCAATCGTCATTTTAAAGTTAAGATACTGACCTTGCTTGAATCTGAATTTATCTTTCAGCTCATCAGGAATTTCAACCGCTACATTTACTGCATCTGTTGTATCTTTCTGAACTCTAACTGTTTTTAATTTATAAAATGAATTCATTTTGTTTTTAGTATTCTATTAATTTTTCCACCTTCGCATTTCGGAAGACTGTCTTGAGCATGAATTTTCACTTTCGTGGTGATTCCTACTCGTTTTTTTATTTCGTTTTCTATACTTTTTCCAAAGTTTCCGACAAAAATAGTATAATCATCGGTATTTTGATTTAATTTTTTTGAAGCGACTAATTCATCCTCAATTTCAACATCAATATCCAACGCCACACACATTTGTTCTTTCTCAATCGGTGTTAAATAATAATTTGGAACTACGCCTTCCACATGAGAAAACGCTTCTTCGATTTGACTTGGATATACATTTACACCTCTTACAATCAACATATCGTCGGCTCTGCCAAGAATAGGTTTCATTTTCACCATTGCTCTTTTAGAGTTTTCGTCATAAAAAAGACTGGTGATATCATTTGTCCAATATCTTAAAAGCGGCATTGCTTTTTTCGTCAACGTTGTAATTACCAAAACCCCTTCTTCCCCAAATGGAACAGGTTCTTTTGTAATAGGATCTAAAATTTCAGGGTAAAAATGATCTTCCCAAATATACGCTCCTCCTTTTTCTTCGAAATCTTCCATCGAAACTCCAGGACCAATAATTTCACTTAATCCATAAATGTTGGTTGCATGAACGCCCAATCTTTCTTCGATATGATGTCTTATAATTTCTGTCCAAGGTTCTGAACCTAAAACGGCATATTTTAAACTGATTTCCTCTGCCGAGATTCCTCTTTTGGCAAATTCATCAGCAATTGTTAATGCGTAAGATGGCGAACAACAAATCACTTCAGGCTTGAAATCTAGAATTAAATCGACCTGTCTTGCCGTCATTCCTCCAGAAATTGGAAGAACGCTCATTCCTAATTTTTCTGCTCCGTAATGAAGTCCAAGTCCGCCTGTGAAAATTCCGTAACCGTAAGCGTTATGTAACTGCATACCAGGTTTTGCTCCGGCTGCATTTAAAGATCTTGCTACAACTTCACTGAATAAATCAACGTCTTCTTTTGTATATCCTACAACCGTTGGTTTTCCTGTTGTACCGCTTGAACAGTGAATTCTTTGTAATTCATCCTTTGGAACGGTAAATAACCCGAACGGATAATTATCTCTTAAATCTTGTTTGTAGGTGATTGGTAGTTTTGAAATATCTTCAATTGTCCTTATTTCTTGTGGTGATATTCCTAATTCATCAAATTTTCTTTTATAAAAATCTGACTTCTCTTCAAGATACCCCACCAAACTCACCAATCTTTCCGATTGTAGCTGTCTTAATTGGTCGAGTTTTAAATATTCAACTGAAAAATCCATACCTATAACTAACTAACATTTGTTAGGTGTAAATTTAAAAAGATTTTGGAACGTGACAAAATTTTTATGACTTTTATCATATTTTGAATGATTCTAAATAGGTAAAGCTAAGATTGAGGTTGAGTTTAAAACAAATTATTGTGACAAGCTTCTCATTCTGAATCATTTCTTCTTAAAATAGAATGATGTTTTTTCTCGCTGATTTAGGAGACTAAGCAGATATTTTAATGAGAATTTGCTTTGCTTGTGAGATATTTAAGCAAGCTTCAATGAGTTTCAAACTTTAAAAACTTCTAGTATTTCCGGTCTCTCAGAATCATCTGATATTTTTCCGGTATTGGCAAATTCAGTCCAGAGTTTTCTTAATTTTTTTCCATTCTCATCCATGTATTTCCATGGAATATTTTTTAAAATTCCTGCATTTTTCCAGGCAGATTCATTCCCAAAAATAAAAGGCAGATCAATAGCATGAGCTCCTAAAAAATAATTTGAAACCCTAAAACGCGGATAAATTCTAAACAAATAAATATTTCCATCAGCACTAGCAAAATCTTTCGCAAAATCTTCTGCCGGTTTCCCATAAATAATTTCTGTGGTCGTACGAATTGCTCTATTTAAAACTTTTACAGGAAAATATTTATTGATCGTATCTGAAGTTTTCAGGTAAAAAGAAGTTTCTTCATCATTCAAACCTATTAAAACATCTATTTTCTTTGCTTTTTCTTTCCATTTTTCTTCGGCTTCCCATTCATTACACAAAGGAGGGAAACCATATTGAGTACCGAAAGGCATTGCTGCTTTTAACCCATATTTCAAAAAAGAAGGGGTAAAATTTTTATAGTTCTCAATAATTTCTAAAATATCCGATTTATCATTAAATATCTGAGTATTTTTCAAAAATTCGGCAACCATTTTTTGTCGGTTTTTCCTTAAACCTAAAGGAGCACTGTGAATAATCACTCTTTTGAATAGGTTTTCGATTCCCTCAGAAAGAAGAAGATGAGCAATTAAATCTCCACCTGAAGACTGTCCAAAAAGGGTAATATTTTCTGAGTCTCCACCAAAAGAGGTTATATTATTTTTGATCCATTTTAGAGCTTCAATCAGATCAAACAGACCTAAGTTGGCTGGTTTTTTTTCGTTTCCACCTAAAAATCCAAAAATCCCTAAGCGATAAGAAACGGTTACTACGATAACATTTTGCTCTTTGACCCAATCGGTAGGATCAGCTGTAGGAATATCACCGCAGCCAATTTCGTAAGAGCCACCATGAATCCAAACGATGACAGATAAATTTTCGTTTTCCACACAATTTTCTGGTCTGACAACTGAAATAAATTGTGGTGATTCATCCACTTCAAAATTATCTAAATTGGTCTTACCAATCATTTTTTCTAAAAGCGGACTTATATTTTGCGGACAAGCAGGTGTTTTCTCAGGAAACATAATTTCACCAAGCGATGGCTGTACTGCAATCGGTTTTTTAAATCTTTCAGAATATGCATACCGGATATTTTTAGCTTTTAAAATTCCGTTTTCTCTGAAAGCTGTAATTCTTCCGAAAGGAGTCTGAAAAATATGAATATGATTATTTGCAGTCATTGGCTTCAGACATAAACTTTAAGTTTATTTATGAATACAATTTACAAATTTTGTTTTTTATATTTAAAATTAATTCAGAGATTTAAACTCGCTTGGAGAAACGCCGACTTTACTTTTGAACAATCTTGTAAAATGCTGTGGATATTTAAAACCAAGATCGTAAGAAATTTGGCTGATCGATCTTGAAGCTTCAAAGATCTGTTCTTTCGCCACATCAATTAGTTTATTATGGATAAATTCCTGAGCAGAAATTCCAATTTCTTTTTTGATCAGATCACCAAAATAATTCGCTGAAAGATCAAGCTGTTCTGCGAAATAATTGACCATCGGAAATCCCAGATCTTTAGGTTTATCAGACCTTAAATAATCATCTAAAGATCTCTCAAACTTACCTATAAAATTCTGATTAACGTGGTCTCGTGTAATAAACTGACGATCGTAAAAACGCATGCAATAATTCAGAAATAATTCAATATTATTAACAATCAATGATTTGCTATGTTTATCAATCGCCTGTTCGAGTTCTAATTTTATATTTTTAAAGCATTCTAAAATAATTTCTCTTTCTTTTTCTGAAAGATGTAAAGCTTCATGAACATCGTAAGAAAAGAAATTGTAGTCTCGGATATTTCTTCCCAAGTTGGTTCCTTTCAATAAATCGGGATGAAAAATTAAGGCAAAACCGGCAGGCTGAATATAAGTTCCTGCATTGTAAATTCCGTAAGTCTGGCCAGGAGCGATGAAAACCAGAGTTCCTTCCTGATAATCATAGCTGTGCTTTCCGTATTGCATATCACCACACATTACATCTTTCAGAAAAACGGTATAAAAACCAAACTGTCTTATATGCTGACAAATAGGATCAGATTTAGAAAAATCTACCACACTTACCATCGGGTGCAATGTTTCGTGCTTCAGCATTTTATTGTATTCTGAAACGCTGTTGTATATTTCAACTTGCTGATTTTCCATGAAGTAAATTTTTAATTTTAATTCAAAATTACCAATTTCCGACCTACAATATTGGGTGTAAGTAAAATTGGTAAATGATTCTGTAATTTATATAAGTATTTTTACATTTAAAGTATCGACTTTTGTATCAGAAAATTGATGATCTGTTCTTTAAATTATGATATTTGATTTTAACGCAAAGAGCGCAAAGTTTTTTTAAATGTTTGAAAATATTTTTCGTTCGCAAAGGCGTTTGACTTCGTCGAATCTTCGATTTCACTCAGCAAAGAACACGAACATCTCAAATTATGACTGATTGAAGGTAATCAGTTTAGAAAAAATAGAAATAGTATAATCAAACTAAATTAAAAAATATGGACACATTCACCGTAAAAGCTTTTGGAGCAGAATCTAAAACTGCAGATTTAGCAGAAATGAGCATCGAAAGAAGAGAGACAACATCAAAAGATGTAGAAATTGAAATTTTGTACTGCGGAGTTTGCCACTCTGATCTTCACACCGCAAGAAACGATTGGGGAGGATCGAAATACCCTTCTGTTCCCGGACATGAAATTATCGGAAAAATTACAAAAGTAGGAAGTGAAGTTTCTAAATTCAAAGTTGGCGATCTTGCAGGAGTTGGCTGTATCGTAGATTCTTGCGGACATTGTAACAGCTGTAAACATGATTTGGAACAATATTGTGAAAACGGATTTACAGGAACTTATAATGGAAATGACAAGCATTTGGGAGGCCATACTTTTGGAGGATATTCTCAGAAAGTAGTTGTGGACGCAGGTCACGTTTTAAAAATCCCGGCAAATCTAGATCTGGCTGCAGTTGCACCTTTGCTTTGTGCAGGTATCACAACATGGTCACCATTAAAACACTGGAATGTTGGTTCTGATTCTAAAGTTGCCGTTGTTGGTTTAGGCGGATTGGGACATATGGCAATTAAGCTTGCGAAAGGTTTAGGAGCAGAGGTAACTTTATTTTCAAGAACTCCGGGAAAAACTGAAGATGCTAAAAAACTAGGCGCAGATCACGTCATTATTTCGACTGATGAAGAGCAGATGAATTCTGTAAAAGGAAAGTTTGATTTAATTATCGACACTGTACCTTACGATCATGATGTAAATCCTTACATTACCACTTTAACGATTAACGGAACTCATGTTTTGGTAGGATTTATCGGTAAAATGGAAGACAGCTTGTTTACTCCGCCAATGATCATGGGAAGAAAATCTGTTGCAGGATCTGTGATCGGAGGTATTGCCGAAACTCAGGAAATGCTTGATTTCTGTGGCGAACATAATATTGTATCTGAAATTGAAATCATCAAAATGCAAGACATCAACGAAGCGTACGAAAGAATGCTGAAAAGCGATGTGAGATACCGTTTTGTGATTGATATGCAGTCTTTATAATATCAAATTTAATTATAAAAGAGACTCTTCATTTTTGGAGAGTCTCTTTTTGTTTTATGAGGATAATTGACTTTGTTAGTTTTAAATAGAAAAATTTAGCTACCCGTCTTTTTGCTTATGCAAAAATCCATTCCTTCAGAGAAGGGAAATTTTATTTGTATTCACCTTCCATTTCTTTGAAAGCCCATTCTGCCATTGCTTGAATAACGGGAATTAACCCTTTTCCGGATTGGCTTAAATTGTAGGTAACGTGTGGCGGAACAACAGGTTTTGCCGTTCTGATCACTAATCCGTCGTTTTCGAGTTGCTTTAAATGCTGAATCAGCATTTTTTCTGTAACCGCAGGAATTGCTCGTTTCAGTTCGCTGTATCTTTTATCACTTGTTGAAAGATGATATAAAATAATTGGTTTCCAATAGCCTCCAATCTTTTCCATCACATAGGTTACCGGACAAAGATCTAATGCAATTTTTTTATTCTGCTGAATAGTAGAACTTTCTTTAATAGCTGCCATAATACATACTTTAGGGTAAGTACTTGTATAAAAGTATGTACAAATATAACTTTGTTCTCAGAAATAAAAAAATATTTATTATGAAAATAATCATCACAGGTTCATTAGGAAATGTAGCGAAACCACTTGCACAACAATTAATTTCAGAAGGTCATGATATTACTGTAATCAGCAGTAACGAAACTAAGAAAGACGAAATAGAAGCTTTAGGCGCAAAAGCAGCAATCGGTTCTATTGCAGATTTAGATTTTTTAGTTAAAACTTTTGAAGGAGCAGATGCTGCATTTTTAATGACTCCTCCGAATATGGGTGGGGTTAATATTGTTGAAAATACCATTAATGCTGGAAAAAATTATGTTGAAGCTATTAAACAAACCGGAATAAAGAGAGTTGTCATGTTAAGCAGTATCGGTGCTGAGTCACCTGTGGAAAACGGACCGATTAAAGGGTTACACTTTATCGAAAAATTCTACAATGAACTGGACAATACTTCTGTTACATTTTTAAGAGCCGGATATTTTTATTTGAACTTCTTTAATGATATCCCTTTGATTAAAAACGCAGGAATTATCGGAGCTAATTTCCCTCAGGATGTGAAAGTTCCGTTAGTTCACCCTATTGATATCGCCAAAGCAGCAGCTGAAGAATTGGTTAAGAACTTTGAAGGTAAAAATGTAAAATATATTGTAAGTGATGAGCGTAAAGCTTCTGAATTCGCTCAAGTTTTTGGAAACGCCATCGGTAAACCCGACCTTCCTTGGATTGAATTTAAAGATGAAGATTCTTTAAACGGAATGCTTCAAGCCGGACTTCCTCAGGAAATGGCTGAGTTATATACCGAAATGGGAAGAGGAATCAGAACGGGTGTTGTACAAAAAGATTTTATTGAGCATGGTTCTGTTGTTGGTGGAGAGATTAAATTAGAAGAATTTGCAAAGGAATTTGCTGAAAAATTTAATGCTTAATTTCTTTTGGTTAATTTAAAATTTTCGGCGAGCCTTTGGTTCGCCGAAAATTTATTGTAATTGTTTTTTGATAGGGTTTTACCCTATCCTTTGATAAGTCGTCCTTTCAGGACTTCAATTTTATTTCTTTAATGTTTCTTTTAAAACCTTCAATTTTCCATCAATGGGCTGTATGATTTTTAAACCTAAAATTTCAGCAACCAAAGGATAAACATTGATGTTTTCAAATTCATCAATTTCTAAGTTGTTATTAAAATTAGATCCCCAAGCGAAGAATGTGGCTTTCATTTCAGGGACGATTTTCGGGTTGTAACCGTGTTTCCCTACCGAAGTTCTTTTATCTCTTTCTAAAAATATTTTTGGTGCTTTTGGAATGAGTAAAATTTGCCCTATTCTATTGTATCGGTCATCTTTTGTAGCGAAGTGCAAATATTTAGGCAATTTTTTATCCAGATAAACTTCATAATCATCAGTTTTATTGGCTTTTAATTCTTTATAAACACTTTTTACCTCATCAGGATTTTTCACATAAACTCTTAATAAAGTCTGAGAATTATAATAATCGAATCTGTTTTTATCAAAAAGTATTTGAGGGATTTCAAGTGGATTTCCGCCATCAACTTTTATCATTCCATGATCGGAAACGAAGATAAAATTGACATTTTTTAAGCCTAATTGATTGACTTTCTGAACCAACTCCCCTATCGCATGATCAACTAAATGAACAGCCACTTCTGTCTCTTTTGTATCGGGACCAAAACGATGTCCCGCACCGTCAACTTCCGGAAAGTATAATGAAATAAAGTGTGGTCTTTTATCTTCAGGAAGTTTCAGCCAATTAATTACTTTATCCACTTTTTCTGAAGGCGTAAATTTTTCGTGATAGGGATAATAATACGTTGGCCTCATTCCACCTGCATCACTTGCAGAACCTACCCATTGCAAAGAAGCACTGATTGTTCCTTGTTTTTCTGCCAAACTCCAAAGCGGAGTTCCACCGTACCAAGTTCCGTCTTCAGCGTTCTGGCGATTGCTCATTGCGTAAGCTTCTTTACGTTGATAATCGTAGAAAAAATTGTCTATTAAACCGTGATGAGAAGGGTATAATCCTGTAATTAATGTCCAGTGATTTGGGAAAGTAATGCTCGGATAACTCGGGATCATTGCTTTTGCCTGAATGCCTTCATTTGAATATTTCAAAAGGTTCTGGGCATTGTATTTTTTAGCATAATCATATCTGAAACCATCTGCAGAAATCATGATAACATATGGTTTTTGCATTGCTTCTGCGTTATTTATTCGGTCTGAAACGACAATCTGAGCCGTATCAACAGGAGCGTTCTGAGCATAGATCATTAAAGAAAAAAACAGCAGTACAATTTGTATTCCTCGCTTCATTAGTAAATTTTTTGCAAAGTTACAGTCTACCATTCTCTCATAAAAATTTATACGATGAAAAGTATATTAAATCTCTTTATTCATTTCAAACTGAGAGAGCCAGTTTTTAAGTCCAACTCCTTTTTCTAAGAAAGCTGAAGTATTTTCTGAAGCATCATCTACATTATTAACAGATACAGACTGTCCACCACTCAATTTTTCAATAATTCTGAAAAGTTCTGTTCCGATGCCCTGTCTTCTGTAATTTTTATCAACAGCAATCTGAGACACTTTCCTCGCAATAGGATTGTAAACAGCATATCCTACAAGTTGTTGATTTTTGTAAGCTCCCAGGATTTTGTATCTCTTTTCCCTATCAATAAGTATCGCGTTAGAATTCTGCCACGACGGCGTAATATCCCAAAAAGATTGAAATACTTCCCATTGAAAGTTATCCATTTCTTCTATAGACACTTCTGTATTCTTTTCTTTAAGCTCAATAATTCCGTTGAAACAAAGGAGTTTTCTAGCGATTTGAAAGCCTAGATTTTCATAAGCTCTAATGGCAGGATCATTTTTTTCGATGACCTCAAGAGTAAGTACATCTGCATTTTTTTCTTTTAAAACAGGAAGTATGAAATCGTACATTTTTCTGACAAGTCCTTTTCCTCTGTATTCCGTATTAATTCCAGTTCCTGCATTATAAATGATATGTTGCCCGTTTTCTTCTTTCCAGGCTTGAAGGATAAATCCCTGTAGCTTATTAGATTCAAAAACACCGACAGACAAATTCAAATCGATTTTCTCTAATGCTATTTTTAATTCTAATTGCTCTAATGACAAATGAAAAGGAACCACGTAGTCAGAAAAAGAAGTATTAAATACTGATAAAAGCTCTTCTACATCAACAAGTTCAAGATTTTTAAATTCCATGTATATAATTTTATAAAGTAATAAAGTTATTGACTTAAAAAAACATCAATAAAGTTTGAATTTTCACTCCATAAAAATACCTCTAAAAAATTTAGAGGTATTCAAAAAAATATAATCTTTTCTATTTATTCTTTAATTAGTTTCTGATAAGCAGTAGACCCATCTTTTAAGGTAATTTCAAAATAATAATTACCCGATTTTAAATCTGAGACATTGATATTATCGCCGTCAATTTTTACGGTTTTTACCTTTCTACCTGTAGATTCATAAATATCAACTGATTTTATTTTATCCGCATTTTTGAAAGATACAGTTTCCTTTGCCGGATTAGGATAGAGAAGAACTTTTTTATTTTCAGCAAAAACATCGTTCACTCCTAAAGTTCCCGCTTTTGTTAACACTGCATATCCTCTGTTTCCTGTTCCTCCGCCATGATAAGCTAAAGTTGTAGAAGAACCTTTTGCAAAAAAGATATTCATAGTTCCTGCTGCATTGGTAAAGGCTGTATCTCCTGCTCCACCGGAAAGAGAGCGTGTTGCTACAATTGTTCTCGTTCCTGAAGCAACAGTATTAGAGGTTATCGTCCAATCTTGTACTGCATCGGGATTTGGTGTATTTCCTACACCAGCAAAAGTATAATCTAAGTTTGTATTTGTAGTTGAATTTACATTATAAATAAATCCATCTACACCGCTTACCATACCACCGCTTGTTCCTGTTCCGCCAAAACCAACTCCTAAATAAGAGGTGTCCGGACCTGTAAGCGTTAAGGTGGCTAAAGTGGCAGAAGTATCTAATTTTACAGTCATTCCTGTAGAAAGAGTAACTGTACCTGTCGTAAACTGTGCCCAAGCAAAATTGGCAAGAGCAATGCTAAATACTAGTAAAATTTTTTTCATTTTAATTTTTTAATAAATTGATGAGGTCTTTGTTTGTTGTTTGTAAAGCATATTCAAAAGGAGTCATTCCCTGTGAATCTTTTAGAGATTTATTGGCATTGTGCCTCAGCAGCAATTCTGCCAATTCTTTATTTCCGAATTTTACTGCCCAAAATAAAGGAGTTGCCCCTGTGGAATCAGCAATATTAGGATCAGCGTTTTTCTTCAATAAATATTCTACCAGTTCTTTATTATATTTCACCGAAAGTCCTGCAAGCGCAGTTCCTTCCTGGCTTTTATAATTAACATCTTTCACATGGTCAATAAGAAATTTTGCCACTTCTATATTACCTCTGTAACAAGCCAAAATTAATGGTGAAAAGCCATTTTCATTGGTTTGATTGATTACATCGGGATTCTTAGCCATCAGTTCTTTTACTTCAGCTACCGATCCGCTCCTTGCAATATCAAAAATAGATCTTGCTTTTTCCTGAGCCGACATTACCGTAAAGCTCAGAATGAAACTTAGTATAAAAAATATTTTCTTCATCATTTTGATAATATATAGTTATATTCAACATTTACATTTTCTGCAACTTTCTTCATGACCATTTTGGGAATAGTCACTTTAAAATCAGCCGGTCTTGCCACAAAAGTTCCTTGCATACAAATTTTTCCGTCTTTAGCATAAATTGTAGCCGTAGAATTTACTGCCTTATCAACTCCATGAAAATTTAATGTTCCCTGAACTGTATATTTCTGAGGAGATGCCGTCAATTTCGTTTTATCAAAATTTGCAATCTTTCCCTTAAAAGTAGTCTTTGGATATTGTGCCGTTTCTGCGTAATTTTCATTAAAATGCTCTTCCATTAATTTCACTTTAAATTGGAAATTTTTAACAGTAGAAACAGATGCAAAATCTCCATTATCAGCATTGATGATAGCAATATTGCTGTTATCTTGCGCAAAAACATCTTCAAATAAAGGTACGGACGCTTCGAATGTTACTTTACCTGTTTTCGTTGAATATTTCTGAGCCGAAACAATGTTGACAAAACCTAATGTGACGATTAATAATACTAGATTTTTCATATTAATTGTTTTAATTTTCAGTAAGCCCATCGGCTTTCCATTTTATGATAATTTCAATTTGAGAGGGCGACAAACTTCCGCCTTGAGGCATTTTCTGAGGGTCGCCGATTGGTCTATTAATTCTGTTGATAATATTATCTATATTATTTTTCACCTGATTATAGCTCGTCCATGGTTGAAACGAAGCTGAGCCTCCAGCTGCATGACAACTGATACAATTGGCATCAATAATCGGTTTAACATCTTTATTATAGGTTACCAATTCTGCAAGAGGAGTTTTATCTGAAATTTCTTCGTAGGTTCTGCTTTCACAGGCAATAGATACCAATGCCAGTGAAATAATACACATCATTTTTTTCATACCTAAAAAACTCTATAAAGATTAAACCCAAAGAAAATCTGCCCTTTCTCCCATTTTCCGGAAGCATTTGTGAGATAGCCAATATCTGAATTCAACTGGGAATTACTAAACAAAAGCTGGAACACGTGTCCCCCAGTTTCTAGATCCATCCCAATTGATAAAGGATTTTTATAAAAACTGTGATTATCAAAATTCACAAAATACTCAGCGTTGATGGATATTCTTTTCGAAATCTTATAACGACCGCCTAAACCTGCCAAGAACTGATTTTTATCTTCAATCATCGGTTCATAAAGGTTTTTGTGAACATAAGAAGGTGTTAACTGTAAAGAAAAATTTTCATTAAACCTTCTTGAAATTAATGCCTGGGTAAGATAAGAAAGTCGGTCTCCGAACTTCAGATGTGGATAATTATCTTTACTAAGGTCTGTATTTACCGCCATGACATTGTATCCCACAATATCAACCGGGAAATTTTCGTTTTGCTTAATTAATCTATATTTCGCTCCGCCTTCAAAAGTTTTTAAATTGGTTTCTCTCGAAAGGCTCAATGAAATATTATCGGTAACACCATAAATGACACCCAGTTTTGTAGAAGCATCATCTAATCCGAAGAAATCTTTGAAACCCTTGCTTACATCACCAAATCGATGGGCTACAACAATGTACCATTCGTTTTTTGCAGTAAGCTTAGTAGATTGCCCCGTAACAATCTGAAGTGCCTTGAAAGCAGGCGGTGAAATTTCGGTATTTTTTGTTTGAATGGTATCAATATCTTTCAAGAGGTCTTCCTGAGCAAAAGCAAAACCTGAAGCAAATATTGACAAAAAAAGGAAAGTTTTTGTCATACACATAATTGTTTATTATTCGTATGACAAACTTATACACTTATAATTCTAAAAACAGGTGACAAAAGTCACCGAGTGAATTGTTTTTATCAATCGGATTGTTAAAAATATTAAATAATATTTATTAGTTCAATCTAACATTCTCATTAATAGGGATTTTTATACCTTCTTTTGTTTGAATAATTTCGCCTTCATTCTCTACTTTTTTCAAAACTCTGCTCACAACTTCTCTGGAAGTTCCTAAATGATTGGCAATTTCTTTATGAGTAATCTTAATAGGATTGTTTCCGGTGATAGAAATTTGTTGTCTTATATAATTTAAAACTCTTTTATCTAGTTTATGAAAAACCGCATCGTTCACCATATTCATAATATCTGTAAAACGAAGATCAAATTCGTAATAAAAAAGCTTATTAATTTGGGGGTATTTGATGAGCCAATCTAATAAAACAGGAGCCGGTATTATTAATGCCTCAGTCTCTTCTTCTGAAACCACATATACCCTGCTTACAAAGTCATTAAAAATGGTTGAAAAACTCATTAAACAAGTTTCTCCGGATCTTATATAGTTGTAAATGAGTTCTCTTCCGTCATTTAGTGCATATACTTTTAAGCTTCCGCTTATTACAAAAGGAATAGTTTTTATTTTGCTTCCTTCTGCAAGAATTTCAGTTTTTCCTTTTATTTTAACCCTAGAGGCATGCTTCTGAATTTCTTCTAGAAAATCATTTCCTAAAAATCCGAATTTTTCGAAGATAAATTGTTCATCTTTCATATTTTTTCAACTTTGCCTAGCAAATATAATTTAAAATGATCAAGGACTATATATAATTTATTGTTTAAGTTAATATGTTATAAAAAAAAGAGTGCCCCAACTTTCGTTGAGGCACTCTTATATGATAAGAAAAAATCTTAAGCGTTAACGTTGTTTCCTCCTAATACGAAAGGCTCAACTTCTTTGATTTCTCCAAATTGTTGCTCGTAGTTTGTGATGTTTTGCTGAAGTGCAGCTAAAACTCTCTTAGCATGAAGTGGAGCCAAGATTACTCTTGATCTCACGTTAGCCTGCTGTACACCTGGCATAAGCTGGATAAAATCTACTACAAACTCAGATGGAGAGTGGTTTACTAAAGCAAGGTTACAGTAAACCCCTGAAGCTACCATCTCGTTAAGTTGGATGTTGATGTTGTTTGGATCGTTGTTTTGATTTTGATTGTCCATTGTATAAGTTATATTTTTAAAAATGAAATTTGAGATTGTGAAAATATAAAAATAATTTCAAACCTCAAATTTCAAATCATTAATTTTAGTTAAGGTCTTCGAATTCTTTCTTAGAACCTACAATTACATTTTGATATTCTTTAAGACCTGTACCTGCAGGGATTCTGTGACCTACAATTACATTTTCTTTAAGACCATTCAAGCTATCTACTTTACCAGCAACTGCTGCTTCGTTTAGAACTTTAGTTGTCTCCTGGAACGATGCTGCAGACATGAATGACTTAGTTTGTAGAGCAGCTCTTGTAATACCTTGCAATACTGGTGTTGCAGTAGCAGGTAAAGCTTCTCTTACTTCAACTAAAGCCTGATCTTCACGCTTCAACTTAGAGTTTTCGTCTCTTAGTTCTCTTGCAGTAATCATCTGTCCTGGTTTGAATTCTTTAGAATCACCAGCTTCTGTCACTACTTTAAGACCAAATACTCTGTTGTTTTCCATTAAGAAATCGTATTTGTGCTCAAGAGCAGCTTCAAGGAATTGAGTATCACCTCCATCAACAATTGATACTTTTGTCATCATCTGTCTTACGATGATTTCGAAGTGCTTGTCGTCGATTTTTACCCCTTGTAGTCGGTAAACTTCCTGAATTTCGTTTACTAAATATTCCTGAACCGCAGTTGGCCCTTTGATCTTCAAGATATCGTCTGGAGTAACTGAACCGTCAGAAAGTGGCGAACCAGCTCTCACGAAGTCATTCTCCTGTACTAAGATTTGGTTTGATAATTTAACTAAATAAATTTTTCTCTCACCAGTTTTAGCTTCAACGATTAATTCACGGTTACCTCTTTTGATTTTTCCGTAAGAAACTACCCCATCGATTTCTGTAACAACCGCCGGGTTTGAAGGGTTTCTTGCTTCGAATAATTCGGTAACTCTTGGAAGACCTCCAGTAATATCCCCTGTCTTAGCAGCTTTTCTTGGAATCTTGATTAAGACTTTACCAGCCTTAATTTTTTCACCATCGTTTACCATTAAGTGGGCTCCTACCGGTAAGTTGTAACCTTTTTGTTCAACACCTTTAGAATCTACTACTTTTAATGTAGGTACAGCTTTCTTATTTCTAGATTCAGAAATTACTTTCTCTTCAAATCCTGTAGCTTCGTCAATTTCCAACTGGAATGAAATACCCTGAATAATATCCTCGTATTCTACTTTACCAGCAGTTTCTGCAATAATTACCGCGTTATAAGGATCCCATTTTGCAATGATATCTCCTTTTTTCACTTTATCTCCAGATTTAACTAATAATTGAGAACCGTAAGGTACGTTAGCTACCATTAGTGGAGTTCTAGTTTCGTTATCAGCAACTAATCTAAATTCTGTTGTACGAGATACTACTACTGCAGTAGTATTACCGTTTTCGTCTTCAGAAGTAATTGTTCTTACCTCATCCAATTCTACGATACCGTCTCTTCTTGCAGAAATTGAAGGATTTTCTGATACGTTTGTAGATACCCCCCCTTGGTGGAAAGTTCTCAATGTTAACTGAGTTCCCGGTTCCCCAATTGATTGTGCAGCAATAACCCCTACAGCTTCACCCATATGAATAGGTTTACCTGTAGCTAAGTTTCTACCGTAACATTTAGCACAGATTCCTTTTTTAGTTTCACAAGTCAGTGGTGAACGAACCTCAACCGCTTCAATACCGAGTTCTTCGATCTTTTTAGCTAAAGATTCATTAATAATCTGATCTGCGTTAGCGATTAACTCATCTGTTTCAGGATCGTAAATATTATGTAAAGAAACTCTACCTAAGATTCTTTCAGAGATCTTTTCAACAATCTCGTCATTTTTCTTAAGCGCAGTAACTTCTGTTCCTCTCAATGTTCCACAATCGTCTTCTGTAACGATAACGTCTTGTGCAACGTCTACCAATCTTCTCGTTAAGTACCCCGCATCGGCAGTCTTAAGAGCGGTATCCGCAAGACCTTTACGAGCACCGTGAGTAGAGATAAAGTATTCTAAGATGGAAAGACCTTCCTTAAAGTTTGCAAGAATCGGGTTTTCGATAATTTCCGCACCGGTAGAACCAGCTTTTTGCGGTTTTGCCATCAAACCTCTCATCCCTGATAACTGACGGATCTGTTCCTTGGAACCCCTTGCTCCAGAGTCAAGCATCATATATACAGAGTTGAAACCACCTTGGTCAGTTTTCATTCTGCTCATGATCATTTCAGTTAATCCTGCGTTGGTGTTTGTCCAAACGTCGATTACCTGGTTATATCTTTCCGTATCTGTAATTAGACCCATGTTATAGTTGGCTCTAATTTCGTCTACCGTTTCAATAGAAGTAGCAATCATTTGCTTTTTCTCAACAGGAACTACAATATCCCCTAATGAGAACGAAAGACCGCCTTTGAATGCATTTGAATACCCTAAGTCTTTCATTGCATCCAAGAACTTCACCGTTGTAGGGAAGTCTGTATCAGCAAGTACTTTACCAATAACATTTCTTAATGATTTCTTCGTAAGAAGCTCATTAATATATCCTGACTGCTTAGGAACGATTTGGTTAAATAAGATTCTACCAACAGAAGTTTCAGTTAATTTCGTAGTGATTTCACCGTTTTCTTTGATTGGTAATCTACATCTTACTTTAGCGTTCAATGAAACTCTACCTTCTGCATAAGCGATTTCCGCTTCTTCAGGAGAGTAGAATGCCAAACCTTCACCCAATACTTTTTTCTCTTCTGTAGAGCTTAATTCTTTGGTCATGAAATAAAGACCAAGAACCATGTCTTGAGAAGGTACCGTAATAGGAGAACCGTTTGCAGGGTTCAAGATGTTTTGAGAACCTAACATCAATAACTGAGCTTCAAGGATCGCTTCTGGTCCTAACGGTAAGTGTACCGCCATCTGGTCACCATCGAAATCGGCGTTGAATGCTGTTGTTACTAACGGGTGTAGTTGGATAGCTTTACCTTCGATCATCTTAGGTTGGAAAGCCTGAATACCCAATCTGTGAAGGGTAGGTGCTCTGTTCAATAGAACAGGGTGACCTTTCATCACGTTTTCTAGGATATCATATACTACTGGTTCTTTTCTATCAATAATTCTCTTTGCAGATTTTACTGTTTTTACAATTCCTCTTTCAATTAGTTTTCTAATGATAAACGGTTTGTAAAGTTCAGCTGCCATATCTTTAGGAATACCACATTCGTGAAGCTGCAAGTTTGGACCTACAACAATTACCGAACGTGCAGAGTAATCTACCCTTTTCCCTAGTAAGTTCTGACGGAAACGACCTTGCTTACCTTTCAATGAATCTGAAAGTGATTTCAATGGTCTGTTTGATTCAGATTTTACTGCAGAAGATTTTCTTGTATTATCGAATAATGAATCTACTGATTCCTGAAGCATACGCTTCTCGTTTCTCAAGATTACTTCAGGAGCTTTAATCTCCAATAGTCTCTTCAAACGGTTGTTTCTGATAATAACTCTTCTATAAAGGTCATTTAAGTCAGAAGTAGCGAAACGTCCTCCATCCAATGGAACTAATGGTCTTAATTCTGGTGGAATAACAGGAAGCACACGCATAATCATCCACTCTGGTCTGTTGATCATTCTAGTATTAGCACCTCTCAATGCTTCTACTACGTTCAATCTTTTTAGAGCTTCAGTTCTTCTTTGCTTAGAACCTTCGTTGTGAGCTTTGTGTCTTAAGTCGAAAGATAATGAATCAAGATCAATTCTTTTTAGCAATTCTTCAACAGCTTCAGCACCCATTTTGGCGATGAATTTGTTTGGATCTGCATCATCAAGATATTGATTTTCTACAGGAAGAGTATCCATGATATCAAGGTATTCTTCTTCTGTAAGGAATTCTTTATCGTCAAAATCAGAACCATCTAATTTTTTAGCGATACCTTGCTGAATAACAACATATCTCTCGTAGTAGATGATCATATCTAATTTCTTAGAAGGAATACCCAAAAGGTAACCGATTTTGTTTGGTAAAGAACGGAAATACCAAATGTGCGCAATAGGAACAACCAAACCAATGTGTCCGATTCTTTCTCTACGTACTTTTTTCTCCGTAACCTCTACACCACAACGGTCACAAACAATCCCTTTGTAACGAATTCTCTTGTATTTACCACAAGCACATTCGTAATCTTTGATAGGACCGAAGATTTTTTCACAGAACAAACCGTCTCTTTCAGGTTTGTGCGTTCTGTAATTAATAGTTTCCGGCTTAAGCACCTCCCCTCTTGAGTCTTGTAAAATAGACTCTGGAGAAGCTAAACCGATGGTTATTTTATTAAAACTACTTGTTTTATTTTTATTTGATGACATAATTTAATTTTTGATTAAAAGATTAAAAGTTTGAGAGATTTAAAATTCTCCCCCACTTATTATCTCTGAGTTTAATTAATGCTTTAATTTTTTAATAATTAAATCTTAATTTACTCTTCCAATCTTACGTCTAATCCAAGACCTTGTAGCTCATGAAGTAATACGTTGAAAGATTCAGGAATACCCGGTTCAGGCATTGCTTCTCCTTTCGCAATCGCTTCATAAGTTTTTGCTCTACCAATCACGTCATCTGACTTCACAGTAAGGATCTCTCTCAAGATATTTGATGCTCCAAATGCTTCAAGAGCCCAAACCTCCATCTCTCCGAATCTCTGACCACCAAACTGAGCTTTACCTCCTAATGGCTGTTGAGTAATCAATGAGTAAGGTCCGATAGAACGTGCGTGCATTTTGTCATCTACCATGTGTCCTAATTTCAACATGTAGATAATACCTACCGTTGCAGCCTGAGTAAATCTCTCTCCGGTACCACCATCATAAAGGTGAGTGTGACCAAATTTAGGAACTCCTGCTTTTTCAGTATACTCAGTAATCTGATCAAGAGTAGCACCATCAAAGATAGGCGTAGCGAACTTCAATCCTAATGTTCTACCAGCCCATCCTAAAACGGTTTCGTAGATCTGACCAATGTTCATACGAGAAGGTACCCCAAGTGGATTCAATACGATATCTACTGGTGTTCCGTCTTCAAGGAATGGCATATCTTCTTCACGAACGATTCTCGAAACGATACCTTTGTTACCGTGACGACCCGCCATTTTATCTCCAACGTTTAGTTTACGTTTTTTAGCGATATATACTTTAGCCAACTTCATAATACCAGCTGGTAATTCGTCTCCGATTGAAATTGCGAATTTCTCACGGTTTTTAACTCCTTGAATATCGTTAAATTTGATCTTGTAGTTGTGAATCAACTGCTTGATTAATTCGTTTTTATCGTTGTCAACAGTCCAATCTGCACCGCTTACGTTAACGTAATCTTCAACTGAAGTTAATAATTTATGAGTAAATTTCATACCCTTACCGATGATTTCCTCATCTAAGTCGTTGGTAACTCCCTGAGAAGTTTTACCGCTAACCAAAGTATTTAATTTTTCAATTAAACTATTTCTCAACTCGTCAAACTTAGCCTTGTAAGTGTTTTCAATCTCTTCAAGTTTAAGTTTTTCTTCAGTTCTTTTCTTTTTATCTTTAATGTTTCTAGAGAACAATTTTTTGTTGATAACAACACCTCTTAATGAAGAATCTGCTTTCAATGAAGCATCTTTTACATCACCAGCTTTGTCACCAAAGATTGCTCTAAGAAGTTTTTCTTCAGGAGTTGGGTCAGATTCACCTTTTGGAGTAATCTTACCAATCATGATATCACCAGGCTTTACTTCAGCACCAATTCTGATCATTCCGTTCTCATCAAGATCTTTTGTAGCTTCTTCAGAAACGTTAGGAATATCTGCTGTCAGTTCTTCCATACCTAATTTGGTATCACGAACTTCAAGAGAATACTCATCTACGTGGATAGAAGTAAACCAGTCTTCACGTACAACTTTTTCGTTGATTACGATTGCATCCTCAAAGTTGTAACCCTTCCAAGGCATGAACGCAACCACTAAGTTTCTACCAAGAGCTAATTCTCCTTTTTCAGTAGCATAACCGTCGCAAAGCACTTGTCCTTTTTCCACTACATCACCTACTCTTACGTTTGGTCTTAGGGTAATTGTTGTACTCTGGTTAGTTTTTCTAAACTTCGTAAGGTTATATGTTTTAGTAGCAGATTCGAATGATACTAAATCTTCGTCTTCACTTCTTTCATATTTAATGGTAATCTTATCAGCATCTACATACTCTACAGTACCTTTACCTTCAGCATTGATCAAGATTCTAGAATCTTTCGCAACTTGTTGTTCCAGACCTGTACCTACAATTGGAGCTTGTGGCTTCAACAAAGGAACTGCCTGACGCATCATGTTTGATCCCATCAATGCTCTGTTCGCATCATCATGTTCCAAGAAAGGAATTAATGAAGCCGAAATACCAGAAATCTGGTTTGGAGCAACGTCGATCAAGTTAACTTCAGAAGGCTCTACTACAGGATAATCACCATCTAGACGAGCAATAATTCTGTCTGTAATAAATGTACCATTGTCATTCAACTCAACGTTTGCCTGAGCAATTACTTTATCTTCTTCGTCTTCTGCATTTAAGTAAATAGGATCTGCATTTAGATCTACAGTACCTTCGTTTACTTTTCTATATGGAGTTTCGATGAAACCTAAAGTATTGATTTTAGCATAAATACCTAAAGATGAAATCAAACCAATGTTTGGTCCTTCAGGGGTTTCGATAGGACAAATTCTACCATAGTGAGTATGGTGAACGTCACGTACCTCGAAACCTGCTCTTTCTCTTGATAAACCACCAGGTCCTAGAGCAGAAAGTCTACGCTTGTGCGTGATTTCTGATAGAGGGTTGGTCTGGTCCATAAACTGAGAAAGCTGGTTGGTACCAAAGAATGAGTTAATAACTGATGTTAAAGTTTTAGCATTAACAAGATCAAGCGGAGTAAAGATTTCGTTATCTCTAACGTTCATTCTCTCCTTAATCGTTCTTGCAATTCTCGAAAGACCTACACCGAACTGTCCTGCTAATTGCTCACCAACAGTTTTAATTCTTCTGTTTGAAAGGTGATCAATATCATCAACATCCGTTTTTGAGTTAACCAATTCAATTAAGTGTCTTACAATCGCAATAATATCTTCTTTTGTAAGAACCTCAGTTGTAGTTGGGATGTTTAGACCTAACTTTTTGTTTAGTCTGTAACGTCCTACTTCACCTAATGAATATCTTTGCTCTGAGAAGAATAATTTTTCGATAATTCCTCTTGCAGTTTCCTCATCGGGTGGATCTGCATTTCTTAGCTGACGGTAAATATATTCTACTGCTTCTTTTTCAGAGTTAGTAGGATCTTTCTGTAACGTATTCTGAATGATAGAGAATTCGTTTGCATTTTCTTTGTGAATCAAGATAGATTTCACACCTGCATCTATGATAAGGTCTAAGTGCTCTTTTTCAAGAATTGTTTCTCTATCTAAGATGATTTCGTTTCTTTCGATAGAAACTACCTCACCAGTGTCTTCGTCTACGAAATCTTCGAACCAAGTGTTCAATACTCTCGCAGCCAAAGTTCTACCTTCTACTTTTTTAAGCGCAGCTTTAGAAACTTTCACTTCTTCAGCAAGATCGAAGATTTGAAGGATATCTTTATCAGATTCAAAACCGATTGCTCTTAATAATGTTGTTAAAGGTAATTTTTTCTTACGGTCGATATACGCGTACATTACGCTGTTGATATCAGTCGTAAATTCCATCCAAGATCCTTTGAAAGGAATAATTCTTGAATAGTATAATTTTGTTCCGTTTGCGTGGTAAGTCTGTCCGAAGAATACACCTGGAGACCTGTGTAACTGAGTTACAATAACACGTTCAGCACCATTAATAATGAAAGAACCACTGTCTGTCATGTACGGAACCGGACCTAAATATACATCTTGTACAACGGTCTGAAAATCTTCATGCTCAGGGTCTGTACAGTATAATTTAAGTCTAGCTTTTAGAGGCACGGAATACGTTAAACCTCTTTCCACACATTCGTTGATTGAATAACGTGGAGAATCTACCAAATAATCTAAGAATTCCAATACAAATTGGTTTCTAGAATCGGTAATAGGAAAGTTTTCTTGGAAGGTTTTGTGCAAACCTTCTTTCTTTCTGTCCTCAGGAAGTGTGTCTAGCTGGAAAAAATCTTTAAATGACTCTAACTGGATATCTAAGAAATCCGGAGTAATGATTTTTCCTTTAGCTGAAGAGAAATTAATTCTCTCAACTCCCCTAGTTGTTGATGTTGTTTTATTCATAAAACTTTTAAGAAAGGGTTAAAAAATATTTTGTTTTTATTCAAAAATATCAGAAAAAGATTGGTAGGTAAAAGAACTAAGAAAAAAAGACATTTGATGTTTGGCGCTATCAGAATGCGTCTTTTTTCTAAAATCTAGTTTCTAAAATCTAATTTCTAACTGCAACACTGGTATATCTTTTCACAGTGTAATGCAAAATATTTTTATTTTTATCTAACGACGAAAAATCGTAATTACAGTAAAAAACACAGAAGACCCTTTCAAATTAACGAAAGAGTTGATTTTCAGTATTTTACCGTAATATGTTTAATTTTTAGCGCCAAAAGAGAATGCAAATTTACAAAATTTAAACTTAATACACAACAAAAAAACCACTTCAAAATGAAGTGGTTAGGATTTTTAATTAATACAAAAGATTTGCTTTTTTAATAAAACTCAGCCTGCTCTCCAATACGACCAAACTGTACCATTGTACACACAAAATAATTTTCTTACCGGATCAAAAACCATCATTCCCGGTGCAGGGCTTTTAATATTTACTTCCGGATTCTCAACTAATGGAGGAATCATTGCCTTGTTGGTATCTTCTAAAACCAAAATCCCAGGAGTAACATCTGAAAGACTTCCTCCGATTTGAGATTTAGCTTCCGTTTTCTCGGGGTAAGAAGTATCTGTTTGTAAAGCAGCATCTACTGCGGCATTACCTCCTGTTGCCGGCAGCTCATTGGTATGAACCGTTAAATCAATCCAAGTACCGTTATTTTTAGAAAGCTTTACTTTTCTGTCGGCGCGATCAAAAACCAATGCACCTCCTTTCTGGTTTGCAGTGGGATGCTGACTAACAGCTCCCGCATTGGTTACCCATGGTAAAATCAACCCTTTAAAACCTGATCCAAATTCTAAAGAAATAGAAGGATTAGGCGTCGTTGTAGATGGAAGTACCGTTAAAGAAGATTTCCCAATCGCTACCTGTGCATAAAAAGTGACAAAAGAAGAGATTCCTAGAATTATTGAATATATAAATTTCATTTTTTTTAGATTTAAAATTAATTTTCAAGAGGGCAAGATTGTGCGTTAAAACATTTCCATCCTGATCTTGTACCATCGGTATTGATTTTTAAACAGTCACTTGTTATGTCGTAATACATCATTCCCATTACAGGTACCGTAATAGCAGGATTTCCTCCTGAAAGTGGCTCCCCCGAATTTGCTCCCGTGGTACTGCTCGGCATTCTATTCATCACGAAAGCTTTTGTATCTGCCTCAAGTGCTGTCCAGCCATTATTTCTCAACATCGGCCAGTTTGAATTATCGGCACCTGCTCTATTGAAAGCCGTGATTCCATGCTGTGTAGGATTATCGGTACCGGTTGTCGTATTTGGTTTATGGTAACATTTACAGTCATTAAGTGCTGAATTTTGAGAATTACCTATTCCCTGCCCAATATCACCCGTTCCATCGGTATTATCTGCAACACCTGCGGTATTGGTATGATTTCCGAAGGCACTATTGACCAAAAGAGGAACTCCATACCCTTCAGCTTTTGTACTGATAACCTGACTCGGAGTTCCAGAAGTTATTCCATCACCTAAAACCTTGATCTGACCTCTAAACTTATAATTTGGATCTGAAGAAGGAAGACTCAAAGAATGAACCTGGGTATATTTTACCTTTTCAGAACCTTCTATAGCATCAGGACATCCGTCACCATCTGAATCTACATCAAACTGATTAGAGATCCCATCATTATCAGGATCACAGAAACCATTTTTCACACCATATCCGTTACCGGTAATATAAGTAGCTCCCTTTACTAACTGACTTAGAATCACAGTATTTGTACCAGAGGTATTCCATGGTATCGTATTAAAAGAATTACCATTATAAAGCTCTAAAGAATATAATTCTCCGTCTCCTGCCTTACTACCATACATATTAACACTCCCATCTTTATGAATAATAATTCTGACCAATGGATTTGTAGAATTCCCTGTCATATTATAAACCTGAGGAATACCATTATTTCCATATCGATTTCCTCCTACAAACCTAATATTATCCGTTTGATCAGGTTGAAACTGAATTTCTTTCACGGCAAGCTTTACTCCATTAATATTTAAATTAAAAGAATTATCTAAAGTGAAGACATCAAAAATAAACCCCAGATCTGCGGAAGGTGCTGAAAAACTGACCGTTGTCCCGTTACTGGTATTGAAAGGCTGATTAACAACATAATCAGAACATTCAACAATATCTAAAATACCATCGTTATCAGAATCTAGGTCTAGCATATCTCTAATACCATCTCCGTCTGTATCTTTATCAATGAATGTAGAATAAACGCATGAGCTTGTACTTCCATTCAAACTGATTGAAAGATTGGTATTTCCTCCATTACCAGAACCACTGTACATTACCGGTATATCTACATACTGAGTTGTTGATGTAATAGTTGCCTGAAATGCTGGGTTAACAAAACCTGCTCCATTTACATTAATAGTATAAGTGCCCGGTGTATATATATTACCAACTGGAACTCTGAGTGTACGTGTAGAAGAAGTTCCCGCTACATAAGGAGTTAATCCCTGAAAAGCAATATTGTCACACGTAACAGTAAATGGCTGAAAATAATCTAATGATGCCAGATCTAAATTACCTGTAGAGCCATCACCCCGAATAAATTCATAAATACAAACGACAGCAGAATTTCCTGTCGACATGTTAAGGCTACGCACTGTAACTCTGGAAGAATCAACATTATTAGAATTTGTAAAATTTTCAGTGGTCGCCAAAAAAACAGTATTATTTAAATACGCCATCCCTTGAATTGATGCAACAGTCGTTGCTGTATTACCAGCAGTAAGCTGAACGACTTTAGTCGCTTTTAAAGTTGCAATAGATATTTTGTAGAGATATCTTTTACTGTTGTTATTAATAAAAGTATAAAGATTGTTCTCATAATCGTAAAAAGTATCAGTACCAAAAGCTTCTCCATTTTGCCAATCAGCATCACCAGTCACCAGACCAACATTCGCAGGACTGGGATTGATTCTATACAAAGCCTTATTCAGACTTTTAAAACCATAGGTATACCCAAAATATGGTCCATGAACATTATTTGTACCAATTCCTCCTATCTCATCAGGGAGAGTAACATTGGCAATGGCGGTTCCATTTTTATAAAGCGGCGTATTACTCGTTACATTAGAATGAAAAAACACCAACTGGCTACCGTTACCAGCAACAGCATCATATCCTATTGCCAAATTACTTGCATTAGGTCGGTTGGAAGCTAAATTTGGAGTTTGTAAAGGCGAAGGTAAAGCCCTTGCCGTTGTTGATGGGTTATTTATAATATCATTAGTAATATCATAAACTCTACCTAATCTCCCTAAAGACATATATATTTTTCCTGCCTGCTGAGAAAATGCAGGCGCATTGAATAGCAATACCAAGAATATACTTAGTATTTTATAGTTTTTTATCATAAAGTTTTCATTAAAAAAAAGAATATTTGAAAAGACCATATTTTGACCTTTCCTTAATACATTAACATTTGTTTTTTTAACTAAAACAAGGAGGTGGTCTTACGGAGAAAACAGTTGAAAAACAGAAATCCAAGGATCTACTATTATAAAAAACGTATTCCTGAGAATGGATAAATTTTAAATTTTCTTTTGCTGCAAAATCTTTTATGGCAAAAAACTTCCCTAAAAAATAATGATGTACTGTGGGGAAAATAGATGTTTTATCGAGACCTGTATACGCTTTAAAAGAACCTTCGGAATGATTGGCGAACATTTTAGATTGAGAAATATTCTTTTTTCTTTTTTGAAATTCGTTAATTTTTTCCAGGGTTTCCTTCTCTTCCTGTTTTGTAACCACTTCATTTTTAAAAACTAAGTTTTTATTTTTAAGACTAGTCTCAATCTCTACCTGTTCAGATTTATTTAAACTTTCAGATTTTTGTAAGCTAGGGCAAATCTTTATTTTTTGCTCATTAGATATGGCTGCATTCTTAAGTTGCTTTGAAAAAATATCATCACTAGAAAATATCTGAACATTCTTTTCTACATAAATAAAGGCATCATTTAAAGAATCTTTTCTATTTTCCTGAGCCGAAAAAAAATTGATTTGAAAAAGAAAAAGAAAAAGAATAAAAAATTTTATGAGTATCGTCAATTTGGTCATCCTGTAAAAACAAAAAAACGTCAACATTTGTGTAAAAAGCAATTTTAGAGTAGCCATAACCAATTACTTAAGTGCAAAATTATAACTTTATTTATTAATTAATCATTTGTTTAATTTTGTTTTCACTAACAATAATTTTGTTATTCAACAATTTCTATATCATAATATAATATTCATTAATTTGTATTAAACATATTACATTATAGTTTATTA
>NZ_LELA01000035.1 GCF_001677955.1 Chryseobacterium sp. BGARF1
AATCGAAGATATTTTGCAGATAAACTATTCGATAGGCTCATTATTGCTAACATTACAGCGGTATGATGAAAAACGGATATACATAAATAATTATCATTCCGTTTACTGTAAAAAACACTTGTTCTATTACCAAAACTTATCGGATAGGAATTCGTGAGTTAAAAGATTTGGATGGAAATCTTGCTCCTGAACAGCCTGTTCTTAAAAAAAGAAAAGTAGTTTTAGCACCTAACCAAAGTGAAAGGATTTTTATGGAAATTAATCTTGCCGAATTTAACAATACTAATTATCAAGCGGAGATAGTTATTCGAGAAAATGAGTATAATCAGAATATTTTACTCACACTTTCTGTTCAAGATCACGATGCAGCTGTGTTTTCACCTATTGACGAGGCAAAATATAAACGAAAATGGCAAAGTTGGAAAAATCATTTCTACTGTGATTCCCCAAAAAGTAACTAAAATCTGAAAATCTATAATTATGGCAATTAATATGGCAAAAAATATGGAAGATATTACCAAACAGGTTTTAGATATCAACCGGAACTACATTAATAAAAGCATAGACGTTATCGGGCTTTTGAAAGAAGCAGGAAATGCCAAGAAAATTACCAATATCGATAAAGATCTGGTTGTTGATGTTTTTAATGGAATTGTGAAATTAAATCTTGAATATTATGCTAAACTTGTCGATTTTGGATTTTCGGTCACGAATCAAATTTTATCTCCATCGCAAGAAAGCAGCACAGGCTCTTCTTTTACGCTTTCAGGAAAAGTAAAACCGGGAGAAATAATCACATTACAATTTGTACTAGACAACCCAAAATCTGAAGCCGTTTTATGTGAATTACAATATTCTTCTTTCTTAAATATAGATGATCAAACTGAAAATCCGGAAATAAGTGCAAAATTTTCTCCTCAAAGTTTTGAATTAGAACCCGAAAAATCTATAACGATTGATATTTCGTGCCCGGTTTCAAAAGCTTCAAAACTTGGGACTTATTTTAGCCATGTAAAAGTAGTAGGTTTTGAGCCGGCTTACTTTACCATTATTCTCACTATAGAAAAACCAATAACCACAAATGTCAGCAAGAAAAACCAATCCGACAAAAAACCAGAAAGCAAAACCTGAGACCGAGACTGACAGAGATAATATCATGAGTAATGCTCACAGAATTGTAAGTTCTGCAGTAAATGTTTTGGAAGAAGAAATTGCAGCGGGAATTTTGGCAGCTAAAAATCTGGAAAGCAAACTGATTAATGTAGAAGAGATCCGCAGTAATCAGGACGAATTGATCAATAGGATCAGACGAGATACGCATGAAGCTCTCGATCTTTTTTTAGATGCTTTTGCTGCACTCACACAACAATTAAACGGAATTATAGAAAAAAGTAAGCCTGAAGCTGTTAATAGTAAAAGTTCTGAACAAAAGAGATCTTCATCCAATAATTCTGAAACCATTATTTTGGAAGCAGAAAAACCATTTAAAATAGGCGAAACAGCAAAATTTGAGTTGCAATTTTCGGATGAAGAGAACAGTACCAAATTTCATTTTATTAAAAGTGATCTTACGGCTTCGAATAATGTTAAAATAAGTTCGAGAAATATTAGTATTGTGCCTGGGGTGCTATCTTTAAAGGCGAAAAAAATTGCAGAAGTTATTATTAATATCAAAATTCCCAAAACGGCAATTCCGGGATTTTATCATACTTTAATTACAGACAAATACAATCCTAAAATAAAAATAATCGTTTCCCTACAAATAGAATAGAGCTGATGAATAATACCCTCATGAAAGAAATGCTTAGCCGGTACGGGAAACTCACGCTTTCCGGAATCCATACTTTTATACCTAATAAGGAGCCTAAAGAATATCTTTATAATCTGATGCACGATTATCCTGATAGAGGTGGAAAAGGATTCCGTCCCGGATTATGTATTGCTACCTGTAAAGCTTTTGGGGGAAGTGTAAAAGATGCCGAATTTTCGGCTATAACTTTAGAGCTTTTACACAATGCGTTTCTTATTCATGATGATGTGGAAGATGAAAGTTTTAATCGCAGAAACAAGCCTACTATGCATCAGCTTACCAACAAAGCAATTGCGATAAATGTGGGAGATGCGATGAATGCTTTGGGACTTTATCCGCTGTTTCAAAATAAATATAGACTTGGTGAAAAACTTTCTGAAATTATTTTTCTTGAAATTCAAAACTTAGTCACCGAATCTACAGAAGGACAGGCCATGGAACTGGGATGGCGGCTGGAAAATAGGATAGACTTGACCGAGGCAGATTATTTCAGAATGATACTTAAAAAAACATGTTGGTATACTTGTATGCATCCGATAAGAATTGGAGCCTTAATAGGAACTAAAGGATATATTGATAAAAAAAAATTTAATCGATTGGGATATTTTATGGGAGCTGCATTTCAAATCCAGGATGATGTACTGAATTTGGTAGCCAATGAAGAAGAATATGGAAAGGAAATTGGCGGAGATATTTTGGAGGGAAAAAGAACATTGATGTTAATTCATCTTATGGAAAACTGTACACCGAAAGAAAAACGTTTTCTGCAGAATTATCTTTCGTTTCCTATTTTAGAAAGAAAACAAGATGCAGCTCAGTATATTTTGGAGCTAATGCACAGATATAACTCTATAGAAGAAGCTAAAAATACCAGTAAATTTCTTGCAGGTGCTGCTCTCAAAGAATTTTATACCCATTTTTCACAATTACCCACATCCGAAGATAAAGATTTTTTAGAAAATATCATTTTGTATATGATCAATAGAAATTACTAAGCTATGCTACAGATCCGTGAAAAAATAAATTATGATTGTGATGTCATCATTTCTGGAGGAGGACCTGCCGGAAGTGCTCTTGCATACCATCTTGCCAAAGCTGGTTTGGATGTTATTGTTTTAGAAGCCGACAAATTCCCGAGAGACAAAGTTTGTGGTGATGGTGTAAGTCCGATTGCAATAAATGAATTGGATAAAATGGGAATTACAAAATCTAAAATTTTTAAATCTGCCAACGAAATTACCAAAGTTGGTCTTTTCGTGAAAGATAATCATGCTATTGTAGATTTGGCTCTTCCTGAAGAATTACCTTACCATGCACATATTATTCCAAGATTAGAATTAGATAATTCTATCTACGAAACGGCTAAAAAAGCTGGTGCAAAATATCAGGAAAATTGTAGAGTTATCGACTATAAAATATATGATAATAAGGTCGTAGTTTTTGCAAAACAAGATCAAAAAACAATTCAATTTGTCTCAAAAATAATTGTAGGAGCTGATGGTAGTCGTTCGGTTATTCGAAGAAAACTTCTTAAAAAAGATACAGACGAGACCTATCAGCTTGTAGGTTTACGTGCCTACTACGATAATGTAAATGGACCCAATGATAGGATGGATGTATATTTCATCGAAGACAATTTTCCAGGAATATATTGGTTTTTCCCGGAAGGTAAAAATGGAGCTAATATAGGACTTGCCACCTTATCAAAAACATTTCCTACTCAGCAATCACAAATAAAAAACTTATTAACAAAACATATCAACGAAAATAAAGATATCAAAAAACGTATAGGAAACGGAAAATTAAGAAATAAAATAGAAGGCTGGCCCATAATGTTTTACGATGCCCAAAAACCTGTCACCGGAAACAGAACCTTACTTGTAGGTGAAGCTGCGGGACTTATAAATCCATTAAGCGGTGATGGTATTCAGTATGCTTTGCTTAGCGCAAGATGGGCTACAGAAATAATTACTTCTTGCCATGCTGAAAATGACTTTTCCGAAAAAGCTCTTTCTGGATATAAAAAAAGATTAGATGATGAATTGGGGTATGACCTTGCCTTTTCAAATCTTATTGTACATTTTCCGCGTAATAAATCTTTATTGCCATTATGGATGACTGCAGTGGATGTTCTCGTTGCCAGAGCAAAAAAGGACAAAAAGTTTGCTCAAATTATTGTAGGGATCTCAGAAGGAACTTTTCCTTCATTTAAAGCATTGACCAGTGATTTTGTTCTAAAAATCCTATTTCAGGGTGGCGATTCTGCACAGACTTATCTTTTTGATAAACTTAAAGATCCGAATGCTATTTTGAGTGACAGTACAATCCTGCTCAATTATCTCAAAAAAACCTCTTCCGAACTTATTAATAATAAAGACAACAATATCGACTGGCTTTCACAAATTGGTAAGAAAGTTATTAGCGTTTCCAAATACAGTATCAAATCCAAATAAAAATCGAATTTATTACATTTGCTATAAGGGAATTATTATACTCTTTAACTTAGATGTTACTAGTTAATTACAGCTTAATAAGAGAGCAAAGAAGGGTTTTAAAATAGTTTAAGAACTTGGAATTTTTAAAAGATTTAATTGTTGTAATTAAAAATAGATAAAACGTAGGTTACTTTCCGATACAGAAAGTGTACTACATCCTATTTATGCAGGTTTATAAAAAAGTAGTATCACGATTAGTACACTCATTTTGTTAAGTTTTTCTTTTAATGGCTAAACTCTTATTCATCTCCTTGTGGCGAAGTAGGATTTTCATCTTGAAGTTGCCCGCTTTCTATGTAATTTTTTAAAAAATCAAAACCAAAATAATTGTGTTTTTTTAGGATGCTTAATATTTCAGGATGGTTCATTGCGTTTTCACTTTGCAAATAAAATAATGTACTTGCTTTTGCATTCCAAACGTTTGTGTCTTCAGTTTTAAATTTATTCATTTTAGGAATCTCAATATTTGAAATATTTGCTACAATTTCTGCTTTTTCATCATCAGTAAAAGAAGATTTTACGTCTTGTGAATATAGTATAGAAACAATATATTCTGATAGAGCCGATATATATTTATTATCGTCTTTGGTTGTTTTTTTATCAACATATTTTAAAATATTTTTTCTTATTTTCAATTTTCCATCACAATCTTTCACAAAAAATACATTCCCAATTTTCTCTTCTGCATTTGGAGATTCTTCGGAATATTCTTTATATAAATCTTTTAAAACTAACTCATTAATTTTTTCTTCTTTATCATAGCCAAAATAAACGAGAAGAGTTTTCAGAAATTCCTTATCATTAAATAAAAGCCATGTTAATTCCCCTTTATTTTTACCGAATAGAAACTTATTCCGCGCAATGGTGTTCTGGTCTAAATTTATTTTAAGTTGATTACCATTAATACTTACTACATCATTTAATAATGGTAATGTAGATATTAGTTTGTATTGCTGAAAAACAAAAATATGGTCATAAGTATAGTCATATTCGGTTTTTAGTATATTTTGTTCTTTATTGGAATTAACAAAATAGGTTGTGAAATTATTATGTTTTCTTGAACCGACACAGCTACAATCTTCATTTTCTTCAAATATTTCTTTTATTTTTTTTGTAAAAGTTTCATTGTCGGGAATTATATAACCGTTATTTTTCATCCCTTGTGAAACTACTTCCCCACCAATTTCAATATCGGTATCTGTTAATCGATATTGATGAGAAACGTCGGTGTCATTTTCGGAAAGTTCAATTTTTTCTTGAAGTTTCATGTGTTTTTTTATTAATTCTATATCCATGTTTTTTTTTTCAATTTGGTCTTCTGTTTTCTTATTTTGACAACTTACTAAATTAGTTGCTACGAATAATATTAATATAAGTTTTTTCATTTTCATAAAATTATTGATTATCTGTATCCTAAATGGAAATGGTCTTGATGAACACCAGTTGCTTTTCCTGTAGTATTTCTAATTCCTTTTTTATAAGCGTAATTTTTGATGAATTTCCATTTTACGCCTACAGATATTATGTTTTCTAATTTTGTAACAAATTCAACTTCGTCTTTGTAGGCTTTCATCGCATCTCTCCAAAAAGTTTGGCCACCATTTGAACTTCCGGGATAGCGAATGTCTACATCATTTCCTGCTAATTGATGTCCTGCATGTCCAATATTTCTTCCATCATTTGCAGAAATATCATTAAAATAAAGAGTTTTTCCATATCCATTTTTAGGTAAAGAATAGAAAAATCCTAACAAGGCTGCACATACTTTTTCATTAACCCAATTATCTCCTCCTTTATCTCGTGTTCCGAATCTTCCCCAATTCGATCCAGATTCTGGAAAAGGTAATAAGTCATGATTATTTTTTGTAATCGTATATGTTTTAATTTTTTGTTTACCAATAAAGATGTTATATTCATATTCTTTGCTATCAGGTTTTGAAAACACTTTAGTAACAGTAAAAGCATCTATGTTTATATCATATTGATTTTTATCTCCTTTTTTTGTAGTATCATCTTTTTTCCCATAGATGCAATCATTAACTTTAAAAAGTTCAGATGTTATTTCTTGAAATGCTTTCTTCTTTCCAGCCCAATCAACGTCTGTGCCAATTAGCTTCGAAATAACATCAGTGTTTTTTTGACCATTGGCTTTGGTTTGGATTTTTCTTTCATCCGCAACCCAATAACCCATGCAGGCAATCATTGCTACTTCCGCACTGGCACCCACTTTATCAGCACCTTCTTGAGAAATTATTTCAACATTTGCATATAATTGTGTGTATTTATTAGATGCACTATAATTAACTTTTCCAGTTAGCTGTATAAAACCTCTTCCTCTATAAAGCCAACCATCTCCTTCTGTTGTGTTTTTCAGCTCTTTTCCTTTTTTACTTTGAGGACCATAAGCTAAATTTGCTATCACTTTTGAATTAGCTTTTTGAATCAAACCATCATTATTTTTATTCACATCTTTTCTACCATATTTTTCTGCTTCATCATGATGATTATCAAAATAAGAAAAAGGTCTTCCATTAAATTTACCTGAAGTATGATAACCAGGAATCTTTTTTGCTAAATTCCCTTTTACAAATCCCGCATTGTAATCTCCTTGTGTAAGTCTTCTAGTAGAATAATTAAAACTTTCATTTTTAAAATTTAATGATGTTCCTGATTCTATTCTCGTTTGAGCAAAAAAGTGCGCTTTGTTCCAGCATGTATTCATTTGAAATTTTTCCATATACTTATTATATGCATTTAAAACATCTTTAAGTTTTGTTTCATCTTTACAATCTGGAAATATTTTTTTAATCTGTTCTAATGTAATTGGTTTATTGCAATTTGGACATCCGTTTTTCTCCTCTTTCTTCTCCTGCTTCGGTTCAATAACCGTTACACTTTTTCCTTTCGGTACTTTTGTAGGTTCTGCATCTGCACTTACAGGCATTAAAGAAGAAGTAACGGAAGTTTCATTGTGGATGATTTCTATAAAATAATCCTGTCTGCTACTATCACCACCGCTGTCTTTGGCTTTGTTAAACATTTCTTTGGTAAGTTGTACCCATACGAAATTAGCATCACCAACTAAAACATAATCTTTTTCAAAAATCAAATCGTTCGTCCATGTGAAGTTATCTTCTTCCCATATTTTTACCTTTACTGTTTTACCTTTCATGTTTTGAGCGGTAATCTTCATGATTACTTTACTTCCTACTTTAGAAGAATGCAGCCTGTTTCCGTTTTTATCCACAAATTCGGCACTCAGTATTTTTCCCTGTCCGTCACTTTGGTTTTTTCCACCTGTGGTTACAGGAAACTTTGAAGAATCAGGTTTTGGTTTTGTTTTTTCAGCAGGAGGTTTTGGTTTTGGTGGTGGCGTATTTTGAGGTAAAGTTCTTTGCCTTTTTGGCGGCTCGGGATTGTATGTCGGGTTGGTTACATTAACATTTGCGCTGGCTTTTTGTATGTTCTTGTTTACCACATCGGCGGTTACATAATATTCATGCGCCGCTCCCTCGTTTTTGTCTCCAGATGCAATTCGTGCATTGGCAATCTGTACAGCCATCGTATAAAAAGGTAATTGGAAAACAGCTTCTGCAATACCTTTTATATTAACCGTAGCCAACAAAGGAATACTGTTGATTTTATTCAGGGCATTTTTTATAGGGTCGTGTCCTTCTCCTTTGGCATCATCTTCCCAAAGCGTAAAAGAAACCTGCATATTAAACATTTCCACACAAAATGCTCTTGCAATAATGGTATCTCTGTAACTTAATTTCTTTCCTTTGGGAATCGGTTTATAATTGGCATCTAAAAGTTCAACATTAGATATTTTCGGTTCTTTTGCCCTTTGCGGATGTACAATAAGCTCACCTTTATCTTCTCCCTGCTGAACGATAATTTTTATACCTTTGTGCATCAGGCTTTTCTGCCCGAAAGTATACGGTACGGTTTGTCCTTGTTTATCGCTTCCTCCTTTCCTCCAGCCCGTTTTGGTTTGCACCATAACTTCCCAATACGTTTTGGTAACCTGTAAAGGATTTTTATAGGTGTTGTTCAATGGATTCAGCCAATCATCATTCATCGAAGAAACGGAGTACATTTCTTTTTGTCCTATCACAGGATTGACACTTCCTATTATTGTTAATTTTCCCATATTGATGTGCTTTTATTTACAAACTTCCAAATCATCGTCCTGCTCCTGTTGAAATTCTTTATAATCAAGCAAGGGATTGATATTCTGCTGTTCTTTCGGATCAGCATTTTTCACGTTCTGTTTGGTCATTGCAGAAGTTTGTCCGTGCTTCATCACGGTTATTTTTCCGCCTGTGGCACACATCAGTTCAGAAACCTCAGTTACACAGCTTTTCCCCATAACTTTTACTTTATCGTAGGTTTTCTGCCATTTTCCAGCAGGTGCAAAAGCACAGGGATTGCCGTTTTTTACACTACAGCTTCCAAACGGAGTTGCAGGAGGATTGAACGTAACATCGTCTTCCGTTACCGCCAAATAATCGGATTCTCCTTCTTCATCGTTCCAGTAATGTTTCTGATGAGAAGTCACTTTAAAGTTGGGAAATTTTGTTCCCTTATCGCACATCGCTTTCCCTTTTGGGATAACGAAATACTTGCCGTCGTGTGGGGATGAATTTTCTGACATCATATTGTTGTGTTTGGTGTGTATTCAAAATTAAAAATTATCTGTCACTCTTTCTAATAAAAAGATTTCTTTTTCGACATTTTCATTAACAAAATTAAGGAAAGTAGCTTCTATTCTTTGTAGCGAATAGTTTTTCCTGCTGAAAACATATTCGGCAAAGTGTTCACAATCTATCGAGTTTTCACTTGTTGAAATATCTTTTTCATATTCGGAATCCGTTAAAAATAAATCTTCAAGACTTCTGTAATCGAAGGAAATTCCTTTCTGTTTGATTTTTATGAATTCATCATCAAGGCTTTCTTTGGGACAAAGTGTATTTTGAAGTTCAAAACAGATAGGCTGTGCATCAGGAATCCAGTGATAAAAGTCATTATAAGCTTGCGAGGTTGTCCAAACTCGTAATTTTGCCTGATAAAATGAACCGAACAAAAAATTATTTAATAAAGTGTTTGTAAACTTTCGGAAAACTTCTTTCGGGTCTTCAAGAATTTTTTTCATTTTTTCGATATAACTGAAAGCGTAATCATCTGTGAAGAACTCTTTTACTTTTTCTAATTCTGAAAAAATCTGCTTAGGTTTTTTTGTGAGTTCTGCATCAATAATTTCCCCTTGAAAATTTATAGTTATTCTTATTGGATAAATAGTTTCTATACACATTTCCGATAATGTTGAAGCTTTGCTGTCAGAAGTTTCTCCGTTTTTTATGAAATCAAAAGCGGTAAATTGAAAATGATAATTAGTATTTTCTATCGCTTCAAAATCCAAACGGATTGTTTGTTCGTAGACATTTTTGATTTCGTCATTTAAATAAGTTGTCTGCGAAACAATATACGTTCCAGCCCACAAATCAAAAGCGAACGGAAATTTACCTCCAACAGGAAAATCATAATAACTCTCGTTATTTTTCCTGATTTCGTGATTGATTTCTGCAATTTGCTGTTTGTCAGGAATCAAAATTCTTTTCCCGCCAATACTGTTTTCTTTTATACGTTCAGTCGGATGGCAGTTTTTATTGAGAAAGTCTCGCAGATAATCAGGATTTTCAATATGTAGTTCATCACAAAGCTCGGCAAGGGTTTGGTCAGGGTTGACAAGGTTAATCATCATGTTTTTTGTGTTTTGGTATTCTAAATTACAAAAAATTATGTAAATCGAATTGTGCCTTTTTTTGTTTTTAGTTTGTCTAGTCCTGAAATAGCGATACAAAAAAAGAATCGTTATGAAAGAACAATTAGAGACGCTTTATGTGAAGCGTACTCAGAAAGATTACAGTTTGAGTTTAAAACTTCAGATTGTAAAAGAAATTGAATCCGGTAATTTAGAAATTACAGAATGCCGTAAGAAATATGGGATACAATCCCGATCGACAATTGTGACTTGGCTTAGAAAATATGGTAACTTTGATTGGGACAATCAAACACCGAATTCTATGCAAAAAACTCCTGAACAAAGAATTATGGAATTAGAGGCTGAAGTAAAATTGCTCGCAAAACAAAAAGCATTGCTTGAAAGACAAGCCTACATTGCCGATAAAAAGGCAATTTTCTTCGATATGATGATTGATTTGGCGGAAAGCGAATATCAAATTAATATCCGAAAAAACTCCGCATCCGCACAATCAATAGCTTCCGCAGAACAGAAAAAGAAACTGTAGTTTTTACCTGTGGATTGTCCGGATTGGATAGACAAGTCTATTATCGAAGTTGTAAATCGTCAGCAAAAAGTGGACATTTGATATTAGAAATTTAAGGAGTGTTTTCATAAAAAGAGTAATTTTAATTATGGCAACACC
>NZ_LELA01000036.1 GCF_001677955.1 Chryseobacterium sp. BGARF1
TGAACTTCTGAAAATTTACTGTTTTTCATAGTCTTCCAAATTTAAAAACTATATTTTTAAATGATACGGTTTTTGGGGAAGATTACAAAAGAAGTTAAAAAAATTTATTTTTTTGATCCTAATTATGGAGTTGCTTCCTTTGAAAATCTAAGCGAATTTGATCAAAAAATAACTGAACATATCGTAAAAAATTATAAGGATTACGATAAATTGGAAATGTTAGACGTTAAATTATAAAATCATCTTTTGTATATTGTTCTGAAACATTAATTGATTAATATGCATTTTATTGAAATTTTGTAATATTAGAATTATATATTTATATTAAGGATAATTAATATTATAAAAGGATGCTTCACAGCGTCCTTTTCTTTTTATAAATCTATTATATCTTATTCCCCTCACACCATTTTCTTGCGTTAACTAAAGCAAGACCGTTGCATAACCATCAGCGACCAATATTTCGTTTATTTTTTTGAAATATTTAGACATTGATTTTAAATTGAACTGCTATTTTTTGGTTTTTTAGACATTACTAATGGTTTAATGAAGCTTATTTTTTGGTTTTTAGAGTATTAAGCATAACTATGGCTGGACTTCGGTGTAAATTATAAGCCATCGCTTCTAATAAATTTTGCGTGTGCATCTCGAAATCCCCTTATAGCGTGCAACTCCTCCAGAAAACCATCGTTTGATACTTCCAAATGTACGCTCTACTTTATAACGAATCTTACCACACAATTTGTTGAACCTTTTTTCACTCTCGGTTAAAGGTTTGTTCTTTTTTTCCTTCTTTAGAATCCTGTTTTTAAGTAACTTAGACTGCAATAGAGTTTCATTTTTTGCAGACTGATAGCCTTTGTCTCCGTATAAAAATATGTTTTTCTGCAAATCCGCCATACCTAATACTTCCTCCAAATTTGCAATCTCATTCACATTGGCTGGTGTAGTCAAAAGGCCTAAAACCAAGCCGTTTTCGTCCGTTACGTGATGTTTTTTGTACCCATAACGAAGCTTTCCTCCTTTTTTTATCCAAGCCCCATCGCTGTCAACGCTACTTTTTGTTCTTATCTGCTGTTGTTTTTCAGAGGATTCTTTTTCCAAATCCGCTGCATCTGGCTCATCTTCTTTTCTATCCTGAGCTACTTCGTATGTTATTTTTCCTTTGGGCTTTAAGGGGGTGTCAATAACGGATGCATCTATAATAGCTCCACTTTTTTTTTTATGTTGTGTTTTGAGAGTTGTTTGTTGAGTTCTTTTAAAAGTTTTTCATAGGCATTATTTCGAGTCATGATGCTTCTAAATCGGCTTAAAGTACTGTGATCTGGCGCACTTTGCTCTAATGTTAATCCACAGAATTTGCTAAAAGAAATTGAGTCATTGATGCGGTCTTCTACTTCATAATCGCTCAATCCATACCATGTCTGTAAAAGACTCATCTTAAAAAGCAAAAGCCCGTCATAGCTAGGAGTTCCAACCGCGCTGTTGCCTTTAGTATAGTACTTATTGATGATATTGGTAAGTAATCTCCAATTGATAAGAATATCCATCTGATCAAAAAATGTAGATTTTATTTTTCTAATTCTCAAATCGCAGATAACATCTGCCATACTAGGGGCTTTATCTATTTTCATACCTTAAATATACACGCAAACAAAATAACAACCTAATATACAATCGATTATATTCTTAAAGTTTAAAATTATTCATTGGAGTACGGTGCAACGGTCTTAAAGCTTCTAACCAAGGGGATACCTCATCTTGACGTCCTGCTGGGTAGTTAGCCCAATTCCATTGGAAAGTAGAACGCTTAATGTGTCGTATTGTTATCAAGTGACGACAAAATAAAAAACTCCCCTCAATCGAGGGGAGTTTCTATTTATAAATTGTCTAGTCCTGAAATAGCGATACAAAAAAAAGAATCGTTATGAAAGAAGAATTAGAAAAGCTTTATGTAAAGCGCACGCAGAAAGATTACAGTCTAAGTTTGAAACTTCAGATTGTAAAAGAAATTGAATCGGGTAAATTAGGAATTACCGAATGTCGTAAAAAATATGCGATACAATCTCGCTCCACTATCGTCACTTGGCTCAGAAAATATGGTAACTTTGATTGGGACAATCAAACACCAAATGCTATGCAAAAAACACCTGAACAAAGAATTATGGAATTGGAAGCTGAAGTAAAATTGCTCGAAAAACAAAAAGCAGTACTAGAAAGACAAGCCTACATTGCCGATAAAAAAGCAATTTTCTTCGATATGATGATTAATCTTGCAGAGAGTGAATATCAGATTGACATCCGAAAAAACTCCGCATCCGCACAATCAGCAACTTCCGCAGAACAGAAAAAGAAACCTTAGTTTTCACCTGTGGATTGTCCGGATTGGATAGACAAGTCTATTATCGAAGTTTGAAACGCAGCACAATGAGAACCGACAAAGCCCAGCAAGTAGTGGCTTTGGTTGAAGAAAAGCGCATCATACAACCCAAGATAGGTGGCAAGAAACTGTATTTTATGCTAAAGAAACTTCTCAAATCATTGCATATTGGTAGAGATAAGTTCTTTGATATTTTACGGGCTAATCATTTACTGATTGTTCCCAAGAGAAGTTATCACGTCACAACCAACTCTCATCATCGCTTTAGAAAGCATAAAAACATGATATTGGATTATCAAATCACCAAACCTAATCAAGTTTGGGTAGCAATCAACCATTTATTCTTCATTTCACAAAGTGCGAACTTTCTCATTTTAGCTTGGTCAACCAATTATAAATCCTATTTTAGTATTTTAAATTCTTATTTTGCGTTATCTGTCTTTAATGTAGAACTGAAAAATGCTGAATCGTAGATTTTTTGCTCTCGCTTCAGAGGTTAACATCAAGGTTTTATGCTTAATTTTTACTGGACGCTAAATTGGTATATCTAACTGATGGAAATACAAAATATGAACAAACAAAATGCCCATAATATAATAATATGAAATCATTATTAATTATTTTATCTGTTTTATCTTCTGTGCTATTATCATCCCAAGAACTTGATAGTGAAGGTAAAAAACAGATTTTAAAAGTAAAGCAATCTTCTAAATTATATGAAGGCTTGAGCTTAAATAAATTTTTGGATAGTATACCTGATGTTAAAATGTTAAGAATTATTCCTAACTATCCATTGAATAATTCCAGTACGTTTATATTTGGATTTACGGATAATAAGACTTTTAGCAGAGCTGAAAAAAAGGATAGGGTTACCATTGTTGTTAATGCCAGTAACCTAAATAATAAGAATATTTCTCCGGGGCTTTTTAAGTGGGATGCTGACAAGAGTGAAGTGAAAAGAAGGTTTGGAGAATTAAAAGTTGTATCTATTTCTCAATAGATAATAGCCGTTATCTTTAAGTTAAAATATAATATAAAAAAATAGAGGAGCTGAAATAGTTTTTCTATTTTTTTATAAGCCTGTGATAACTTTCCAAAGTTATCACAGGCTCTAAGTATATAATGACCTTAATTTTTAAAGACTAAGCCTTGCCATTAGATAACTAACTGTAGATTCTGCACCCTGATTGAGATTTACATTTCTCTCCTCAAGTCCGTCATAACAGCCTCCTGTTGCAGGGTTATAAACGATTTGATTCAAGTGATTTTTTCCTAAAAACCAATTGAATGAGTTAATCATCATTTGTAAATATTTTTCGTCATCAAAAACTTTGTAAAATGTAGATAATGCCAAAACAGTATAAGCAACATCAATAGGCTGTTCTCCACCAATTGGAGTGTCGTTTTTAGTGTTTTCTTTTTGCATCCAGCCTTTATTGGAAACCACTTTTATATTATCATCAATCATAATTTTAGATAGCAAAAACTGGAAAGATTCTTCCGCAATTTGTTTGTAAAGTTCATCTTTGGTTGAGGTCCAAGCACAGAGTAAAGCTTCCGGCAATAGGCTGTTGCCGTAGGTCAGATAACTTTCAAACCAATGCCAATCGTCTTTTGCTTCGTGTTGATACATTTTTGCCAGACGGTTCGCTAATTCTTTTAATAATGGAAAGTTTTTTTCTGAATTTTGATAGTATAATCCTTTTATTATAAAAGCTATTGCTCTTGTAGAATGGATTTTTTCTGCCCAGATAAGATTTTTTTGAATGATATTCTCTGCAGTCTCAGATAATTCCGGGGATAAAATTTCTTTTAATGAAATTAAATAACCTAAAGCCCAGATTGCTCTGCCGTTTGAATCATCCAGATTGGTTTCGTAATTCTGTTGTGTAAACTGTTTGTGCTCGTCGACGTAATTCAGAAAACTTCCGTCTTTTTGCTGGCAAAATTTAATAAAGTTTAAATAAATTGAAATTAATTGCAAGTCTGCTTTGTCTCTACTGACTTCAAAATGCCTGCAAATAGCAATCATCCCCCGCGCATTATCATCCAGTGTGTAACCTGAATTAATATCCGGCTTACTGATCTTTGAAAACTGGATCATCCCGAGATCTGTCGTCATATTTTGAATATGTCCAAGATTGATTTCCGGTAGAGTATAATTGAGGTTTGTTTTATTATTTCTAAATTTCTGGAATAACAAAGCGTGTAAAATAGATGAATTTTCCCACGCTGTCGGAGCCATTTTTTCCAGTGATTTCAAACGTAGTTCCTCCCGTTTGCTTTCATTTTCTAATAATGTGTTTACAGCAATAGACAACTGCTCCGGAGCTTCAAAATCAATAATAATTCCCGTATCTTCCTTTAAAACTTCCAGAGCGTGTGGAATTGGAGTAGAGACAATGGCGCATCCGCTGCTTATCGCATAGGAAAATGTGCCGCTCACTGCCTGGTTTCTGTCTTTTGACGTGAAAAGGTAAACGTCGGTAAGCTGCAGATATTCTAGTAATTCTGGAAGTGGCAGATAATCATTGATAAAGCGGATGTTGTTTTCCAGATGAAGTTTACAAGTGAGATTTTCTAAAAAATCACGATATTTTTCGCCTTCGTGCCTTACTATTGCAGGATGTGTTTTGCCAAGAATTAAAAAAATTACATCAGGATTTTTAGCAATGATCTCCGGTAAGGCTTTCAGTGTGGTTTCAATATTTTTTCCAGAACCTAATAATCCGAAAGTTGAAAGAACTTTTTTGTTTTCAAGATTATACTTTTCTTTCAAAGCAATTTTGTCTGTGAAGGGCAGAAGATGCGTTCCGTGAGGGATTATCGTAATTTTATCGAAAGGAATTTCATAATCATTCGAGAGAATGTCCGCAGAAATACTGGTCATTACAATAAGAGATTTTGCAAAACCGGCAATCTCTTTCACCTTTTCCTTTAGCTCTTTACCCGGTTTTGGCAAAACAGTGTGAAAAGTAATAATAACATCTTTTTTTAAGTTCTTGAGAAAAAGAAACAAACCATTTCGGGTTTCATTAAAAAAGCCGAATTCATGCTGGAGCATCACTAGCTCAACAGTATCGTTTTTATTGATCTTTGCAGCCAATTCCAAATAAGAAACAGCATCTGAGATATTTAATTTATACTCAGTATATTCATTATACTCATAGTTTTCCTCTTCTGTTTCTAGCGGACAAATAATCGCATTGATGGATTCTCCGAATTTCGAATGAAGAGATTTTATAAGATCTTGTGTATAAGTGGCAATTCCGCATACTTTTGGAGGAAAAGTGCTTACAAAGACAATGTTGGCTTTATTATAGGTTTTGTGTTTTTTATCATTATAAAATCGTCTAATTGCTTTATCCTCCACGTCTGAATTAATATTTTTATTCATTTTTAATTTCTTTTTTTAACCTTATCTGCCAGTTCATCTTTATACTGCATACATCATCAGTTCTTTCAATAATTTTGAAATACTGAGTGATGCCACACCTATCCTTTCGTCTGCAGCTCCATAATAAATGTACAGTCTGTCATTTTCTATAATGGTTCCTGTCGGGAAACAGACATTGTTAACTTCACCTCTTAATTCCCATTCTTCTTCCGGTTTGAAAAGCGGATAAGGAAGTCTGGAAATTTCTTTTTCTGGATTTTCGAGGTCCAATAAAGCAGCACAGGCATTATAAACATATCCGTTAACAGTATCATAAACACCGTGATAAATCATCAGCCAGCCATATTCTGTTTCTATTGGCGGGCATCCACCTCCAATATAGCTTGATTCGTGATCATATTTTGGAGATAAAAGAATATGGTCTTTAAAATGAAAAAAGTAATCCTGCCAGAAATCAGAATTTAAATCTTCGATATTTTTTACGCTGACAATCTGGATTTCAGGTCTTATTCTGTGAAGAAAATAAAACTTTTCGTTTATTTTTCTTGGGAAGAAAATAAGATTTTTATCCCATAAAAAGATGGAGTCACTGTCAGTGTGATTAATCTGAAATTCGTTGTATCTTTTATATTTTTCAGGAATTATTCCCTCTGATTCCGATAAAAACTTAAACTCTTCATAGGAAATTTTCGGAACAATAATTCCTTCATTTTTCCAGGATTTAAGGTCTTTTGAAGTCTTTAAAGTTCCTAAAGCATTGATGCCGTCATAACTGGTATAGGTGAGATAAAATAAATCATCTATTTTTACAATTCGAGGATCTTCTACACCGTTTTTTTCATATTCATATCCAGGAATAATGATCGGTGAATCTGATCGTTTTTCTACCGTAAGCGGATCTGACAATACACAATGTCCAATAGATGAAAAATTACCTTTGGCAACAGCGCGGTAAAATAAATATATTTTGCCATCTTCCTTAATAATCGCCGGATTTAAAACTCCTTCGTTCTCAAAACTTAAGTCGGTTTTTCTGAGTATTATTCCTTGTTTCGTTATTTCTACCATTTAGGTTGTTGCGTTGCGACTTTCATTTTCTTTTTCCTTCCTTTTGTTTTGTTTATCCTCTCGCTTCTCTTTTAAGGATTTTGCTGCTGGTGTTTTATCTGTTTTTTTCTTTGTATCCTTTTCTTTTGACATTTTAAAATATTTTTATTGTATGTAAAGGTCATCTATAAAAAAAAGAAAGGTTTGTAATAGTCTTTCAATTTGTTACATAAATCATAGATATTAAAATTTAAAGGACTAACTTTGAAAGAGTGGCTGTTGACATATTGATTGACGGGCTTAAATACAGTAAAGGATCATGAAGTTATATATAAAATATATGGTAAGCCTGCGCTGTAAAATGGTGGTTCATCAGGAACTAGAAAAACTCAATATCAGGAATGCTGTAGTAGATCTAGGTCTTGTAGAAATATTGGATAATATTACTATTGAACAGCGACTGTTGTTGAAGAAAAATCTCCTCAAAACCGGACTTGAATTACTGGATGACAAAAAAAGCATTCTGATTGAAAAAATTAAAAACGCAGTCACAGAAATGATTCATTATTCAGAATCTCTTCCGGAAGGAAATTTCTCAGATTATATCAGTGAAAAACTCGGTTATGACTATACTTACCTTGCCAATACCTTTTCTGAAGTAAAAGGAATGACTTTGCAGCAATTTATAATTATTAATAAAGTAGAAAAGGTTAAAGAGCTTCTTTTGTATGATGAACTTAATCTTACCGAGATCTCTTATAAACTCAATTACAGCAGTGTAGCACACCTTTCCAACCAATTTAAAAAAATAACTGGACTTTCTCCTTCTTTCTATAGACAGTTGAAGCAAAAACGGCTGAAAAATTTAGAGGACTTATAAAAAGTGTGATATATGTAAGTCTCTTCCAGAAATATATAGCATTTTTATCCCATTAAAGTAGCATCTTTGAATGGAAATAAATTATAGCTAAAAACCATGAAAAAGTTATTCTAATCCTTAATAACGATCAGTTTTCAGAAAGGATTTTATCAAAATCCAAGAAATAGTACATATGTTTTAAAGGCTTTGGTAGAAAAAGGGGCAGGAGCTTTTAAGTCCCTGTCTTTTTTTATTTGAAAATAATTGGATGTGCCATTCTAATATGATAAATATGAAACCAATTGATACTTTAAGACCGTTGCAAGGTACTCCAATGAATAATTTTAAACTTTAAGAATATAATCGATTGTATATTAGGTTGTGGATGTACTAATTTAGTGTCCAGTTAAAGTTAAGCATAAAACCTTAATTTTAACCTTATGAAACGAGAGAGAAAAATCTACGATCCTGCTTTTAAAACCAAAGCCGTTGAGCTAAGCAAAGAACGAACTAATATATCAGAACTGGCAAGGGAACGGGGAATCGCAGTCACGCTACTTTACAAATGGCGAAAAGAATTTGAAGAATTCGTGGAAGGAAGCTTTCCGGGGAACGGGAATTTAAAATTAACCCCTGAACAAGAAAAGATTCACGAGCTGGAAAAAAGCTTAAAGATGCGGAGCTGGAACGCGATATATTAAAAAAAGCAATCGGCATCTTTTAGTTCATTTTCTTATTAAGGTATTCATGAATGCTGTAGCATTTCCAAGAGCGGTCGATGAAATATGAATTCATAAAAAATAATGAATCTATATTCCCGATTGAAAAAATATGTCAGGTTTTAAAGCTAAGTTCCAGTGGATATTACAAATGGAAAAATAGACCGAGTAGCAAAAGATTGCTTTTGAAAGAAAAAACAAAAAAGCCAATCACTTCAATTTATTTCTCATCAAAACAACGCTACGGAAGTCCAAGAATTACTTTTGAATTGAATTCTTTAGGCTACAAAATCTCCAGAATAACTGTTGCAAAATATATGAAAGAGCTGGGTTTGAGAAGTAAATTGAGCAATAAATTTAAAGTAACTACAAATTCTAAACACAATTATTTGGTGGTAGAAAATGTGTTGGACAGGAATTTTATTGTCGAGAAACCTGCGCAAGTTTGGGTTTCCGATATTACTTACATTCAAACTAAAGAAGGATTTTTGTATTTGACGACAATGATTGATTTATATGATAGGAAAATCATTGGATGGAGCCTGAGCAGCGGAATGAGTACCGAAGAGACAAGCCTTGCAGTCTGGAAAATGGCTATCAAAAACCGGAAAATAATTGATTAATTAATTTTTCACAGCGACAGAGGCGTTCAATATGCAAGTAAAAAATTTGCGAATACCCTTAAATTTTATGGTGTTACAAGAAGTATGAGTCGTAGAGGAAATTGTTGGGATAATGCAGTGGCTGAAACCTAACGGAGTGGTTCGACGAAGTCAAAGTTTTTTCAAATCATTAAAAACGGAGCTCATTTATGGAAACAAGCTCATTACAAAAGAAAAAATGGAGCTGGAAATATTTGAATACATTGAAATCTGGTACAATAAAAAAAGAAGGCACAGTACTCTAAATTACCAAACAATAGAAGAATTTAACAATCAAAACAAAATTTATCAAAATGTAGCTTAACTTA
>NZ_LELA01000037.1 GCF_001677955.1 Chryseobacterium sp. BGARF1
ATACACAGCATAAATATATATTAAATTTTTATAACTAAATTATTAATTACAATTTGGCTTTCACAAAATAACAGCCAAAAAATTAATAATTTATGAAGAAAATATTAAGTTTTATTGGATTAGCTTTAATTAGCAGTTCTGTATACGGTCAAGGTTCTCCTGATTATGGAAATGGTTTAAAAATAAATTTAAATCCTGAAGGAGATAAATATGTTAGATTTATTTTATGGGACCAATTCTGGATTAGAAACTCAGAAATGAATCCCGGAAGTATGGTTGGAGGTGAGCCCACTGACAATACCTGGAATTTAGGAAACCGAAGAGCCCGTATTTTGGCTTACGCACAAGTAACCAAACGTTATATGATTTTATTGCATTTCGGAATGAATAATCAGACATTCATTAATGGTGGCGCAACCGGAACAACCGGAACGGGAGGCTACGGAAATGGCAAAAAAACACAACTTTTCTTTCATGATGCCTGGAATGAATATGCCGTAATTATGCCGGGTGAAGCAGGAAAATTCAGCTTAACTTTAGGAGGTGGACTTCATTATTACATGGGACTTTCCCGTATGACAATGGCTTCAACATTAAACTTTCTTACGGTAGATTCTCCTATTTTCAGCTGGCCTTTGATTGATAATTCCGACCAGTTTGCAAGACAAATGGGAGTTTTCGCAAAAGGTAAATATGGAAAATTTGAATACCGAATGAGTTTAAATAAGCCATTCGCAACAGATTTAACACCTCCAAATACTTTAGTTCCCGGAAATGAAGTTGCAGTTGACAACAACGGAAACCCAAACTGGTCTAAAGCGGGTTATTTTGAATACCAATTTTTAGATACAGAATCTAATCTTCTTCCTTTCAAAGTAGGTTCTTATTTAGGAACAAAGAAAGTTTTCAACGTCGGTGCAGGTTTTTATCATCAAGCTGATGGAACGAGAACTTCAGTCAACTCAAATGTTGAAAAACACGATATTACTTTACTTTCAATAGATGCTTTTGCCGACATTCCTTTAGGTGAAGCAAAAAATAAAATGGCAGTTTCGGCTTATGCAGGATATTTCAACTATAATTTCGGACCCAATTACGTTAGGAATTTAGGAACAATGAATATTGCAGCAAATGACCCAAATTTTGTCGGACAAAGAGCTTTGGCTGGCCCCGGAAATCTTCAACCAATGATTGGTACAGGAAATGTAGTTTATGCTCAGGCGGGTTTATTATTACCTAATCAGGCAGAAAAACCGAAAGTCAGAATTCAGCCTTTTGCAGCTTACACTTATAAAGATTTTGAAGCATTCGATAAACCTTCTTCCCAATTTGATGTGGGAGCCAACTGGTTTTTAGACGGTCATCATGCGAAAATCACTACTCAATACTCAACAAGACCAGTGTATACAAGCCCGACTGAGAGTCCGAAATCTAAAGGAGAATTTATTGTACAACTTCAGATTTATCTATAAAAATTAATTTCCATTATAATAATTTAAACAAAAAAAATCTAGTGATATGAGCGAACAACACCACGATGCTTACGAGAATATGACAGATAAGCAGAAAAACCGCACCATTTGGAGCGTCATCACTGCATCATCTCTCGGAACTTTGATAGAATGGTATGATTTCTATATTTTCGGAAGTTTAGCCGTCGTTTTAGCGACAAAATTCTTCCCTGCAGATAATCCTACCGCAGCATTTTTATCTACACTGGCAACTTTTGCAGCAGGATTTGTAGTAAGGCCTTTCGGAGCTTTATTTTTTGGAAGATTGGGAGATATTATCGGAAGAAAATACACTTTTCTCGTTACTTTATTAATCATGGGATTCTCTACATTTTTGATCGGATGTATTCCCGGATATGAAACCATAGGATATTTGGCGCCGGTTTTAGTTTTAATCTTAAGACTTTTACAGGGTTTAGCTCTAGGTGGAGAATACGGCGGAGCAGCAACCTATGTGGCGGAATACTCACAGCCACACAGAAGAGGTTACTGGACTTCATGGATTCAAACCACTGCAACTGCAGGACTTTTCATTTCATTAATCGTTATTTTAATTACAAAAAATACACTTTCTGCTGAAGACTTTGATTCTTGGGGATGGAGAGTTCCATTCTGGATCTCGATTTTAATGGTGGGAGTTTCTTATTTCATCAGAAAAAACATGAAGGAGTCTCCGCTTTTTGCAAAGGCTAAAAGCGAAGGAAAAACTTCTAAAAATCCTTTAAAAGAAAGTTTCGGAAATAAATTCAACTTCAAATTTGTCTTATTGGCATTATTCGGAGCTGCGATGGGACAAGGTGTAATATGGTACACAGGTCAGTTTTACGCCATGAGTTTCCTCCAAAAAGTAATGAACATCAATTCGATGCAGGTAGACTATTTAATGGCAACAGCTTTATTGATGGGAACTCCTTTCTTCGTATTCTTCGGCTGGCTTTCAGATAAAATTGGAAGAAAAGCAATTATGATGACCGGAATGTTGGTTGCGATTTTAGCTTACAGACCGATTTACGACGCTATGTACAAAAGCGTGAACATTGAAGCTAAAACGGTTGCAAGTGACGGCATCAAAGAAACCAGAGTTGCAACAATTCATAAAGATATCGCAACAGACAGCTTAATTACTTTCCATAAAGAAACTACTTTCACAGACGGAACCTTAATTAAAAAGGACAGTATTGTTCATTGGTCTGCAACAGGTCCGGTAATGAAAGACGGAAAAGCTGAAGAACCGAAAGTTTCCACAGCCATTACATTGAACGACGACACAAGATGGTATTTGGTATTCTTGGTGTTTATTCAGGTGATTTTTGTAACGATGGTTTACGGTCCGATTGCAGCATTTTTAGTTGAAATGTTCCCTGTGAGAATCCGTTACACCTCGATGTCTTTACCGTATCACATTGGTAATGGGGTTTTTGGAGGACTACTTCCTGCAGTTGCTACTTATCTTGTGACTTCCGGAAAAGATGCAGGACACCCGACTTGGTATCTTGAAGGACTTTGGTATCCCATTGGAGTTGCCGCAGTCTGTTTAGTCATCGGATTGATTTATCTTAAAAATAAGAACAACAATATCCACGATTAATAGGGATAGTCACTTAAAAATTTATTAATTTTAAATCTACTAAAATGAACGGATTAAAAAAAATATTAGGCATTGTCTGGATCTTAGCCGCCTTAGTTGTTGCCTACTTCGGAATTACGGTAATGGGCGTTCCTAAACTCACTTCAGGAAAACAGGAAGACCTTGTATTCGGAATCATCATACTTTTTGTATTGGTACCGATTGTAACAGGTGGGATGGCAATCTTCGGATATTATTCTTTAACAGGAGAATACTCGGACGATAAAGTTTAAACTATAAACGATAGATGATAATTGATGAAAGATTTTGTTCATCAATTATCTTTTATCATTAATTATTCAATATTCATGAAAAAGCGACACGAACAAAAACTGGTTATTCTTAGCGTAGGTTTACTTATCGCTTTCAGTATTCCCGTTTCGTTGCTTTTTAACAGTGAAAGGGAAATTTTCGGTTACCCGATGATTCTTGTTTACTTATTCGCAGTCTGGATGATTTCCATCATTATTTCTTTTGTAATCGTAAAAAAATATGATGAGTAGTTTCGCATTATTTATCGTTGTTTTGATTTACCTCGCACTTTTGTTCTTAGTTGCTCATTTAGCAGAGAAGAAGAAGAGCAAGCTTTGGATCAACAACCCATACATTTATGCATTGTCTCTTGCGGTGTATTGCACTGCATGGACGTATTATGGAAGTATTGGCGTAGCAGCGACAAGCGGTCTCAATTATTTACCCATTTACATCGGACCCATCATGGTCATTCCTGCGTGGATTTACATTAACACAAGAATTGTAAGAATTTCAAGAGTTAATAAAATAAGCAGTCTTGCAGATTTCATTTCTTTGCGATACGGAAACAGCAGAAGTTTCAGCGCCATCATTACTTTAGTTTGCCTTTTTGCAATCATTCCTTATATCGGATTACAGATAAAAGCAATATCTGAAACATTTCACTTAGTGACAGAAACCAGTGTTTCTAAAAATATTTTTACCGACAGCGGAACCTTTGTAGTTGTTTTGATCGCTGTATTTTCATCTTATTACGGAACGAAATATGTAGACGCTTCCGAAAAACGTTTAGGAATTATTTCCGCAATCGCATTAGAAAGTTTTCTTAAATTATTTTTCATCATTATTTTAGGACTGTTTGTAATTTATTATGCCTTTGACGGGTTTTCAGATCTATATCAAAAGGCGAGTAAATTTTCAGATTTTAAAGCAAAAAACACTTTTAACGGAATTGAAGGAGCTATGAACTGGATGGTTCTCTGCTTAATTTCCGGGACAGCAATCTGTATTTTACCAAGACAGTTTCACACCGCAATTGTCGAAAACAGACAGGAAAAACATATTAAAACAGCAATCTGGTTTTTCCCGTTATATCTTTTAATATTTACCATTTTCATCTTCCCAATCGCTTGGGGTGGAAGATTGATTTTTCAAGGTCAAAACGTAAATCCGGAGTTCTACTCTATTCTTATCCCCCAACATTTTGATAATACTTTGATTACAGTTTTGGTATTTTTAGGAGGCTTGAGTTCGTGCATTTCAATGATTATTATTTCGGCTATCACCTTGTCGATTATGCTTTCCAACAACCTGATTATTCCTTACGGTTTATTAGGAAAATTTAAAGCTGAAAATGAAACTCAAAATACCAGAAATATTACCAACGTCCGTAAATTTTCGATTTTCGGATTGATTATCGTAGCGTTTGCTTTTTATAAATATTTCATTTTAAAGACTTCATTAGATTCGGTTGGCTTAATTTCGTTTGTCATTATTGCGCAATTGGCTCCTGCATTTTTCGGTGCTATATTTTGGCGAAGAGGAAGCTACAAAGGCGCAATCATCGGACTTTTTGCAGGATTAATTATTTGCTATTTCGGATTGATTGTTCCGCAATATTATTTTTCATACAACTCAGAAATCAAAGGAGTTTTACGCGACATGTATGATGTTTTTGACTTCTTCAGTATTCCGTATTTAGGAAGAATTCCTGAAATTTTCTTTTGGTCGATTTTAGTGAATACAGGATTATTTACCATTCTTTCTGTAAGCATGAAAGGAAATTACCGCGAAAGAAATTTTGCTGAATTATATGTTGACATCGATAAGTATATTCAAAATCATGAGAATGCATTTATCTGGAGAGGAACAGCTTATGTTTCTGACATTAAAAATATTCTGGAACGTTTTTTAGGCAAAAAGAAAACCGAACAGGCAATGCGGATTTTCAATATTAAATACAATATCGATTCGCAAACTGAAACTGCAGATTCAAGATTTATAAAATTCTCTGAAAACCTTTTAGCCGGAAGAATCGGAACGGCTTCTGCAAAAATTTTAATTGAAGGCGTTACCAAAGAAGATAAAATTTCATTAAAAGAAGTTTTAAATATTTTGGAAGAATCTAAAGAAAACATTACGTTAAATAAGAAGCTTACAGAGAAATCTGAAGAACTGAAACAACTTTCAAACGATTTAAGTGCAGCAAATGAAAATTTAATTGTAAAAGACCGCCAGAAAGATGATTTTCTGGATTCAGTTGCACACGAACTCAGAACTCCAATTACAGCCATTCGTTCAGCAGGAGAAATTTTAGCCGATGACGACGATATTCCTTTAGATATTAAAAGGGAATTTTTAAACAATATCATCACAGAATCTGACCGCTTAAGTGAAATTATCAATGATATTTTATATTTGGATAAACTTCAACATGGTGAAATTGCTTTACACATTCAGGAAAACAATATTGTTGAAACCTACAAAAAGGCATTAAATCCAATTTTACATTTGATTCAGCAGAAATATATTCACGTAAGTGAAGTTGATTTATTAAAGAATTACCTTTTTAAATATGATGAAGCAAGGTTCATTCAGTTGTTTCAGAATATTCTGGGAAATGCGTTAAAATTCACCGACGAACAAGGCACTATTCAAACTAAATTTTCAGAGAAAGACAATGATTTAATCATAAAAATATTCAACACCGGAAAAAATATTCCGGAAGAAGATTTGGAAATGATTTTCGATAAATTTTATCAATCTAAAAATCAAAATATTATAAAACCAACAGGAAGCGGGCTTGGATTAGCAATATCTAAAAGAATTGTCGAAGCCCACAACGGAACTATAAAAGCGGAAAACAGTGGATTGGGAGTGACTTTTACCGTTACCTTAACCCGAAAAAACATAAAAAACAATGAAGTTGAACCTTAACGAAGTACAAAAATGAAAAAAATATTAATCGCAGATGACGAACATAAAATATTAATGTCTCTGGAATACAGTTTCCGGAAAATAGGATACGAAGTATACATTGCAAGGGATGGAGCTGAGGTTTTAGAATTCCTGAAAACTCTTATTCCGGATGTTATTTTATTGGATATCATGATGCCGAATCTTGACGGTTACAGCACTTTGGAAGAAATTAAAAAAAATGAAGCTCTAAGCAATACAAAAGTTCTTTTCTTAAGCGCTAAAAACAATCCGAAAGACATAGAAAAAGGCGTAGGAATGGGAGCAGATGCGTATGTTATAAAACCTTATTCTATTAAAAAACTGATTCAGCAGATTGAGGAACTTTTAGGATAATTCAAACACAAATATCACAAATGGATTACACAAATAACACAAATCCTTTAGTGCCATTCGTGGAAAAAATTAGTGTAATTAGTGTTTAAAAAACAAACACCGAAAATATGAATACAGATAATTTATTTAAACAAAGCATAGAAAACAAAGAGCAATTCTGGAAAGAACAGGCTCAGGAAATTTCGTGGTTTGAATTTCCCGAAACGATTATTTCAAAAGATAAAAACAACTATACTCAATGGTTTGAAGATGGAAAGCTAAATATGTCATATTTGTGCATCGACAAACATATTAAAGATGGTTTTGGGGAAGAAATTGCGACTATTTATGATTCTCCAGTTACTAATCAAAAAAAAAAATACACTTTTAATCAGGCTAAAGAAGAGATTTCAAAATTAGCAGGTGGATTGGTTTCTTTGGGTTTAAAAAAAGGCGATACGGCGGTAATTTATATGCCGATGATACCGCAGACCCTTTTTGCAATGTTGGCTTGTGCAAGGATCGGCGTGATCCACAATGTCGTTTTCGGAGGTTTTGCGCCACACGAATTGGTTGTGAGAATTGATGATTGCAAACCTAAAGCTTTAATTACTGCAACCGCAGGAGTTGAAATTGCCAAAAGAATTCCTTATCTACCTTTAGTAGAAAAAGCGATTGAATTGGCGCAAAATAAAGTAGACAACATCATTGTTTTCAATAGAAAGCTTACCGATAATAGGGATGAAATGTTCGAAGGAATTATTGATTACGAAGAATTGGTTTCTGCATCAGAACCTGCAGATTGTGTTTCTGTAGAATCCAATCATCCTTTGTACTTGTTATACACTTCAGGAACCACAGGAAAACCAAAAGGGATCACCAGAGATACCGGAGGTTATGCTACTGCGTTGAAATTTTCCATGAAATATATTTATGGAATTGAACAAGGTGAAACTTTTTGGGCTGCATCCGATTTTGGTTGGGCAGTTGGTCACAGTTACACGGTTTACGCTCCTTTAATCAATAGAAATACAACGATTATTTTTGAAGGAAAACCGATTATGACTCCCGATGCAGGAACTTTTTGGAGGATTATATCAGAACATAAAGTTTCAGCAATGTTTACGGCTCCAACTGCAATTAGAGCCATCAAAAAAGAAGACCCGAATGGCGAATTGGTTAAGAAATATGATTTAAACAATTTCAAAAAACAGTTTTTAGCAGGTGAAAGATGTGATGTAGCCACTTTAGATTGGTTTGCAGAACATATTGGAGTTCCCGCAATTGATCATTGGTGGCAAACAGAATCAGGTTCACCAATGTTGGGTTTAATGACTTTTAATGATGATTATAAAATTAAAAGAGCAGCTGCAGGAAAACCAATTCCAGGGTATGATATTAAAATTTTTGATGAAAATGGTTATGAATTAGACGAACACAAAGAAGGATATTTAGTCATCAAACTTCCACTTCCTCCGGGTGCTCTTTTAGGAGTTTGGAACGATCATGAACGTTTTGAAAAAAGTTATTTATCTCAATATAAAGGTTATTATTTCTCAGGAGATGGCGCCATAAAAGATGAAGACGGTTATATTTTCATCACAGGAAGAGTGGATGATGTGATCAATGTTGCAGGCCATCGACTTTCAACTTCCGAAATGGAAGAAATTGTTTCTTCACATCCCGATGTTGCAGAATGTGCCGTTGTAGGAATTGATGATGATCTGCGTGGACAAGTTCCTTTTGCTACCGTTGTTTTGAAAAATGGTTCAGAAATTTCAGAGGAAAATGTAGAAAAAGAAATTATTCTGAAAGTAAGAGAAAAAATAGGCGCTGTTGCTTTCCTGAAAAGCGTGATGGTTGTAAAAAGACTTCCAAAAACAAGATCCGGAAAAACTTTAAGAAAACTGATCAGAACCATTATTGATGGAAAAGAATTTCAAATCCCGTCGACGATCGATGATGAAAACATCATTGATGAAATTCAAGAAAAATTCAAGACTTACAAAGACAAAAAATAATTTAAAATAAATAATTTCTAAAAAATAAAAAGTATGAGAAATTACGTGATAGAAGATTTACCGCACTACTTTGAAGAGTACAAAAAATCAATCAAAAACCCTAAGAAATTCTGGGATAAAGTTGCCGATCAGAATTTTGTATGGTACCAAAGATGGAGTAAGGTGGTAAAATATGATATGAATGAAGCAAAAATCACTTGGTTTAAAGATGCTAAATTAAATATCACCAAAAACTGCCTCGACAGACACTTGTCGGTAAGAGGAGAAAAAACGGCTATCATTTGGGAACCGAATGATCCAAAAGAAGAAGCGCAACACATTTCTTACAACGATTTATATACAAAAGTCAACAAAACAGCCAATGTTCTTCGCGAAATGGGAATTGAAAAAGGCGACAGAGTTTGTATTTACCTTCCTATGATCCCCGAATTGGCAGTTACCATGTTGGCTTGTGCAAAATTAGGAGCCGTACATTCTGTTATTTTTGCAGGATTTTCAGCATCTGCTGTTGTTTCGAGAGTCAATGACTGTGGCGCAAAATTATTGATAACTTCCGACGGAAGTTACAGAGGAAACAAAGTTTTAGATTTAAAATCAATTATTGATGAAGCTTTAGAAAAATGTCCGACTGTGGAAAAAACTTTGGTCGTAAAAAGAACCCACAACGAAGTCAAAATGAAGGAAGGCAGAGATTTCTGGATGGATGATCTGTACGAAAAAGCTTCTGCCGATTTCGTTACTGTTATTATGGATGCTGAAGATCCTTTATTTATTTTGTATACTTCCGGCTCTACAGGAAAACCAAAGGGAATGCTTCACACTTCTGCAGGTTATATGGTGTATTCGGCTTACACTTTCAAAAATGTTTTCAATTATCAGGAAAATGACATCTATTGGTGTACTGCAGATATCGGCTGGATCACTGGTCATTCTTATATTCTTTATGGTCCACTATTAAATGGGGCTACAACTGTTATTTTTGAAGGAGTACCAACCTATCCCCAACCAGACCGTTTTTGGGAGCTTATTGAAAAACATAAAGTGACTCAATTCTACACTGCGCCTACTGCTATTCGTTCTTTAGCAAAAGAAAGTACTGAATGGGTTGATAAACATGATTTGAGCTCGTTACGAGTAATCGGATCTGTTGGAGAACCTATTAACGAGGAAGCTTGGCATTGGTTTAACGATCATGTGGGAAGAAAAAAATGTCCGATTGTAGATACTTGGTGGCAAACAGAAACCGGTGGGATTATGATCTCCCCTATTCCATTTGTAACCCCTACAAAACCGACTTATGCAACGCTTCCTTTACCGGGAATTCAGCCCGTTTTAATGGATGATAAGCGCAATGAAATTACAGGAAATCAGGTGACAGGAAATCTATGCATCCGTTTTCCATGGCCGGGAATTGCCAGAACAATTTGGGGTGATCACCAAAGATATAAGGAAACTTATTTTTCGGCATTTCCAGGGAAATATTTTACGGGAGACGGTGCCTTGAGAGATGAGGTTGGTTACTACAGAATTACAGGTCGTGTAGATGATGTGGTGATTGTTTCTGGTCATAATTTAGGAACTGCACCAATTGAAGACAGCATCAATGAACATCCGGCGGTTGCAGAATCTGCAATTGTAGGCTTCCCACATGATATTAAAGGAAGTGCTTTATATGGCTTTGTGATTTTAAAAGATTCCGGATCCGACAGAAAGCAAGAGAACTTAGTGAAAGAAATTAATCAATTAATTTCCGATCAGATTGGCCCGATTGCTAAATTGGATAAAATTCAGTTTGTTTCCGGACTTCCAAAAACACGTTCAGGAAAAATTATGCGTAGAATTTTAAGAAAAATTGCGGAAGGAGATTTCAGTAATTTTGGAGATACTTCTACTCTATTGAATCCTGAAATTGTTGAGGAGATTAAGAATGAAAGGATTTAGACTAAAAACTCTTGATAATAGATGAAACTCTGTATTTATTACAGAGTTTTTTTGTGCTTAAAGTTTTATAAAAACAGCTTATTCTAAAATAGACAAAATCTTAATTTTTATTAATTTTTTATAGATAAAATAAAATATTGTAAATTTTATTAAATTTTTAATAAACATATTGAAAATATTTCTATCTTTAGATAACAAATTCAAAACAATATTACTATGTCAAGCATCTTAGCAGGATTATTTGGACCACACAGTGATTACAAAAAACTCGAGAAGGAAATTGAAGGCCTAGGATTCTTAGATTCCGAGTACATTGTGTACCTTAGTGACGATCATCATAACTCCCAATACTTGGCGAGTGTAGAAATAAAAAACAGAGATCTTACAGATAAAGTGAGGCATATCTTTGATGAAAACCATGTACATAAAACCTATTTATTTGAAAATATGAGCATCGACCAAGCTTCTTATGTTAATTTAAAAAGTTTGATTGAGGCACGAAGCAAAGCTGAAATTCACAGCAGTCCGGATGTGAAAATAAAAGTACAGCACGACGGAATAAATTCTGAAGTGAAAGCTTAGCATTAAAAAACTAAAAACTTGTAACCGAATCCGCGGAATCTATTTCTGCGGATTTTTATTTTTATAAATTGACTAATCATAATATTTTTCGTATTTTCGTTTAAATAAAGCCTTTTACACAGATGAGTTACGATTTGGAACAAGAAAATAAAGAAATCTCTGCGAGGTACAAAGACCTGATTTCTAACACATACAGAACTTTGGATGAAGAAAACAATAAACTCATCCGAAAGGCTTTTGATATTGCTCTCGACGCACACAAAGACCAGCGAAGAAAAACTGGAGAACCCTATATTTACCACCCTATTGCTGTGGCTAAAATTGTTGCAACAGAAATTGGTTTAGGGGCTTCATCGATCGCATGTGCTCTTTTGCATGATGTCATTGAAGATTCTGATTACACCTATGAAGATTTAAAAAAAATATTTGGTGAAAGGATTGCAGGAATTGTCAACGGGCTAACTAAGATTTCTATCATGAATCATCAGAATATTTCTGTACAGTCTGAAAACTACAGAAAATTATTACTGACTCTTTCTGAAGATTTCCGTGTGATCTTGATTAAAATTGCAGACCGACTTCACAACATGCGAACCTTGGAGAGCATGGCTCCCGATAAGCAGAAAAAAATTGCTTCCGAAACGGTTTACATTTATGCGCCAATGGCTCATAGATTAGGATTATACAACATCAAATCTGAACTCGAGGATTTATCTCTAAAATATAATAATCCTGATATTTATAATGAGATTACTGAAAAGCTGGAACTGGCAAAAGAAAGTCGAATCCGCTATATCGATGAGTTTACCAAAGAAGTTTCTGAAAGGTTAAAAGAAGAAGGATTAAATGTAAGTATAAAAGGCCGTGCAAAAGCCATTTCTTCTATTTACAGAAAAATGCTTAAACAGGGAGTTCCTTTTGAAGAGGTTTTCGATAATTATGCGATTAGAATTATCTATAAATCTGATGCTAAAAATGAAAAATTTCTTGCTTGGAAAATATACTCCATTGTAACCGATGTTTATCACAGTAATCCATCAAGAATGCGCGATTGGATCACCCAACCTCGTTCTACAGGCTATGAAAGCTTACACCTAACGGTTCTTGGGCCTGATAAAAAATGGATCGAAGTACAGATTCGTTCTGAAAGAATGGATGACATTGCCGAAAAAGGGGTTGCCGCACATTACAAATACAAAGAAGGTTACAAGCAAAGTAATGACGACCGAAATTTTGAAAAATGGGTCACTGAAATACGTGATGTACTCGAGCAACAGCAGAATCTTACGACTTCTGAGCTTTTAGATAACATTAAACTTAATTTATATTCTAAAGAAGTTTTTGTATTTACGCCAAAAGGTGAGATTAAAATTCTTCCGACCAATGCAACGGCTTTAGATTTTGCTTTTTCTGTACACTCAGATTTGGGAATGAAATGTTTAGGGGCGAAGATCAACGGAAAATTGGTTCCTATTTCATATGTTCTTCAAAATGGCGACCAGGTAGATATTCTTTCTTCTCAAAATCAAAAACCTAAGTTTGACTGGCTTGATTTTGTGGTGACCTCAAAAGCGAAATCGAAAATTAAAAGTTATCTTAATTCAGAAAAAAACTCTTTTGTAGAAGAAGGAAAAGAAATTTTACAACGAAAACTTCGTCATGCTAAAATTAATTTCAATGACGAGGAGATCAATAAGCTTCAGAAATTCTTCAACCTTAAATCTTCTCAGGAACTATTCTTGAAATTCCAAACTAATGAACTGGATGCAAGTAGCTTAAGAAAATATATTGAAAGTAAGAACGTATTTAATAATCTACTTTCAAGATTTAAGAGAAATAATACTAAAAACCAGCATTACGAAGAGCCTAAAGAGATCAATCTCGATATGATCGTTTTCGGGAAAGATGAAGAAAAGCTTAACTATAGCTACGCAAAATGTTGTACAGTAATTCCTGGAGATAAGATTTTCGGTTTCATTACCATTTCAGACGGAATTAAAGTACACAGTGACAATTGTCCGAATGCTATTAATCTTCGTGCTCAATATGACTACCGTGTAATTCCTGCAAAATGGGTGAACGAAGAAAGCTTCAAAAACCGTATTAAAATTGAGATCGAAGGTCTCGACAGAATGGGAATGATCAACGATATTACCACCGTCATCAGTGGTGCCATGGGTATGGATATGAAAAGTATGTCTATTGAATCTAACAACGGTATTTTCACAGGAAATATTAATTTAGAAGTGAAACACAAGGGTCAGCTTGAAGAAACATTCAAAAAATTAAAGGCAATTGACGGAATTTCAAGAATCAGACGTATTTAAAAATAAAAAATGAGGCTATCCCAATATTTTAAAAAATTTTTCCAAAGCAATCAATCATCAGGAATTTTACTTATTTTCTGTGTGAGTCTTGCATTAATTATCGCAAACTCATCTTTAGGAAATGGTTTTCAACAATTTTTAGACCTTCAAATTGGTTTTGAGGATCTACACTTAAAATACCCTGTGAGCATTTGGATCAATGATGGCTTGATGGCTATTTTCTTTCTTTTGGTCGGTTTGGAAATTAAAAGAGAACTTGTAGAAGGTGAGCTTTCATCTTTTAAAAATGCTTCACTCCCTATTTTTGCAGCCATTGGCGGAATGCTTGTTCCTGCAGTTATTTTCGCTGCATTCAATTCCGGAACAGATTACAGCAACGGTTGGGGAATTCCGATGGCAACAGATATCGCATTTTCTTTGGCGATTATTTCAATGTTAGGAAAAAGAGTTCCGGCATCACTCAAGATCTTTTTGGCGGCATTAGCTATCGTTGATGATCTGGGTGCTATATTGGTAATTGCTATATTTTACACCGAGCAAATTCACTGGATGTATCTTTTACTATCTTTTGGAATTGTGGGGATCTTATTTACTTTAAATTTTCTAAAGGTCACAAAACTAATCTTCTACATTATTCCCGGAATATTTCTATGGTATTTCCTGCATCATTCAGGTATTCACGCAACGATTGCAGGGGTTTTAGTTGCTTTCAGTGTTCCAACCAATGCCTCTAATACAGAGATATCACCTTTAGAAAAGATGGAGCATTCGCTTCATTTTCCGGTCAATTTTTTAATAATGCCAATCTTTGCATTGACCAATACCAATATTGCTTTTAACAGCAGCATGGTTGATGGATTATTCAACAGTTTGGGGCTTGGAATAATTGGCGGCCTTGTTTTGGGTAAACTGATAGGAATTAATCTTTTCTCACTGATTGCTATAAAACTGAAAATAAGCTCTCTTCCACAACGTTCTTCCTGGAATCAGATGATTGGTGTAGGTCTTTTAGCGGGAATAGGATTTACGATGTCGATATTTATTGCATTACTTTCCTTTAAACATGAAATAGTTTTTCAGGATGAAGCTAAGTTTGCAATTTTAATTGCTTCACTCATTGCGGCAGTTTCTGGTTATATGATATTAAATTTTAGTTCAAAGAAAATGAAAAAATTGTAAGAAAACGGGCTATTCCTTATTTGTTATATGCTTAATTATAACCAAAAAAGACTGATGGCAGCAAACACATAAAGAAACTTGAAATATCTTTTTACAATAAAAGAATCAAAAGAAATAAGTAAAAAATTACTGTCTCTTTTGATTCTTTTGTGGTTTAAAACATCTTGTACTAAAAAGAAAATTAGTTCTTTTTGACTGTCCAGTTTCCTTTAGAAGTTCCCATTTCCCAGGTTCCCATTTTAGAATTAAGATTACCAATCAACATAAAACCAGAAGGTGCTTTATTGGTTGTATTAAAAGATGCATTGATTAAACCTGTGTAATAAGATTCATTAGAATTTAAGCTTGTTCGTGTAATTTCAATAGAACCTTTTTCGCTTACATTTATAATTAAATCCCCGGCTGAATCTCCAGTGTAAGTTCCTGTATATTTACCTCGATAAGGAGAAACATAGTTTTGTTCTTCTTTATTTTTATGAATCTCATCAATCATTTCATCACAAGATTGAAAACTGGAAAAAGCTGTTAATAGAAATAGCGTGGTAAAAGGTTTAAATTTATTTTTCATTATTTTTAATGTAAGGTCTTTTGTGTTCGTCATCGCTTTCAAAATTAGGTTCCATTTTTTCTGCGTGGTAATTTTTCGCCTCTCTTTTGATCTCGTCAGAAAGTAATTTTTCTATTCTTAATTTTCTCAATGCCATATTCAGTTCATTTCCAAAAAGCAGCAGATAAACATTTACATTCACCCAAACCATTAATAAGATCATACTTCCGATGGAGCCGTAAAGAACATTGTAGCGGGCAATATTTTTAACATACAGCGCAAAGAAATAAGTAGTCACTACAAACAAAACAGTCGTTAAAATCGCACCTGGAATTGCCTGTCTGAATCTGATGATCTTCACCGTTCCCAACCAATAAAACATTGCCAACAGTATAAAATAAAAGAGCGGAAACGATACAAAACCAATGATCTTAGAGAGGTTCCTCACGATCCAAGATAAATTATAACCTGGCGAAAAATCTTTCAAAACGACCTCAGTATAATATACCCCAAAAAGCGCTAAAAATATGATACTTACAAAGCCAATTGTGATAAAAAATGAAAGTATAAATTCTTTAACATCGCTAAGTTTTTCTTCTGAATTTTCATTAAATCCATTGATCAAAGAAAATGTACCGTTCGTGGCAAAAACCAAGGCGATAAGAATCGTTAAATTACTGATCCCTTTCATATTGGGAATGATATTATCTTCAATATAATTTCGTACATCGCCTTCGATATTAGAGGGAAAAATATTATGCATCAACACTTCGAAAATATAAAACTGAAGTTTGTCATAATGCGGCATGTAAGGAATTACCGAAAGCAAGAAGAGCAAAAAAGGAAATAAACTTAAGGTAAAACTCCATGAAATGGCTGCTGCTTTCCTGCCTATATTCCCTTTAAAAATTCCTGAAATATAAATCTGAAACATCTGCCAAAGCGATATTCCGAGTACCGGAAGATGGATGTCGTCTAGAAATTCTTGAAATTTCACGATAAATTTAGGAATTTTTATAGCCATAAAGTATATTTGCGCTTAGCAAATATAAGAAATGCGAATCAGTTTAGTTTGTATTGGGAAAACAGATGACAAAGAAATCACATCTTTGATCAGTTATTACCTTACCCGCCTTCCAAAACATTGGAATTTTGAGATCATTGAAATTCCGGATGTCAAAAATGCCAAAAATCTTTCTTCCGACCTTCTCAAAAAAGAAGAGGCTAAATTATTTTTAAATCAAATCGATAAAAATGATCTGGTCATTCTTCTTGATGAAAAAGGAAAACAGTTTACCAGCCGCGAATTTTCAAACAAAATAGATTTCTGGATGAATTCTTCAGTGAAAAAAGTTCACATTCTGATCGGTGGAGCGTATGGTTTTTCGGATGACATCTACAGCAGAGCCAACGAAAAAATGTCATTATCTAAAATGACATTTACCCATCAGATGATCCGACTTTTTATTGTAGAACAGCTTTACAGAGCCGACCAGATCTTACAAGGAAAACCGTATCACAACGATTAACTATTTTGTAGTAACCGAAATAATTTCTTTGATCCCTTTTTCTCTGAACTTTTTCTTTATAGAATCATCTAAAAGTACTTTTACGCCCTTCATATCCTCCCCTTTAAGTTCTTTGAGAGCTTCAAGTGAGCTTTCATTTTTGTTAATTAAAATCAATGTGCTTGATTTTAATTCAGGAGATGCTTCGTGTCTTTTAACGGTATTTCCTAATAATGAATTGGTATTGATGGCAAGTTCATTTTTAGTTTCCTGAGCAAAAGCAGTATTCGAAATTGCTAAAATCATTACAAAAGCTGTTGAGAAAATAAGTCTAGAAAGTGTTTTCATAATTTAAATAATTCTTCACTAAGTGATATTGTTCAAATATACAAAAGACTTTTAATA
>NZ_LELA01000038.1 GCF_001677955.1 Chryseobacterium sp. BGARF1
ATTCCAAAAAATAAGTTTAATTAAAAAAATTAAGACACTAATAAGAAAGAGATCAAGAAAAATATAATTTAAAATTAAGATTTTACAGAAAATTAAACTTCAAATACTTTATTATTCTTTTCTCATTAATACATTATTGCAGATTCGTACAAATTCGGATATACTAGAATCCATCTTTACAAGATTAGATCAATGATTCAAATTTAAGATTAAAAAAAGTCACTATGTTCACCCTCCATCAGTCCGCTTTTTTGCTGATAATTTACAAAGTAATATCCTTTTCCTTTAATATTTAATACTAACTAATTTTTTTTCCTGAAATTCCTATAACTATTTTGATCAACGACAGCCATTAGATAGGATTCAAATTTCAGTCTATATAATTTATAACATGTGTTCAAATTTCTGTTTTTTGTTATAAAAACCCTTTTAATGATCACCAACTAATCTTCTCAATACCCCTTTAAAGATCGATCCGTGAAAAGGCAAAACCGAATACCAATACAATCTTCCACACAATCCTTTTGGCCGGAAAACTGCTTTCTGCCACAGTATCACTAAGGAAATATTAGTTCATTGAAAATCAACAAATAACCATTGAGTATCTTTAACCCAGAGATCATTATCTTATTCATTTTCACTAGGTAAATCATCACGTATAAGGACGTTTCTCAATAAATCCTAAACGCCTTTTTTCATAAATTCAATGATGAAAATTAATTTCAAATATGAGATTTTTGAAGTTTGAAATATATTAATATGACAATTATTTAGATAAAATGACGTATTGAATCCTTTACGCTTAATGTAAAAATTCATTTTTATTGCCACCTGTTCCTGTATTGTCAGGATTTCCGCCTATTTCTGCAATTATATTGATCAACTCTGATCCCACCTGTAATGGTGCAACCATCTGATCATGATCTCCTTTTATTGGAGAATAGGCATCCAAACTTTATCATCAACCTTTGCGAATCTCTGAATTAGATCATTTGTAATGTTTAATAAATCTTGCTACAGTTCTTTCGTTGTGTATAATAATATTTCTATAGTGAGCCCAGTTCTTTACAACCTAAGTAGGATAAGTCAAAAAGAATTGTTTTAAAAATTACAAAAATAAATTTTGAGTGGTTTCAAAACACGGTTCTTTTTTTTAACATTTGAAAAAAAGCATTTACAAAAATGAATATTGCTGTGATGATGGCCGAAATATATATTATTTGATTGGAATGCTGATTTGCTACCGCAATAGCAATTAATGCCCACACAGCCACTAAAGCAAATGCTGTCATATTCAGCTTCCAAACCATATATAAATGAATGATCGCAGCGATCATAAACATTAGAATAGTCCAACTAGTCTCTGAAATCCCAAACCCTGACCATTGTATTTTTTTCAAATATGCTGCAACATTTGCAATTAAAGCGACAGAGATCCAACCTGAGTATATATGAAAAGGCCATCGAAGGAAAATTGTTGTTTTTAAGTCATTAGATTCGATCAGATCTCTGTTATTCCCTATAATTTTCAGCAAAGAAATGAACAGAAGAATCATAATGGGGATTGTCAGAAAAGTATATTCGTATAACCAAGTAAATACCCAAAGACCATTCGCAATACATGAAATAGAAAACCACCAACCGACATTTAAGATCGTTTTTTTCTTAACATCAGTAATTTTTGTAAACGGACCATAATATAGTACAAAACCAAGAAGTCCCAAGTAAATAAGTCCCCAAATAGAAAAAGCGTATCCTGCAGGAGTAAATAGATTTTGAAACTTTGCTGAAATGGTTCCCATTGTTTCATCATTAAATGTTCCAATATTGGATAGATAATTGATCCCGATCGTTACAATCAAAATAACCATATTTAAAATTTGAAATAGCCTTGTCATAATTTATTTTTTGAAAGGTAGCTTATGATTTTATTTTTCAGTGAAATTAATCAAATTCATCACGCTGGGAAACCTTACAGACAAAGTTTAGTTTTTTTTAAACTCTAGTTAAGTGAAAAAAATACACCAATGAATGAACTTTTTTTGTAGTACATCAGATAAAAAATGTAATTTTAAAAATCATTCAATCATATTTGATTTGATCACCTATGTATTCAATTCTTGAAAAATTTATCCGAAGTAAAAATGATATCTCTTTAAAAAAAATTGAAACTATAAGATTCTTCTTTAAACCGATAACAACAAAGAAAAACGAAATACTTCTGCAGTATGATCAGGTATGCAAATATTATTACTTTATCAACAAAGGATGTATTAGGCTGTTCACAACCACAAAAGATGGTACAGATAGTTCAAGGTATTTTGCTTTTGAAGGAAGTTTCGCCACCGCTTTACCAAGTTTTATTGATCAAAAGCCCGCACACGAATATCTTCAAACGATTGAAAAATCAGAATTGCTTTATATTTCAAGGAGGGACTTCTATCACCTTGTTGAAACAATACCTGAGTTTGCAAAGGTATATACTGAAATTTTAGAACTTGGATTTATAATTGCACAGAAGAGGATTTATGGATTTCAGGGTTTCGACGCCGTAGACAAAGTGAAATGGTTGATCGAATATCAACCACAACTTTTACTTCGGGTATCCAATAGGATGATTGCTTCTTACCTAGGAATATCACCTTCAACTTTGAGCAGAATAAAATCAAAACTATAAAAACGTTGACATAGGACAACGTTTTTGATTTTCAGCCTGTTTAACTTTGCACAAAAGAAAGCTATGAAAATACCATTTTTGCTTTTACTACTCAGTGCATATATATGCATGGGGCAAAACAAATCGGAACAAAAGTTGGAGCATTACCCTATCGACCAATATGTAAAGCCTATAAATAATTTAAGAAGTGAAGCGGCATTAGAGTTGGCGAGTCGTATTACAAAAGCAGCCTATATAAAAAACAGAAACGTGTCAATTGCAGTGTTGGACGCTTCGGGAACGACGATTCTAATACTTCGCGGCAACGATGTCGGACCTCATAACGCAGAGGCATCAAGGAGAAAAGCATATACAGCACTATCTACAAAAACACCAACGCTTCTATTATTAAGAAATGCTGAACAAAATGCTGATACAAAAAACCTGAACACACTTCCCGAGTTACTCCTACTTAGCGGTGGCGTTCCCATTTGGTACAAAGGTAATATTATTGGTAGTGTAGGCGTATCGGGCGGAGGCAGCCCGGAAAATGATGATTGGATCGCTCGATCTGCATCAATACCTGAACTAGAGATCACAACATCGAAATAATTTAAAAATATCAGAAAAAATGAAACCATTCATCTTTACCATCCTTTTTACACTTCTATCTATAGGCACGTCTGCACAGAAAAATAATTTTCAGCTATCAACTCATATCCTGGACGTTTCAAAGGGGGTTCCCGCTACAGCAGTTAAAATAAAACTAGAAAAATACAATAAGCAATCGAAAATATGGACTTTTGTAGGTGAGAAAGTTACAGATTCAAACGGCAGGATCTCAGATTTTCTACCATCAGAAAATGAAAATTTTGGCATCTTCAAATTAACTTATTATACAAACGATTATTTTAAGAAAAACAATATAGAAAGTTTTTATCCATTTATTGAGGTAGTGTTCGAAATAAAGGATAAAAACCATTACCATGTTCCAATAACACTTTCTGCTTATGGTTATTCAACGTACAGAGGCAGTTGATCATTGAGTGATTATAAGAGATATTATGCTTGATAGTGCTATCGATTTTTGGAAAATTTCAATTATAATTAAGAATACAGGTCTAATTAGAATTATGCAAAATTACTAACGTTTTTGGTGAACCAGGACAATATGGATCACTGCTCTAGTAGATCATTTTTCCTAGATAACGGTTTCGTAATTTTAATTTTATGATCTACTTTTTATCCCAATAGCTTTTAAAGCTGTACGACTTAAATATATTTCAAAACCAGCACCTGCAAGAGACTCAATATCTGTCAACGACTGAAATGTTGAATCAATTTTATTAAAGGATAATTCAATAGAATGATCATAAGAAGCTAAAATTCTAATAACAGAATAGCCATTATAAGCGACTTCAAAACCTTTAAAAAAGCACTTTTCCTGAGCTTTATTATATATTTTTTCTTCGTCTGAACTCTTTATATCATCATGAACGTCATCACTTTTTACGTCACCATCATCATAAAGAGATTTGGACTTTAAATGATGAGGCATTTTCAATACATTTCCGTCTCTATCTACTGGAACAAACATTTCAATTGCTAATTGCTTTTTTAGAAATTGAGCATAATTAATCATTGTTTTTAATGTTTGAAGATCTGCATATCCTTCGTTTGAGTAATATTCAATCACAAATGAGGTCATTGGAATGAGCGTGTAAGAATTACCAGAGGGCATAATATATTGTAATTTGTTTTGAATTGTAATGTCTTTGGCAAATATACATGTTTGGAAATATATATAGATTCAGTGGGAGCATTTATATCTAAAGGCTTATTTATTTAGGTTCTGAAAATTGTATTCATTAGAGTAATTATGAATATACATAAAGTAAAAGATAAATTGAAAAACTACCGATACCCTAATACTTTAAGCTCTATTTTGTTGCAACAGCATGAAAATCCGCAAAAAAATAATTCTCTTCGGATTTTTGTTAGCTTTAGAAAAAGTAGGATGTGAGAAAATTTGTAAATCGTCTGCAAAAAGTAGATATTCGATATTAAAAAGTTAAGGAGTGTTTTCATAAAAAGAGTAATTTTAATTATGGTTAGTTGAAAATACATAGCCAGCTACCGCGTGAAAAGGCGGTTTAAACACAAAAAAAGCAGATAAAATAAATTATCTGCTTTATATTGTAGTTAATGTAAGTTACGCTATTTTAACGTTCGCTTCATTAACGTATCATTATCGAATGTTCTGTTTTCAGCAATAGATAGGCATCTCTCAATGTATACTTGAGACTTTTTACCCTTCCCTTCAAAAAACTATCATTAATATTTTTCATTCTGTAAATTAGTTTAAGGGCGCGGTTCTTTTTTTAAACATCTGAAAACAAACATTCACAAAAATGAATATTGCCGTGATGATAGCCGAAATGTAAACCATATGGTTGGAATCTTTATTCGCTACCGCAATGGCAATTAATGCCCAGACAGCCACCAGAGCAAAGGCGGTCATATTAATTTTCCAAACCATATATAGATGAATAATTGCAGCGACAGCAAACATCAAAACAGTCCAGCTAGTCTCTGAAATTCCAAATCCTGACCATTGTATTTTTTTCAAATAGGCTGCTACATCTGCAATTAAAGCTACAGAGATCCAACCTGAATATATATAAAATGGCACGCGAAGGAATATTGCTGTTCTGAAGTTCTTGGATTCTATAAGACCACGATTATTTCCTATAATTTTCAGCAAAGAAATAAATAAGAGAACCATAATGGGAATGGTAAGAAAAGTATATTCGTACAACCAGGTAAATACCCATAGACTGTTTGCAACACAGGAAACGATAAACCACCAACCAACATTTAAAATAATCTTTTCTTTATCATCGGTATTCTTTATAAACGGACCGAAATAAATTACAAAACCAAGAAGCCCGATGTAAATAAGCCCCCAAATGGAAAAAGCATATCCCGCAGGAGTAAATAGATTCTGATACTTGGCTGAAATGGTTGCCATCGTTTCATTATTAAAAATTCCGGTGTTGGAAAGATAGTTGATGCCAATTGTTACCACCAGAGCAACCATATTTAAAAGTTGAAATAGCCTTGTCATAGTTTATTTTTTAAAAAGGTAATCTTTTATTTTATTTTCCAGTTAAATTAATCAAATTTCATCAAGCTAAAAAACTCCACAAACAAAGTTTACTATATTAAACTCGATCAAAGTTTAGAGAACAACTTATGTATACACTTTTTTGTCTCAGATCAAATAAAAAAATGTAACTTTAAGAATCACTCAATCATATCAGCATTGCTCAACCATGTATTCAATCCTCGAAAAATTTATCCGGAGTAGAAGTGATATCTCGTCAGAAAAACTTGAGATGATAAACTCCCTCTTTAAACCCCTTAAAACGGATAGAAATGAAATACTTCTCCAATATGATCAGGTATGCAAATGTTATTACTTTATCAACAAAGGATGTATCCGTTTATTTACAACTACAAAAGAGGGCACAGACAGTTCAAGGTACTTCGCTTTTGAAGGAAATTTCGCAACGGCTTTGCCGAGTTTTATTGATCAAGAGCCCGCAAGAGAATATCTGCAAACGATTGAAAAATCAGAATTACTTTGTATTTCAAGGAAAGACTTTTATCATTTGGTTGAAATAATGCCTGAATTTGCAAAAATATATACTGAAATTTTGGAGCTTGGATTCATCATCGCACAAAAAAGGATTTATGGATTTCAGGGGTTTGACGCATTAGATAAAGTAAAATGGCTCATCGAATATCAACCACAACTTTTACGTAGGGTATCCAACAGGATGGTCGCTTCTTATCTTGGAATCTCCCCTTCCACCCTAAGCAGAATCAAATCTAAACTCTGAAAATGTTGACATAGGACAACGTTTTTGATTTTTCGGGTCGTTAACTTTGCATCAAAAGAAAGGATATGAAAATACAATTTTTGTTTGTCCTGCTGAGTTCATACTTATGCTTCGGACAAAACAAAACTGAAAAAGCGATACTGCTCTACTCTATTGACCAATATATAAAACCCGTTTATAATTTAAGCACCGATGCTGCACTTGAGTTGGCAAGGCGCATTTCAAAAGCTACATCTACAAAAAATAAAAACGTTTCTATAGCATTATTGGATGCTTCCAGAACAACTGTCCTGCGCCTGCGAGGCAACGGTGTAGGACCTCACAATACGGAAGCATCGCGGAGAAAAGCTTACACCGCCTTATCTACTAAAACACCAACCCTTTTGTTATTAAGAAATTCGGAAAAGAATCCTGACACAAAAACCTGAATTCACTTCCTGAGTTACTTCTGTTGAGTGGAGGAACGCCCATTTGGTACAAAGGTGAAATCATTGGCAGTGTAGGCGTATCCGGCGGCGGGAGTCCTGAAAATGATGATTGGATTGCTCAGTCTGCTTCCATCCCTGAAATCGGAATCACTACAACAAAATAGTTTTAATTTAAATAATAAGAAATGAAATCATTCATCTTTACCATCCTTTTAGGACTTTTCTCCATCGAAACTTTTGCTCAGAAAAATACTTTTCAGCTGTCAAGTCATATCTTGGATGTATCTAAGGGTATCCCTGCTTCAGGAGTCAAAATAAAATTAGAAAAGTATAATAACCAATCGAAAATATGGACTTTTGTAGAAGAGAAAAACACTGATGTAAACGGCAGGATTTCGGATTTTTTACCGTCAGAAAAAGATAATCTAGGGATTTTCAAATTGACTTACTACACCAGCGATTATTTCAAAAACGATAATATAGAAAGTTTTTATCCTTTTATTGAGGTTGTGTTTAAAATCAGGGATAAAAATCATTATCACGTTCCGATAACACTTTCTGCTTATGGTTATTCGACGTATAGAGGTAGTTGATTAATGAATTATCAAATCCATCAGAACTATTAGATTTTCGCAACTATATATTTAAACATATCAATTTAATTTTCATTAGCCTTTTTATGAGAAGAAGATATTATGTTTTCATTTATCAGAAAATCATCATTTAGAAATAGACAATTTTCTGATTTCATTTTTATAATTTTACTATTAATTAATCGTTATGCCACTGAAACCCCGAAAAGATGCCCTATCAATGCAGTAACTCCCATAGCAACAGTTCCCCAGAAACAGACTCTCAACACCGCGATTCCTATTTTTGAACCACCTGTTTTTGCAGAAATAGCTCCTAAAATCATTAGGAAAATAATCGAAAAGCCATATTGGAAATAGACCATTTGTTTTATCGGAGCTAGAAGCGACACGGTAAAAGGTAATATCGCTCCCAAAGCAAACGAGCCAAATGATGCAAATGCCGCCTGCAAAGGTTTTGCCTGTGTAATCTCGTTGATTCCCAATTCATCGTGAGCGTGAGCTGCCAAAGCATCGTGTTCGGTCAATTCTGTGGCAACTTTTAAAGCCGTTTCTTCACTTACACTGCGTCTTTCATAGATTTTTGCCAATTCTCTCAGCTCTATTTCCGGCATTTCTTCGAGTTCGCGTTTTTCTCTCAACAAATCTGCTTTCTCGGTGTCTTCCTGCGAACTGACTGAAACATATTCTCCGGCTGCCATAGACATTGCTCCGGCAATCATTCCCGCCAATGCGGCAAGAATGATAGTGTTTCTGTCTGGTGAAGCTGCTGCAACACCAATCACAATACTTGTGGTAGACAACAAACCGTCGTTTGCTCCCAAAACTGCGGCACGAAGCCAACCCACTCTGTTGACATAATGTTTTTCCAATTGATGATGCATCGCTTTTAGTTTTTGTAAAATTTTGACTTGCTAATTATTTAACAAGTCAAAATTAAAATGATTTATTTGAATCTTAAATTTAACGAAATAATATCAGACTTCATCCCAATAGATTTCGTGTAATGCCCATATCTGATTTCAAGCATATTGAGCCTTGAAATTCCAAACAATCCATTTTTAGGATTGATTCTGATTCCCGCGCCGTAAAAATTGCTGCTGAATTTAGACAAATCATAATTGCTGGTGTAAAAATCATCGAACGCCGTATGCTGCTTATAAGGCGCAAAATATTTTGCCGAAGTTTGGGAATAATATCTGTAAAACGGACTTACCGAAACAAACGGAGAAATCTTCACAGGTGTCTCCAGACTGAATGTATTTGATTTTAATCCCCAGTCATCTGTATAGTATCGATAATACGCTCTCAGAATCACTTTGTCGCCAAAGAAATAATTGGCTCTTACACCCAATGGAATTTTGAAACGTTTGTCGGGCAAAGTTTCTTGATGAACAGAATTATCATTAAAATAAACCCTGTGAAACGGCAAACTTAGATATCCGGTCTGTTGTACTCCGTCTACCAAAAACTCAACTTGAAAATTCGGATTGATGATTTGCGAATAGGCTAGAGAAAGTGCATACGTATTTCTTCCGCTAGTTCCTTCGTTGTCCGCAGTTCTCAATTCAATCGGCGCAATCATTTTTACCTGGTCCATATAAGCTTGGAACTTTGCGGTAAATTCACCCATTCTGTTTTTGGTTTTCTGCGAAAATCCAATGTTGGCGCTGTAGGACTGGTAATCATATTCAAAAGAAGTTGAAACTCCTGCCATTAGAGTACTTCCTTTTTCAGTATTTTCACGGCTCCAGCTCAATGCTGGATAAATCCTGTTGTCGGCGTGAGAAGCCGAAGAATTCGCTTGCAAATCAATCATATCCGAAGATGCAGACGTGTAATGATCTATCCCTACACTGAATCCGAATTTGTTTTTCCTGTCCTTCTTATCATATTTGACCATTGTCACATCAATAGTATTTGAAACATCAGATAATTTCTCAGTTCCGATTCCGCCCGTGACTGCCGAATTATTTCCATCCTGTTTATAATAGCTGGAAACCAGATTGGCTTCGTCAAAAGTCAGTTTCTTTGGTTCTTGATTGGCTGTATTTTCTTGCGCTTTTGCATTGAAAATTCCGAAAAGAGCAACGATACTTATGATTATTTTTTTCATTTGTTTTAAATTTTACCGTTACACTATTAATTACATCCGCAACCTCCGCCTACTTTTCCGGCATTGGCTCCCGAAGAGCCTTCTCTGTACGACTGGAAGCTCAGTTCGGTCTTTTCAATCGTTCTATTCCCAAGCGCCATTTCGGCATCGTTAAGTTTATTCTTTTCGTACTCTTTTACCGTTACGCAAGATTGCATCGAAGCAATTATTGTTACAGAAAAGATTGCTATCATTATTTTGATTAAATTTTTCATTTGTTTGAATTTGTTTTACTATTTAAATGAAGTCGATGAAATCATTTTAAATTGATGTTTTGAGACGAATAAATATTATCCTTATCATCGATAATGATGCATTCGAGATGGCTGATTTGGTTCACCATATTAAGTGCGGCATCAATGCCCATAATACTTACCGGAGTTGCCATCGCATCGGCAATCTCGGCATTCGGACAAAAAACCGTCACGCTTTTCACACCCGAAACAGGCATTCCTGTTTTCGGATTAATGGTGTGAGAATATTTTTCACCATTGATGACGACAAATTTTTCATAATTTCCTGAAGTTGCAATCGCCATATCCGTGATGTTCATATAAGAAAAAGGTTGTCTGGAATTATCCGGGTCAGCAATACCTACCGTCCACGGTTTTCCGTTGGCCTGAGTTCCCCAAGTCGTCAAATCGCCGGAAGCATTCACAATTCCCGAATTTACACCACGTTTTTGTAATACTTGTTTAGCCATTTCGGCTGCGTAACCTTTCCCGATTCCTCCAAAACCGATTCGCATTCCTTTTTCTTTTAAGAAAGCAGTCTGATTTTCTCTGTTAAGGATAATATTTTGATAATTAACGAGTTTCAGATGTTCTTTTATCAATTCAGTATTTGGGAGTTCTTTCATTTCCTTATCGAAATTCCAGAAACTTTTATCAATTCCGCCATAGGAAATATCGAAATAGCCATCCGTAATTTTGCTTATTCTAAGACTTCTTTCAATCAAATCAAAGATTTCCCAATCTACTTTCACAGATTTCATTCCTGCATTTCGGTTGATGAGATTAGTCTGGCTTTCGTCGTTGAACGTTGTCAAGAGCTTTTCGATTCTCTGGATTTCGTCAATGGCTGCATCAATGTGTAGATTTGCTGAATTTTCATCATCGCTTACAACGGTAATTTCAAAAGCGTTCCCCATTAATTTTTGAGGTCTTTTGAATTCTCTCAACATATTTTAAGGTTTTTCATTTTCTTTTATATCTCTGATTGCTTTGCTGAAAGCCAATGCATCTGCGGAAGGTAAACCTTCCCAGCCTTTCAGAATTTCGCCTTCTGAATTCAATAAAATCGTGTAAGGAAAAAGTCCTTTTGGGTTATATTGGTCGGCGAGAGCTGCATTTTCCTTTTTCAGTTCCGGAGAAAGTTGGTTCTTCTTGGTTCTTGGAAAATCTGCGTTGATATAAACAATCACGTTGTCTGTTTCCAGTTTTTTAAATTCATCTGTTTCGATGATATTTTTATGAAGCTTGATGCACGGAATACACCAGTCTGAACCGGAAAAATTGAGTAAAATAAGTTCTTTGTTTTCTGAAGCTGTTTTTTTTGCATCCTCCAAACGGCTTTGCGCCTGAATACCAACAGCGAACACAACCATCAATATGGCTGAAAATAGTGTTTTCATTATTTTAAAATTAATGATAAGAAAAATGTCAAAGTGACGATTTGCGGATTGTAAATCAATTGATTGACTTAATTAAGAAAAAGAAAATCTTGGCGGTTCCCAGACGGAATTTAAGTAGCCTATAAAACAGGAATCTTCATCCTTTGAAGCAATTTTATTTACTTTCAATAAAATAAACTTCGACTCCAAAGGCTTCTCAAAACTAAATCCTTTATCAATTGTAAAAACCAATGCTAAAGGTGCAGAATGAATGATAAATGGTAATCGTTGATCTTTTCCGTAATCTCCATCTTTCACAGGGTGGTCATAATGGGTTTTTAGAAATGAGGTAAGCGTCATTTCGGGATTTAATTCTTTGTGCTCAATATAATGCTCAATAAGTTCCGGAACTTTCAAAAGCTGATACATCTCGGTTGTAGAAACCAAATATAAAGTCAATAACAATATGGAAACCAGCTTTTTCACTTATATCAAAATTAGGAAATATTTTTGTTAGAATGGTTTTAAATTAATACAATAAATCAACTTTTAGAATGCAATTTTTCAAATTTGTATTACAAAGATTTAAAATGATTTTGAAGAAATTTAGAATTTATCATTAAACATTCTATTCTAACTAATTATTTAAGGTAACAATATATTTGAAAGTCCTAATTAATTTCGAGAGACATTTTAAGAGAAAAAAATATGATTATATACTATCATAAAGGGGGGTGCTGAAATCTACATTTCCTGTGTTCAAAAGTTTTTTATAAATAAAACTCATCTAATAGTCCGCAGCCAATTTTCTCACCATCCCTTTAAAAATCAATCCGTGAAAAGGCAAAACGGAATACCAATATAATCTTCCCCACAATCCTTTTGGTCGAAAAACAGCTTTCTGCCAGAGTTTTCCTTTATATAATTTGAACATCAGCCAGGCTTCTCCAGGCAGTCTCATTTCAGCAAAGAGAATCAACTTTCCCTCTTCCCTATTGGCATAAAGCACACGCCAAAAATCCAGAGCATCACCTTCGTGAAGTTGTAGAGGGTGAGTTCTTCCTCTTCTCAATCCGGGACCGCCAACCATAACATCCATATAACCTCGGATTTTCCAAAGACTTTGTCCGTACCAACCATTGTTGCCGCCCAAACCAAAAACACGGTCAAGACATTTTTCCCGGTCGTCATATTTTTCACTTCTAACGTCTTTGAAACAACCAAAATGCGGTACTTCTATATATTCTTTGAGTGAAGAATCGTTTCTGCTGCTTACAAAACTATCTTTCCAGCTGGAACGTATTTCGTTGGCCTGAATCTTTGCCAACGTCCTTTGCAAAGCCTCTTCGTAAGAAAATGGTTGTACTCTCGTAATCTTTTTAATCTCTGATAAACTTTCTTTGTCGCAAACTACCTCAATTTTCATACTTCCAACAAGTGAACTTGCCAAACTATAAGTGGTTGAAGTAATGAAATATAACCAATAGGAAGACAATTTCGGTGTCATTACCGGCAGTGTAATAATGGTTCTTTTTAAACCTCGGATCTTCGCAAAACCCAGCAGTATTTCTTTGTATGTCAAGACATCATCACAACCGATATCAAAACTTTTACGGTACGTTTCTTTTTTGAAAAGAGTAAAAATTAGAAAATCCAAAACATTCGCAATTCCAATAGGTTGACATTTGGTGGTAAGCCATTTAGGTGTAATCATTATCGGCAATTTTTCAACCAAATCTCTGATGATTTCAAATGACGCGCTTCCCGAACCGATAATAATTCCAGCCCGTAAAACTGTGGTTGGAATTTTAGATTCAATTAAAATCTTTTCTACATTAAATCTTGAATTCAAATGCTTTGATAATTCTTTCTGATTGACCAGTCCTGACAAATAAATAATATGTTCGCACTCCGTTTTCTCAATCGCAGAAACAAAATTCTGCGCACAAATTTTTTCCGATTCTTCGTAATCACCATTCGAACTCATAGAATGCATCAGATAATATGCACCGGAAATATCGTTGGGAATATTCTTTAAAGTTTCCTCTTTCAAGAAATCAACTTCTATAACTTCTATCAAATCATTTTTGATTCCAGAAGGTTTAGAGAATCGGCTGACATCGCGGCTGCAGCAAACTACTTTGTAGCCTTGCTCGGTAATCACATTGATCATCCTTTTACCGATATAACCTGTTGCTCCTGTTAATAAAATCTTTTTCATACGAGATTAATTTTGAATCAGTTAAAGAATATTTTACGATTTTAATACTTAATTTAAAGCTTTTCCAAAAGATGTCCGAAATAATCTTTCTTTGTCGAAAGATAAGATGCATTGACAGGATTTGATTCAATTTCCAAAGGAATTCTTTTGTTGAGTAAAATCCCGCTGCTGTTGAAAGCTTTCAGTTTTTCTGGATTATTCGTCAACAAATTTACTTTAGTGACTTCAAGAATTTTCAGCATTTCTATTGCGACATCAAAATTTCTACCATCTGCCGGTAAACCTAATCTCAAATTAGCTTCTACCGTATCAAGACCTTGTTCCTGAAGAGCATAAGCCTTTAATTTATTTATGATTCCAATATTTCTGCCTTCCTGTCTGAGGTAAATAATCATTCCTCCGTTCTCAGACATAAATTTCATCGCGGAATCCAGTTGTTGTCCGCATTCACATTTCCTAGAATGAAAAACTTCTCCTGTAATACACTCCGAATGAAAGCGTACATTGACAACTTCATTAAAATCGGTTTTTTCAGCCACCCAAACCAAATGGGGACTCCAGTCATTTTCATTTTCAGAAAATGCGTAGACGGTAAACATTCCAAAATCGGTCGGTACATTAGATTGAGCCTGTATTTTAAGCATTAGTTATATTTTGAATCATTGTTATAGCACAAATTTATACTTTATTTATTTAATTAGTAAATTTAATTACTAAATTTGTTGATAAATAAAATCAATAATGGAACAAAAAAATATAATTACGGAAGACAAAATATTTGAATTGTACGGCGATTACATTCTCAATCACGGAGAGAGACCAAAAAACGTTTATCGCTTTGCAAAAGACAATGAGTTTGAAGAAAAAGACTTCTACGATTACTTTTCAAGCTTTGAACAGATTGAAAAATCAATATTGGTTAATCTTTTCGATAAGTCTGTAGAATTGGCTTCAGAAGTTAACAATTCTGATAAAATTACTTCCAAAGAAAAAATTTTAAATGTCTATTTTATATTTTTTGAAAATATGACAATGAACCGTTCGTTGGTTTTAATGATTTTGGGAAATAATCAATTGCATTGCGCAAAAATTTCAAATCAGCTCAAGGAAACGCATCGACATTTTATCACAACTTTAGATTTTAACGATTGGGAAATGATTCAAAAAGCGAAAGATGATGTGAAAAATTTCCACGAAAAAGCCCGTGAAGAAGCACTTTGGCTGCATTTAGTTTCTGCCATCGAATTTTGGAAAAAAGACACTTCGCCCGCCTTCGAAAAGACAGATATTTTCATTGAAAAAACTATTGATACCGGATTTGAACTGATGGATAACGAACCTTTGAGAAAAGTAGTTGACCTCGGGAAGTTTCTATTTAAAGAAAAATTTAAAAAGAATTAGATGAAAACACTCAATAAAATACCAACAGGAAAGTTGGAACGGACCAGCAGTTTGCTGAAAGCGGGCGCAAAAGTGGGCGTTAACTACATCAAATATTACGGAAATAAAATCACAAAAGATAAAGATGAGGACGAGGCAAGAAAAACTTTAAATGAAGACAACGCGACCGACATTTACGATTCTCTGAAAGAACTGAAAGGTTCTGCGTTGAAAGTTGCCCAAATGCTAAGTATGGAAAAAAATATTCTTCCGCAGGCTTACGTTGAGAAATTTTCTTTATCGCAATTTTCGGTTCCGCCGCTCTCGGGTGCGTTGGTAAAGAAGACTTTCAGAAAATATTTCGGCAAAAATCCGGAGGATATGTTTGATGAATTTACGAATGAATCTGTTAATGCCGCAAGCATCGGACAAGTTCATAAAGCGAAAAAAGACGGTCAGAATTTTGCCGTTAAAATTCAATATCCCGGAGTGAGAGAGAGCATATCGAGCGATTTGAAAATAGTAAAACCGATTGCAATGAAAATGTTTAACATCAAAAAAGAAGGTTCGGAATCTTACTTTCAGGAAGTTGAAAATAAATTGTTTGAAGAGACAGATTATGATTTGGAATTGAAAAGAAGTCAGGAAATTTCTGAAAAATGCGCTCATCTTCCGAATCTCAATTTTCCAAAATATTATCCTGAATTTTCTTGCGAAAGAATTATCACGATGGATTGGATGAACGGAAAACATTTTTCAGAATTCACAAAACAGGACAATTCTCAGGAAGATCTGAACAAAATCGGACAGACACTTTGGGATTTTTATATGTATCAAATGCACGTTTTGAAGCAGGTTCACGCTGACCCACATCCCGGAAATTTCTTAGTTTCGGAAGATAAAAAATTGCTTGTGATTGACTTTGGATGCATTAAGGAAATTCCGAATGACTTTTACAAACCTTATTTTGAATTAGCAAAACGAGAGAATCTGAATAATCCTGAATTTTACAAAGAAAAACTATACGAGCTTGAAATATTGAGTGATAATGATTCTGCGAAGGAACAGGAATTTTTCACAAAATTATTCTATGAATTGCTGGAATTATTCACAAGACCTTTCAACGCAGAAATTTTTGATTTTTCTGATGAATATTTCTTTCAGGAAATTGCAGATTTGGGTCAGAGATATGCCAAACTCAGCGATATGAAAGGGATGAACACTAACAGAGGTTCTAAACATTTTATTTATCTGAACAGAACATTTTTTGGCTTGTACAATATGATGCACGATTTGAGAGCCAAAAATATCGTCATCAATCAGTACAAAACTTTCATCCAGTAAATGCCTGCCAACTTACCTTCAAAGATTTGTGAAGTCTGCGGATTGCCCTTCAATTGGCGAAAAAAATGGAAGAAAAATTGGGACGACGTAAAATATTGCAGCGAAAAATGCCGGAAAAACAAAAAATCAACATCCTCTGGTTCGACAACGATTTAAGAATCAGAGACAACGAATCGCTTTTCAAAATAATGCAGGAAGATTTGCCTTTTCTTGCTGTGTACATTTTTGCAGAAAGTTTTTTCAGTTCGACACAATATGATTTTAAGAAAATCGGAAAATTTCGGGCTCAATTTTTGTTAGAAACGGTTTTGGATTTGGAAAATAATTTAAAGCAAAAAAATATTCCGTTTCTCAAAAAATTTGGTCAAACCAAAGATATTTTTAAGCAAATTTCTAAAGATTTTGAGGTTAAAAAAATATTCTTTCAAAGAGAATGGACAAAGGAAGAAATTGAACTAAAGAATCAAATCAAACCCATTTTTCCTGATGTTAAATGGGTAAAATCTTATTCACAACTTTTACTTGAAACTCATTTTGTTAAGGAAAAATTAGATAAAATTCCTTTGCTGTTCACAACATTCAGACAAAAAATTGAGAAAGATTTTAAAATCAGAACTGAGTTTGATTCTGAAAATTTGGTTTACGATAAATCCATTTTAAATTTAAAAATAAACAGCGACAATATTACATTAAAAACTTTGGGTTTTAATGAATTTGAAGTACATCAATCCACCGCTTTTCCCTTTTCGGGAGGAGAAACGGAAGGATTGCAACGATTAAATTCTTACTTTTTTGAAACTAAAAATCTCAGTCTTTATAAAGAGACAAGAAATGGTTTAATTGATAAAGACTACAGCAGCAAATTTTCTGCGTGGCTCGCCAACGGAAGTTTGTCTGCTGTATCTATCTTCTACGAAATCAAGAAATACGAAGCCGAATTTGGAAGTAATGAATCGACGTATTGGCTTGTTTTTGAATTGCTTTGGCGTGACTTCTTCAAATTTACTTCGATGCAGTTTCGGAATAAAATATTTCAGCGAAATGGAATTTCAGAACGAAAATACGAGTGCAAATCTGACCAAAATTTAATCAATCAATGGATAAATGGCGAGACAGATTCCGATTTTATCAATGCGAATATGCTTGAAATTAAAAACACATGCTGGATGAGCAATCGCGGCCGACAAAATGTGGCTTCCTACTTTTGCAAAATCCTGAAACAAGACTGGAGAATTGGCGCTGCTTACTTTGAAGAAATGCTCATCGATCATGATGTTCACAGCAATTACGGAAACTGGATGTATCTCGCCGGCGTTGGAAATGACCCTAGAAGCAGAACTTTCAATGATGAAAAACAAGCAGAACAATACGATTCGGAATACAAATTCAGAAATTTATGGCTACAGTAAAATCTTCGACAGCGCAACTGATATTTCCACATCAGCTTTTCAAAGACACGGATTATCTGGATAAAAATCAACCTGTTTTTCTGGTGGAAGAGTTTCTGTTTTTTAAACAATACAAATTTCACAAACAGAAAATTGCTTTGCATAGGGCGACTATGAAGTTTTATGAGGAATATTTGATCAAAGAAAAATTCACGGTTAAATATATTGAAAGCACTTCCCCACTTTCTGATATTCGAAATTTAATTAGATATTTAGAAAATGAAAAATTTGATAAAATTCTCTTTACGGATGTTTGCGACAACTGGCTTGAAAAGAGAATCAAGGAAACAAAATTAGAATTAAAAATTCTTGAGAGTCCTTTATTCATCAATACCCGGAAAAATTTGAAAGACTATTTTGAAGATAGAAAATCTTATCATCAAACTGATTTTTACAAGCAACAGAGAATTTCCCGAAACATTCTGATGAAAGCAGGAAAACCTCATGGCGGAAAATGGACTTTCGATACAGAAAACCGTAAAAAATATCCTAAAAACAAAAAAAAACCGTCCGTTCACTTTCCGGAAAACAGCAAATATTATGAGGAAGCGAAAATTTATACTGAGAAAAATTTCGGTGAGAATTATGGCAATTTAAATTCATATCAACTCTATCCTGTCAGTTTTGAGGAAGCCGAAAATTGGTTCAATCAGTTTCTGGAACTTCGGTTTGCAGACTTTGGAATTTATGAAGACAGCATCGTGGAGCGTGAACATTTTTTGCATCATAGCGTACTTTCGCCATTGTTGAATATTGGGCTTTTGACAGCGGAAAACGTTTTAAAACAAGCCATTGATTATGCGGAAGAATATAAAATCCCCATCAATTCTTTGGAAGGATTTGTGCGTCAGATTTTAGGATGGAGAGAATTTGTCAGGGGAATTTATCTCTATCAGGGAACTTATCAGCGGAACAAAAATTATTGGAAACATCACAACCCGCTTCCCGAATCTTTTTATATGGGAAAGACTGCAATAAAGCCGATTGACAGCACGATTTTAAAGGTTTTGGAGACAGGTTATGCCCATCATATCGAGCGATTAATGATTTTCGCCAACTTTATGAATCTGCTTAAACTCAATCCAGATGATATTTACCAATGGTTTATGGAGATGTTCATCGATTCTTACGATTGGGTGATGGTTCCCAATGTTTATGGGATGAGCAGTTTTTCTGACGGCGGAAAAATGAGTACAAAACCGTACATCAGCGGGAGCAATTACATTAAAAAGATGAGCGACTATGCTAACGGCGACTGGACAGAAAAATGGGACGCTCTTTTTTGGAATTTTGTGAATGACAACCGGGAATTTTTCGAAACAAATCCGAGATTGGGAATGATGTTGCGGACTTTAGATAAAATGACGGACGAAAAGAAATCTGAATATTTTAATATCTCAAAACATACATTTAAAAATTTAAAATAATGGCGAAAGAATTTAATTTGATACAAACCGACCGCATCATAGAGATGGCTTGGGAAGACCGAACGCCGTTTGAAGCGATAGAATTTCAGTTTGGAATTACCGAATCTGAAGTGATTGAAGTAATGAGAAGAGAACTGAAACAGTCAAGTTTTAGACTTTGGAGAAAAAGAGTGAATTCGGGAGTGAGCCAGAAACATTTGATGAAGAGAAATCCTGAGATTGAGAGATTTAAATGTACAAGACAGCGGACAATCAGTCATAATAAAATTTCGAAGCGGTAAAAATTGTTTTCCCCCGACCCTAAAGGGAGCAAAATTTTTAAGAAACTAAAAAAAAATAAAATATGAAAAACATAGTCATCATCGGTTGCGGACAGGGAATTGGATTTGCTGCTGCGAAAATATTGTCGGAAAATAATAACGTCATTGGAATTTCTAGAAGTGAAAATTCTGAAGTTGGAAATTTAAATATTGAGTTTCACCAACTGGATATTCTTTTGGAAAATCTGGATGAAATCAATTTTCCGGATGTGATTGATGGATTGGTTTATGCTCCGGGAAGCATTAATTTGAAACCATTTAACCGACTCTCAACTGATGATTTTAAGAATGATTTTGAAATCAATGTTTTGGGTGCAGTGAAAACGATTCAGAAGTTACTGCCCAATTTGAAAAAATCTGAAAGTGCTTCTGTTCTATTGTTCAGTTCGGTAGCTGCAAAATTGGGAATGCCTTTCCACGCTTCAATATCTGCGAGCAAAAGCGCTGTTGAAGGTTTAACAAAAAGTTTAGCGGCAGAATTATCTGCTCAGAAAATCAGAGTTAATGCCATTGCGCTATCTTTAACGGATACCAATCTAGCTTCGCAACTTCTTTGCACAGCGGAGAAACGTGAAGCTTCTGGAAAAAGACATCCGTTGCAAAGAATTGGAAATGCTGACGAAATCGGAAAAATGGTTGAGTTTTTATTATCTAAAAATTCAGCTTGGATTACGGGACAAATCATCGGAATTGACGGTGGAATGGGCAGTGTGAAACTATAATTTGTTTTTAAAATACTAAAACCAATATCTTTACCTTAATTTAAAACTATGCAAACTGACTTTTTCATAGACTTGCTCCATCAAGTGAAAGAATTTGAACATTCAAACGCCTGTAAACCCAACTCTACCGTGGATGATTTCCGCGTGTGGATGAATGATAAAAAATATTCCGATGAAAGCCCAACTAAGCTTTTTAAAAATGAAAATCATCAGGTTTCTTTTACTGAAAACGAAATTTGCAAACAAGTTCTCTTATTAGGGCGATATTCAAAATTATTGATTAGAAAAGGTTTGGGAGAATTTCCAGAGTTAGCGAACGAGGAATTTACTTATTTGTATCGATTGAAAGATGAACCTGATTTAACCAAAATTCAGTTGATTGAAAAAAACGGTCACGAAAAACAAACCGGGACTCAAATCATTAAAAGACTTTTGGAAGCAGGATTTTTGGAAGAAAAAAATGATGAAGACGATAAACGAAGTAAACGGTTAAATCTCACAAAAAAAGGCGAAGAAATTTTCCACGCCTCAGTTTCAAATGTCAACTTAACCTCCAAAATTTTATCCGGAAAATTAAACGATTCTGAAAAGTCTGAATTTCTTAAGATTTTGAAGAAGTTGAATGAATTTCATTCACATATCTATGCTGACTATAAAAGCGCTGATATTAATATGATTGTCAAAGTTTTCGGATGAATTTTAGTTGGCAATATATTTAAATATCATTCAATACTTTTAAAACATTATCTATATCTGCTAATAAATGATTTGAATAGAGTCCTGTCATGTTCACACACAGCCAAATTGCGCCAACTAAAGACAGTTGGCGCAATTTTATTAAAGCAATTTTTCCAAAATTGAGACAGTTGTATAACCGGGAGCAATAACAAAACCTAGGGATGAACTAGATAAAATTCTATTTTTGTATTTAATGAAAACAGAAGAAATACTCAAGCTGCTCTTGCTAGAATATCTAATCGAATACTTTGATGTTGTTAAATTTGAAGAGATTGACGGTTTACTTCATCTCTATTTTGAAGAAAAAAACACTACGCCA
>NZ_LELA01000039.1 GCF_001677955.1 Chryseobacterium sp. BGARF1
ACCAATTTATGCTTATTTTTGAAGAAAGGCTCAGATTGTAAAATCCAAGCCCTAACTTTTTAACTTACACACTTTGTGGGATAGTGTCATGTTTTATTTCTTTAAATCTTCTTTCAGTTTTTTTGCACCGTCTTCTACTTTTTGAGCTCCTTTTGCAGCAGCATCTTTTACGTCTTTGCTAACATCTTGAGCTCCTGATTTTAGGTCTTTTCCTACTTTATGGGCTTCATCTTTAATATTTTTTCCTGCAGTATTAATATCCTCTTTTGCTTTCTGAGCAGTATTCTCTATTTTATTACCCGCATTATCTACGGTATTTTTAATATCGCTTTTCGCTTTATCTATTTTTGAGGTATCTACCAATTCGGTACCGATTTCCGTAGTCGTTGTAGTCGTTACAGATCCGTCAGGATTTTCGGTTTTTTCTGTTGTTGATGATTTTGTGCATGCAACAAATAGTGTAGACACTGCTACTGCTGCTAAAATGTGCTTTTTCATTGTGTATATTTTAAGTTAGTATTTGATTTTTCGATGTTAAAAAACTTAATTATTCTACTTTAGTTTCGGTAGAATTATTTTCAGCTGCTTTTAGTTTTTTCTCAGCTTCTGCCTTCTTTTTATTCTCTTTTTCAAGTTCCAGAGTAATTCTTTTTTCTTCCTGTTGCAATTTTAATACCTCTTTTAGAGAATCCTGATATTTTTGCGAAGACATTCTTATTTGTCTCGCAACATCTACAGATATAGCCCCTGGCGAAAAAGAATCTATTGCTGTAGTGTCATATTTAAGTTTTAATTCCTGAGTAGTATCAACAACCGGTTCTCTTTTAGAACAGGCAACCGTAAACAATGATAAAATTACCCCAGCACAGATTACATTTTTCATGCAACTAATTTAATAGAAATTCGGCAATTACAGGATAGTGATCTGATAATTTTACAGAATAATCTACCTTATAACTTTTAGGGATAATACTGCTCGAGGCAAAAATATAATCTATTCTCAAAGGAAATTTATAATCATGAAAACTTGTGGAGCTGCCATTTCCGGCTTTTACAAAGGCGTCATCTAAGTTTTTACCTAAATTGTAATATTCCCAGGAATTAGGAACTGAATTAAAGTCTCCAGCAAGGATTACCGGATAAGGCGAATTATCAACCGCTTTTCTGATTTTTCTTACTTGATCTTCATGAGTTTTGAATGTAGGTATCAACTTTGAAAATAAGGCTTGAATTTTATTTTTTTCTTGCTTTTCTGAGTTTTCATCTTCCATACCAAGCATATTTTTATTAAGTCTGAATGGCTCAAGGTAAACATTGATAACCCGGACTATTTTACCATTAATATCAATGTCTGCATAAAAAGAATTGCCTTTGGAGTCATCATTTATTAAATCTCCTTGTCTTAAAATCTTATGTTTAGTTTTTAATATCACCGAAGGATATTTTATCAAGTCACTTCTTAGCGCTCTGTTGGTGTCTTTTTCCTGAACCAAAATAATATCGGCATTTTGATCTGTAATGTATTTTTTTACTTTACTCCAACCTGAGCTCCCGTATTTTACATTGAATGTTAAAACTTTGAGATCTGTTTTTGCGGTATTAATGTCGTTGTTTTGCGGAGAGAAGTTAACCCATCGTCTTACCGGATTGTAAAAAATAAAGGTTGAAAGAATAAAAACGAAAGCAATTTTTTTCTTTTTTATAATCCAAATAACACTTAATAAAATATGCGCTAAAATTAAATAAGGAAAACCTAGCGAAAGAAGATTGAGTTTGCTGAAATAATTTGGAGGGATCCAGGCATTGGCAAATGTGCTCAATAATAATATTAAAACTCCTAGATGGATAAAAAGTAAAAAAGGAAACCGCTTCATGAAACTCAAAATGTTTCAAGAGTAACAAAAATTCTGCCAATCAGAGGTTTATAATTTTTTATTATGTTTTATTCAATTTTAAAAGTGGCGATTACCGGAAAATGGTCAGAAAGATTTACCGCTCGGTCAACTTTATAGCTAACAGGTTTTATAGATTCGGAAGTAAAAATATAATCTATTCTTAAAGGATATTTGTAATCATGAAAACTTGTTCCGCTACCTTTGCCTACTTCATAAAAGGCATCTTTTAACCCTTCTGAAGTTTTATAGTATTCATAAGAATTTGGGACTGCATTAAAATCTCCTGCTACGATTACAGGATAAGGAGAATTATCAATGCTTTCTCGGATGCTTTTTACCTGTTCCTGATGCGACTTAAAGGTTGGAATTAATTTTTTGACAATATTTTTCACTTTTTTCTCATCGTCCTCGCTGTTTCCGTTAAGCCTTACCATACTTTTTACAACACCAAAGGATTGTAGATGGACGTTAAAAATACGATAGGTTTTACCTTTTATTTCGAGATCGATTTGCTCGCATTGTGAGGTTATATCTGAGTCTGGAAGATCGTCGAAAAGGTTTTTTCGGCTTAATATTTTATAATGTGTATAGAGGGATATAATGGAAGCGGTGTGTTTTCCTGTGATATTTTTGAATTGCAGCTCGCCCTCATCTCCATATTCCTGTATAAAAACTAAATCTGCATTCTGTTCGTTGATGTAATCAATTACTTTTTGTTTACCTAATTTTCCTCCTTTAATATTAAACGTAAGAACTTTAAGGTTTGCCGTTTCCTTACTTTGAGAAGAATAATTAACCCATCTTTTTACAGGATTTAGAAAGAATAATCCCATAAACATAAAGACAAATGCTCTTTTTTTCCAACTGAAAATCCAGAAAAATGTGATTAAAATATAGCCAATAGCCAAAAGAGGAAAACCTAAAGACAGTAAATTAAACCAAGGAAAAATTTTCGGTGGAATATAAGCATTCAGTAAAACTCCTGTTAACAGAAGTAATAATCCTAAATGCACAATAAGAAGTATTAACCGGACAACTTTCACAGGATGTTATTTGAATCGGTATAAGTGTTTTTTCCAGATTTTAGCTAAAATAAATCCTACAATGGCACCTCCGACGTGAGCTAAATGGGCAATTCCACCACCATTTCCACTGATACCTAAATAAATGGAGCCTATTACAACGACGGGAAGTACATATTTTACTTTTACAGGAATTGGAATAAACATAATTCCAATTCTTGCTTCAGGGTATAAAGTTGCGAACGCAGCAATAACTCCAAAGATTGCTCCAGATGCGCCAAGCATTGGGGATTTTAGATTAATTAAAAGTTCTTTAGATAATTCAAAAATCTCAGGTGTTTTATTGTTTAAAAGTATATCTCCTGAATAATTAATGTCTGCTTGTCTATAAATTTCAGTAATATCAATTCCTAATCCCTGTAGAGTACTTGTAATTTGTTGAATTTCAACAAAATTCCATAAATTAAATAGGAAAAAAGAACCCAATCCACTTAAAAAATATAATATTAAATATTTTTTATCTCCCAATGATTGCTCTAAAATAGGTCCAAAACTATACAATGTAAACATATTAAAAAGAATATGCATTATACCTGCTCCGCCCTCAAAAGGAGCGTGCATAAACATATGGGTTACAATCTGCCAAGATTTAAAATTGGGTGAAAAAGGATAAAAAGCAGATAATAAATTATATAGTTCTGGTTTTTGTAAAGCGTAAAGAAAAAAATTAGAAATTACATAAACTACAATGTTTATAATAATTAAATTTCGGGTAAGTGGCGGTATATTATTAAACATTTACTTAAAATTTATTTTTAAAATCATTAAATGGAACTTCATAAAAACATCTTTTCCCGTTAGGTAAAAATTCTGGGAAACCTAATGCTGTAAAATCTTTAATCAATTGTTCTGCATCTGCTTTATAGATAAAATCAAAACGGGATTTCGACTGCATTTTGTTCCATTGGTTTTGGTAAAAATGCAAGAACTCTTTTTCGGTTTTATATTCTAAAACATTAAAAAGATCCTCCAGAAATTTCATTACCTGAGACTCTTTTAGCCCTTCCGGAACCGCATCAATGCTTAAAACACTGTCGTGATTAATGCTCATCTCAAACCCCAGTTCAGGAAGATATTTTTTAATTGAATTGTACTTGCTCTTTTCAGTTTCGTTCATATGATATTCTAACGAAAACAAGAGAGACTGTCTGTTTGTAGATTTCTTTGATGTTTTATTACTTTCTGCCACCAAAAGGCGGTGCATTCTGCCCAAATCGAGCATCAATGTGCGGTCTCCTTTATTAAAAAGCCAATATCCGTTGGGAAGTCGCATCAAATCTTCATCAAAATCTTCATCTTCAAATAAATTAATCTTTGAAGGCTCTGCAGAAAAATTCTGATGATACATTTTTGTAAGATTCTGAATTTCTATTTGCGGATTTCCTCTTTCTTCCAAAAAAGGGTTGTAATCTCGGTCTACAATTATTTCGGGCATTTTGAGATTTCCGATGTTATTGCTTTTGCTCGAAAAGCTTTTATTCATCATTTCATCAAGTTGCGGATCTCTTTCGAAATCAAGGCTTGGTGCAATATTGTAAATTCCTAAAGCGCGCTTAATGGTAGAACGGAGCAAAGCGAAAATAAGATGCTCGTCTTCAAATTTCACTTCCGTTTTTTGTGGGTGAATATTGACATCAATTTTTTCAGGATCCAATTCGAGGAATAGAAAAAAGGTAGGAATATAGCCTGGTAAAAGCAATCCTTCAAAAGCTTCCTGAACCGCTTTATTGAAATACGGACTTTTAAAAAATCTTCCGTTCACAAAAAGGAATTGTTCGCCACGGGTTTTCTTAGCACCTTCCGGTTTTGCTACGAAACCATGAAGTTGACACCACAAAATATCTTCTTTTATGGGAATCAGTTGTGGATGAAGTTTTCTGCCGAAAATATCGACAATTCTTTGCATCTGAGTTCCTTTTCTTAATTTAAAAATAGGCTCGTCATCATGAAAAAGAGAAAATTCTAAACCTTCGTGAGCCAGTGCTACGCGCTGAAATTCATCTATGACATGACGGAATTCAATATTGTTATTTTTAAGAAACTTTCTTCTTGCAGGAACATTGTAGAAAAGATTTTTAACTAAAAAATTAGATCCTTCCGAAGTCTGCGCCGGTTCCTGAAACTGGAAAACTCCGCCTTCAATGTAAATATTAGTTCCTAAAGCTGTATCTTTTTGTTTGGTTTTCAATTCTACCTGAGAAACAGCTGCAATAGAAGCCAGAGCTTCACCACGGAATCCCTTGGTTGCTATTTTAAATATATCTTCAGTTCCTCTTATCTTTGATGTAGCGTGTCTTTCAAAAGACATTCTAGCATCGGTCTCAGACATTCCTTTTCCATCATCAACAACCTGAATAAGGTTTTTCCCGGCATCTCTTATGATCAGCTCTATTTTTGTAGCTCCGGCATCGATAGAGTTCTCCAAAAGTTCTTTTACAATTGATGCAGGACGCTGTACCACCTCACCGGCTGCGATTTGGTTGGCTACATGATCGGGTAAAAGCTGAATAATATCTGACATAAATGAATAATGAACTTACAAAAATAAGCAAAGCAAACAAGAATTAAAATATTAAACGAATGAATTGAGCATTAAGTTATCCCTATCTTTTGCACAATCCTATTAAAAAAGCCCCTAATTGTACAACAATTAGGAGCCCCAAACTAAGTATATGCAATTTGTGCTGTCCAATTTTAATCAATGACTATTACATCATTTTCTCTTCTAAGACCAATTTCGATTTTTCTGGTCGTTTTTGTTTTATTACTACTTCTGCGCTTCCATGTATTCTGTCGTATAAATACGCCATCAGATTGGGCTTTTTATAGATTTTTGAATATCTGTAGCTCGTATAAAAATGTCTCAGATGAATTTTATAAAGATCATATCCGATAACAACTACCAAACAAGCACTGATTACATAGAATACACTGAACTCCAGATAATAATAAGTTAATCCTGAAAACACAGCTCCTGTAACATAAGCAAACATTACACTTGATAAAAGTTTTGCTCTTGCAATCAACTCAGGATTTTTCCTATATTTTTTGTGCGTAAACATAGACATCAGAATTCCCAAGTCGGTTGTTGTTCCGGTAAGGTGAGTCGTTTTCACCAAAAAGTTGGAAATACTTGCCGTCAAACCATTCTGTAAACCGGTAGCAAAAAGCATTAAAGCGACCAAATATTCTGCTTCTTCCAGTGTTTTCTGATAATAAAACTGTCCGTAAATACCTACGATCAAAAGACATAAAATCTCCAGAACAATCGGCATTGCGTGAGCAAAATATTTACTTTTTTTGTTGAAGTTGATTACGAAAAAGTTGGCGGTAAAACTACCGAAGAAGAATAGGAAGATCCAAGCTCCGACAACCGCAACCTGATTCCAGTTTCCTTTACTTATTTCTGCTGCAAAAACGGCATAATGTCCCGTTACGTTTGAGGTAAATGAGAGAAATATTAATAGAGATGCAATATTTATAGTTCCTGCCGTAAAAGCAGTCAGCGTCCCCAGTTTTATGTTGTCTCCCAACGTCCTGCTGTTACTATAATTTCTTAACATTTTACTTAAATTTTAAATAGTTTGTATTTAAAAAAGGCATTAAACTTCCACAAAAACTTCTGCAAGCCTGCCTCTTTCCGGCATAAAAGCGGGAGTTCCTAATACCATTTCGTGAGACGTCAATTCTTTACACTTTTTGATGTAAGGATTCAAATCAAATTTTCCTTTGGTATTTTTATTTTTAAGGGAAGGCGAATAGTATGCTTCTGTAATTTCTTCAGCTTTTACGTAATTGTTAAATGCTCTCTGGAAGCTTCCGGAAAAAACATCGCAAACAACTTTGTGAACCAAATGCGGATATTTATTGACAATAATTCCGTAAGCATCACAAAATTCCTGAGTTCTTATTTTGTTGAAAATAGTAGATTTTGTGGTGAAAAGAAGATCTCTGATAGAATCTCCCATATCATAACCCGATACCAATAAAATTTTGTATTGTGTATCATTTTCCTCTGCGTTTTTCTCTTTTAAAACTCTTTTTAAAATATTCAGAGACTCAAGAGAATAATCTGTTGCTATTAAAATGGTTTTGATCATATCTTTAGATTTAGTTGTGTAACATCTTTTTGATGATACAAAACTATATCTGCCAAATTAAAAGCCCTTTGGAACGAAATTAAAATGTAATTAAAGAGATTAAAATGAGATTAGAATTTCATTTTAAAAAATGCTTCTTTTTGAAGCTAACTTGGGGTTTCTTCTTTCTGAGTACCGTAAATAGTAGGAAAACGCATTTGTACAGTAGTTCCCTGATTTTCGTGTGAGCTCACTAACAATTCTCCGTTGTGCATTCTCACAATATTTCTGGCAAGTGGAAGACCGATGCCGTAACCTTCATAATTTCGGGTATTCGAAGCCCGGAAAAAAGGATCGTAGATTTTATTCATTTCAGATTCCGGAATCCCAATTCCGTTGTCTTTAATGATGATGTAAAGGTCTGTATCTGTTGCGCCCAACGAAACTTTTACCTGTTGATGATTAGAATATTTGCAGCCGTTATTAATGATATTGGCAACCGCCAGATGAAGAAGCTGCTCGTTACCCTGCACTTTCAGTTTTTTAGGATTATCCGGAAGCATGCTGATGTCGAGGTAAATATTGTTTCGGGAATCAATTTTTCTTAAAGTCTCGATAACATCCCATAAAAGCTGATCGATTCTTACTTTGTCTATTTTCTGAATTCTGCCGTCAAACCCGGTTTGTGCAATCAGTAAAAGTGCTTTTATTTTTTTATCAAGTTTTTCGGCCTCATCTAAAATAATTTCTAGCGTTTCTTTATATTCTTCTGCAGTTCGGTTGATAGAAAGTGCAACATCGGCTTCACCCATGATTGACGTAAGCGGTGTTCTGAGCTCGTGCGAAACGTTTCCAATCAGATGATTTTGGGTTTCAAAAGAAGTTTCGATTCTTGTTAACATGGTGTTGAAAGTTTCAACCAGTTCATTTAATTCTTTGTTGTCTGGTTGAGGTTCAAGTCTTAAATGTAAATTTTCAGAGCTGATTTCTTTTACTTTTCCGGTAATTTTAAGAATTGGTTTGAATAAAGTTTTAGAAAGATAAAAAGAGAAAATCATGCTGAAAAATATCGAAAGAATCATACATGTAATCAATGTTCTTTTTAAAAAACCAAGATAATGAACGACGTAATGGTTTTTTGCCGAAGCAATCGCGATATAATCTTTGTTTTGATATTTGAAAGTCTGCCCGATATAATAAAATTCAGAATCGTTGTAATTGGCTTCCCCAGATCTGATGATATTTTTAAAAAAAGTGTCCGGAATATGTACTTCGTGGGAAATTTTACTGAAATTTGAATCTGTAGGAATGACAAAAACATAATCTCTTTCCATCGGAAGCTCTTCGTCATTCCTGCTGTTGAGAATATAGTTTTCAGGAAGATCGAGATGTTCTTTGCTTTTCTCGATCTGTACAATCGTTGTGGTACGGATTTTCAGCAATTCATAAAACCTTTGATGCGAAAAATTAACAATAGAAAAGTATACCGATCCACCAAAAATCAGAATAACGGTTGTAAAAACAACCATCAAAAGCACCATCGTTTTGGTTTGATTGGTAATGACTCTATTAAACATTTTCTAAGGTTTTTTTAATACATATCCCATTCCTATTACTGTATGAATGAGTTTGCTGTCTTCCTGATGATCTATTTTTTTTCGTAAATAGTTAACGTAAACATCCACAACATTGGTTCCCAATTCATAGTTAACTCCCCAAACTGCATCTAAAATTTCGGCTCTTGAGATTACTTTTTCAGGATTATTAAGAAAATACATCAGAAGTTTATATTCTGTAGAAGTTAAAGAAACTTCTTCATCTGCACGAATTACTTTTTTTGTGTAATCATTCACGATTAAATCTGAAACCTGAAAAACATGCTCATTATCAATTTCGTTTTCGGCAGCACTTGGTGTGTTGATTGGGTTACTTCTTCGAAGCAGAGACTTTACACGGGCAACTAATTCGATAAACTTAAAAGGCTTTACGAGATAATCGTCGCCGCCATTTTCTAATCCTAAAACAATATTCTCGGAAGTTCCCAATGCGGTTAAAAAAAGAATAGGAACACTTTTGTTGGTTTTTCTAATTTCTTTGCAGACATCCAGTCCGTTCATTTCGGGTAGCATAATATCGAGAATGACCAAATCGAAATCATTTTCCTGCACCAAATTGACACCGGTGCGGCCGTCAAATGCTACAGAAATTTCATATCCTTTTTCCTGAAGTCCTTTTTTAATAAAAGAGACAACGCTGGTTTCATCCTCAATCAGAACAATTTTTTTCATAAAAATAGTGAACTTCACAAAAATAGGAAAAAGATTATAAACGAAAAACTCTGCTTTTTTAATCTTAATTCAACAAAAAAGACGAATGTAAAATTCGCCTTGAGTTATATATGGAGTGTGTTTTTACTTGAAAATGAATCATTAATTACAACCTGAGCAATATGATCTGTCGACATATTTTTTGCTATTTCCTGTGTAATAATAGCAACCACCTCTTTTTCCGACATATAAAGTACGTCCGTTATAGGTACAATCTTGTTTTGTAGAAGCTGTTTTCGTTCTTTTCTTATTGCTTTTGTTGCTTTTCTTTTTTGGTTTTGTGTTTGAAAATTCTGTTTTAGCAGTTGAATTTTCTTTGGCTAAAAAATTGGCAGGTAATAATAAGCCTAAACCTAAAAGGCTTGTAAAAAGTAGTTTTTTCATGGTTTTAATGTTAACTTATATTAGTTGTAATTTTCTAGTGTTTTATGAAGCTGATCCTTATAATTATAGATTTCATCCAGATTATTCAGTAAAATTTTTTCTCCTGCCTCTTTTCCGTTATGGAATGTTTCGAGATATTTATTGGCGGTATTAAAATGTAATCTGCAAAGTGGTTTTCTATTGTTATCGTCGAGTAAGATCCCGAAATAAGATAAAGTATCTCTGTAGGCAATCCTTGAAGAAGGAATTTTTTCTCTCAAAATAGCTTTCACAATCTGAAATCCTTCCAATTCTTCTTCTGTGGTTACAATTTTAGAATCATTATTCTCATCGATTGGTTGTGATGTTTTTATATCATCATCCTGCTTTTCAATTTGTTCATTGATGCTTAATGCGGATTTTAGTCTGAAACTGATAGATTCGTTAATGGAAGTTGTTAACGCTTTTTTTGCATATTCTTTAAACGAAATCATTCGGTTTGCAGTTAAAGGCTTTTCAAAAAAACGGTTAACCAATAGCTTGACCAATTCATCAGAAGGATTTTCAATCTCTTTTTCAAATTCTTTTCTGATGGCCTTGATGTATTTTAATGCTTCTGCAGAATCCAGAATGCTTTCGAGATTGTAATCTTTTTTGGTGAAACTTTCCAGAATTTTAATCGAACTGTCTTTTATATCTTCAATATTGATGGTGAAAAAAGGTTTTTCATCCATAATATTTGGTTTCTCAAGATCAGTGTAGAAATTGTAGACAATTCCGTTGGTAAGCACTCCAAATCTGGTTTTCGAAACATGGTAATATCTGTGCAGCTGAGAATTGTGGGCATCTGCGCTTTCTTTCCAGTGTTTGCATTCGATAATGAAAATGGGTTCGTCATTATTTTTGATGACATAATCTACTTTTTCGCCTTTCTTGGTTCCAATATCGCAAACATGCTCCGGAATAACTTCTGTAGGGTTGAAAATATCATACCCCAAAATCTGTATAAAAGGCATTACAAAAGCATTTTTGGTGGCTTCTTCGGTGCTGATTTGCTCTTTTAGTCCTACCACTTTTTGATGTAATTGCTCAAGTTTAATTTTAAGATCCATAATGTTTTTTTTAAAGAGTTTCATCAACGATTTCGGCGGTTGGAGCATTGGTTTTTACAGAATCAATTCCGATTTCCATACTGGATTTTGAACTGTAATACTGGCTTTTTCCAATGATCTCTCCGTTTCTTGCTTTCAGAACAAAGTACTCTTTCTCGTTTACGGCAACTCTTCTGTCGTATCTTGTATCATCCTGTGAATTGATTCTTACAGATTCAATTCCTTTCTGGCAATTTGCTTTTGTGGTGTAACCTTCGCTGGTTAAAATAATTTCACCGTTTCCGGCTTTCAGATTAAATTGATATTCATCATTTTTTCTTTTGCTGATTGTAAATTTTCCCATGATTGATTTTGTTTAATACTCCAAAAGTATAAACCTTTCAAAACCAATCCTTACGGGAAACCGTAAAACAAAAAACCTTTCAAATTATTGAAAGGTTTTGAATAGTTAATTAAGAGGAGTTATATAATTCCTAAGTCTTTACAGAAGGCAACCAATTGCTCGTTGTTGCTTATTCCCAACTCTTCTTTCAGGGTATTGAGTTTCTTTTCAATACTGCTCAAACTGTTGGGTTTTATATTGTTGTTTTGTAGAAATACCGGAATGTTTTTTTGTAAAACACCTTGAGAAAGTAAAGAAACTAGGGTAATATCATACGTTGTGAATTCATAATTATTCAGTTTTTTTACCTCCTGTTTAAGATCAAGTGAAAGATAATTTTCATTGTTATAAACTGACGTAATTGCTTTTTTCAATTCTTTAGAATCGTGTCTTGCTTTTCGTACATAGCCGTTTATTCCGTAATCATTAAAAAGAGAATCGATTATTCCGGATTTGTGTTCAGCAGAAAAAACAATAATTTTTAAATCCGGTTGTTCTTGTCGGATTGCTGAAATCAATTCTCGGCCATTTTTTAATTTTTGAGGATGATGATCTTCTTCATAATAAAGGTCGGTGATGAGCAAATCATAAGGATTTTTTTCACGGATTGCTTTCTGGGCTTTTGCCAATGCGTCATCACAATAATAGACATACTCAAAATTATCAAAACTAAGGTCTTCTAAAGTTTTTTGTACTGAAATATTGATGCTTTCGTGGTCTTCGGAAATTAGAATTTTTTTAAACATTTTTATTTTTTTAAGAAACGGGAAATGAAATGTTGACCTTCAATCCTTTTTCGGTTTTGGTTTCAAAAGTAATTTTTCCGGCGATGTTTTCTATACGGGAAACCGTATTTGATAAACCATTTTTAAAAATTAATTCATTAGAAATTCCAATTCCATTGTCTGTATAATGAATATTGATAATGTTATTTATTTTTTCAAATCTTAAAGCAACATTACTCGCTTTACTATGTTTTTTCATATTCACCAAAAGTTCACGAATGATCTGGTAAATCTCCGTTTGAGTCGATTTTGTAACATTTTCCCAAGTTTCTTCCTGATTTCCGACGGTAAAGGTTTTGATCTCATCATTTTTAAAAGAAGCGACGAGTTTTGAAATTTTTTCATTGAATTTTTCATCATGAGAATCGGGATCTTCGTAGGAAATATCTCTGGATTTTTCATAAACATACTCCAGTTCGTCAAGCGTCTGCTCTTTATTGAAATCATTTTGATTTTCAATTTTTGTCATCACCTGATAAATTCCGTTGGCTACTACGTCGTGTACTTTTTTGGAGGTTTTTAGTTGTTGTTCTTTTAATTTGTTTTCGGATTCTAGTAGTAGTCTTTGTTTACGTTTTTTATAGTAAATTATTCCTGCAATTCCTGCAATTAAAGCTAAAATAGAAATACTATAAATTTGAAAACCTTTCACAGTGTTATCTTTTTGTAACTTGAGATTATCAGCTTTATTTTTTTCAGAATCAAATCTTATTAAAGCAAATTGATTTTTTGCTTTGTTTTTGGTTATTTGAATGCTATCATTTAAAGGTTGAAATCTTTTGAAATAATTTAAATAGTTTTTGCTATCTAAATAAATCATTTTTTGCAATGCTTGTGACTGATCTTCCAAACTATTATTTTTCATAGCAGTATTCATCATTTTATTTGCATAGTAAAAAGCAATTTTTTTATCTCTGTCAAAATAATAATTTGATAAAGTTGCAAAACTTGAGTTTTGTCCCAAAAAATCATTATTTCTTTCTCTTATTTTTAATGACTTAACTAATTCAGGAATGGGATCATAGTTTTTATTTTCTAAAAGTTTGGCCTTTGCAATATTGTTTAAAGCTCTGGAAAAATCAGCACTATCTTTTGTTAACATTGCTATTTTTAAATACTGTTTAGCTAAATTATATTTTTTTGTAGATATAAAAACATCTGCAATATTGTTACAATAGACATATTTATTTTCATTTGTAGTTACATCATTTAAAGCTTTTGTATAAAAGATAATAGCGTCATCATAATTATATAAGTATGCAGAACAGATTCCTATGTTATTATTGTTAGCAGCAAGAGTACTTCTAATAGTACTATCTGAAATTTTTTTTAAGAAATTATTTGCTTCTGTTGATGTTTCAATACTACCATAAAAATCACCTTGCTTTTGTTGAATGATCGCCATGTTTACTAATGACTTTGCTATTCCTAATGTGTCGTCAACACTTTTATATGATTCTTTTGCTTTGTTATAATAGTAAAAAGCGGAATCTGAAATATTAGAATCCCTAAAATCTTTAGCTTTTTGATAACATGTATTATTATCTCCAAAATATTCTATATTATTTTTTTTATTACAAGAACAAAACAATAAAAGAATTAAAATGTAAATAATTCTTTGCATAATCAGTTTTTTATGCAAAATAATAAAAAAGAGCAGATTTATAAAATCTGCTCGTAATAATTATTTATGGGCGAACAAAAGGGGGAGGAGTTTGTCCAGTGTTTCCACCTGTACTTCCTCCGTTTCCACTTCCGCTTCCATTTCCGTTTCCTCCGTTATCTCCTGTTCCTTGATCAAATCCTGTTCCTGTACCGTTTTGAATAGTTACTGTACTTCCGTTGTTATTAAAATTTGAGGTATTTGCATTATTATTTCCGAATGCTAAACCTAATAGCATTAATATTAATTGGATCATTTCCTTTAAATTTTTGAAGTTGAAATTGTTTTTCTTCCTCTCGCAGATACTTTGATCTCGAGCTGTACACGTTAAATTTCGAAGCGCTTCTAAATTTTTGGGAAGTGAACCTTCAAAAACGGAAGAGAAACATCTGCTTCCCAACCCGGAGTTTTCTTCCGTTTTATCAGGTGATTTTAGAAATCAGTTTTTAGTTTTTTTCTCTCTGATTTCTTTTACAAATATCTGATAGATATATGCGAATCTACGGACAGAGGATAGACAGAGGAATCGGTGTAAATGCTTGATTTTTATGGAAAACCGTAATTTGGTTGTCAAGATTTTGTCTAACTTGGACAGCGATAACTAATAACCTAAATTATAATGTACAGTAAGAAGAAACTTTTAGTGGAAACGGTCTTTGAAACTGCAAAAAAGGAACTTCCACGAGCGAGTATAAATTCTCTTTCAAACTATTTAAGTAGCCTTTTTGATGAGAGGTATGATTTTTCAAGAGACGAGAGATCGTTTACAAGGTATTATAAAAGCTTAATACAAGATGGAGAAGACTATAATATTGATGATATCACGCTGCTTTATTTAAGTAAATATATTGGTTATAAGGATTTTGAGGATTTTTGTAGTAAAATAAGCATTGAAGGCGGAGATGGCTCAACAACTTTTAAATTAGGCTTTAGTGATACGTTATCTGAACAAACCCCTCAAGTTAGTATTACCATTAATCCAACATTCAAAATGCCCGAATTCATGAAAAAAAATGGGATGGGTATTATGGAAATTGCATTGTTGCTATGCTTTACAACTGGAAGTATTGCTTTTTCGAAGAAGCCTAATACACAGGCTCCAGGAAAGGGTTTTGCTGGAATTTTAGATTCACAGCTTCATTGTATGTATTGGGATAAAAGTGAATATAAACCGATAAATTGTCAGGATAAAAATCCGATGTACAATCATAGAGTTCCTTTTGATTATGAAAAAATGGAATATTTTAAAAGAATTGAACGGAAAGATACTTTAACGGTAGATAATGCTTATGGGAAGGTTTGGTATTCTAAATATAACGGAGAAGTAGATTTTTTTACAGATGATGGAGTTGATCCGAATAATGGAAGAGAATTAAGAAAAGCAACAGAGTATATCATCGATAAATACGGCGGAATTCAGGAAGAAGGGCAATAAAAAAAGCGAAGAAAGATCTTCGCTTTTATTTTTTACTGTGAATCTGTTTCCAGCATGCCTAATTCTCCAAAATATTTTTTGAATTTCTGAATTTTTGGTCCTACCACTGCGCTGCAATAAGGCTGTGTCGGGTTTTCATTATAATATCCTTGATGGTATTGTTCGGCTGGCCAGAATTTTTCAAAAGGTGTTAGTTCTGTTACATAAGTTCCAGACCATCTTCCTGATCCTTGTGACGTTTTGATGGCTTCTTCAGCTTTTGCTTTTTCAGCATCGTCTTTATAATAAATGACAGAACGATATTGAGTTCCGATGTCATTTCCCTGTCTGTTCAATTGAGTAGGGTCGTGAAGGAAGAAAAATACATCCATCAATTGCTCATAAGAAATAATTGTAGGATCATACGTAATTTGTACCACTTCAGCATGACCGGTTTCACCTGTGCAAACTTCCTCATACGTCGGATCATCTTTATGACCACCAGAATACCCTGAAATTGCAGATTCTACTCCTTTTAATATATTAAAACAGCTTTCTACACACCAAAAGCATCCGCCACCAAAAGTAATCTGCTGAAAATTATTTTTATCCATTTTAAGTTGATTGTTTTATTTAAATATTCTCTTTTTAAAACTTTTATAAGCCTGAAAAATGAAATCAAAATTATGAAAAACTTTTTCATTTAAATAAGATTTTAGCCTTTAAGAATAAATGATAACAATAGATTTCGCAAATCATCAAAGTGTTTAAGACAAATTCTAATTTTATTAATTGAGCCAAGAAGGATCAACAAATTTATTTGCCATGAATACACAAATATTATAAACAGATATAAAAAACATTCGTGCATTCGTGGCTAAAAACGTTTTCAGAATAATCAAAAAAATCTGTGAAAATCTGTGAAAATCAGTGTAATTTGTGGGAAATAAAACAAAAAAAGCATCCTAAAAGGATGCTCAATATTTTAAATTTAATTCAGATCATTTTTCCCAAACCAAAGCACTTGCGCCAAGAATGGCTGCATCTGCCTCATCCAATTCACTGAAAACCAATCTTACTTTGCTTCTGAAAATAGGAAGAAGGCTTCTTTCCATATGAAGTTTGGCAGGTTTTAAAATGAAATCCCCTGCTTTAATAACTCCTCCGAATAATAAAATAGCTTCCGGTGAAGAAAACATTACAAAATTAGCTAATGCCTCACCCAATTTTTGACCGGTATATCTGAAAACCTCAACGGCAACAGGATCTTCTTTTAATGCGCATTCGTGCACCGTTTTAGAATTGATAGACTCTTCCGGATATTGATTAAGCATAGAATCAGGAAATTCTGCTCTCATTTTTTTTGCCGTAATGGCAATTCCTGTCGCAGAAGCATAAGCTTCTAAGCTTCCTTCAGAACCTGTACTCCAATGTTTTCTACCGCCTGGTTTTACAATGGTGTGACCCAGTTCTCCTGCAAAACCATCGTGACCGTAAATTAAATTTCCGCCAGAAACAATTCCGCTTCCTACGCCGGTTCCCAAAGTAATCATGATAAAATCTTTCATCCCTCTTGCTGCACCGTACATCATTTCACCTAAAGCTGCTGCATTGGCATCATTGGTCATTTTGCAAGGACTGTTGAATTTAGCAGTCATTAATTCTGCAAAATTGATAATCCCTCTCCAAGGAAGATTGGGAGCGAGTTCTATTGTTCCTCTGTAGTAGTTTGCGTTGGGAGCTCCTACACCGATACCTTCAATTCCACCTTGACAATGTTCATCAATCAATGGCTGAATCTGCTCGTGAAGAGCATCTACAAATGCTTCAGGCGTGCTGTATTGATCGGTTGGCAAAGAACCTTTGGTTAAAATCTGACCTCTGTGATTCACAAGACCAAACTTAGTATTGGTTCCACCGATATCGATACCTAATGCAACCTCTTTTGACAAATCTACTACTGACATTTTCTTATTGTATAATTTCGAGGCAATAAATTTATAAAAAAGATTGTATTAATAGTTATTAAACCCAATTTATTTGAAAATTCAAACGGTTTTTTTAGTCTTTTTTCTTCTTCCCCACCATATTAAAAATCCGGTTACAGGAAGTGAAGCACAAATTAAGCTGACAATAAATGCAATGATTTTGGTTGGCAATCCTAAAATAGATCCTACATGAATATCGTAATTCGCAGCAACCGTTTTCTCACCAAAATTTTTATCTTCATGATTGTACGTGTGTAAAAGTTCACCCGAGTTTTCATCAAAGATCAAACTGCTGTTTTTATGATAAGAATAAGAAAGATGCTTTACAAAAACGGAGAAATTAGGATGCTCATGATCATCCATGTGCGGATGTCCAAGATCGATTGCAAACCCGAAAGAGTTAGGATATTTTGCCTGAACCGTGTGAATGACTTTATCTAAAGTTGTCTCACTTCTTTGCTCAATCGGTGCTTTGGTGGTAATGTGCGAGAAATCGGGATATACCGTATTTCCTCCGGAGAAAACAAAATAGATCATCGCCTGTACCACAAAGAAGGCATAAAATAAACCTGTAATCGAAAAAATTAAAGCAAAAATTGAAGCGTAAAAACCTAAGATATTATGAAGGTCATAATTTTTTCTTTTCCAGCTTTTGATGTTTTTCCATTTGAAAGAGAAACGCTGTTTTCTGGCAGCTTTATTTTTTGGCCACCACAAAATAATTCCTGAAATCAGCATGATCACGAAGATAATTACCGGAATTCCCACTACATATTTTCCCCAGTCCTGTTTTAATAAAAAGCTCCAGTGAATCGATTTTACAATGCTGAAAAAACCGTTTTTCTCATCATAAGTTCTCAATACTTTTCCGGTGTAGGGATTCACATACGCTACTTTGTAGATAGGAAATTCATCAAAATAATTCCAGGCTGCGGTGTTGTGTTCGTACCAGTAAAACTGATAAGACAGTTTTTTGTCGATAGGAACATTCACCCAATGGATTTTATATTTTTCCTTAAGCTGATCGTCGACCATTTTTTCTAAAACACGAATCGGCAGAATTTGCTTCTGTGCGATGTTTTGCTCGTTGTGATAGATAACATCTTTACGGGTAAAATTCTCAACCTCGTCTTTGAATACAAACAAAGTTCCGGTGATTGAAACAATAAATATGATTAAACCGATGGAAAGACCAAACCACAGATGCAGTTTGCCTGTCCATTTTTTGAAAAGACTTGGTTTCTTTTTATGGGGATGTTTTTTCTTCATAGAAAATTACAATGTGTAAATTAAAATAAGTTTATTCAAATCAATTAAAATCTATATTCGACCATGAAGGTTCCTCTCATTCCCAAAGCATTTACAAATTCAGAATCTCTGGCGTTCCACCAAGCAATTGACGGTTGGTAAGTTGTGTTAAATAGATTTTCTACTCCTAAAGAAAGTTTCCAGTTTTTATCGATCTCATAATTTGATTTAAAATTAATTATCGTGTATTCCGGAACTCTTCCTTCTCCATAGGCGTACAAACCTGTTTTTGAGCTAGGACTGAATCTGTCTTGCTCGAAAGAATGAAGCATATCAAGACCTAAAGAAAGCGATTCTGTAGGTTTTACCTGAACGTAAGCCAAAACTTTTGGTGCAGCAATTCTGCTGTTGTTTACTTTTGCAGAGTAATCACCATCGTCTTTAAGTGAAGTGATCCCTTCTAACCAGCTGTAACTTCCACCGAAATTAATCCATTTTGCTGGTGTGAAATGTAAGAAACCTTCAACACCGTACACCACTTCAGGAGATCTTTGAATGGTAAATGATCTGTCGGGACCTTGAACAAAAGAAGCTCCCAATTTTGAAGTACTCACATAAGATGTTACTTCATAATTCAACCAATTAGAAATCTGTCCCGTTGCACCTAATTCATAATTGTTTACAATAATTGGCTTGGCTTCTATTTGGGCAAGGTTACTTTGTGTAGATGTTCTTAAAATTCTTCCGATTTCGTTAATAGAGTACGACTGAGAGAAGCTTCCGAAAAGATTGATTTGATTATTGATATTATAACGAAGACCAATATTCCCTACCAAAGCGTTGTATTTTAAATCTCCACCGGTTACAAAAATACTTTGAGTGAAGGTTCCGTCACTTTTTACTGAAGAAAGAGTGTTGAAGTCTCCTACATTTACCGTCATATTTTCGTATCTCAATCCTCCTTTTATCGTTAATTTTTTCAGTAAATCAATTTTCAGTAAAAGGAAAGGAGCGGTGTTGATCATATCCATATCTGGAGTCCAATAACGTCCGTCTTCAAGTTTTTGTACGGTTTTATCGTTGAGGAGATCAAGACCATAAATAACTTCTGCCTGAGAATTGGCGGCGGACCAAAGTTGAGTATCAAAATTGATTCTGGCTCCCATTTTTTTAGAAATAATATTCGACTGTCCGCCTCCCAAAAAAGTATCGCTATACCCGTAAACCGTTCTGAAGTCTTGCATATAAGCATTAACATTCAATGCTGTAGAGCCCCAAAAAAGATTTTTGTTGTCGTAGTTTATTCTGTAATTATGGTTACGCGGAGTTCCTTGTGGAGTGGTTTCCAGACTTTTGCCTTCCCCTTCTCCTATGGTCGGAGTAACGCCGTATTTTCCGGTTTTTATGCCTAAATTCAAATCAGATTTTGATGCATACCCCATATAAGAAACCTCGATTCTTTGGTCATCGTTAATATCATAACCCAACTTCAGTAATCCGTTGTAGTTGTTCATTTGTGCGGTGCTGTAAGTCGGGCTTAGAAATACACCGTCACCGTCTTTTGCATCACCGGTTCTCTCATAAGCCAAAGACGCTACATAGTCGAACTTTTTTATCTTACCCGATAGAAGTTGACTGGCTCTGAAGCCAAGAGTTCCACCATAAGGTTGTCCGGTAATACCCACCTGAGAAATACCTGATATTTTTTTATCTGTTTTGTTTCTTTTGGTGATATAATTGATGATACCGCCATCTGCACCGTTTCCGTAGATAGATGAAGCTCCTTTTATGACTTCAATTCTTTCTATAGCAGAAGGATCGATAGATTTAATATCTCTTGCACCGTTTCTTAGCGGTGTAGATTGTGGAATTCCGTCGATCAGCACCAAAACCTGACGACCTCTTAAAGTCTGTCCGGAATTGGAAGTCTGCCCGGAACTCGGTCCTAAACTCGGTACGGTATATTGCAGAATATTAGAAATATCTGAATTAACAGTCAATTGAGACTGAATTTGTTTTTCGCTAACAATGGTAATAGAACTGGGTATTTCTTTAATGCTTTCCTTTTTTCTGGAAGCTGTAAGAACCACTTCATCTACATTTTTTACTTTTAAACTGTCTGTTTCCTGTGCAAAAACTGCGACTGTGCTAAGACAAGCTACTGATAAAAGAGCCTTTTTCATACTGTTTTCTTTCCTTGTTTTTTACGTTTTCCCCACCATACCAAAAAACCGGTTACCGGTAATGAAGTACAAACTAATCCTGTTACAAACCATAAAATCTTTCCGAAGATTCCAAAGTATGAGCCAACATGTACGTCATAATTGGCATTGGCATATTTTTCAGCGTTTGTTAATTTTTGATGAGGTTTATTTGATAATAGTTTTCCCGAATATTTATCGTAGAACAGCTGGTTTCTTTCGCTATATCTACCGTCTTTACCATATGTGGTAACGGGAATATTTTCAAGTTCTTTTCCTTTTTTGTTTTTTCCGTTCAATGGAATTCGGAAGCTTGATGATTTTGAATATATTTTTTGAGTTTGAAGAATGGTAAGATCAAAAACCGACTTGTTTTTTGCTAAAAGTGAGTCCGGTGATCTAATTGTTTTTTCTTTTGGAAGTTCTAATGAACCGGATAATGTGAAATTAAATGCATTTTTCACCCACGGATAAGCAAAATATAACCCTGAAAGACTTAGCAATAAAGCGATAAACGAAGCATAAAATCCTAGGACATTGTGCAGATCATAATTTTTGCGCTTCCATGTTTTTACGTTTTTCCAATCGAATGAAAAACGACCTTTCCGCATTTTTTTGTTTTTGGGCCACCAAAGAATAATTCCTGTAATGAGCATAATGATAAACAGGACAACCGGAATTCCGACCACATATTTTCCCCAGTCTGATTTTAAAAGTAAACTCCAATGAATAGATTTCAAAATAGGGAAGAGGTCGTATTTTTCATTGTAAATTCCCTGAATCTCACCAGTGTACTGATTGACGTAAATAAGCTTATTAATCTTTACCTCATCAAAATAATTCCACGCCTTTTTGTCTTTTTCATAAAAAAGAAATTTGTAAGATTTGCTTTTATCTAAAGGAATTTCAACTGAACTTACCGGATATTTCTCATTCAGTTCTAAAGTAATCTTTTCTTTTAAAACTTCAATAGAAAGAGGTTTTTTATTTTCCGTTTCCGCTTTTACATAGATGGCTTTTTTTCTAAGCTGATTTTGAATTTCATCTTTAAAAACATACATCGTTCCCGATAAAGAAACAATGAAAACAATGAGACCTACTGATAAGCCGAACCAAAGGTGCAGTTTACCCGCCCATTTTTTATAGACGCTCGGTTTCTTTTTAGGATGATGCTTTTTTTTCATGAAATTTTTAAGAATGCGCAAAGATAAGTCTTTCTGTTTTTATTTAGATTAATTATAAAAAGGGTTTTTTAGTCTAAATAAATCTGCCAAACTACGGGTGCAGTTTGGCAGATGTTTTTTTAAAATTTATAAGCAATTGTTCCTAGGAAGTTTGCCAATTTTTGCGGATTTGCTGTCGAATATCCAGTCCAATAATGTTCATTTGTGAAGTTATCAACTTTAACTCCGATTCTGAATTTCTTGGCATCATAAAATGCATTGACATTCAAAACGAAATATTTTGGTAAAACAAAATCTCCTGTTACATTGTTATCACTTGCATAATTTCCTCCAAATCCGAATCCTAGACCTTTTACTTTCCCATCAACAAATTGGTAAGCCAAGTTGAAGTTTGCATTCCAGAAAGAACCTGCTGTTGTTGGCCTTAAATCTGTTGATTCATCCACAGTATCGTTGTAAGCAAGACCTCCGACCAAAGAGAATCCTTTTACTAGATATGCATTAACTTCCAATTCGAAACCTTTGCTGAGTGTAGAAGCAGCTTGTTTTTGTACTGAAACAAAATTTGGGGCATATTCTCCAGTGTAAAGCAATTGGTTTTTCACTTGAATGTTGTAGTAAGATACTGTTGCATTGAATCTGTTTTTAAATAAACTTGCTTTGAAACCTCCTTCAAACTGATTTCCTGTTTCAGGGTCTGATAAAGTTGTACTTCCGGCTATATCAGAAGTATAATATCCGTTTGATTTAAAAGAATTTTGATAATTTCCGAAAACCGAGAATTTCTCCTTTACAATTTCATAAACAATTCCTGCCTTTGGAGAAAATGCTGATTGATTGAATGCTTTCTCTACATTTGTTCCATTCATTCCGCCTAAATAATCGTTGTTTTCATAACGAAGTCCTGCCATAATATGCAAGTTTGCAATCGGAGTAAAGAGGTTGGAGATATATCCTGAATAGGTGTTCAAATCTCTTAAGTAATCCCAAGTTGAAAATTTATTTGTATCTGCATAAAGTGCAGACAAAGCACTATCATTCATTCCTGAATAATCTGCGCCTGAAACTGCTACAGTATCAAAATTAGCGTTTAAATACTTGTAACGTAATCTTTCTGTTGTTCTCATATAATCAAAACCAACAACCGTCTTGTTTTTCATTCCATTTGAAAAGTCATAATTGAAGTTGAAGTTTTGTTGAATTTGAAACCAAGATTTTTTACTGTTATTTGTTGATTGGTCTGCTCTTGCAACCAAATATTGTCCTCCTGTGTAAGAAATTGAGAAATACGGATTGTAACCGTTTGAATAAGAATCAGAGTTATTGATGTAAGTATTTGAGGTGATGTTATCGTTGATTTTCCATTTCACGTTTCCGAAAACATTAGAGTTTCTTGCAGTCATATACAAATCTTTTCCGGTGTAAGATTCTTTATAATCCAAGCCAGCCGCTTTTTCCAAATCTTTCATATTATCGATTCCGTTCAAAGTTTTCGGCGAAAGATAGAAGAAATAAGGATTTGCCGTTACTCGGTTGTTGAACAATTCATAATCTACATTCAACTGAACTTTGTCGGAAACATTCCAAGTTAAGCTTGGAGCGAATGTTGTATATTGATTTTTTGCGTCAGTTTTTGTGAAGTTTCCTTCATTTGTATAAGCTGTATTTACACGGAAAAGCAAGTCTTTTGTAATCGGAGCATTAATATCTGCAGTTGCTCTGTAAGTATTATAAGTTCCTGCAGAAGCTGAGACTGCGCCAAAGAAATTTTGCTGAGGCTTTTTGGTAACTCTATTGATAAGACCACCGTAAGAAGCTACTGTACTTCCGTAAAGTGTTCCTACAGGACCTTTTAGGAATTCTAATGTTTCTACATTTATTGCATCGATTGTAGACGTAACAGGTGCAACTACGCCATTTCTGGTAGATGCTTGTGAAGGAAAACCTCTCAAAACGAAAAACGAGCCACCATCTCCTGCTCTTCCTGTTGGGTTCCACATTTTCTGCAAACCAGTTACGTTTCTATAGGCATCATCAACGGTGAAAATATTTTCATTTTCCAAAATCCCTTTATCGATAGAAGAATAGACTTGCGGATTTTCGATAAATTTTACCGGCATTTTATTGGAAGATTCAGTATCGAGCTTTTTCACCATTCTATTGATGATAACTTCTTCTATATTTTTAGAATTTGTAGAATCTTTTTTCTCTTGTGCAAAAGCAAATACAGTTGCCAATAACGAAGCAGAGATCAATAATTTATTCATTTGAATACCTATTTTTTTTGCAAATATATTCTTTTTAATTATTCTAAATAAAATATTAGATTGATATTTTTCATTTTTATTTAATAATTATTATTCGATAAATACAAAAACCCGCTTCAAATGAGGCGGGTTTTTGTGAAATCTATAATTTATCTCTTATGCGGGAATTTCTCCTCTGTATAAGAATGAAATAATTTCTTTGTTCATCTTGTCTACCATTTCACTGAATAGGTGGAAAGATTCTTGTTTGTAAATCACCAATGGATCTTTCTGTTCGTAAACGGCTCCTTGAGAAGATTTTCTTAAATCATCCATTTCACGAAGGTGAAGTTTCCAGTTTTCATCAATGATTGATAAAGTGATATTCTTTTCAAAATCATTAATTAAGCTGTCGCAGTGAGAATCGTAAGCTTCTTTTAAATCTGTAACGATGGTCAATGTTTTTACACCGTCAGAGAAAGGAACCTGAATCATTTTGAACATAGAACCTTGATTCTGATATACATTCTCAATAATAGGGAACGATTTTTCTTTCAACAAGTTCAGTTTCATGTTATAATCATCCTGAGCTGCTTTGAATAGAATATTGGTAAGTTCTGGAATTTGTTTTGATTTAAAATCATTTTCAGAAACCGGAGATTCCATCGTGAAGTTTTTAATTATTTCAAATTCAAAATCTTTGTAATTTCCAGTTGCTTTAGCTTTGGTCACAATAGAATTAGAAACATCAAAAATCATATTTGTAATGTCATACTTCAAATGGTCTCCGAATAGAGCATTCTTTCTTCTTTTGTAGATTACATCACGCTGCTTATTCATTACGTCATCGTATTCCAAAAGTCTCTTTCTTGTTCCGAAGTTGTTTTCTTCTACTTTTTTCTGAGCTCTTTCAATAGATTTAGAGATCATAGAATGTTGAATTACTTCCCCATCTTTATGTCCCATTCTGTCCATCATTTTTGCAATTCTTTCAGAACCGAATAAACGCATCAAATTGTCTTCCAATGAAACGTAAAACTGCGAACTTCCCGGATCTCCTTGACGTCCCGCTCTACCTCTCAACTGTCTGTCAACACGTCTAGAATCGTGTCTTTCTGTTCCGATAATTGCTAAACCACCTGCTTCTTTTACTTCTTTAGAAAGCTTAATGTCGGTACCACGACCTGCCATGTTGGTTGCTATAGTTACAACTCCTGGCTGACCTGCTCCGGCAACGATTTCTGCTTCTTTTTTGTGAAGTTTTGCATTCAACACCTGGTGTGGAATTTTTCTTAACTGAAGTGCTTTTGAAAGTAATTGTGAAATCTCAACAGAAGTTGTCCCCACCAATACTGGTCTTCCAGCAGAGGTTAGTCTTTCAATTTCTTCAATTACTGCGTTATATTTTTCTCTGTTGGTCTTGAAAACCAAATCTTGTTTATCGTCTCTCTGAATCGGACGGTTGGTAGGAATTACCACTACGTCTAATTTATAAATCTGCCAAAGTTCACCTGCTTCAGTTTCTGCTGTACCTGTCATCCCTGCAAGTTTGTTGTACATACGGAAATAGTTCTGAAGGGTAACTGTAGCAAAAGTTTGAGTAGCCGCTTCGATTTTTACACTTTCTTTAGCTTCAATTGCCTGGTGTAAACCATCAGAATAACGACGACCTTCCATAATACGGCCTGTTTGCTCGTCAACGATTTTCACTTCACCATCAATTACCACATATTCATCATCTTTTTCAAATAATGTGTAGGCTTTCAATAGTTGGCTCATTGTGTGAACTCTCTCAGACTTTTCAGCAAATTCAGCAAATAATCTTTCTTTCGCTTCAAATTCTTCTTCTTTAGATAAATTTTTAGCTTCTACTTCTGCAATTTCGGTTCCGATATCCGGAAGAACGAAAAAGTTGGCATCCGAGTTTCCTTGAGACATGTACTCAACACCTTTGTCTGTCAAATCAACCTGATTGTTCTTTTCCTCAATGACGAAGTATAAATCTTTATCTACAATCGGCATCTCACGGTTGTTGTCTGCCATGTATTGAGCCTCAACTTTCTGAAGCAATGCACGGTTTCCGCTTTCTGATAAGAATTTGATTAATTGTCTGTTTTTAGGAAGACCTCTGTAAGCCTGAAGTAATTTGAATCCTCCTTCTTTAGTATTTCCTGCAGCAATTAATTTTTTAGCTTCATTAAAAATAGCAGAAACAGTTTTTTTCTGTACTTCAACAATTCTGTCGATAGAAGGTTTTAAAATATCAAATTCTTGTCTGTCTCCTTGAGGAACCGGACCAGAAATGATTAATGGTGTTCTTGCATCATCTACCAATACAGAATCTACCTCATCCACAATCGCGAAGTTTAGCTCTCTCTGTACTAGTTCTGTAGGTGAAGTCACCATGTTGTCTCTCAGGTAATCGAAACCAAATTCATTGTTGGTTCCGTAAGTAATATCTGAGTTGTATGCTTTTCTTCTTCCGTCAGAATTCGGTTGGTGATTATCGATACAATCGATAGCCATTCCGTGGAATTGGTACAATGGTCCCATCCAAGCGGAGTCTCTTTTTGCAAGATAGTCATTCACAGTTACAACGTGAACCCCTCTTTCAGGAAGTGCATTTAAGTAAATAGGAAGTGTTCCTACCAAAGTTTTACCTTCACCGGTTGCCATCTCAGCAATTTTTCCACTGTGAAGAATTACACCACCAATAAACTGCGTATCGTAATGCACCATATCCCAGACTACTGGTGTTCCGGCTGCATTCCATGAGTTTTTCCAAACTGCCTGATCTCCCTGAATTTCAACGAAATCTTTTCCAGCAGCGGCTAATTGCTTATCCCAATCTGTTGCTGTTACACGAATTTCTCCGTTTTGAGCCCATCTTCTTGATGTTTCTTTGATCAAGGCGAAAGCTTCCGGAAGAACCTGTAAAAGAACTTTTTCCTCAATTTCGTAAGAATCTTTTTTCAAAGCTTCTATTTTAGAAAAAAGTGCTTCTTTCTCATCAACATTGGTAGAGTTTTTTATTTGCTCTTTAATTTGTTCTATCTGCGCTGTGATACTTGCTGTCGCTTCTTTAATTTTAGATTTAAACTCGGCAGTTTTCTCTCTCAAACCATCATCAGATAATTCTCCAACGCTTGGCTCAACAGCTTTGATTTTTGTTACAACTTTTTTTACTTCCTTTAGGTCCTGCGCTTTTTTGTCTCCCAAAAACCCTTTAAGAACTTTATTTAAAAAACTCATAGAATTTGATTTAAGCTCAAAGCTTATTGCTTTAAGCATATTAAAATTACACGCTTTGGTGTGTATTATATATTTAAAAAAGCTTTAAGTATACCACCTAAAGCTTAATGCTTTTCATTAATATTCGTCTTCGTTCCAAAGATAATCTTCATCTGTTGGATAGTCGCTCCATATTTCGTCGATAGCATCATAAATTTCTCCTTCATCTTCGATTGCCTGAAGGTTTTCTACCACTTCCATTGGTGCACCAGTTCTGATTGCGTAATCAATCAATTCTGCCTTTGTCATCGGCCAAGGTGCGTCGCTTAAATATGAAGCTAATTCTAATGTCCAGTACATAATTTATTATTTTTTGCAAAAGTATAAAAATAGGTTATATTATAAACTTTTTTTATGACTTGATTTTCAATTCTTTTGTTAATTTTTATCTATATTTTACTACAAGTGCTTGTATACTTGCCATCGCAGTAGATTGATGTCATTTTCTCAAAAACCATTCCACAAATTTTTTTGTGCCATTTTGGAAGTTTGTTGTGGGGTTGTAACCAATTAAATTTTTAGCTTTTGTAATGTCTGCGCTGGTTTTCTGCACGTCACCCGGTTGTAGTGGCAGTATTTTTCTGATGGCAGTTTTATTGAGATTTTTTTCAATTTCTGACAACATTTCAGATAAAGTGACAACCTCGCTTTCACCTAAATTGATAATTTCATAGATTCCTGAATTTTTCTCCAAATACACTGCTGATTTTAAAATTCCTTCAATAATATCATCTACATAAGTATAGTCTCTAGCCGTATTCCCATCACCGTAGAAAGGGATTTCTTTGTTTTCTGAAATGAGTTTTGTGAATTTGTGAATAGCTAAATCAGGTCTTTGTCTTGGTCCATAAACGGTGAAAAATCTAAGCTGAATCATGTCTATTCCGTATAAACTATGATAAACATGGCCTAAGACTTCTCCACATTTTTTTGTTGCAGCATAAGGAGAAATGGGCTGATCTACATTGTCGGTTTCAGAGAATGGAGTTTTTTCGTTGTTGCCATAAACACTTGATGAAGAAGCGCAAACAAATTTTTTAATATTAAATTGATTACACAATTCCCACAGATTCATTGTGCCCCGAATGTTAACTTCTTCGTATTCTAAAGGTCTTTCAATAGAAGGCCGTACGCCAGCAAGTGCTGCTAAGTGTATGATCGTATCAATTTTATGATCTTGAAATATCTTTTCTAATCCTTTTTTATCTCTAATATCCTGAAAATGTAAAGTGTAGTGTTCTGATTTTGAAATGGAAATTAAATGTTGAATATCGTTTTCTTTTTCAGAAAATTCAAAATCAATATTTTTTTCAAGAGAATCTAAAGTATTTTTAATTTTTATCTTATAATCATAAAAATTATCAAAATTGTCAATGTTTATGACAGAATGTCCTTCTTTCAATAATTTTTCTACTAAATGAGAACCAATAAATCCGCTTCCTCCTGTTATGAGATAAATCATTTGTTAAATTTGTTTTCACAAATATATCTATAAACTAAAAAGAATCTCAGCTTTTGGTTGAGATTCTTTTTTTTAGCTATAAATTTTTTGTTACCTGATGATTATTTTTTGGGATATAGACGTTCCGCTTTCTTCAACATTCAGAATGTAAATTCCTTTTGACAAGCTAGAGACGTTTATTTCGTTGGTAATAATTTTGTTCATCATTAATCTTCCTGTTTGGTCGAAAATTTTCACTTTTTTGTCAGTGTTTTTGGCGGAAGTAATGAAGATTTTGCCGTCAGTAACAGAAGTAGGATAAATATTTAATCCTTTTTTACTGTTTTCACTAGTTGCTAAAGTGGTTGCAGTTCCCGTTAATTTTATATCATCAACTCTGATACCGACATTAGAGTCTATAACATTGGTTAATCTGATTCTCAAATTAGATGTAGTAGGAATCGTTCCGGTAGGATTGATTAAAATCCAATTGGATGTTCCGGCTCCAGTAGGTCTTGTGTAGGTTAGAGGTGCCCAAGTTAAACCATCTGGGCTTATCTCAATTGTAAGTTCGTTGTTTGAAGGATTTGTGCTTTTAAAGTGGCCAAGTGTCATTGTTATGCCGCTGTAGTTTGTGGTATTTATTCCTTCGATAATTAATGTTTTTGCTGGATTTCCCGAGAGTGCAGTTACGGCTCCAAGAAATACGCATCCATTTCCGCTAGATCCGGTATATCCTTCTGATGGAGTAGAGGTTCTTACATCTGCTGTTCCGGAATAAACAATAGGGCTACTGTTTTGATATCCCGAATAAGCTGTTAACAAAGTGGTTGCTGTAGGATTTCCAAAGTTTTCTGAATAAATAGTGGTTTGCGCAAAAAGCAAAGATGTCAGTAAAATCGACAAAAAAGAGTAGAATTTTTTCATTTTATATGTTTTTGTAATTAAGAGTTAAATTATGAATTAGTTTTCAAATACATGAAAAAAAGTTTACATTTATATCTTAAATATTAAAATTTTTAAAATGCAGTTTTCCGGACAAATATTGAAAATGACAAGTTTCAATGATCAACCTATCCAATATTATCTTAATCTTTCAGGTGATCTTATTCATATGAATGAGCTATTCGGAAAAGAATTAACGATAAAACATACAGGTTTTCAATGTGTAAACTGTGGGTTAAACAAGGTGATTTACAGAATGGGATTTTGTAAAAGTTGCTTTTTTGAAAGTCCTTATGCGAGTGATACAATTATTCGTCCCGAGCTTTCTACAGCTCATTTAGGGATTGGCGAAAGAAATCTTGAAATAGAAAAGCAAATCCAATTGCAACCGCATACCGTATATTTAGCTTATACAGGCGATGTGAAAGTTGGGGTAACAAGAAATACACAGATTCCCACGCGATGGATTGATCAAGGCGCAACATTTGCTTTACCGATTGCGAGAACAGAAAACCGTTACGAAGCCGGAATGATAGAAGTTGCTTTAAAAGAGCATTTAGCCGATAAAACCAACTGGAGAAAAATGTTGCAAGACGATTTTGAAGGAGAGGTTGATTTGATAGATTTTCAGCAGAAAATAAGAGAATATTTTCCTGAGGATTTTCAAAAATTTTATTCTGAAGGTGAAGAGATTTGGAAATTCGATTATCCCTATTCAAAACCCGAAAAAGTAGCTTCATTCACTTTAGATAAAAAACCTGAATTCACTGCAGTATTAAACGGTATTAAAGGACAATATCTGAGTTTTGAGGGTGGAAACTTTATGAACGTAAGAGGTCATGAAGGATATGTGATAGAATTGCAAATTAAATAAAGATGAAAAAAGCCATATTTTTTATACTCCTATCTTTAATTTCTTGTAATTCAAGTTCTCAGAAGATTTCAAAAAATGAAATTGACTATATAGAAAAAGATAAAGAAAGTGGTTTTTTCAGAGTACATAATAAAAAAGGCAAATATGGTTTTATTGATAAAGACAGTATTATACAAATACCTTTTGATTACGACTTTATAAATCCATTTGATGATAACCTTTTAGCATTCACTAAAAATAATGGAAAAGAGCTTTATATCAACACAAAGGGTGAAATAATTATTCCTCCAGATTATGGAAAGCTAAATCTTTTCTCAGAAGGGTTATTAAGTGTAAAGAAAAATGGAAAGTATGGCTTTTTAGATACTAAAGGAAAAGTAGTTATTCCATTTGATTTTGATGGAACTGGTTTTTTTTGTCAAGGGTTGTGTATTGTTTCAAAGAATAACCAATATGGTTTTATAAATAAGCACGGCGAAATTGTTATTCCTATAAGTTATGAATCTGTTAAAAATTCTCATGCAGATAATATTGTAATCGCTTCTCAAAAAGGGAAATGGGGATTTTTAAATAGTCAAGGAGAGCAAATCTCAGATTTCATTTTTGATAAAGTTTTTAGCGGATATAATTTAAATATAAAAGCTCCATCGAATTTAAGCGAAGTAACAACATATTTTAAAAATGGAGCCGTCCTAGTTTTGAAAGACAACAAATACGAATTCCTAAACGAAAAAATAAAACCTGCCTTTCCTAATAATAAATTTGATTCGGCATCAGTTTTTGACACCTACCAAAATGCAATTGTTAAAAGAAATGGTAAGTACGGAATAATTAAGCCTAATGGTGAAGCCAAAGTTCAGATAGAGTATGATTTTGTAGAATATTTCGATTCAAATCACAATTCTTCTGAGTATTATAATGCTAGAAAAGGAAAAATATATTCTATTTTTAATAAAGATTTGAAAAAACTCGGAGACTCTTATGAGCCAGTTTATAATGATTATTCTATAAAAACACCATTTGTAATCTTTAAAAATCTAGAAAATAGATATGGAATGGTTGCTTCTACTGGAGAGGAAATTATTCCTTTTGATTTTGATCAAATCCACAAAATTGAAAGAACTAATCTCTTATTAGTTTCTCAAAAGAATAAATTTGGTATCATTGATGAAAAAGGGAAAATAAGAATTCCTATTCAATACAAAGAAATATACCCACTGTATGATAAGTTTGATGATGATGAACTTCGTAAAAAGAATTTGTTTATAGCAGATAATAAAATCATTAATATTGAAAATCAAGTATTAATTGATAAGTATAATTCAATCATACCAATTTTCAATAATCACAATTATCTTATTGTTTCTAAAAACAAAAAATTTGGAATTGTTGATGTTAACAAGAATATAATTCTTCCATTAGAATATGATGAAATTTCAAATTGGACAGAATATGGACCAAGACACTCAAAGTTTATTGTGAAAAATGGAAAAATAGGTTTAATTGATCATGAGAATTTTAAAATTACTGTTCCTCCGATTTATGACAAATTTAAGTACATCAATGGCTTGATTTTCGCTAAGAAACAAAATAAGGCAGGAATTATCAATGAGGGAGGAGCGGTTTTGTGCAATTTTATCTATGATGAAATCTATCCGAACCTTAGTGATTTCTACGCATATAGTGGTAAAGAACCGAGAATTTATGCAAAGAAGAATAATTCCTATTTTCAGATTAATGCTAAAGGGAAAATTTTAAAATCAAACCTGACCAAAAAATTTGTTATTGAAAGCTCTGAGATACCAGTAATTAACAAACAAAAAATATCAGAGACTCCTTTGCCACCAAAACCTCGATAAATGAAAACATTAAATATAAAATCATGAAAAAACCATGGGTTAAAAAGCTTTTAATAGGTCTTGGAATTTTATTTGGAATCATTTTGATTGCCAATTTCGGACTTAATATTTGGCTTAAGACCCAGCTTCCTGATTATATCAAAAAAAATACAGATTATAAAGTTTCTTATCAATCTTTGGATGTCGATTTGGGAACAGGAAATATTTTTGCAACCGGAATTACGGTTAATAATAAAAATCCCCAAAATACTGAGGTGATTGGTCTTCAGGGTACTATTGATACGCTGAAGATTAGTCGTTTCGGGATTTATGATGCATTGTTTAACAAGACCATCAGCTCTTCAGACCTGCTGCTTTCAAAACCGAATCTTAATATTATTCTGGCAAAACCTGTCGATAAAAAGACGGGAAAAAAAAGAAATCCTGTTAATTTTGAAAATATCAGGATTAATAAAGGAACAATCAATATTTTTAAATATACCAAACAGAAATTCGTAGGCGTAAACGAGCTTGATTTGTTTGTAGAAAACCTTCAGATGACTGAAGAGTCTGTTGAAAATAAGCTTCCTGTTGTTTTTGATCGCTATAGTATTCGAGGAAAAGATTTTTTCTTTCAGCCAAATGATATTTATACTTTAAAAATTGATAAGATTAATACTGCAAACGGACAGATGTCGATTGAAAACTTCCAGTTAATACCGATAATTACATTCGAGCAGTTTAAGAAATCGTATCCGAAAAAGGTTCAAATGTTTCAATTCAGTATTCCTAAAATGAATTTCAAGGATATTGTTCTGAAAAAAAATAAAGTTTCATTGGCTTATGCTGATTTCCAAAACCCTTTTGTAAAAGTTTATACAACCGGGATTTCGGCTGTTAAAAAAGCTGAAAAGAAGCAAGATTTTGAGTTGAATTTAGATAATATTGAATTGAATAATGCCAAGATTCAGGTAGTAAAACCCGATGAGACGGATTTGTTATTTGCTGAAGATTTGAGCGTCAAAATCAATCAATTAGCGCTTACCAAAGAGAGTTCTAAAGAAGTTATTCCTGTCCTTTACAACGATTTTAAAATTGCAGGAAAAGGAATTCACTATAATAATCAGCAGAATATTTCTGTTGAAAGTTTTAATCTAAATCCGAAAGGCGGACAAATCCGAAACGTTGTAGCAAAGCACACCAGTTCACCCAAAATGGCAATGGATTTTAAAACCAATCTGGTTCAGTTTAATATCAATGATTTTAAATTTATAGATAAGAAATTAAATCTTGACGTAAAAGATGTTCTGATTGATGGAATTAACGGTAAAATTACAGCAGGAAAACCCGTTCCGAAGAAAAAAACAGCAGTCACGGGAATTCAGTTTCCAATTGTAGTAAGAAAAATTTTAGTTAAAAATTCAAATATTACTTACGAAAGCAAAAATAAGCCTCTAACTTTTAATGATTTAAATGCCACTGTTAATCAGCTTGAATTGGTAGAAAACAATGCAAAAAATGGCATGGCCGTTAAAGTAAAAGATTATGCCTTAACCACCAAAAACTTTGTTTATAAAACTGAATTCTATAAGATGAATGTTGGAGCTTTAGCCTTAAATAAGAATAAGATTGAAATCAATCAGTTTGCGATGATTCCTTTGGTTTCAAGGGCGCAATTTATACGAATGATTCATGTTGAAAGAGATTTGTATGACATTAAAGTAAATACTATTTCGGCGCAGGGAAACTGGGAGTTGTTTTCTGAAAATAAATTCATCAACGCGACCAATATTACAGTCAATTCTGCTAATGCGAATATTTTCAGAAGTAAAATTCCGGCAGATGACCCTAAAGAAAAACCATTATACTCCAAACTTTTGAGATCTATAAAAATACCGATGTACATTGGTAATCTCAATCTCAAAAATTCAATATTAGAATACGAAGAAGATACTCCTCAAAGCGATGGGCCAGGAAAATTGACCTTTGCCAATTTTAACATGAATGTAAAGAATCTCAATTCTGGTAAAATGAAAGGAAAATCTACACAGGTTGCCATAAAAATAAACTGTGATTTTATGAAAACCTCACCGCTTGCTGTGAATTGGGGGTTTAATGTAGCAGACCAGGGCGACCGTTTTTCAATTTCCGGAAGACTGTCAAATATTCCAGCAAAAGCGCTTAATTCTTTTATCGTTCCCTATTTGAGCGTTTCGGCAACAGGAACAATACAGGAAATGGTTTTTGATTTTAAAGGAAATCCTAAAGGAATAGGAGGGGCTTTTAATCTTAAACATAAAGACCTAAAAATTTCTATTTTAGATAAAAAAAGTAAACAAAAGAAAGGTTTCTTAAGTGCTGTTGCGAATGTGTTTATCAAAACAGATTCAGATAAGCTTCCAGAATCTGTTATTGTAGAAGGTGTGGAAAGAGATCCTACGAAATCATTTTTCAATATGTTCTGGAAAGGAGTGGAAGATGGTTTAAAGAAAACGTTGATCGGAATAAATATCGATAAAACTAAAAAGACCGTTGAAGGAGCGGTGAAGACTGTAAAAAACGTGAAAACATCTGTTAAACAAGCCAAAGAAGATATTTCTAAAGAGCTTAATTCACCTAAAATCAATAAATCAACCGAGGAAAAACAAACGGAAGAGCCTAAAGAAAAGAAAGGCATATTCAAAAAAATATTCAAGAAAAAAGAAAATCCCAAAACTGAGTAATTTCGGGATTTTATATATCAAATTAGTTTGGCTTTAATATTCTTCACTTTCCTGAATCGGAATAGCACGAAGAAAAGTATCAAATTCTTCACCGGGATAGTTGCTTTCTGCTCCGTAAGAATCAATAATAATTCCTAAATTTTGATCATTATCCTGCAATACATATAAAGCTACATTATCGTCCGGGTTGCTGTCGCCTTCAAAACGATAAGTTTTTAGAATTGATAATTCTTCAGGAAGGTAGTTTTTTTCAGAATGATCATATTTCATTTGGCATTGATCATTCATTCTAAATTCTTTGTGAATACCCCTTTTTCTTAAGGTTTCCATGACCTGACTCAGGGTTGCCATTTGGTCATTGTTTTCTGAATGTTCCATAATAATATTTTAGTTTGTTACTACAATTATTAAACCACAATTATGACTGTATATTTTAATTCAGTTTTAACAAAATTCCCGAATAGATTAACAAAAATTGTTATCAAAGATGTGTAAAAAGGAACACTATTTGATGTACCAAATTAGAAAATCGTAAAAAACATGAAAAAAGAAGTAGGAGTTTTACTGGCAGGAGGAGTCGGTCTTTTGGCAGTATTAAGTTTTATAAGCGTAAAGAAAATTTTAGGTAAAAAACATAAAAAGTATACCGAATACTATTCAGATCATCACAGACATTTTGATAAAAAAAATCATGATGATGATCATGGTATAGAGTTTTATGCTCTTAAGTAAGAAGTAGTAAATAGATATAAATTTTTTCAAAATCCGACATTCAATTTTATTGATGTTGGATTTTTTTTGTGTAAAATTTAGTGTTAAAATTTATTATTTTCGAATGAAAGATTTCTAATTTTACATCAGAAATGCAGAACGAAAATATCATAAAAGGACAAGGCGCTCAACGAAATGTAATCAACCGTTTCGACAGATATACCTTTGAACCTGAGGATGAAGATTTCGAACTAGTCAAAACTTCTTTCACTGAAGTATTTCCAAAAACCATTGTTAATCAGGTGAAAAGCGAAGATCTTCCGATGGAGTATTCGATGAATCCTTACCAAGGTTGTGAACATGGATGTTCTTACTGTTTTGCAAGACCAACGCATGAGTATTGGGGCTACAGCGCCGGAATTGATTTCGAAAGAAAAATCATGGTCAAGAAAAATGCTCCGGAATTATTAGAGAAGTTTTTCAAAAAAAGAGGTTATAAACCTTTACCTATTTTAATGTCGGGAAACACAGATTGTTATCAACCTGCCGAAAGACAATTTGAAATTACCAGACAACTTCTGCAAGTTTGTCTTGATTACAGGCATCCCGTCAATATTTTGACAAAAAATACATTGGTTCTTCGTGATTTGGATATTCTGAAACCTATGGCAGAACAAAATTTAGTTTCAGTGTCGCTGAGTATTCCGACAATGAATGAAGATTTGCGCAGAAAAATGGAGCCTCGAACTAGTTCTACAAACAATAAACTGAAAGCGATAGAATTACTTTCTGAAAACAATATTCCTGTTAATATTATGGTTGCTCCTATTATTCCAGGCCTCAATAGTGATGAGCCGCTGAATATATTAAAAGCAGTTTCAGAGGCAGGAGCTCAGAGTTTTGGTTATACTTTGGTACGATTGAATGATACGGTAGAACCTGTTTTTGTAAAATGGATTGAAGCTCAGTTTCCGGACAGAGCGCAGAAAGTTTTAAACTTGATCCGTTCTATGCGGGGCGGAAATTTAGGTGAAAAAAGATATTTTGACAGACAGAAAGGCAGTGGTAATATTGCGGAAATGATTCACAATACTTTCAAAATAGGAAGAAAAAAGTTTTTTGACGGGAAAGAATTTCCAAAACTTTCTACGGAAGGTTTTACAGGAACTAAAGAACAGCAATTGAGATTGTTTTAATTTTATTTAAAACAAAAAAGACTTCCGAGAAAAAAGAAGTCTTAATATTTTAAATTTAAACCATCAACTGACAACTATCAAACCATCAACAATTTCTTATCCAATCAATTCTTTAGCCTGCGTTAATGCTGCTTCGGTGATTTTACTTCCGGAAATCAGCTGTGCAATTTCATTCAGTTTTTCTTCATCACTAAGAGGGATGATTGTTGACTGTGTTTTTCCGTTAATGTCTTGTTTTATAACTTTATAATTATCATTTCCTTTTGCCGCAACCTGTGCCAAATGAGAAATAACGATTAATTGCATATCTTTTGACATTTCGCGCATCAGATTTCCTATTTCTTCGGCAACTTTTCCAGAAACTCCGGTGTCGATTTCGTCTAAAATCAAAGTTGGAAGCTCATCGCTTTCAGCAATTATTTTTTTCACAGCAAGCATTACACGAGATCTTTCACCTCCAGAAATGGCGGTTTGAATAGGCTTTAAAGGAAATCCTGAATTTGCCTGAAACAATAGTTGAATATTTTCTTTTCCAAAATGATTGTATTCTGAGGCGTTGGTCAATTCAATATCCACTTTCGCTTTTTCTAGCCCGAGTTTTTTAAGCAAATCTTCTGCTTTTTTGATGAAAATTGGGATGCTTTTTTTTCTATTTTTAGAAAGTTTCTGGCTTAAAGTTTCCAGAGATTTTTCCTTTTCAGAAATATTTTCAAGAATTTGTGCGATGTACGCTTCAATCTCTGCGGTTCCTTTTTGTTCACCCGAAAGCTGATCTCTGACTTCTTTTAAGTTTTCAATATCAGCAACATTGTGTTTCAGGAAAAGACTGTTTATTTTATTGTTGAATTCTAAAAGCTGGGCTAAAGTTGAAGGATTAATTTCAATGGTATCGGCTTCACCTTCCAATTCTGAGATAATATCTTTTACTTCTACAAAAGAAGTTTCCAGTCTTTCGTTAAGTTCGGCAAAGTTGGTTGAAACTTCAGCAATTTTAGAAAGTTTAGATTTGGCTTCATTGAAAAAAGAAAGAATTCCTATTTCTTCCTGATGAAATCTAGAGAGAATTTGGCCGATGTTTTCTGAAATCATTTCTGCATTTTCCTGCATGGAAAGCTGATTCTGTAAATCTTCATAATTTACATCATCCATTTTCAGATCTTCAAGTTCGCTTAAAAGAAACTGCTTGTAATCACTCTCTTTAGTACTTTCTGAAAGCTGAGTCTGAAATTTTTTAAGTTGAGTTTTTAAGCTCTGGAATTCAAAAAAGTTCTGTTGATAGTTTTCGATTAGTTTTTTGTTATCCGAAAGTCCGTCGATGATCTTAAACTGATATTCTGATGTAAAAAGGTTAGAGGTTTCAAACTGAGAATGAATGTCAATCAGTTGAGACGTCAGTGCTTTTAAAATATCCAAAGTCACCGGAACATCATTGATAAAGGCTCTTGATTTACCTGAGGGCAATATTTCACGTCTGATTATGGTCTGATGCTCATAATCGATATCATTTTCGATAAAGAATTTTTTAAACTGATTGTTCAGTTCAAACTCTGTTTCTACGATGCTTTTTTCTTCAGTTTTTGAAATTGATTTTATATCTGCTCTTTCACCCAAAATCAATCGAAGAGCACCGAGAATAATCGATTTACCTGCACCTGTTTCTCCGGTAATCACCTGTAAACCATTGTTTAAAGATACTTCGAGAGCATCGATAAGAGCGAAATTTTTAATGTAAATTCTTGAAAGCATAGATCAAAAGCAGATTACGTTTGTTAGTGCAAATATAAAATTTACAGGTCAGAAGTCAAGAAGTATGTCTGTTACTTCCACTTATTCCATTTAGATTCGGAGTTCTTTGGTGAGAAGATGATCATCTGCTGTTTCAAAGTGCCAATATTTATAGAGCCGTTATTTCCAGAATTGAAAATGTTGAATATCTCATCCGCTTTGTTATCCATAAAAAGATTGAAGAAATAATTCTGCTGGAAAGAGTTTTCGTAGGTTTTCAGCTGTAATAAGGCATCAAAAATAATTTTCTTAGCTTGTGATTGGTCTTGATTAAACAATCCATCTAAACCTGCTCTGTGATAGGTGTAAATAGTAGAACGAAGTTGGCTCATATTAGGATTAAGAATCTCTCCAATTAAAATAGAACGGCTTCTAGGCTCATTAATCTGGTTCCAGCCTTCATAATTTCTATTTTGAGAATTTTGAGCAATTTGTTGTGCCTTTGAAAACCACTGAGTTCCTCCCATTGACTGGAAGCTGTCTGCATCGTAACCCAAAATAACATAAATATAAAAGCTGATCACATCAATTAAGTTTTTCCCTGAAAACTGTCTTTCGTTGAAAATAAGATTTTCGTTTTCAGCATATTCGAAAGCAAATCTATTATCCTTAAGATTTAAAAGAGGAGATTCATATGAACTGTTAAAAACAGGACGAACCGCCTGAATAACTATAGCTCCTTTATATTTATTTCCATCTCGTTCGCTGAGAACAATCGCAAAATTTGATTTTATTTTTTCGAAATTCTGAAGTTTTTTACCTGTCCAGCTTGTATTGTTGATGAAATCTCTGAGACTTTTTTCCAAAGCTTTATAGACCTGTGTATTGCTCCCACCTAAGCTCTGAGAATTTACCTGAACGGTAGCCAGAAGCTCCTGAGAAAAACTGAAATTGAATACAATCAGAAAAAAGAGTATGATTATTTTTTTCATTTGACAAATTAAAAGTTGAAAACGGAAATTTATAACATTTATTTTAAAAATTGAGCTTTAATACAATCGAGAATATCTTTAGCGACATTTTCTTTTGATTTTAAATCAAATTCTATTTTTTCTGTTTTTGTAAATATCTTTATTTTGTTGGTGTCATTTTTAAATCCTGCGCCTTCATCACGCAACGAGTTTAGAACAATCATATCCAGATTTTTCTTGGCGAGTTTTCCTTTCGCATTTTCTTCTTCATTTTGAGTTTCCAAAGCAAATCCTACCAAAAACTGATGAGATTTTTTCTCGCCCATTGTTTTCAGAATGTCCGGATTTTTGATTAATTCTATCGTAAAAGTATCTTCATTTTTTTTAATTTTTTCTGAAGCTACTATTTTCGGAGCATAGTCTGCCACTGCAGCGCTAGCAATTCCGATATCAATGGTTTCGTAATATTCGAAAACTTTATCAAGCATTTCTTTTGCTGACGTAACTCTGTGTAGATTTATATTTTCATGTTTTGGCTTCAAAGAGCTCGGTCCTGAAATAAGAATCACTTTTGCACCTCTTTTAGCAGCTTCTTCGGCTATAGAAAATCCCATTTTTCCTGAAGAATGGTTTCCTATAAAACGAACAGGGTCAATGGCTTCATATGTCGGTCCTGCTGTGATTAGGACTGTTTTTCCTTGTAGAGATTTTTTTTGAGCAGAATTAAAAAACTCTTCTAATGTTTTTACAATGTTTTCGGGTTCTGCCATTCTTCCCTGACCTATTAAACCGCTTGCCAGTTCTCCACTTTCGGCAGGAATTACCGTGTGACCAAACTCTTCGGCAAGCTTAAGGTTGTTTTTGGTTGAAGGATGTTGATACATGTCTAAATCCATTGCTGGAGCAATGAAAACTGGGCATTTTGCCGACATATACGTTGCAATCAATAAATTATCGCAAATCCCGTGAATCATTTTTGCTAAAGTATTTGCTGTACACGGTGCTACAATCATGACATCTGCCCATAATCCCATTTCCACATGGCTGTTCCAGGTTCCGTTATCGCTGTAGAACTCACTGTAAACAGGTTTTTTTGAAAGGGTAGAAAGGCTTAGCTTGGTTACAAAATGTTCTGCATCAGGAGACATAATTACCTGAATTTCGGCTCCTTTTTTCACTAAATCTCTGATGAGGAAATGAATTTTATAGGCAGCTATTCCGCCAGAAACGGCAATGAGAATCTTTTTCCCTGAAATACTCATGTAGATTTTTTTAAAGGACTAATTTACTGCTTTTTTCAAGAATGTCTTTATCTTAATGCGCTGCATTTTATCTGCCATTAAGAATTTAAGCAGAATTGATATATACAAACAACAAAAATCATAGAAGAAACTAATCTTCTATGATTTTATATTTTATAAGAATGAAATTTATTACTTTCTTTCTTCAGTCTTTCTGAAATAAATATCACCATCTAACCATTCTTGGATAGCGATAGATGTTGGCTTTGGAAGTTTCTCATAATGTTTTGAAATTTCGATTTGTTCTCTGTTTTCAAAAACTTCTTCCAAAGTAGAGTTGTGAACAGCAAATTCGTCTAATTTATTGTGTAATTCAGTACGGATTTCTGCATTGATCTGCTCTGCTCTTTTCCCCATGATCACAATAGCTTCATAGATTGAACCTACTTTATCTTCAATCTTATCTTTATCGTAAGTAATAGTATTTACTTCTGCTTTTGTATCTTTTACGCTCATTTTGAGAAAATTATTTTAATTATAAGATGGCAAATTTACGAATTATCTTTGGATTTTGAAAGTCGCCGCAGGAGGAGGGGTGCTTAATGCCGCACTGTCTCTCTGAATCTGCATTGCTTTCTTTTCGTTAGCGATTTGTTCTTTAATTTGCTGCTCTGTTTTATTTTGTTCTGCTAGCTTAGCAGCAATTTTTTTCTGCTTTGCTGTAAGTACTGCAATTTTTTCTTCCATTTGTTTCTTAGCGACAACAAAATCTCTTTTCTCTTTTTCGAGTTTTTGTCTTAAATCTAAAGCTGTTTTAGAATACTCTGTATCTGGAAGCTCTTTTTCAACCTGTCTTGTAAAAGCTAAAGCACTTTCGATACGCTCGCCTTTTAGGTCATAATTTGAACCTATAGCTAAAGAATAACGTGCTTTCATCATATAATCATATATTTTCGGACGAAGCTTTGTACTTGGAAAATCATCCAAAACATTTTCAAAAGTAGTTACAGCTGCTTTGTAATCTGCCATTTTGAAATATTGCTTAGCATTTTCGAAAGCCTTGAATTCCAGTTTATAAGAAAGCTCATCAATCATTGTGTTGATGTTTTTTGCCCTTTCAGAATTAGGATATGCATTCAAAAATTCCTGAAGCTCATTAATGGCCAATTCTGTACTCGTCTGATCTAAGTTATAATCCATAGAGCCGTTGTAGTAACACAATGCAGACATATAAGCAGCTTCTTCTTTTCTGTTATCCTGAGGGAAACTTACTGAGAAGTTTTTAAACTGATTTCCAGCTAGTCTGTAGTTTTTATCGTAATAATTGGCATACGCAGAATTGAAAACTACATTTGGCGCATCATCTGTACCCGCAACCAAATTGGGAAGCCTGTCATAAAGTGCCAATGCGTTTTTCCACTTCTTTTTAGCAAAATTTTCGTTTGCAGCTTTTAGAATAAAGTTTTTGTCTGCACTTCTCAATGCTTTTTCCTGCTGACTTTTGCATGATGCCAAAACAGCAATAGCGAAAATACCTAAAATATACTTTTTCATATAAAATGTAACAGTTTTCGGGTTTACCGACCTATTAATTTGCAAAAATATAACTTTTTTGCTAAAAGATTTTTTTTTATGATTATTTAACGTAAAATTAGTCTGCCGAATATCCCAAAACAGCAAAAGTATTCATTAAAAGATTCATTCTTACCTTTTTTTCGGCTTCTTTGGTGTATGATTCATCATCTTTGTTGGGCACATACAGTTCATAGAAATTCTTATTCCTGATGACAAATAAAGTAGAACCTATAATGGTTGTAAGGATATCTTCGGGTTTTGGTGTAAACGTAAAAACTCCCGAAGCGACCCCTTTTTTGATGACTTCATCTAATTTTCTTACAAAAAGCTGATAAAAATCTAGAAGTTCATCCTTAAGGTTTTCAGTATGCCGAAGTTCCTGAGTTACAAAACCATGAAAATAATTGTATCTGAAAAGCTGACTGACAATATATTTTATCATTTCCTTCATCTGCATTTCCGGCCTGCCTTCTTTTATGGTGTCTGCAAATTCAGAAAAATTCTCTCTTGTTTTTAATACTCTATATTGGTATAGATATGACATCATCTTTTCTTTAGAGCCAAAATAATATGAAATCATTGCGACATTGATATTGGCTTTAGAGCTAATATCTCGTACAGATGTTCCTTCATATCCTTTCTTGGCGATGAGTTCTTCGGCGATATCAAGAATGTGAATTTGTTTCTCAGAAAACTTTTTTCCCATAATTACGGTTTTAGTAAAGTTAAGACTTTTTAACATATCTGTAAACGGTTGTTTAAGAATTTTAATTCTTGCTGTAATTGTAGTATTTTTGAATATGGAATTTTTTGATTTTCATCATCATAATAAAAATATAAGCAAAGGGATTTATAATCTGGAATATGGTGAAACTCCACCGCAATTTCTGTATTCAATAGGAATTCATCCTCAGGATATTCAATTTGAAAAGATTGAATATCAATTCGATTGGTTAAATTCTAATATTACTGAAAACTGTTTTGCGATTGGTGAATGTGGTCTTGATGGATTGATTTCAATTGAGCAAAATTTACAAGAACAAGTTTTTAAAAGGCAAATTGAAATTTCAAATGAGTTTAAAAAACCTTTAATTATTCATTGTGTAAGAAAGTTTTACGAAGTGATTTCTTTCAGGAAGATGGCAAATCAGTCGATGATTATTCATGGTTTTAATAAAAAACAGAGTATTGCTGATGATTTACTTAAAAATAAATTTTATTTGAGTTTTGGAAAAGCTGTTTTGTATAATCTATCTTTGCAGAATGTTTTAAAGACAATTCCTTTAGATAAAATGTTTTTGGAAACTGATAATGAAGATTTTAATATCGAAGAATTATATATAAAAGTTTCAGAATTAAAAGGAATTTCTTTAGAAAGACTTAACGAACAAATTTCAGAAAATTTAGAAACGATTCAGCATGGATAAAGTTTGGCTTGAAAGAACAGAATTATTGATAAAAGAAGAAGGTGTTGAAAAATTAAACAAAGCCGCAGTTCTTGTTGTAGGTTTAGGTGGAGTAGGTTCTTTTGCTGCTGAGTTTTTAGCGAGAGCCGGTGTCGGAAAGATGACGATCGTAGATGGCGACACGGTAGATATTACAAATATCAATAGACAGCTTCCGGCTTTGCATTCTACGGTTGGAAAACATAAAGTAGACGTTGTTTCAGAAAGATTGATGGATATTAATCCGAATCTGGAGCTGGTAAAAGTGAATGAGTTTTTGAATCCTGAAAGAATGGCAGAAATTCTAGACGGTGGAAATTTTGATTACATATTAGACTGTATTGATAGCGTTAGTCCGAAAGTTTCCTTAATTATTGCTGCAAGACGCAGAAAAATAAAAATTGTAAGCTCGATGGGAGCCGGCGGGAAATCTGACCCGTCTAAAGTTATCGTTCGTGATATCAGTAAAACACAGCATTGTCACCTTGCAAGAGAAGTAAGAAAAAGGCTGAAAAAAGAAAAAATTGATAAAGGAATTCGTTGTGTGTTTTCAGATGAAATTCAGGATGAAGATAGCCTAAAAATGACCGACGGCAGCAATTATAAAAGGTCTTTCTATGGAACGATCAGTTTTCTTCCTGCAATTTTCGGATTGTATGCCGCATCCGAGGTTATCAACCACTTACTGAAGAAAGACTAATGTCAGATTTTAAATATCCAAAAGCAGAAAAGCTCAAAAAAGATACTGAGATTACTTTACTTTTTGCAAAAGGTAAATGGAGAAGTTGTGGGAATTTGCGCATCATTATTCTTAAAAATCACCAGGATTTACAAAATGAAAATGTAAAACTGGGAGTTTCGGTTTCCAAAAGGTATTTTAAAAAAGCAGTGTACAGAAATCGTGTGAAAAGACTTCTGAGAGAATGTTACCGTTTAAATAAAGATCTTTTTAAGGCGAGTTTTGGCGATAAAACAATCGCGATGATGTTTTGGGTATCTAATGAACTTCCTGAGAAGTTTCAGGATGTGGAAGCGGAGTTTATTAAATTATGCCAGTCTCAGAAGAAATCATAAAAGATTATAACGAATAAATTATAAGATGTTGCGCTCTATAGAAGCGCAATTTTCGTTTTTCATATTTTTTATAAAGGTTCGGTTTCGAAGGAGTTGAGTCTCATTGCGCTCACTGTGTGAAATTGAGTTTAAGAATTTGAATTTTAGGTATTTGTATTTTTTTTTGTAGCTTTAAACAAACAATTGATGACCTATGTTAGACCAAATTCCTTATCTTCCCTATGTTCTGAGTGCATTTATTGGAATCGGACTTGCCGCGGCAACTGGTTTTAGGGTGTTCTTACCAATGTTTGCGGTGAGTTTAGCGTCTTATTTTCAATGGATTCCCACTCACGAAAGTTTTGATTGGCTTTCTGGTCTTCCTGCGTTAATTGCTACAGGAGTTGCCACTTTAGCAGAAATTTTAGCGTATTATATTCCAATCGTAGATCATTTACTCGATACTGTTTCTGTTCCGATGGCGACGATTGCGGGTTCTGTACTTTTTGCAAGTCAGTTCGCAAATCTAGAAACATTTCCTCAATGGGGATTGGCTTTGATCGCGGGAGGCGGTACTGCAGCAACGATCAGTTCAGGATTTGCAGGAATTCGGGCAGCTTCCACTGCGACAACCGGTGGTTTGGGAAATCCTGTTGTAGGAACTACAGAAACTGCGGGGGCAGGAATTATGGCTGTTTTAGCGATGGTTGCTCCGGTAATCGCAGCTTTTCTGGCAATTATTACGGTGATCGCTGTCGTGATTTTAGGTAGAAAAGCTTTGAGGAAATTAAGAAAGCGAAAAGAAGTTTTGAATAATTAAAATTTAAACTGTTTTCGGTATGATCGCAAGCCAACATTTAGCCAGAGTTTTTCTTTATAATTTCTACAGTTTTAAATAACCAGTTTTCGTTTTCGTTAAATTCAATATTGGGTGTGATGCCAACATATTCGTATTGAAGTAGATCTTTATAGTTTTTATCAAAAACCTTAGTGGGTAGGAAAATTACATAATCATTATTAGGGAATGGGGCTTGATAAATATCCCGAAATGAAGTCATTCCCATCGTGTTCTCTCCAATGGTTTTAATAGGTTTTAATCCTCTTAAATGAAGAATGAACAACTCCGCAGCACTTGCCGTATTTCTGTTTTGTAACACAAAAATATTTTTAGGATCTTTTATCTTTTTAATTCCGCTAAGCAATGTTTCATATGCCATTGCTCCGCCGGGATTATCTCTTACATCAAAAATAATGTTTTTGTATTTTTTATAGTTTGGCAAAACCGATTTTTCGAAAAACCCTACAAACTCTTTGTTTTCTTCAATAGTTAAGTTCCTGAAACTTCTTATTGAAACGTATAATATTTCATTGTCGATGATTTCAAAAGACAATTTTTGTTTAGATCTATTGAAGATCAGGCTTTCTTCTCTAGTGAATTTACTGATGTTAAATTTTTTGATAAGGCTTTCTAAAGATCCTGTTTTGAAATATCTAGGGTCTTTAGAAATAGTATATGAAACCCCTTCGTAAAAATTATTTCCTTTAGTAAATTTTAGAATTAATTCTCCTTTTTTCCAAAATTTTGAATCTGAATTTTTTACATAACCTTTAAAAGAGTTTTGAGCATCTTGAAAAATATAAATATTTATGTTGTCTATTAAAGAGTTGTAAATGTAAGCTGGATCCTTATGTTCGATAAGAGAATCAATATTTATTTTCGGTAATGAGTCGAATTTTTCAGAATTTAAAAAGTTATTAACTGAAGTTGGATCACTAAGGTCAAGGTTATTTTTTACTAAAATTTGCAAATGACCATCCTGGATGGTTCGCATAATTCTTTGTAGATATTCTTTGCAATTATAAGGGTTATTGTCTTTGATTGCAATATTTTTAATAGAGTCTGCTTTTATTTGGAAATCTACTTTATTGTTGACTAAATACTTGTAAGACGGCGATTTTTCTTCTAGGGTTTTAATTAAAAAATCTATATTCTCAGCGCATTTGTTATTTTCTTGAGCGTACGAAAGGCTTGATAATATTGTTGTTAAAATGAAAAATAATTTTCTGATGGTTCGTTTGTTCATAAGATCCCAGCTAACAAAAGTTTGAATTATTTAATTTCAAAAACATCCCGATCATTCAAAAACTGAAAATGGTTTCTGAAATCTTTAAGTTCTTCTAAATTTAATTCGGCAGAAACCAGATTTCCTTTTTTCTGAGAAATTTCTTTACCATCAGCAAAAAAACAATGTGAACTTTCCTGGTAAAAAAGATCATTTCCATCGGTTCCTATTCTGTTTAAACCAAAAACATAAGACAGATTTTCAATAGCTCTTGCTTTCAGTAAATGTTCCCAAGCTCCGACTCTTTTTTCTGGCCAATTGGCAACGTATAAAATAGCATCATAATCGTCATTGTTTCTTGCGAAAACTGGAAATCTTAAATCATAGCAAACTTGCAACAGAAAACGAATTCCAAGATATTCTACGATGACTCTGTCTTTTCCGGGAGTGTAGATCTTATCTTCACCTGAAAAGGAAAACAAATGTCTTTTATCATAAAATATTACTTCAGAATCTGGCTTCACGAAATACATTCTGTTAAAAAACTGATCATTAACTTTTATAGAAGCACTTCCTGAGAATGCTGCGTTTTTCTCTTTCGAAATTTTCTTTAAAAATTCCAATGATTCTTCATTTTTATCTGAAACTTCAGCAGCGTCCATACAAAATCCTGTAGAAAACATTTCCGGCAAAAGAAATAGATCTGCTTCTTGATTTTGTAGCTGTTTTTCGATCAATTGAAAGTTCTCGATCTTATTTTTCCAGATAATATCCTGATTTAATCCTATAATTTTCATGCGAAGATTTCTATTTTTTTTTAATTGCCGTATGGAATCGCCCTTTTAAAATTACATCTATGATTTAAAAATAAACATGGTGATTTCATATTTCAAATTCAAAACTTGCATAAAATTACAGTTTTTAAATGGTTTCGGTTTTATATTTGCTGCAAATTGTGATTAGTAATATTTTAAAATTAAAATCTATGAAGAAATTGGTTTTTATGTTGATGGTTTTTGCCGGAGTGGCAGTCAGCGCACAAGCCTATACCGGAAAGGGGGATCAGAAAGTTAATCTAGGATTCAATGCGTGGGGATATGGTACCGGAATTACTGCGACCTATGATTATGGATTGAACCAGTTGATATCTGTCGGAGCTGGAGCAAATGCTTATTTTGACGGATATAAAGATAATAACGATGATAATCGAGTTTTTATATTTGGAAGAGTTAATTTCCATTTAAAAGAAGCTTTAGAATTGCCTGAGAAGTTAGATATTTATCCAGGAGTTGATTTAGGAGTGCTCGGACGGGACTTTGGAATTGGTGCTCATATTGGCGCAAGATATTTCTTTACAGAAAAAGTAGGTGTTTTTGCTGAAGTAGGGAATAATGGAAGTTTAGGGGTTTCTTTCAATTTTTAAAAAAATCGGACACAATATATGACAAAGCTTCTCATTTAGAGGAGTTTTTTTGTTTGGCATCCTTTTGATAATTGTTACCTTTGCAAATTAAAATCTAAAAATAATTAATGGAATTAGCAATTAAGATCTTTCAATTTATATTAAGCATCTCTATCTTAGTAATTCTTCACGAGCTTGGGCATTTCTTACCCGCAAAATACTTTAAAACCAAAGTAGAAAAGTTTTATCTTTTCTTCGACCCTTATTTTTCTTTAGTTAAGAAGAAAATTGGTGAAACAGAATACGGAATCGGATGGCTTCCTTTCGGAGGTTATGTGAAAATTGCCGGAATGGTTGACGAAAGTATGGATACTGAGCAATTGAAACAACCTGCACAGCCGTGGGAATTCAGAGCAAAACCAGCTTGGCAGAGATTGATCATTATGTTAGGTGGAGTTACGGTAAATTTCTTCCTTGCTTGGTTAATCTACGGATGTCTTTCATTCTTCAATGGTGAAACTTCTTTTGATACAGCGAAAGTAGATGCTCCAATGAATTATACGAGTGTTGCTAAAGGAATGGGTTTTCAGGATGGAGATAAAATCTTAAAAGTTGACGGAAAAACTCAGAATAATCTTGATAAATTAGCTTTAGATGTTTTATTAAGTGATGAAATTACTGTTTTAAGAAACGGAAAAGAAGTTACTTTCCCAACAAATGATGATGGTAAAGCAATGGCTTTCAGAGATGAAAATCCAAGAGCGTTTCTTACACCAAGATTTCCTGCGGTGATCGATTCTATCTACAATCCTAAAACGCTACAAGCTGGACTGAAAGTTGGTGACCAAGTTGTTGCTGTAGATGGAAAGAAAATTTCTTATTATGATGAATTTCAGGAAACTGTAAGAAATAATCCAGGGAAAGACCTTAAAGTAGATGTAATGAGAGGTGGAGCAATTCAACCGCTTGTTTTATCGGTATCTAAAGAAGGAACTTTAGGATTGGCTTCTTATAAGCAATTGACAAAATTCTACGAAACGAAGCATTTTACTTTTGGAGAATCTATCGGAAGAGGTTTCACGAGAAGTATTGAGAGTTTAACGTATCAGGTAAAGCAGTTTAAACTGATTTTCAATAAAAAAGTTCAGGGTTATAAGAAAGTTGGTGGTCCATTGGCTATCATCAAAAATATGCCTGTTGATAAAGCGAAAGACGGAAGTGTGTCTATTGACTGGACGGCTTTCTGGAGTTTTACAGCGATGTTCTCTGTTTGGTTGGCGTTCCTTAACTTAATTCCGATTCCTGGATTGGATGGTGGTCACGTTATTTTCACTTTATATGAAATGATCGTTGGAAAACCTGTTCCACAAAAGATATTGGAGAATGCTCAAATGGTTGGGGTTATCTTCCTGTTAGGCTTGATGTTACTTATTTTTGGTGCAGATATTTTTAAAATCATTACCAATAAATTTTAAAAATTATTAAAAAAAATAAATAAAAAACTTGCGTGGTTCAAATATCAGTACTATATTTGCACCACTCTAAAAGAGGAACATTCCTCCTTAGCTCAGTTGGTTAGAGCATCTGACTGTTAATCAGAGGGTCCTTGGTTCGAGCCCAAGAGGAGGAG
>NZ_LELA01000040.1 GCF_001677955.1 Chryseobacterium sp. BGARF1
GGAAACAAAATTGCGAAAGTAGCTCAGTTGGTAGAGCGTCAGCCTTCCAAGCTGAATGTCGCGAGTTCGACCCTCGTCTTTCGCTCAACAAAAATCATACTCTATAGTGTGATTTTTTTGTTTAGGCCGACTTAGCTCAGCGGTAGAGTGCTTCCTTGGTAAGGAAGAGGTCACGGGTTCAAGTCCCGTAGTTGGCTCACTTTTCATCCCGATCTCTTCGGGATTTTTTTTTTGCCCAAACTTACGATTTAAATAAAACATTTCAATTTCTAATATCCTTTTAAAATAATAAGAACTTTTTAAAATTAAAGTTTAATATTATTTTAATCAATCATAATATAAAGATCAAAAGTCTTTAGAAAGAAGTCTTTAGAAAATCTTAAAATTAAACTTAGTGTTTCCCTCAAGCCAATTCGGTGAAATCATCTTGAAATTTTCATTAAATTCGTAATAAATATATTCTTGATGAACATTCTCTTATTAGAAGACGACCTTATTCTCTCTGCAGAGTTGAGTAAATTTTTAGAATCAAATCAATTTACATGCGATAAAATTTATGACGGCGAAACTTTTCTCCGTCAAATAAAGAATAATAGCTATGACCTTTATCTTTTAGACATTAATGTTCCAAAAGTAAATGGACTTGATGTTTGCCAGACCATTCGCTCTTTTGATAAAAATACGCCGATTATTATTATTTCGGCTTATGGCGATATTTCCGATAAGAAAGATGCTTTTACGAGACTGGCAGATGATTATTTGGTGAAACCTTTTCAGTTTGAGGAATTATTGCTTAGAATGAACTCACTTTTAAGAAGAAAAGTACCTTCCGACAATATAGATTTAGATATTATCAGGATTGATGATTTAATTATTAATAAAACCGAGCAAAAAGTATTTCGTGCAGGTAATGAAATTGCTTTAACTTTAAAAGAATTCCAGCTTCTTGTTTATCTTGCAGAAGCGCAGGGAAGAACGGTTTCTAAACAACAAATCACCGAAAATGTCTGGGAACATAATTTTAATACCAATACCAATACGGTAGAAGTTTACATCAATTTTTTAAGAAAGAAGATCGACAAAGAATATAAAGTAAAGCTGATCCACACCAGATCAGGTTTTGGGTATTACCTAAATCCTTTATAAGTAACCAACAGCCAACAACTAAAAACCATCTACATGTCTTTAAAAAGAAAGATTGCGCTTACCCTGAGTGTTTCGTTTTCCCTGCTTTTTGGGGTGGTTTTGATTATTATTTACATTTCGTTTAATGATTTCCGTAGGGAAGAGTTTAAAGACCGATTTGTAAGGCGATTAGGGTTTACCACTAATTTTATTTCAAAATCTAAAAATTTTGAGAACGAAGCGCCTATCTTTTTTAATGAAAATTCAGATAACTTCCTTCTCAATGAAACTATTTTAATTTTTAATGGCCAAAAAGAGCTAATCTATAGTACAATAAAAGATCAAAAAGTAACCTGGGATAAAGAACTTCTTACCGAACTCGATAAGAAAAAAGATATTTACAACGAAGATGCCGTTCCGGAAGTGTATGCCGCTTTAAAAAACATCAACGGAGAAAACTATTATATTCTCACCAGTGCTTATGATACCAACGGAAAATCGAAGTTGGAGTATTTGAAGTATCTTTTAATCACTGCCTTTATCACCTGTACTTTGCTGATTGGTTTTTTCAGTTATTATTTTATGGGAAAATTTCTTCAGCCTTTGGAAGATTTGAACAAAGAAATCTCGGAGGTCACCGCCCATAAACTGACAACGCAAATTCCGGTGGAGCAGTCTAATGACGAGATCAGTATTTTGGCGAAGTCTTTTAATACGATGATCTCGAGGTTGAATGATGTTTTTCAGTCGCAAAAAGATTTTACAGCAAGTGCATCCCACGAAATCAGGACGCCAATCACAAGAATGGCCTTTCAGTTGGAAAATTTAATTAAGCTCGAGCAGCATTCTCCAGAAACGCTTTCTGCTCTGAAACAGATGCTGAAAGATGTTTATCAGTTATCTGATCTTACGAATTCACTTTTACTTCTCACAAAATTTGATAAAGAAAATATTCAGAGTATTTATGAAGAAGTAAGAATTGATGAAGTGATTTTCGAATCTTTCGACCGGGTACAGAAAAGTTATCCCAATCTTAAAATGGATTTTCTTATTTCTGAGGAGACGCAGGAAAATGCTTTTCTTACAATTAACGGAGTTCAGTCACTTTTAAATATTGTTTTTATTAATTTATTGAAAAATGCAGCAGTTTACTCTGACAATGCTGATGTTAAAATTCTGATAACCGAAAACGAAACTCATCTTTCTGTAGATGTTTTTTCAGAAGGGAATACCATTTCAGAAGAAGAGCAACCAAAACTTTTTGAAGCTTTCATGCGCGGAAATAATTCTCAGAATATTTCCGGCTCCGGTCTAGGGCTTCGAATTGCAAAAAGAATCTTAGAATATCATAATGCAAATATTCAATACAATTCTCCTTCTGAAAACATGAACAAGTTTAGCGTGATTTTCAATAAATAATTTTAAAAATTTAGTTTATCGCAGTTTAAATAAATTCTGTAGATACTAATGAAAAAATCTGCTTAATTCGCTCACTCTTTGAGAGTATTTTATCATTCAATTTTAAAATAAGATCTGTGGGATAAATTAAGTTTTAGTAGCTCAGAAAGACATTTCAAACTCTTCCTAAAACCAAATTTAATTTTTTTTTAAGCCTCCTTTAAGTTCGTTTTAATCGAGCAGCCGCACTTTTGTCATCAAAATTGAGAGAATGAACAAAATTGCAGGACTGTTCGTGGTGATTTCTTCGATGATATCGGCGCAGCAGCAAATGTCGCTTTTGGAGTGCGAAAATGCCTTTCAGCAAAACAATCTTCAGCTTCTTGCCGAGCAATACAGCATCAATATGGCAGATGCAGATATTTTGCAGGCGAAGATCTGGGAACTTCCGCAGATGAGTGGCTATATCAACGCTTATAATCCCCAAGACAAAAGAGTTTTGGATGCAGGAAGAGCAAAAGGTTTCGAAGTTACCCAACTGATCTATATGGGTGGGAAAAAGAAAAACGAGATTGCTTTTGCAAGATCTAATAAAGAACTAGCGCAATTACAGTTTTCACAGCTTTTGGTAGAGTTACGAACTCAGCTTCATACCAATTACTACAATCTTTACTATGAAAAACTCAAGCTTGAAAATACCAACAAGCAATTGGGGTATATGAATGACCTTTTGAAAGCGTACAAAGTACAGTCTGCAAAAGGAAATGTTTCTCTGAAAGATGAGGTGAGGCTTCAAAGTATCGTTATTCAGCTGAATAATGATAAAGTAAACATTAACAAAAATCTTTTAGAGTTTGAGCAGAACCTTAAAGTGCTTACCGGAATTACTGAAAATATAGAGCCTGAGATTTCAGATGAAGAAGCGAAGTTGGTTTTAACGTCGCAACCTTTCGGTGATGATGAAGAACTGAAAAGAAAAGCGCTAGAAAACAACGCCGATTATTTATTCATTTTAAAACTGATTGATAATTCTAAATTATATGCACAATGGCAAAAATCGTTAAATGTTCCCGATTTGAATGTTGGTGCAGAATATGATCAAGCTTCTGGAACTTTTAATAATGAAATTAATTTGAAGGTCGGAATTCCTATTCCATTATGGAAAAGCAATAAAGGAAATGTAGAAAAAGCCAATTACGCTATTAAGCAGAATCAGAAAAATGCAGAATTCCAAAAACTCAATTTAGAAACAAAAGTGCAGTCTGCTTTTCAAATCTGGAAAACCCAATACGATCAGTTAACCGAAATAAAATCTACCGACTTAAGTAACCTTGATCTTGTCTATGACGGAATGCTTAAAAATTTCAGAAACGGAAACATTAGTTTAATTGAGTTTACAGATTTCATGGAAAGCTATCGTCAAACCGCGCTGCAGATTTATGATATGAAAAACGATTTGATGGAGTCTGCCATTAAGCTTAATCAATTAGTACAAACCAAAATCTTCTATTAACAATACAATGAAAAAAATAATTATACCCTTATTTTCGGCTTTGATTTTATGGTCATGCTCAAAGCCTGAAATTGCAAAAACTCCCGAGCCAAAAGGTTTTGAACTGAGCAATACCATGCTCGAATCAATTTCGACAGCGAAAGTTGAGAATAGAAATATAGAAGATTCTTACAGTTTTTATGGTAAAATCTCTGCCGACAGAAATTCCTATATCGATGTTTTTCCTTTGGTTGGCGGAAATGTAATGAGTGTGAACGTAGAACTGGGCGATTATGTAAGAAAAGGTCAGGTTTTGGCAACGATAAGAAGTACCGAATTGGCAGAGGTGCAAAAAGATGTAAGCGATGCAAGAACAGATTTGCAGGTTGCTAAAAACAATCTTCGTGTTGCCAGAGAAATGTATGAAGGAAAGCTAAATACCGAAAGAGATGTTCTCGAAGCAAAAAGCCAGCTTCAGAAAGCAGAAGACCAAATGCAGAGAGCATCTGCGGTAAGTACGGTTTACAATGTGAAAAACGGAAATATTTACAGTGTTTTAGCACCAATCAGCGGTTATATTGTTCATAAAGACATCAATAAAGATATGCAGCTGAGAAGTGACAGGAGCGAAAATATTTTTGATGTTGCAAATACCATCAATGTTTGGGCAATTATGAACATCAACGAAGCCGATATCGACAAAATAAGTCTTGGAATGCCTGCTCAGGTTTCCACATTATCTTATCCGGATAAAGTTTTTGACGGAAAAATTGATAAAATATTTAAAATTATCGACCCTGAAACCAATGCAATGCAGGCTAGAGTTGTTCTGGATAACGCTAATGGATTGTTGATTCCCGATAGCAAAGCCACAATTAAAGTTTCAAAATCTGAAAATAAAATGGCGCTTTCTATTCCTTCAAAAGCGGTGATCTTTGATGATGACAGAAGTTATGTAGTGGTTTTTAAATCGAGAACTGATGTGAAGATCAAAGAAATTCAGGTTTTAAAACAGCTGGGTGACGTCACATACATTTCAGAAGGTCTGAAGGAAGGTGAAAATGTGATCACCAATAATCAGTTGTTGATCTATCGTTCTCTAAAAAATTAATTTGATTTAAACCATTGAGATATTTTGAAATAGTAAGCGATTATATAATTAACCTACTATTTAACCAAACTAAGGGATCTTTTGATATGCCTTGAGACAGCTTTACCATTCATTTTCTTAATGGTTTTTAAATCATTTAGATAAAATTAAACATTTAGTTATTGGTCTAATATCTAAAGTCTAACATCTAATTTCTATCATGAATAAATTCATAAAAAATATAATATCGTTTTCACTTAAAAATAAGGCTTTTACTTTTATTTGGGTAGCGATCTTGGCGGTTGCAGGATTTATAAGTTTCAAAAACATGCCGATCGAAGCTTTTCCCGATGTTACCAATACTCAAATTGTGATCATTACGCAATGGGATGGTAGAAGTGCCGAAGAAGTCGAGCGTTTTGTCACGACGCCGATTGAACTAGCGATGAGTCCGGTTCAGAAAAAAACAAGCGTTCGAAGTACCACCATGTTTGGTCTTTCCATTGTTAAGATCCTGTTTGATGATGGTGTTGATGATATGTTTGCCCGAAATATGGTCAACAATCAGCTTCGAAATGTAAGCCTTCCGGAAGGTATTGATCCCGAAGTACAGCCTCCTTATGGACCAACCGGAGAAATTTTCAGATATACTTTAGAAAGCAAGAAAAAAGATTCCCGTGAGCTTCTTACTTTACAGAATTGGGTGATCGACAGAGCACTTCGTGGTGTTCCTGGAGTTGCAGATATCAATGTTTTCGGAGGTCAGGATAAAGTTTTTGAGTTGAGTATCGATCCGAGAGCTTTAGATAAATATAATTTAACACCATTACAGGTGTATGAAGCGGTGACGAAAAGTAATTTAAATGTCGGTGGAGATGTTATTGAAAAAAACGGACAAGCCTACGTGGTACGAGGGATTGGTTTGGTACAGTCCATTGAAGATATTGGCAATATTACCATTCACAATGACAGCGGAAACCCAATTTTGGTAAAATATGTTGCTGAGGTTCATGAAAGTTCGCGACCAAGAGTAGGGCAGGCTGGACTAAACAATCAGGATGATACCGTAGAAGGAATTGTTGTGATGCGAAAAGGCGAAAATCCGCGTGAAGTTTTAGTAGGTGTGAAAGCTAAAATTAAAGAGCTTAACGAAAAAATCCTTCCCAAAGATGTAAAAATGGTCACCTTCTACGACCGTGATAATCTGATGGATTTTACCACAGAAACCGTGATGCACAATTTGATGGAAGGAATCATCCTTGTTACGGTGATTGTTTTGATCTTTATGGCAGATTGGCGAACGACTTTAATTGTTTCCATTATTATTCCATTGTCTTTGCTTTTTGCATTTTTATGTTTGAAAATGGCAGGAATGAGCGCCAATTTATTATCATTGGGAGCGGTAGATTTCGGAATTATCATTGACGGAGCCGTCGTCATGGTGGAAGGAATTTTTGTAATGCTCGATCATAAAGCCAAGAAATATGGCAATGACAGATTTAATAAACTCGCAAAAGCAGGTTGGATCAAGCAAACGGGAACCGGTTTAGGAAAAGCGATTTTCTTTTCAAAATTAATTATCATCACTTCATTAATTCCGATTTTCTCATTCCAGAAAGTGGAAGGTAAAATGTTCTCACCCTTAGCATTTACGCTGGGTTTTGCATTGTTGGGTGCTTTGATTTTTACGTTGACTTTAGTTCCTGTTTTAACGCATTTGCTTTTAAATAAAAATGTAAGAGAGAAAAACAATCCGTTTGTGAATTTTTGGGACAGAATCGTACTGAAAGGTTTCAAATTTACATTTAAAAATAAAAGATTAAGTTTAATTATTTCTATTTCATTTGTCGCCGTGACTTTATTTTCAGGGAAATTTTTGGGAACGGAATTTTTACCTCAGTTAAATGAAGGTTCACTTTGGATCACCGCAGAAATGCCGATGAGTTCATCTTTAAAAGAATCTTTGAAGACCGCCGATATTTTGAAGAAAGACATTATGAGTGTTCCCGAAGTGACCGATGTTTTGGCGCAAACCGGACGAAGCAACGATGGAACAGACCCGAATGGGTTTGGATTTGTGCAGTTTGCGGTCAATCTTAAACCCAAAGACGAATGGAAACGGAAAATCAATTACGAACAACTCACTGAAGAGATAGACAAAAAACTAAGAAATTATCAAGGGATAACATTCAATTATTCACAACCGATTTCTGATAACGTTGCTGAAGCGGTTGCCGGTTTTAAAGCTGAAAACGGAATTAAAATTTATGGTGACAATCTTCAGACTTTGGATGAACTGGCTGATAAAGTTTTAAAATCAATAAAAGATGTGGATGGAGTACGTGATGCCGGAATTATTAAAAATATCGGTCAGCCGGAAGTAAATGTGGTTTGGGACAGAAATAAAATGGCAGCGTATGGCGTAATGCCGGAAGATGCACAAACTGTTCTGGAAATGGCTTTTGGTGGAAAAACAGCTTCGGAAATGTATGATGGCGAAAGAAAATTCCCGATTCGTTTGAGATATTCTCACGAATATAGAAAAGATGAAAATGATATTGCTTCACTAATGATTCCTACGCAGGAAGGAACGATGATTCCACTGAAGGAAGTTGGAAATATTGAAAAAAATAATGGAGCAGCATTTATTTATCGTGATGATATCAAACGGTATATTGGAATTAAATTCTCGATTCGTGACCGGGATTTGGGAGGAACCATTGCTGATGCACAGAAAGAAGTGGCAAAAATTAATCTTCCGGAAGGCTATAAAGTAGGCTGGACCGGTCAGTTTGAAAACCAACAAAGAGCAACAGCACGCTTAACAGAAGTAGTACCCATCAGTATTTTAGGGATATTTTTCCTGCTATTTATCCTTTTTGGAAACATGAAAGATTCACTTTTGGTTTTGGCGAATGTACCGTTTGCTTTAATTGGCGGAATCATCGCATTGCATGTGACCAAAATGAATTTCGGAATTTCTGCCGGAGTTGGGATGATTGCTTTACTGGGAATCTGTATTCAGAACGGAGTGATTTTAATTACAGAGTTCCATCAAAATATCAAAGATGGCCTCAAACTGGATGAAGCTGTTTTTAATGGAGTAAAATCCAGAACAAGACCCGTCATTATGACCGCTTTAATGGCATCGATCGGATTATTACCTGCAGCATTATCTACCGGAATTGGTTCTGAATCTCAAAAACCTTTAGCAATTGTCATTATCGGAGGTTTGATTACGGCAACGATTCTTACTTTATTAATTTTCCCAATTATCTTCTGGATTTTCAATCGAACGAAGAAAACAGTTGAAATTATTTAGAATTATCTTTTCATTTACATTATATAGTTAGAAGCGCTGAAAAATTAATTTTTCAGCGCTTCTTTAATAAATATTAAAACTATGTAAAATTTGTGTCATTAAAATCCTAAACCAATTGTAAAACCTCTTACAGAATTGGGATAATTGGCTAAGGATGTAGTAGAACCATTAGTTGTATTTACGGTATAAATTTTTGTAGTTCCGGCTGTAGTAGCTACCAAATAAGCTTTTTGGCTTGTACTGCCTATATCAAAGCCATTTGCACCGTCGATATTGATGCCTAAAGATCCCTGCTCAATCAAAGTTCCATTGTTGGGTGGGTTTTGTAGATATAATTTGTCAGTAGAATGATCAATTACAAATAACGAAGTAGTCGTTGCGCCCGCAAAGTTGTTGGTGTAAGCTGCTGCACCCAAAGTAGGCGTTCCCGGATTAATTACGCCGTCTGTTGCGGTAATTCCTCCGGTAACAGGATCTAATCTTAAATTCTGTCCGGTATTACTTACCACTCTTATTTTATCTACAGTTGGGTTAAAATCAAAACCAAACTCAGTCCCTGCCAATAGAGTAGGAAGTTGTGTTCCAACAACGGTTGCAGCACCATTTCCTAAATTAATGGTGTAAATTCTGCTCGAACTTCCTAATGCATACAATTGTCCGTTTAAAGGTCTGAAATCAATACCCAAAATATTTTCTCCAGATTGAAGCCCGGTGATTGCTTTCGTGACAGGTTGTGGATTATTAGGGTTAAATATTTGTAACGCATTAGAATTATCAACTGCATACGCTACAGGATTTGTAGGAATTGCCAAATCGATTATTTTTTGTGAAAGATTTCCGATGTTTGTCGCTTTTCCGTTGGCTAAATTTACAGTATATAAAACATTTTGTGTACCGGTTGTAGCCGCCATTACTGCCAAAGTATTATCAGGATTGATATCAAATGCAGCTTGTCCTGTAAAAGCGATACCCAGACTTCCTACTTCTACTAAAGTTCCGTTATTTGGAGGATCTTGTTTAAAAAGTTTTCCTGCAGTAGCATCAAGGTCATATAAAATCGTAGAAGCTGCTCCCGAAACACTATTGGTATAAGCAACGCCCATGATAGATGAAGTGGTTGCAATATTCGTGTCAGTGGCTGCAATAGCACCCGTTTCCGGATTTAAACGAAGATTTTGTCCGGTGTTGGTTACTAATCTTATTCTGTCTACAGTAGGATTAAAATCAATTGAAGCAACGATTCCTGAGATTACAGGTGAAAAAGACGTTGTACTTACCATTCTGGTAGAAGCGGTAGAAGTATTAATAATATAAAACTTGCTTGCATTAGATACAGCATAGAGCTCGCCGGTTGCCGGTCTGAAATCAATACTTAGCAGTTTTTCTCCTGATGGAATTCCCATAATGGGTTTTGTAGAAGTAAATGTTGAAGAGTTATTGGTATTAAAAGTTACCAATTGATTATTTTCTGTTAAAGCATATACCATCAGATCGGGAGCCGTGGTTGGCTCTTCGGACATTATGTTAACGTCTTCATTATCACATGATAATAACGAGACAATGGCAAATGTAGCCATGCAAAAGTTAAATAGTTTTTTCATAATAATTTATTTTAAAGGATCTCTGATGTGATATACGAAAGAAAATTATCTGCGGATTTTTACAAACACTTTTTTTTAATCCATTTTTTTGTTTAAATTTGCAACTCTGTTTACAGAAATAGATGAGGTTTGCGAGTTTGTGGGTTTGATTGTGAAATTTTTTTGGATAAAAAGATTTTGGTATATAAAAATTCATTATATTTGCACACCGAAAATTTGAATAACAATAAAATAAATAATTTAAATCATGGCAAAGGAAACGTTTAATCGTAACAAACCACACTTGAACATTGGTACTATTGGTCACGTTGACCATGGTAAAACTACACTTACTGCAGCTATTTCTGCTGTACTAGCGAGCAAAGGTCTTGCTGAGAAGAAAGATTTCTCTGCTATTGACTCTGCTCCTGAAGAGAAAGAAAGAGGTATTACTATTAATACTGCTCACATTGAATACGAAACTGAAAAAAGACACTATGCTCACGTTGACTGTCCAGGTCACGCGGATTACGTTAAGAACATGGTAACGGGTGCTGCTCAGATGGATGGTGCTATCGTTGTATGTGCTGCTACAGACGGACCAATGCCTCAAACTAGAGAGCATATCCTATTATGTCGTCAGGTAAACGTACCTAGAATTGTTGTTTTCATGAACAAAGTTGACATGGTAGACGATGCTGAATTATTAGAGCTAGTTGAAATGGAACTTAGAGACTTATTGTCTACTTACGAATTCGACGGAGATAACTCTCCAGTAATTCAAGGTTCTGCATTAGGTGCTCTTACTGCTGCTACTGCAGAAGGAGGTCCTAAAAGTGATGACCAATGGTTCAAATCTGTTGAGCAATTGATGGATGCTGTTGACGAGTGGATCGAGCAGCCGCCAAGAGATACTGATAAGCCATTCTTGATGCCAATCGAAGACGTATTCTCTATTACAGGTAGAGGTACTGTTGCAACTGGTAGAATTGAAGCTGGTATTATCAACACAGGAGATCCTGTAGATATCATCGGTATGGGTGAAGAAAAATTAACTTCTACTATTACAGGAGTTGAAATGTTCAGAAAAATCCTAGATAGAGGAGAAGCTGGAGATAACGTAGGTCTATTGTTGAGAGGTATTGAAAAAACTGACATCAAGAGAGGTATGGTAATCGCTAAGAAAGATTCTGTGAAGCCTCACAAGAAATTCAAAGCTTCAGTTTATATCCTTTCTAAAGAAGAAGGTGGACGTCACACTCCATTCCACAACAAATACCGTCCTCAGTTCTATGTAAGAACTACTGACGTTACAGGTGAAATCTTCTTACCAGAAGGTGTAGAAATGGTAATGCCTGGTGATAACTTAGAAATCACTGTAGAATTGTTACAACCAATCGCTCTTAACGTAGGTCTTAGATTTGCGATCAGAGAAGGAGGTAGAACAGTTGGTTCAGGTCAGGTTACTGAAATCTTAGACTAATCATCTTAAAATAAATAAAGCTTCCGATAAGGAAACTCTTCGGAAGCTTTTTATCTACGGGCATCGTCCAATGGTAGGATACCGGTCTCCAACACCGTTGATCAGGGTTCGAATCCTTGTGCCCGTGCAAATATAAATTATGAGTTCATTTGTCGATTTTTTAAAAGGTTCTTATAACGAATTCAGACATAAAGTTGAATGGCCAAAATGGTCAGACTTACAGTCTTCTACAATTGTAGTTACTGTTGCTACTGTCATTTTAGCATTATTTACTTTCGGTGTTGATGAATTGTTTTCAAAATCAATCAGCAACATCTTAGGAATACTAATTAACAGCTTCAACTAATAAAAACTATTTTCTAAATAATGAGCGAATTAAAATGGTATGTACTGAAAGCGATTAGCGGACAGGAAAATAAGGTAAAAAACTATATTGAGACAGAAATCAAACGTTTAGGGTTTGAGCAGTATGTTACTCAGGTGGTAATTCCTATGGAAAAGGTAATTCAGCTTAGAAACGGAAAAAAAGTTCCTAAAGAAAGACCTTACTATCCAGGTTACCTTATGGTAGAAGCAGATTTGATGGGGGAAATTCCTCACGTTATTAAAAACATTCCAGGGGTAATTTCTTTCTTAAGTTTAACTAAAGGTGGAGATCCTGTACCAATGAGAAAATCTGAGGTTAACAGAATGCTTGGTAGAATGGATGAACTTTCAGAATTTGCTACCGATGCAGAAGTTCCATTCATTGTTGGAGAGAATGTAAAAGTAGTCGATGGTCCTTTCAACGGATTCAACGGTACAGTAGAAAAAATTCTTGAAGATAAGAAGAAAGTAGAAGTATCTGTTTTGATCTTCGGAAGAAAAACTCCAATGGAGTTGAGCTACATGCAGGTAGAAAAAGTTTAAATGTATATATTTAAAATATAAAAGAAGGGTGCTTTTCAAAGCATCCTTCTTTTTTTATCCACAAAATTGAGAATATGATATTGTTTGCAAAAAAGAATAATCTTTTTTTATTGTATTGCTTTTTTTTAGTTGCAATCTTTTTTTATGTAATCTTAAAGTTATATGGAAAAGCAATACTGCCCATTCATGAATGGACAATGTCTGACTGGTTGGTCAATTATGAAGATGGAGGTTTTAAACGTAGAGGTATTACGGGGACTATTTTTTTTGCAGTACAAGACTTATTAGGCATATCGTTACCTTTTCAGGTATTTATTGTTCAAATTATTTTTTATAGCCTTATTTTTTTCTCCTATTTTAAGCTGTTAATGGCAAAGAAAATTGACTGGAATATTTTGCTGTTGCTATGTTCTCCGTTATGTTTTATGTATTTTCCAATTAACTTATCTTATTCAGGGAAAAGAGAAATTATTCTTTTTACACTTGCAGCGTATTTTGCATTTGGTAAAATGACTGTTCTTAAAGAAAAAATATTTCTAGTTCTGTTCTGTATAGGATTGTTTATTCATGAAATGTTTTATTTCTTTTTACCTTTTTTTATTGCCATACATATTCTTAAAACAGGAGAAAAGAAATATACTTTTTGGATGCTTTTTTTCTTTCTATCTACTGCAATTATGGGGATTTTATTTTTTTTCGGAAAAAATATTAATTGCGGTAAAAGTTTAGATATTATAAAAAATAGAGGAGTTGTTTTCGGACGAAACAATATTTTTCTTTTTGACTTTTGGGAGGCTATAGAAATAGTTAAAAAAGAAATTATTTCGTATTCTCTTTTTATTTTAGAGCTTGCAGTCGAAATTTCAATGTTTTTGTATTACCTCTTCGTATTTTATAGAAATAGATTTTATACATTCGTTAAGTTCGTTATTATAAGTCTCCTTTGGGTAATGCCATTGTATTTTTTGGGAATTGATTGGTATCGCTGGAATCATATCTATTCTATGCTTTTATTAGTCATTTTAATAACGCTCTTGCCCGACAATAAGTATTCTAATAGATTTTCGTTTAATCAAAATGTTTTTAAAAAGAGGCTCCTTGTTTTTAATATTCTTTTTTTCATTTTCTTTTTCATTCATGTACAATATGACGGGAAAGGGTTTTCCTTAAAAACAGTTATGGAATATTATTTTTCTAAGTTCTATTCTTGATCAATTGATTCACTAGCTCTTTATTAATAGCCACTGTAGATAATTGATAATTCAAAAAAGGGTAAAAAATATTTCAATTATCTGCTTAAAACTCAAACAATTAATTTGCTAATTCAAAAATATTTCATAATTTTGCAGTCCTAAAAGTAGGTTTACTTTATGTGAGTGCGGTAACCTGCTGAATAATAAATGCTTCCAAACTCATTAATTATTCAAATTTAAAAAACAAAAAATGGCTAAAAAAGTCTTTAAAATGGTTAAGCTCCAAGTAAAAGGAGGAGCAGCAAACCCATCTCCACCAGTAGGTCCAGCTTTGGGTTCTGCAGGGGTGAACATCATGGAGTTTTGTAAGCAATTTAACGGAAGAACTCAAGATAAGCCAGGACAAGTTTTACCTGTAGTAATTACAGTATACGAAGACAAATCTTTTGAATTCGTAATTAAAACTCCTCCTGCAGCAATCCAGTTAATGGATGCGGCTAAAATCAAGAGTGGTTCTGGAGAACCAAACAGAAACAAAGTAGGTGCTGTATCTTGGGCTCAGGTTCAAAAGATCGCTGAAGACAAGATGACTGACCTTAACTGCTTTACAATGGATTCTGCAGTTTCTATGGTTGCAGGTACTGCTAGATCTATGGGATTAAGAGTAACAGGAACTAAACCAACTTTTAACGCTTAATACTTAGAGAAATGGCAAAATTGACTAAAAAGCAAAAGGAAGCTTTAAGCAAAGTAGAAAAAGGAAGAATCTATAACCTTGAAGAAGGTTCTGCTCTTGTAAAAGAGGTGAACACTGCAAAGTTTGATGCTTCTGTAGATATCGCTGTAAGATTGGGTGTAGATCCAAGAAAAGCAAACCAAATGGTAAGAGGTGTAGTATCTCTTCCTCACGGTACTGGTAAAGATGTTAAAGTTTTGGCTTTAGTAACTCCAGATAAAGAAGCTGAAGCTAAAGCAGCTGGTGCTGATTATGTAGGTCTTGACGAATATTTACAAAAAATAAAAGAAGGTTGGACGGATGTTGACGTTATCGTTACTATGCCAGCTGTTATGGGTAAATTAGGACCTTTAGGTAGAGTATTAGGACCAAGAGGTTTGATGCCTAACCCTAAATCAGGTACTGTTACTATGGAAATTGGTAAAGCAGTAACTGAAGTAAAAGCTGGTAAAATTGACTTTAAAGTAGACAAATACGGTATTATCCACGCTGGTATTGGTAAAGTATCTTTCGATGCTGCTAAAATCAAGGAAAATGCTCAAGAATTGATTTCTACTTTGATCAAAATGAAGCCAACTGCTGCAAAAGGAGTTTATGTAAAAAGCATTTATTTGTCTTCTACAATGAGCCCTGGTATTGCAATCGATACTAAATCTGTTAACTAATTATAATCCTTAAGACAATGACAAAAGACCAAAAAGTTGTAGCGATACAAGAGATCAAAGACTTGCTTCAGGATGCTAAAGTAGTTTATGTAGCAGATCTAGATGGTTTGAATGCAGCTAAAGCTTCTGACTTCAGAAGACAAGCTTTCAAACAAAATATCAAAGTAAAAGTAGTAAAAAATACACTTTTGCAAAAAGCAATGGAGCAAATTGAAGGAGTAGATTACTCTGAAATGTTCCAAACTTTCAAAGGTAACTCTGCATTAATGATTGCTGAAACGGCTAACGCTCCAGCAAAATTAATCAAAGACTTTAGAAAAAAAGAAGAGAAGCCGGCTTTAAAATCAGCTTTCGTACAAGAAACTTTCTATGTTGGTGACAACAACCTTGATGCTTTAGTAAGCATTAAGTCTAGAGAAGAAATGATCGGTGAAATCATCGGATTACTTCAGTCTCCAATCCAAAGAGTTGTTTCTGCTCTTCAAAACAGACCTGAAACTGCAGAAGCTACAACTGAAGAAGTTGCTGCACCTGCTGTGGAAGAAACTCCAGCTACTGAAACTCCAGAAGCTGCTGCAGAAGGAGAAGCTCCAGCTGCAGAATAATTAGACTCTCAAAAAAATCAATCAATAATCAACAAAAACATTACAACAATGTCAGATTTAAAAAATTTAGCTGAAACGCTAGTAAACTTAACAGTAAAAGACGTAAACGAATTAGCAACTATCCTTAAAGACGAGTACGGAATCGAGCCTGCTGCTGCTGCAGTTGTTATGGCTGGTCCTGGTGCTGAAGCTGCTGAAGAAAAGACTGAATTCGACGTAATTCTTAAGTCTGCAGGTGCTTCTAAATTAGCTATCGTTAAATTAGTAAAAGATTTAACTGGTGCAGGTCTTAAAGAAGCTAAAGACATCGTAGACGGAGCTCCTTCTGCTATTAAAGAAGGTATCTCTAAAGACGAAGCTGAAGCTCTTAAGAAGCAATTAGAAGAAGCTGGTGCTGAAGTAGAATTGAAGTAATCATTTTCTTTCAAAAATATAAGAGCAACTACATTTTTTGTAGTTGCTTTTTTTATGCATCTACTTTTTTATAATGAAATCTAATTTTTATCTTAAGTTTCAGAATTTCTTTTGCATCATACCGAATGGATTTTTTAGAAACATTTAATATGTTTTACTATTATTTTAAAGCTAATTTTAACTTGTAGTATAATTTTAAATATTTTATTAATGATGTTTTTTATTTGTCAATTTATCAACAGTAATATGTTAAAATTATGAATTAACAATTAAATAATATATTACTGTTGATTTTATTGCTTATTTTTACATCATAAACAAGTATAGTTGCGTAAGAGTTTACACAATATTAATATCCATGCTCATGATTTAAACTTTAGGTTAAGTTTATATCGTTCTTGTATTTATATTACCGTCATATTTTCTTTTTTTTCTAGCAATGTATATGCACAGGATGAGATTGGGACAAATGCTCCTCAGGCTACTATTACGCTTAAACAAGGAGCAAAAATCTTTTCTACGGATGCTAGTTTCAATCAACAAATAAATTCAGACAAAATTATTGTTAAGAATGCTGATGTTTCCACATCAGAAATGCATAGTAATGTGCAGATTCTTACAGGAAGACTCAATAAAACACAGGAAGCTGAAATTCTCAAAAAAACGTTTAAAAGTGAGGTCAGAATTGCAGAAGAAAATAGAAATAGAGAAACTTTAAAAAAGATAAAAAAAGAAATTGCCGATTATGAAAAAAGAATCAATCCTTTTGAGTCTGAAAATCTGCGTTTCCCGACCTCTCAAGAATTTACTTCTGCCATACATATTAGTCGAGATTATGTAGCACCAAGCTATAATCATCATCATTTTTCTAAAATACATACATCACAGAATCAGTACATCATAAAATGTGCTTTAGATTTTCTACATCAGCAAAAATATATTTATTATAACAGTAAATCTTTAGATTACTGTTTTACTCATGTCTTTTCTGTAAGGCCTCCTCCGGTTTTAGGATAAATTTCGTTAAGGCTCTTAAAAGCTTTTTATTCAAGATTTTTATCAACCACTATCCTAAATTTTTAAGCTTAAAATTTTGCTTTTTTATCACATTCCGTGTGATACGTGAAAAGCCATGCATTTTGGGTGCATAGGATGGTATTTAACTTTTACAAATATGAGTAAACATTTAAAATTTAATAATTCTGAAATAGGAAGGAAGGCGATCACCAGATTATTGATTGTAGCTTCACTGTTCTTTTTTCAACAGATTTTCGCGGATGGTACCAAAGAGGTTTCTCCCGGGAATAATAATGGAACTGCCTCTGCAAACGGAACAGCATATCTGATCAATCCGGATGGGGCATCTGGATCTTATCCTGGCTCAAATGCTACGACAAAGCTAAAAGTTACCATAACTAATTCTAGTACAGAGAGTATCTATTCTGGTTTTATGGCTCGTACATTTGATAACACCAATACGACTTTGGTTACCAATGCTTATATGAAAATTACCAGCCCATCTAATGCTGTAGATATTCGTTTAATTCCTGCTGCTACAGGTACAGGATTTATCGATAACTATGCTCGAGCTTGGAACGGGCCTAATATTGGAGGGTCAATGCCCTCGGGATATACACCATTTGTATATACTCCTACAGCTGTCGGTGAATATACTATAGAATTATATCGTAGTAATGATGGTGGTGTAACAGCTATTACCACGGGTGCAGAGTCGCAAATTACTTTTCCTTTATTTGATGTAACGGTGGCAACGGGTACTGGAGGTACTGCCAATAAAGTATTAGGGAGATTGTGGTCTAGAAACTGGAGTTTCATAACGACCAATCTGTCGAGTACCGTTGCTCCTAATGCATATCCTAACGTATTAGCTGCGTCTTTTGATGGCAGTTTTTATGTACATACAACAGACGGTTTTAAGTCTCAAGTAATTTTTCGACCTAATTTTCGCCCTTTTGGTTTTCAATTGGTAATGAATTATGTGGGAATAGCCAACACCGGAAATTTTGCAAATGATAGTAAATCGAGAAATGGTACATTCACGGGAACCAACACGATCAGTTATCCTGTTATTCCTGATGGGTATCAAGTTTTTTTAACGAGTCCTGATCAGGTTGCATTTCCTAATGGTAACACAGGAAATCCTGCAATAACCGGAGCTATTTATGGATGTGCTCCAACGTATTATATTCCTTATTATATCGATAAAAAAGGAGATGTTGCAATAACATTAGATCTAGACGGTGTTCCAGGATATCAATCAACAGGAGCGGACCGTATTTTGCAGGTATATGATGTTTCTGTAGGGAATAATATTATGGCGTGGGATGGTAAAGATAATCTGGGCAATGCTGTGCCTGCCAGTTTTTCGGTATCTGTTTCAGTATTGTTGTTGCAAGGCCGTGTGAATGTTCCTATGATCGATGCAGAGCTAAATACCAATGGTTTTTCTGCAACCGCTATTTTCCCTAATTTGGGGAACAGACCTATGTTTTGGGATGATTCTGGTCCAACAGGTAATGGTTTAGCGACTTTTGGAAGCGCAGGGAATAGTAATTCTAATTTAACAACAGGAGGAGTAAAAACTCTTAATTTGAAATCAGGAATTGTAGGTCCTACTCACGCATGGGATGGTTCAACACCGACATTGGCGACACCTGCACCTTTAACTACGGGGCAAGGAAGTAATACACCTGCACTGGAAGATGATTTCGGCAATGCCAGAATTATCAATACATGGTTTTATGGAGCACAATCAGAATCTGCTGTGAGAGTATTAAGTTTGCCGGGTTGTGATAATGATCTAGATGGTATTGATAATAATTTAGATCTAGATGACGATAATGATGGGATTTTGGATACTGTTGAAAATAGTGGTTTAACTGATCCTCTTGGAGACCATGATGCCGACGGTGTACCCAATTATATCGATCCACAATTCCCAGGGTTTATTGATACAAATTTTGACGGAGTAGATGATCGTTATGATTTAGATTTAGATGGGATTATTAACCAGTTTGATACCGATGCTGATGGAGACGGATGCGCAGATGCCATAGAAGGAAGTGAGTATATTACTTCGGCTCAGATCCACTCTTTAAATTTAGTTTCCACAGATGCTAATTATAAATATAGAGGTCAGATTAGAGTGATTTTTAATGGAACTACTGTTAATAATAATCCGGCACAGATTGTAAGTACATCGGCGGCTTCCAATGGGGTACCTCAGATATTTAATCCTGCAGTGTCTAACCTTAACTCTACTACTAATCCTACTAGTTTGGTGGGGGTTGCAGACAATACTGACGGAAGTTCTGATGTAGGACAAGGAGTAGGAGTTGCTCTAAACTCTTTTGTGAGTGGTTGCTTGGATTCTGATAATGATGGAATTCCTGATGAAGATGACCTTGACGATGATAATGATGGGATCTTAGACAGTGTGGAAAAAGTACAGACTTGTACCAATTTTTCCACACCTAATTCTGTGAGTACTACAGCTACAAATGTTGGTACTGGTCGCGCATTGGCACTTACAATTGATAATGACCTTGTTACTTTTGGAGGAACTGCAAGTGGATCTGCCAGTTTGAATGGATCTGTTACATATACCTATACCACAGCTATTGCAAATCCTGTAAGCACATTTAGAATTTATCCTAACGGAGGTACTGCAAGTTATAGCGATGGGCAAGTTCGTACGATTGGAAGTCTTAGATTTTATAATGCAGCAGGATTATTACTGTATTCTGTGAGTAATATTGATGTGCCTACCAGTGCGACTGTGAATGCTGCAACTCATTATACAGATGTTGCATTACCTTCTTTAGTAGGTGTGAAATACTTTATTATGGATGGTTTGGTTGATACTGCTGCTTCTGGTCAGGAGGTTATCTGGAGAGAAGTAAGATTATATTCTTGTAATTTCCAGGATACAGATGGAGATGGTATTCCGAATCATCTAGATCTAGACTCCGATGGAGATGGTTGCCCAGACGCTATTGAAGGTTCTGAAAACGTAACCTACAGAATGATCAATCCTATGACGGCGACTTCTAATTCGGGACAAATCGGAGTTTTGGCAAATGGTACAACAGCGGGAACTCCTGCGCAGGTGATTAGTACTTTTCCAGCGGCTAGAGGTGTACCACAATTGTTGAATAATGGAGCTAATAACTATAATGTTCTTAATAATACTAATAATACTGCAGGAGTTGTAGATAATACAGATGGGTCTGCAGATATTGGCCAAGGGGTAGGAACTTCTCTTAATTCTACATTACAAGATCTAGAATGCAGATGTTACAAACCAGCCAATACTTCTACAATAGGTCTCCCAACCAACCACGGAATTACCGCTTTAGGAAGAGCAGGAGCCGATAACGGAAATTGGCCAATGAAGATTACAGGAGCATACACGGCTTTAGACGCTAAAACAAAAGGTCTTGTACTGAATAGACTAACAACGATCCAGATCAATGGACTGACTCCTGTAAGAGGGATGATGGCTTATGATACCGATTTGAACTGTCTGAAAATCTATGACGGAACAGTATGGGCTTGTTATACCAAGCAAACTTGCGATCAGTATTAATCTTTAAATTTTTAAAAATGAAAAAATATAGCATAGCAATATTGTCAATTGTTTCAGGGTTGTTTTACAGTCAGATAACCATAGGGAAAACTACACCATCTTCATTACCTGCTAATACCAGTGTTTCTATAGAATTTGGAAATGCAACAGGTGGTAATAAAGGAATCGTTTTGCCTTGGGTAACGCAAACAAGCCTTGTTGCGGGAGCAGTTCCGGGAACGATTGTGTTTGATAGTCGTGCTTCTGAGCAAAAGATATATTTTGCCAAAGCTGCCACCTCAAATTCTACAGTGGTTTCGCAATGGGTAGATCTATCAGTAGGAGCATTAACACCCACTACCGCCTTTACTCCTGATACGAATGGGGAAAACAATTCTGCAAAAGTTCTCATTGGTGGTAATCCGGTAACGGATACTACTCCTGGGATTTTGGTTTTGGGAGCTAAAGATAAAGCAATGGTCTTACCTAGAGTAACATCTATTGCTGATATTGTAAGCCCGAGTGCAGGAATGATGGTTTTTTTAACCGGAACGACTACGGCTCCAATCAATCAGCTTGCTGTTTTTAACGGCAGAGAATGGTCTTTCTGGAGCAAATAATTTTAATAATTTCTCTTTATAGTATAGCCACTTCAATTGAAGTGGCTATTTTTTATTCTTTGTGGAGTTCAATACAAGTAAAAGCTGAATTAATTATTAAAAAAAATAAATCAATGATTATAATAGTCTTAAATAGATGAGTTCCTGTGTATTTTATTTCTTTTTAAAATTCAATTTAATTATTTGATAATGAATTGTTTGCTTCTTTTTTATGGAAAAATAGGATAAGAATTAATTATTATTTCAAATAGAAGCAATAATTTTTATTTAATAAACTATAATGTAATATGTTTAATAC
>NZ_LELA01000041.1 GCF_001677955.1 Chryseobacterium sp. BGARF1
GATTAACCTCAATTTGAAATCGGAAATGATGAAAAGAGTTTTAAAATCATTAAACATCAAAGCTTTTTGGCGCAAAGATTATATTTAAACTTTACATTTTTAGAAGGCAAAGGCAAATAAATTTGCTTCGCAAAGCTTAAAAAAAATATAAAATTTCATCAGCTTCACATACTTTACTTAATTGTTTCAAAACACTACCATTTTATAAACAACAAAGCCTTTCCGAATAAGAAAGGCTTTGTTTATATCTTAAAAAAATTAATCTCTATTTTTCAGAAGAATCCATCCGGATTTTAACTCCAGTTTTTTACTTGCCGGGTTTTCCCATTGTACGCGGTACCAATACGTTCCTGTTGGTAAATTAATACCCTTTAAAGAACCATTCCATCTGGTATTTGATTTGTCTGCTTTAAATAATTCGGCGCCATATCTATCAAATATTGAAGCGGCAAAATTCTTATAGTCTATAATTCCGTTAAAATCAATATAGTCATTCGACCCATCATTATTCGGAGTAATGGCATTATTTAAAACAAAAGTGAAAAACTGTAATGTTGTACTACATTTTGCACCTTGTATTCTTACTACTAAATTATAATTGGTATTTTTCAATACATTATAAAATATATTTGAAGTTTGCCAATTTACACCTCCATCAATAGAATATTCTAAAACTCCACCAGCAGGATTTGAAGCCGAAATGGTAAGCATTTCTTTATCGTAAACTACATTGGTAAACTGTGGAAGATTAGGGTTAATAATCTGTGCGGTAAACAATCTAGAACATGTACCATTGCTTATTTCCACAGAATAAGATCCCGGAACATTCGTCGTGATTGTTTGTGTAGTTGCACCGGTACTCCAAAGATAAGTGTAGTTTGGCCCAGCACCCGCATCCAATGTGGCAGGATCTCCTGCACAAACATTAATATCTGCTAATGTAGAAACAATGGCCGGAACGACCTCAATGGTAATTTTTGCAGGTGTACTTGATACACAACCATTGCCTCCTAATGCAAAAACTTCGTATGTTGTAGTCACTGTCGGAGTTACGATTTGTGTATTTCCGTTTCCGGTAAGACCTGTCCAGTTATAAGTGAATCCCCCGCTTGCTGTTAATGTCACAGACTCACCTGCACAGATTTTTCCTTTAGAAGCTGCTATAAAAGCTATTGGTGGGCCTACAATGATTGTAATTGTTGCCGGAGCTGCAGATACACATCCATTTGCTCCTGTAGCAGTAACAGAATATACTGTTGTAGTTGCTGGTGAAACAACCTGCGTATTGCCTGTACCCGTTAAAGTTGCCCAAGTATAAGTTACTCCACCTGCAGCAGTAAGTGTTACAGATTCACCCGGACATATTTGTGCAAACGTAGAAGTTAGGGTGACTACCGGTAAAACTTTATCTTCAATTACATTTACTGTTGCCGTAAAAGTACATGTTAAATTTCCTGGTTGAGTAACATTTGTTACTGTTAATGTATAAGCTCCTCCTGCATTAACTACAGGGCTTAAAGTATTAGCTCCTGAAACAATGTTTCCTCCTGCGGTTGTCCACAAAATCGTTGATCCTACCGGAACCGTAGATGCAGCAGCAATAAGTGTGATTTGAGGAAGTGCACAAGTAATGGTTTGCGGAGCTGCAATTGTTAGATTGGTAACCGCTGTAGTTAGCAACTGTAAAGTTACCACATAGCTACATCCTCCATTTTTAACTAATACATAAATCGTTTGGTTACCCGCACTTGGGAATGTTGTAGGAGCAGCAATTGTATTTCCATTTCCTGCGTTGGCATCTGCCTGAAGTACATAATAAGCAAAAGTTGCTGTTCCCACTGTAGTCATTTGTGATTGTGCAGACGTTAAATCATAAATAATATTTCCTTGCTGATAACATTTCAGTAGTGTTGCATTCTGTACAGTGATTGGCTGTGAAACCTCAATCGTTATTGTTGCAGGTGCTGCAGAAGTACATCCGTTTGCTCCTTGTGCAATAACCGTATAAGTAGTGGTTGTAGCAGGAGTAACTGTTTGTGTATTTCCTGTTCCGGTAAGCCCCGTCCAAGTATAAGTTGTACCTCCTGCTGCGGTAAGTGTTACCGTTTCACCTGCACAAATCAAAATTTTACTTGCCGTAAGTGTTGTCGTTGGCGGTGTACTATTTCCCGAAACTGTTACATTAGCCGTTCCCGTACAAACAACAGTTCCCGGTTGATATGTATTTGAAATGGTTAAAGTATACGTTCCTGCTGTATTAACAATGGGATTTAGGGTATTTCCACCAGATACGATATTACCTCCTGTAGTTGTCCATGCAAATGTAGACCCTGCCGGATAAACCGATGCCGAAGCATTAAGCGTTACTTGGGGGTTGGTACAGGTTAAAGCTGTTGGTGTTGCAATAGTTGCCGTAATCTGTGGAGCTTTTACCAATTGTAGCTGCGCCACTTTAGAACAGAAACCATTTTTCACCAATACATAAATGGTCTGACCTCCGGCACTTGAAAATGTGGTAGGAGTTCCAATTGTACTTGTATTTCCTGCATTTGCATCTGCCTGATTAACATAGTATGAAAAACTAACTCCCGGAGTCGTACTGATGCTTGCTTCAGCTGATGTTAAATTAAAATTGACATTACCTGGGCCATAACAACTCGTTAATGTTGCGTTTTGCACTGTGGGAGACGTTCCTCCAACAATTGTTATAGTAGCAGACCCTGGACATGAATTCCCAGGAAGAGTCACCTCAACTTTATAAACTCCTGGTTGTGTAGCAGTGTAAGAAGCACTGGTTGCACCAAGAATAACTCCAGTATTAAAATACCAAACATAGGTTGCTCCAGGAACCTGCGTAGAAGCTGTAAAAGTCTGCGGTGCATTATCACAAACATTAATGGATGCAGGAAGCTGTACCCCTCCCGGTCCTAAAATCTGTACCCCGATATCAAAAGAGCCTGCTTCTAAAAAGACTCCTGAATCAAATTGAGAATCCTGATTATCTGCTAAAACCATTTTAAAATGATAAGACTGCCCTGGAACTACTGTCGCTTGTGCTGTCAATGGAATAGTTCTCCCACTAAAATTAGTTTCTATACTGGATGTATTATAGCCTCCAAAATATGGAGCGTTCAAAGCTCCACAAGCCAATGGAAGACCATTGAATCTTGTTGCAGGACGAATGTTTTTAACACTCACAGGACCTGCGCCACCTGGTAGAATAGCTAAGTTTGTATAAGTGGAGCCAGCTGTATTAGGCTTTAATAATAATGCAAAACCATCTGTAAAATCACAAGGATAATTATCAAAATATTCTTCGGATGCAAATAGATAATTAAATTTAATTTCAGGTGCTGTCGGAATAAAGTCAAACTCTATATAACTGGCATCTTTTAACACACTATTAGAAATTCCTAATGCATTTGCTAAATCAATGTCGCCTTGTGTTGGAAGTGCATCACTTAATTCGCCTTGTATAAAAGAATTCCCTGCTTTTCTAGCTTGTCCTGTAGTCAGTACAATACCTTTTGCAAAAGGGAAATTGGTAGTTCCTTTATTGAAAAAGCCCCAACTTCTTGTTTGATCACCTGCTGAGAGATTGGGAGAAACTACTACATTAGAAACATTTGCCGTAGAACAAGCAGAACCTCCGGAAATAAGTACATCTTTTACCAATTGTGTAATATTGAAAGAAGATTCTGGGTAACTTGCTGTATTGACATCAATAAATGCTCCTGCTTTCATCGTGAGATTTGATGGCTTGTTGGTATTCTTACTTATTTTTCTCTGTTGAGAAAAAGTAAAATTACCAAGAAGCATCAAAACAAGAAGCAAATATTGTAATCTACCATTTAACATTTTAAACTATTTTTAACAAAAATACTATTTTTTTTGATTAAAATTTAACCAAAATTCATTTACATTAGTTTTAACACAATTCCATAAAGTTCAGGTTTTCAGTTTCATTCGTTACTAAAACAAAAAAAGACCGACAAAATCGGTCTTTTTAAAATATTTGGATTGAATATTATTCAAAATTCTTAAGTAAAATCCAGCCTGTTTTTAAAGTAAGCTGCTTGCTTGCAGGATCTTCGAATGTTACCTGATACCAGTAAGAAGCAGTCGGCAGTTTTTTACCCTGGAAATAACCATCCCAGAAAGGTCTTGTTTTTTCTGCTTTAAATACTACCTTACCATATCGGTCTGAAATAGCTGCTTGGAATTTATTATAATCACTCACGCCTCTGAAATCAATCATATCATTTACATTATCTCCATTTGGAGTAATTACATTCTGCATGATAAAAGTAAAATACTCTAAAGTTCCAACACAACTGGTTTTTTTCACTCGAACTCTAATAGAGATTATTTTATTGTTCGGAATATTATTAAATACATTAGAACCTTGCCAAGTTACTCCGCCATCTGCAGAATATTCAAGTATACCATTACTCAGATTAGAAGCAGTAACAACCAAAGTACCACTCGGGCTGTAATCTACATTGATGATTTCCGGAACAATCGCCAGTTTTACTTCGGTTGTATATCTTTTAGAACAAACTCCATTGCTAATATCCACAAAATAAATCCCTGGGGTTTCAGCTACAACAGTTTGTGTAGTAGCACCATTACTCCAAATATATGAATAATTGGGCCCTGCCCCTGCATCTAAAGTAATTCTATCTCCTGCGCAAATAAATCCGCCTGAAAGATTAGATGTGATAGCAGGTACAACTTCTACTTTAACCATTGCAGGCTGTAACGATTTACATCCCTGAGCACCAATCGCATATACTGTATAAGTTGTAGTTTGCGTTGGTGAAAGTGTTTGCACTGCAGTAGTTATTGTAGAATTACTCCATTGATAGGTAACTCCTCCTGAAGCAGTTAAAGTAATAGATTCTCCTACACAAATTTTCAATTTTGTAGTGACAAGTTCAGCAACCGGAGTCGCTTCTTTACGCAATGTTAAAGTAACTAGTTTACTACAGAAAGCTCCGTTTGAAACAACAACATGCAAGACTTGACCATCAGTTCCATTATATGAAGCTAAATTTGCATTAGGAATAAAGTTAGCATTTTGAGCCTGAGCATCTGCTTGATCTGTGTAGAAACGAAATACCGCACTCGCTGTTGTACTAATCTGTGGTTTAGCATCATTTAAATTAAAATTACTAACAGTGGGAGTTGTACAAAGTTTTAAAATTGCATTTTGTGCTGTCGGAGTTGTACCTCCTACAATCGTTATTTTTGCTTCAACTGGACAAGTATTTCCAGGAATCGTAACAACTACCGTATAAACTCCCGGTGATGTAGCAATGTAAGTGGCATTTGTTGCTCCCGGTATTAATACACCATCTTTATACCATTGATAAGTTGCTCCTGTAATCCCAGAAAGCTGAGCGACCAAAGTCTGAGGTGCATTATCGCACACATTCAAACTTGCAGGCAATGTAGCTCCAGTTCCATCAACAAGCTTAATTCCTATATCAAAAGATCCTCCTTCAAGAAATACTGCAGAATCAAAAATATTATCTCTAAAATCAGCCAAAACCATTTTAAAATGATAAGCCTGCCCAGGAACAACAGTTGCAATAGCAGTTAATGGCACTGTTCTTCCTTCAAAATTGGTTACTATATTAGAAGCTGAATTGTAACCCCCAAAATAAATTTCATTAGAAGGGCCGCATGTTAAAGGTGTTCCATTTGACTGATTAGCAGGATGTATATTAATCATATTCACAGGGCCAGCTCCACCAGGTAATATTGCAACATTTACATAAGGGCCACCTGAAACAGGTTTAATTAATAATGCAAATACATCTGCAAATTCACAAGGATAAGTACTTGTATATTCTTCTGATGCGAAAAGATAGTTGAATTTCACCTGATTAGAATTCGGTACAAAATCAAATTCCAGCATTACATTATCTCTATAATGATCGCTAGGATCAGTACTAGGATTAGGTACTGCAGCTAAAAGATCCGCATCATCTATTCCTGCTCCTGTAATGGTAGCATTTTGGGCTGATGCTACATTACCCGCCTGTCTTGCATATCCTGTCGTTAAAACGATACCATCAGTAAAAGGAAAGTTTGTAGTCCCCTTGTGAAAGTATCCCCAAAACCTATTATTATTAGTCTCTGATTGAGTGGGAGTAACCGTTACATTAGATACATTAGGTACCGAACAAGTAGTACCTCCACTAATCAAAACATTCTTAACAAGTTGCTCTATAGTGTAAGCAGATGGCGCATATCCTGCAGCATTTACATCAATAAATACTCCTGCTTTTTTATTGGTTTCATCGACTATGTTTTTCGGTGGTTGCCTTTTTTGGGCAGAAGTAGACACCGATATAAACAATACTGCGAAAAGAAAAAGGTAATTTTTTAGTCTATAATTTAACATTTTGTAATTGTTTGCCCAAAAATACCAAATTTATTCGATTTAAAACACACAATAACTCTTATTATTAGCAACAATATATTAATTTACTTAAATTCTAATGAAATTTTAATTTAATTCTAATCTTAAAGCAAAAAAGACCAATCACGAGGATCAGTCTTCTTCTTTATATTTTATTAGAATGTTTTTTCTAAAATCAATCTTTTTTCAATTCATCAATTTTATGTTGAAGCTCAGCGATTTTATCTTTTAAAAACCTGATTTCATTTTTATTCGTATTGACATTGTTTTTAAGAATTACTTTTTTCGCTCTTTCATTATGATCTTCATCATCTTCATCTTCATTAATTTCTTCAATATCTTCCTGAATATCTTCAATATCTTCACTAATTTCTTCTAAGTCTTCACTCATCTCTTCAATATCTTCGCTAATTTCCTCGATATCTTCCTGAATATCTTCAATATCCTCCTGAATATCTTCAATTTTTTCGTGACTTTTATTAACTGACATCTGAATAAGAATGGAAAGATAAATGGCTTCTAATGACAAAACCGTTGTTAAAACAAGCAACATTTTGTCTACATCTACAATACCAAATACTGGTAATAAAAATGAGGTTATAAAAAGTAATGTATGAATAATGAGAGAAGGAATAGAACCAATCCACGAGGTGATTCCATCCGCCATTTTTTCAAGAAATTCTATTTTTTCGTATGATGTTTTCATTATTTTTTGTTTAAAATAATTCTTTCGTTACGCCCAGTCCAAATAAAGCAAAATCGTATTTTGCAGGATCGTTTCCGTCAAATTTTCTGATGACCAGGTCTAATTCTTCAACAGTTTTCCAGTCATTCTGCGTTCTTGAAATCAATCCCAGTTTTCTAGATATATTCCCAGTGTGTACATCTAAAGGAATTGATAAAAATTTCTGGTCAATATTCTCCCAGATTCCAAAATCTACACCACGATTATCTTCCCGAATCATCCATCTCAAAAACATAATAATCCTTTTTGAAGATGAATTTTTGTACGGTGAACTTACATGTTTATGCGTTCTATGTTTTTCAACACCTAAAAATTTTTGTCTGAATCTTTCTATAGAATGATAAAAATTATTTTCATTCTTATAAATTAAAAACAGATTTTCAAGACTTTCATGTTCCTTATAAATTTCATTAAACTGTTTAATAAAATAGGCAAAATCTTCGCCATTAAAAGTTCTGTGAATGCTTTTGTCTTTAATCTTATCTAAATCTTTTTCAGAATAATTCATCACAAAATCATAAGGAGAATTCCCCATGATATCCAATATTTTTTCAGCTGATTTAATAATCGATTTTCTGTTTCCCCAGGAAATCGTTGAAGCCAAAAATCCGGCAATCTCAACATCCTGCTTCAACGAAAAGCGATGCGGAATCTGAATCGGATCATCCTGAATAAATTCAAGATTATTGTAAATATCCGCTTTCTCATCAAGAAATTCTTTTAATTCTGAAAAATTCATCACTCTTTTAAATTTTCACGCACTCCAAAGCCTTTGGAAGATAAGAATTTGGAAAAACAGTTCGCGCTTCATCTGTAAATACCGTCAAATCACCATATCGATTAGAAAAATGTCCTAAAATTAATTTTCCCACTTCTGCTTTTTTAGCTATCGTTGCTGCTTCCAAAGCTGTTGCATGCCCTGTATAATCTGCCATTTCTTTCAAATCGTGCAAAAATGTAGACTCATGATACAGAACCGTTACATTTTTGATAATTGGGATTACAGATTCTAAATATCTTGTATCGCTACAAAATGCATAAGAAACAGACGGAGCCGGAGTGGTTGTAAGAATTTCATTTTTAAGAACATATCCGTCACTCAAAACAAAATCTTTTCCTGCTTTCAAATTATGATAATCACAAGTCTCAATTTCAGAATATTTTGAGACCTCTTCCATATTGATATGTCGCTCTTTTGGCTTTTCTTTAAAAAGATATCCGTTACAGTAAATCCTATGATCCAAAGGAATAGTAAATACTTCTACCCTATTATCTTCATAAATCTTTTCTGAATAATCTTTGCCCAGTTCATGATATACCAACTCAAAACCTCGATGTGTTTCGGTAATGCTAAAAATCGTTTCCAGCATTTTTTTTATTCCTTTCGGACCGTAAACATGCAGTGGAGTTTCTCTTCCCAAAAGTCGAAAAGAAGCTATTAAACCAGGCAGACCAAAACAATGATCGCCATGAAGATGCGATATAAAAATATGATTGATTTTTGAAAATCTTGCCTTTGCTTTTCTCAGTTGTACCTGCGTTCCTTCACCACAATCAATTAGAAAACATCTCTCCTCCATTTCCAGAAGCTGAGCTGTAGGTGAAGTATTAATCGTAGGTATCGCCGAATTAAAGCCTAATATCGTTAAATAAGTACTCAAATCAATAGTTTATTAAAACAAATGTACAACAAAAGGTTGAAGTTGGGGTTAAGACTGAGGTTGTGCCTAAACTTTAAACTAAATTTAAAATAAGAAACAAATTAAGTTTTAACCTACAAAACTTTTGCAACCTTAACCTTAACCTAATCTTTCAAAAAATCAAGAAACATATCTAATGCCTGTTTTCTGTGACTTATTTTATTTTTATCTTCAGGATCCATTTCTGCAAAAGTAATTTTGTATCCTTCAGGCACAAAAATAGGATCGTAACCAAAACCTTGATGTCCTTTATTTTCTGTCAATAAATTTCCGTGCACTCTTCCATCAAAATACTGCGCACCGTTTGCATCATAATAACATAATACCGTGATGAAATAAGCTTTTCTGTTTTCAACATTTTCCATTTCGCTTAAAACTTTTTCAATGTTTTTAGCAAAATCATGATCTCCGGCATATCTTGCGGAAAAAATTCCGGGTCTTCCGTCTAAAGATTCTACGACTAAACCACTGTCGTCTCCCAAACTTGGAATACCTGTTTTTTCGAAGCAATATTTCGCTTTAATCAAAGCATTGGCGTTGAAAGAATCTCCGTCTTCCACAATTTCGTCATGAAGGTCGTAATCGCTAAGACTTTTTACAACAAAACTGTTTCCTAAGATTTGCTGAATTTCTTCTTTTTTATGGAGGTTGTGTGTAGCAACTAATATTTCCATTTTTATTTTTTATATGTTTATTTAAACACAAAATGCACAAATATTATTCTCAGACACACAAAAATCGTTGTATAATTTGCGAGAACATTTGTATAATTTGTATTTTTAAATTGAATTTAAATTTCAGAATAACGTACTTTATTTCTAAATGTGAATAGATAGAAAAACACAGAGAACAATACAATTCCGATTGCCAGAATCATCCATTCTTGCAATTCAAAAGCTTCTGCAAAACTTTCTTTTTGAGTATAAAATATCAAGATTGCTGAGCAAAGATTATTAAAACCATGCAAAAGCATTGGTAAAAGCAGTGATTTTGTTTTATAATACACCAATCCTAAGACCGTTCCCAACAAAGTTGCACCGACAAACTGCCACGGATTTCCGTGTATCACACCAAAAAGAATACTTGCCAAAAGTATCGCTTTCCAAGGTTTCACTCCGTTATTAATCATTCCTTTCTGGATAATTCCGCGGAAAATAATTTCTTCAAAAATCGGTGCCATAATCACTGCTGTAATAACCATCACTACAGGGTCATCGGTAAGACCTGCCATCAGATTTTCAAAAAATTCATAAAAATCTCCAAAAAAAGGTCCGGTAGTAGGTATTTGTGACGTGATAAATTCTCCGACAAACATCATTCCAAGCATCATTGGGAAAATTAATAAATAGGTATAAAAATTAGTTGGCGAAAAGTTGAAATTTAATTTTTTCCCTATTTTTTGACGTACCATTAAAAAATCAAACGCTGCAATCATCATACAGAAAACCACTGCATTGGCAAGCATCATAAACCAAGGCTTCTGCATAAAATCTAATTTAAACATAAATTTTCCTGCAATACCAACAACCCCGACAAACATACTGCCAAAAATATAACCTGCAAAAAGGATGAGACCTCCCATCCAGTCAAATATATATTTTGGGTATTTTGAGTTTTCCATGACCAATGAATTTTAAGAGGAACAAAGATAATTGAAATTATATGAAATGAAAATCCACATAAAAGTTCTGATGTTTTTACAGTATGACAAATCTTATCTTTTTTTTAACCTTTGAGACCAAATGTGAAAAATAATATCGCTGTATCTTTGCAGCTTAATTTTTTTCATCCCATGGACAGTTCAATAAATCCACCCAAAAATATCAATGCTCAACTTATTTCTTATGTATCTTTTACTTTTATAGGATATTTTATTATAGGTCTTTCACTTTCCGTTCTGCCGATATTCATCAGCAAAAGTTTAGGATACAGTCTTTTAGTTGCGGGAATCGTAATTAGTTTACAATATATTTCAACTTTTTTCTTGAGAGCATACTCGGGAAAAGTCATTGATGGAAAAGGTCCGAAACCAGCCGTTTTATTTAGCATGATTGGTTTTTCATTAACCGGAATTTTTCTTATTCTTGCTTACTATTTTAAATTTTCACCAATACTAAGCCTTGCATTTTTGGTTATTACCAGACTTTTAACGGGTTGTGCCGAAGGTATGGTTGGTGCAAGCCCAATTAACTGGGCAATTATGGCTTTAGGCGAAAAACATACAGCAAAAATTATCTCTTACAATGGTGTTGCCTGTTATGGAGCTTTGGCAATCGGAGCTTCTTTAGGAATTGTAATTGAACAGAAATTTGGTCTTTATGGCATTGGAATTCTGTCTATCGTATTGGGAATCATTGGTTTTTTCTATGCTAAAACGAAGGAAAACAAGACCAACACGAATCCACAAGAAAATCAGTCGTTTTGGAAAGTCCTGGGAAAAGTGGCTCCTTTTGGAGTTTGTTTAGCTTTAGGTGGAATCGGTTTCGCAAGCATTTCTACATTTATCACGTTATATTACAATTATTTTCATTGGAATAATGGTGCTTTGTGTTTAAGTATTTTCGGAGGACTATTTGTTGCCGGAAGATTGATTTTCAGCAATGTTATCAATAATTACGGCGGAATAAAAGTTGCGATTGCCTGTCTTTTTGTAGAAACTATCGGTCTTTTAATTATCGCATTTGCAACCAACGCTCAAATGGCATTGGTGGGAGCTGGTGTTACAGGATTAGGATTTTCTTTAATATTTCCGGCTTTAGGGGTGATGGCGATCAAAAGCGTTTCACCATCAAGTCAAGGTTCTGCTTTGGCAGGTTACGGACTTTTTATTGATATTTCTTTAGGTGTTGCAGGTCCGATAATCGGGAGTGTTGCCGATTTTTTCGGAATGCAGTTTATTTTCCCGTTCAGTGCAGCAATGGTTTTCATCGGATTAGGACTGGCTTATTTTCTGAAGAAAAAATCAAACTTAAAGAAATTGAGCGAAGCTTAAGTTTAAACTGAATTGGGTTTAATAAGATTATTATTTTGCTGTATAAACAAAGCAACCGGCTTCGCTTGGATGGTCTAAAACCAAATCTTCAGGGTTTTCATTTTTTAAAATCATTAAAATCATAAAATCTCCTGCAGCTCCCATGATAAAGAAAATCCCGAAGCACAACAGATAAAAATTTCCGGTAACGATTGCCCAAACTGAAGGAAGAAAACCCAGAATAATTGCCGGCATTAGAACTCCAATTCTATAATATTTTAATTTCAAAGCCTCTTTGCAATGACAGTAAGGGGTAAGATATTGCTTCAGAAAACCAAACTTTATTGATTTAAAACCGTTTTTACAAAAAGGTAAAAAAGTAAGTCCATGAATAAACTCATGCAAAACAATTCCCAAAACGATAAAAAACAAGGGGATAAATCCACTTAAAAAAGTATATTTTTCTATAAGCCTCTTAAAAGTTGAACTCAAATGCTCGAAACTGAATTGATATTGCCAAAGAAAAATATAAGGAATTAGAAAAACAACGCACGAATAAAGCAATATTTTCAATGAATAAATATTTGCTTTCTTTAAATCAATTGTCAATTTTTTCTCGGTGTAATTTTCCATCAATCAAACATTTTAGGTCTAAAAATAATTAAATTAAACAAGAAAGGCTGCAAAAAAAAATTGCAGCCTTCTCTATTCTTAATTAAGACTTATTATTGTCCCATTAATTCTCTGATACGTTCCTGCATCAATTCTTGATCTGAAAGTGCATCCCATCCGAAAGTAGCAATCATCCCAATATTTAAAACAAGATAAAGTGCACTAAGTATCAAACCAATAATACAAAGAATTCTTCCTGTATTAAGGTTATTGTAATCAGAATATAAAGTTGGATTACTTTGATAAAGAGCATTGTCTTTTTTGTAAAGTACAAGTCCGATAATTCCAGCAATTAGCCCTAAAACACCGTAACAACAGCACCCGACGATAGAAACAATTCCTAAAACAAGTACTGCCGTAGCATTAGGTAATTTTTGTTGATTCATAATTTGTTTTTTTAATGTTTAGTTTAAATGAATAATAAAATGTTTATAAAAGTAAGAAAAAACCATGATCAGTGAATTAATTATTGCTAAAAAAATTAAAATCTGTCCGTAATTTCTTTTTTTGTCGATAAAATTGATCCCTACAAAGCAGAAAAAAAGCAATAAGGTGTAAACTGCCGGAAACATATGAAAGGCCTCAGAAAATTTTCCCTCAAAAACCATCAATATTGCCCGCTGAGATCCACATCCGAAACACTCGATTCCCAAAAACTTTTTGCTGGGACAAGGAAGCATAAAATCTTCTATATGCATTGCTGTCTTTTAAATTCGTTCCTAAAATTAAGAAGAAATTTTCGCTCTAAGGTATTGATGTGGAAAAAAAGATTCTTCTTTCATTTCAAAAGAACCCTGAACTGCCAAATAAGGGTTTCGCAAAATTTCTCTCGCTACAAATATTAAATCAGCTTCGTTGTTTTGTAAAATTTCTTCTGCCTGTGCGGTATTCGTAATCAACCCTACTGCTCCGGTTTTCACATGTGCCTGATTTTTCACAGTCGAAGAAAACGGTACTTGGTAACCATCAAAAACAGAAATTTTGGCGGCGGGAATATTACCGCCACTTGAAACGTCTACCAAATCAACATGATGGTCTTTTAAAATTTTAGACAACTCTACACTTTCATCAATACCCCAACCATTTTCAGCATATTCCGTTCCTGAAATTCGTACAAATAACGCTACATTCTCATTGAGCTCTTCATTAACAGCATCTACAATTTCCAGTAAAAATCTAATTCTGTTTTCGAAACTTCCACCGTATTCATCGGTTCTCACATTAGAAAGTGGAGACAAAAACTGATGAATTAAATACCCGTGAGCTGCGTGAATTTCAACAACATCAAAACCTGCATTTACTGCTCTTTTTGCTGCATTTTTAAAATTTTGAACCTGCTCTTTTATTTCTTCTATAGTCAAAACGTGCGGAATTCTTTCTGTCGGATGATACGGAATCGCACTTGGTGCAAGTGTTTCCCAACCTTCTTCCAAAGAGATCTGTTTATTTTCCCAGGTAGAACCCTTTCTTCCCGCATGAGCGATCTGAATTCCTATTTTGCTTTCAGAATTTTTATGGACGAATTCTACAATTTTCTGAAGTGCATTTGCTTGCTCGTCATTCCAGATTCCCATGCAATGATTGGTAATTCGACCTTTCGGCTCTACACCGCTTGCTTCTACAATGAGAAGTCCGGTTCCGCCTTGAGCACGGCTTCCGTAATGCACAAAATGAAAATCATTGGCAACCCCATTTTCTGAGGAATACATACACATTGGAGACATTACCCAACGGTTCTTAAGCTCTACATTTCTGAATTTTATTGGAGAATATAACATTGAATTATTTTTTTAAGAACTAAAAATACAAAATTTAGCCTGATTATAGCATATTGTCCACGTCGCTAAAAAGCTTTACTTTTATGCCCCTTTTTTACGAAGAAAGAAAATGAAAAAAGATATAAAAATCAGTTACGAACATTTCAAAGGCAGGAACGAACTTTCAGAGATTGAAAACCGTCTTTTTGAACAGGCAATTCAGGCGAGAGAAAACGCTTACGCACCCTACTCTAATTTTTTTGTAGGTTGTGCAGTTTTGCTGGAGAATGGTGAAGTTTTCTCAGGAAACAATCAGGAAAATGCAGCCTTTCCTTCCGGGCTTTGTGCAGAACGAACCGCTTTGTTCTGGATCGGCGCGAATTTTCCTGACCAAATAGTTAAAAAAATATTTATTGTAGGCGGACCAAAAGAGTTTTCAGAGAAAAACCCTCCAATTCCTCCGTGTGGAGCTTGCCGACAAAGTATTATAGAATACGAGACCAAGCAAAACAAAAATATCGAACTCTATTTTTCTAATCTTAATGATGAAGTGATTAAAGTAGGTTCTATAAAAGATTTGCTTCCTTTTTATTTTGATGGAACATTTTTGTAGAAACCTCCCACGGATTACACAAATCAACACAGATTATTAAAAATATAATCTGTGTTTTTTTTGCCATAAAGAAATGAGTTAAAAGGAAATATAAAGAATGTGAAACTGTTATTTTCTTAACTTTTGGAAATAATAAAGTCTAAAAATCTTTTATTTCTTTTACAGTGAAAATCTTTTAATTTAAATCAATTATAACGGTTTTATCTTAGCTTTAATAAAATTTAATCTTTCTTTTCAAAAAAACTATATTTGCAAAAAATTTTGGTTTCCAATAGATTGGAACTAAGAGGGAATTGGGTGAAACTCCCAAGCTGTCCCCGCAACTGTAAATCGCATTCAAAAATTGTTACAAAAACCACTGCCAAAACGGGAAGGTGTGGCAAAGCGAAAGTCAGGAGACCTGCCGGAATTTTAATATTAATAATAGAATTGCTTTCGGAGGAAAGGCAGATATGATATGATTTTAAAAAGAGCATTTACCCTACTTTCTGTGTCTTCTTGTCTGACAATTTATTATGGTCAGGAAAAAAACATTGACACTGTTTTTGTATTCGACAGTCAAATGAAAAAAGTAAAACTTTTTCATTCTTTGACGACATTATCTCCTGCAGATATTCAAAAAAACTCTTCGAATCTTTCTGAGGTCCTGAGATTTCAATCGCCTGTTTACATTAAAGAAAACGGTCGTGGTGCGGTTTCTTCACCTTCATTTAGAGGAACAACAGCACAACAGACTGCTTTTGTATGGAATGGTATCAATATCAATTCTCCGTTTTTGGGACAGGGTGATATTAATAATATTGCACTTTTCGGATATGACCAAATGGAAATAAAATCTGGTGGCGGAAGTGTCATTTACGGAAGCGGTGCGATTGGAGGAAGTATCCATTTAAATAATGATTTAAGTTTTAACCAAGGTTTTAAAGGATTATTTAATTCTGAAGTTGCTTCTTTCGGAACTTATAATAATTTTTTGAAAGCAGCTTACAGTAACGATAAATTTAGTTTTAAGGCTTCAGGAAATTATTCAATTAGTGAAAATAATTACGAAGTTCCGGAAAAAAATTACATCAATAGAAACGGAAAATTTCACAATACAACCTTTAATATAGGTACAGCATATAAAATTGCAAAAAACCAGACGATTTCTTGGCAAAGTCAGTTTTATGATGCGACTCAGAACTATAGAATTCTTGCGGAAAATGTGGATAAAACCAGCTATCAAGCACAGACTTTTAGAAGTTTAGTTTCTTGGGACATTGATCATTCTAAGCTATCCAACAGTTTAAAAGCAGCCTACACAGAAGATAATTTCAAGTATTTCGGAATTTATAATGCTCCTTTTACGAGTGGTGGAATTAGTAAGAACTACATTTTTAAAAATGATTTCAATTACTTCATTATTCCTAAACTTAATATCAACATCATCGGAGAGTTTCAACAAAATCAGGGAGAAGGTTTAGGAACTTCAGAACTCAAAGATGTCAGTAGAAATGTAGGTTCAGTTGCAGGTTTATTAAGGTATTTCGCAACGCCAAATCTTCGTTTTGAAGCCGGAATCAAGCAGAATTTTATAGAAGACATTAGTTCTCCTCTCCTCTACTCTTTTTCAGGAAAATGGAAAGCCAATAATTGGTATCAGGTTAATTTAAATTTGTCAAAAAACTTCAGATTCCCTTCATTTAATGATCTGTATTGGGAACTTGGAGGAAATGTTAATTTGAAATCAGAAACTTCAGTTCAGGCAGATTTAAATCAGGAATTTAGTTTGAGTGGATTTAAGCTGAGCATAACTCCTTATTATATTAAAATTGATAATATGATTCGTTGGGTTCCGACAGCATTTGGATATTGGGCAGCTTCTAATGTAGAAAAAGTAGAGTCTTATGGTTTGGAATCTCAGCTTAGTTACCAAAAAAGCTTTAATGAAAATCATGCTGTAAAATTCATTGCCGGATATGCTTACACAAAATCTGTTGATTTAGAAAACCAAAAACAACTGATGTACGTTCCGTTGCATAAGTTTACGTCGAATGTAGATTATCAGTACAAGTTTTTGAATTTCTTTGCACAAGGAATGTTTAACGGATTAACGTATACCACTTCCGATGAGAGTAAAAAATATGCAATCTACCCGTATTTTGTAATGAATGCCGGAATTTCTGCCACAATTTTTAAAAAATATACTTTAGGATTTAAGGTTAACAATATTACAGATACTGTTTATGAAACAGTGGAATATTATCCTTTACCTAAAAGAAATTACAGTATTAACGCAACAATAAATTTTTAAATCAATAATATTATGAAATTAAACAGACTCTTACAGTTTATTTTTGGATTCGTTCTTTTATTTTCGATTTCGTGTACATCAGATTACGAAGAAGTTATCCCGGAAATAACCTATCAAAACGGACTTTTCATTACCAATGAAGGTAAATTCCAAACTCCGAATGCAGACGTTACTTTTCTTACAAAAGATTTAAGCTTAATGCAAAATGACATCTACAAAGCAAAAAATAATAACGAAAATTTAGGAGACGTTCTTCAAACAATGGTTTTGAATGGAGATAAAGCTTATCTTTTGTTGAATAACTCTAATAAAATCACTGTTGTAGACCGTGTAACATTCAAAAAAACAGGAGAAATCACAGCTCAGCTAAGCAAGCCTCGTTATATGGCGATTGCAAACGGAAATCTTTACGTTTCAAACGACCAATATGGAGGAGGGAAATATGTAAATGTTTATAAATTATCAGACAACTCTTTTGTAAAGAAAATTGATTTTGCTTCAACAAGTACTGTTGAGAACGTGGTAGAAGCTGGAGGAACAATTTTCGTACAAAATGCTTCTTACGGATTTGGAAATACTTTTACAAAAATCAACACAACAACCAACACGATTGATGGGGCTGCAATCCCGGTTCCAAACGGAAATATTACCAAAACAATCTCATCGAGCGGAAATGTTTACATCATTGCAGGAACTGCTACAGACTCTTACATCTACCAAATTTCACCTGCAGGAGCGATAACAAAAACAACCACCCTTACTGGTATTGGAAATGGTAGAAACTTACAGATTGATGGCGGAAGATATTATTTCAGCTCTTTGAACAAAATCTACTCTATGGATGTGAATGCTACTACAGTTCCAAGTCCACTTTTCAGTACTGCTGAGACCGATCCAAACTTTGCTGTTTACGGATTTAGCGTTATAGACGGAAGAATCTTTGTTTCTGATGTAAAAAAATTCACTGCAGCTAGCGAAATTACAGTTTACACTACTGCCGGAACACCAATTACCAAATTCACAGCAGGAATAGGAGCTACATCGGTTTATAAAAACTATTAATCTCTTATTTTTCAAAAATAAAAAATGCGGTTTCTTTTGAGACCGCATTTTTTTGTTTTATAATATTAAGTTTTAAGCTAAAGTTAATCCAAGTTTCTCAGCTTCTGCAATCACAAAGTTTTTCGCCTCTTCATGATCATTTCCAATCTCGCCTTCCAAAATTGCTTCTTTTACTTTTTCCTTTAAAATCCCAATTTCACGGCCAGGTTTAAGGTTAAACATTTCCATAATTTCTTCTCCCGAGATTGGAGGTTGAAAATTCCTTACTTGGTCTTTTTCCTCAACTTCTTTTATCTTTACCGCAACGTATTGAAAGTTCTTTTTAAACCTCTCTTGCTTTCTCGAATTTTTTGTCGTGATATCAGCTTTACAAAGTGTGAACAATTCTTCTATATTTTCTCCGGCATCGAATAAAAGCCTTCTCAGTGCAGAATCAGATGCATCATCGGTAATCAAAGCAATCGGGCGTGACGACAGCTTCACCATCTTCTGAACGTATTTCATATCAGCATTCAACGGTAATTTCAGCTTTTGAAAAAGTGTTTTTACCATTTTTGAACCTAAAAACTCATGCCCATGAAAAGTCCAGCCTGTTCCTTCGACGAATTTTTTTGTCGGTGCTTTTCCGATGTCGTGAAGCAAAGCTGCCCAGCGAAGCCATAAATTTTCGGTATTTTCAGAAATATTGTCTACCACTTCCAAAGTATGGTAAAAATTATCTTTATGGGTTTGTCCTTCTACTTCTTCTACGCCTTTCAGGTCAATTAACTCAGGAATAATAAGCTTCATTAAGCCCGTTTCTTCCATCAATTTCAAACCAACAGAAGGCTTTTTTGACAACATGATTTTATTAAACTCAACCATGATTCTTTCCATAGAAACGATCTTGATTCTTTCTACTTCTTGTTTAATTGCATTTAAAGAATTTTCTTCAATTGTAAAATTTAAAGTCGATGCAAAACGCACTGCTCTCATCATTCTCAAAGGATCATCGGAATACGTTTGAGCTGGTTCTAATGGCGTTCTCAGAATTTCTTTTTCTAGATCACCAATCCCATCAAAAGGATCTATTAATTCTCCAAAATTATCTTTATTCAAAGAGATCGCCATTGCATTGATGGTAAAATCTCTTCTTTTTTGATCGTCTTCTATTGTTCCACCTTCTACATCGGGTTTACGGCTATCTTCAGTATAACTTTCCTTTCTTGCTCCTACAAACTCCAATTCAAGGTCTTTGTATCTGATCATCGCCGTTCCGTAGGTTTTAAAAACTGAAACTTTCATTTTAGGATCAATTTCTTTCCCCACATTTTGGGCAAGCTCAATTCCACTTTGTTCGGTCACAAAATCAATATCGGTAGATGCTTTTCTTTTCATTAAAAGATCACGCACAAAACCACCCACGATGTACACCGACTGATTGTTTGCCGCTGCCACTTCAGAAATAATTTTGAAAAGTTTTAGATTTTTATTTTGATTGAGGTTGATGAACATTTTTTTAATAGATGTTAGATATTAGATGTTAGATATTAGACTTACAACTATATGCTTTATAATTGTTCACTTATATCTAATGTAAAACCACTAAGAGACCAGATTTTAAGTTTAAAAATTAAATTTCTGACTTATTAATGGTTAAATGATTTTGCAAAGATAAGGATTTACTGAAAAAAGGATTGGTTTAACCCCGAAAGTCACAAAAGATTTCATGAGCCAATTTAAAGTATTCGATTTTGATGCTTTAAATTAAATTCAAAGATTTTTGAAAACCTGTATGATTTGCAGGATAACTTTAACACATTAGTCACAAATTTTTCAGTTTAAATGTTTTAGCATATTTTAGAACACATCAATTTGAAAATCAAAGACTTTCAATATAATTCAAAATTTAAACCTGTGGAAATCTATGATATCTGTGGGAATTAAATCACTCTCTTAAAACTTTTATTCTGTTGTCACTCCAGATTTTAATGACTGAAGATCCTGAATATTTTGAAACCACTTCTCTGTTTTCTTCCACTGCATAATCTACTAAGTCAATAATTTCAGGAGAAATATCAGAAAATTTCAACGGACTTTTATCTCCACTAAAATTAGCTGAAGTTGAAACCAATGGTTTATTTAATTTTGTAATGAGTTTTTTACAGAAATCATTTTTCACCAAACGAATTCCGATACTTCCGTCTTCTGCCAATAATTCTTTCGGCAAACCTTTTGGATTTTCGTAAACGATAGTCACTGGTTTTTCGCTCAAATCGATAATTTCCCACGCCATTTCCGGAACGTCGACCAAATCCTGCAATCTCTTTTCAGACTCCACCAAAATGATCATCGATTTGTTTTTCTCACGCTTCTTGATGTCGAAAATTTTGTTGATAGCGTCAATATTTGTTGCGTCACAACCAATTCCCCAGATGGTGTCTGTTGGATATAAAATTGTTCCGCCGGATTTTAAAATTTGTATGATGTTTTCCATATTCAATAGGGACGAACTTTAGTCCGTCTTCAAAATTAAGCATTCATTCGGCTTTAGCCAAAGCCTATTTAAAATTATATTTCTCGATAAATTCTTGATATTCGTCTGCAAACGATTTTTTCATATGATGTATCTCTTGATTTTTAATATAATTTCGAACTGATTCAATCATAGATTCTGACACGGAAACTGCAAAATATTCATCCTGCCAAGCAAATTTGTCTTTAGTCAATTGATTTTTATTAATCCAAAAAGAAGATTCTCCTTTTATAAGTTGATTTATTTTTTCAATATTTTGATTTGAACCTAAAGAAATTAAACAATGACAATGGTCTGAATAACCATTAATCATATCTAAATAAATTCCTTTGCTAGATGCGTTTTCTTTTATATGTTTCCAAACTTTCACTCGTAATTCTGTCGAGTTTAAAAGTGGAATTCTGTTTAGAGTAGAAAAGACAATATGAACATAAATTTTGATAAAAGATATTTGTGTTATTTTTAACAAAATTATAAAATTTTTAGATATTGGCTAAAGCCAATATAGGAATTTAAAACATAAAACGGGCTAAAACCCGTTTCTATTGATATTAATTAAGTTCTTTGATAAAGAAATATTATTCTCTTTTAAATATTTACAACTTCGGCAAATATCTTTCCTCAATCACATTCAAATGATGAATATTATGTCCGATAATCAATTTCCCGATTGTTTCTGCAGAGATTTGATTACCGTTCGCTGTTCCCATGTTATTTAAAACCGATGGGTTCATTGTTTCCAATAAGATCTGAGAAGATTGTCTCCCCAATTGATATTCCTCTAACAAAGAATTTAAGCTTCTTTCGTTCGCAAAAGAGTTTTGAGCATATAATTCTTCATCAAAACCGGGTAAATTCTTTTCTTCACCTCTTGCAATCGCCAAAGTTCTGTATTGAAAAACCCTTTCCGTATCTGATAGATGAAGAAGCACTTCTTTCAATGTCCATTTTCCTTCTGCATAAGCAAATTTCGATTGCTCTTCAGTTAAAAATGAAAACAAAGAAACGGTTTTCTCGCCTACAGATATAAATTCTTCCAGCCAGTTTTCAGATGGAATTAAATCTAAATATCGTTGAATATATTTTTGAAAATCAGTCATTTTAATATGAGTAATAAGTAATTGGTAATGATTAATAATATAAGCGATAAGTGTTAAATGATTAATGATAATTTCAGAACTGCAAGTATCATTTATGATTTATCAATAATCATTTATAAATCTTTATTTGTCCATTCATAGAAATTTACTTCATCGTAAATTTCAAATCCGCAACTTGGGTACAATTGATTTCCGATGTCGTTGGATTTTCCGGTCTCAAGTAAAATTCCGGAAGCATCGGTAGATTTTGCTAATTGTTTAGCTTCTTCGATCAATTCTTTAGAAAAACCTTTTCCTCTATAATTTTCATTGACATACAAATCATTCAACAACCAATAACGCTTCATTCTTGTTGAAGAAAATAATGGATATAATTGAACAAAACCAACTAGTTCCCTTTCACTTTCAGCAACAAATATTTCAGAATCTTTATTTTCTATTCTTTGTTTTAAAAAATTTTCTGCAGCAGGAATATCAGATTCTTTATGATAGAAAACTCTGTATTGGTCAAATAATTCTGCTAATTGAGGTAAATCCTGAACCGTAGCTTTTCTTGTATTTTTCATGTGAAATTTATTAATGATCATAACTTAAAAACACGTTTAAGCCTACATTGATTATTTTCAAATATGAATCTTTCTTATTATATTTTTTATGTAACCACAAAAGTCACAAACGTTTTTTTAGTGTTTTAATTAATTACTTTCAAAAGCTCAAAAAGCAGAATACAATATTTATTCAACACCAAATTCATACATTTTGTGACCTTTTATTTTCAAAAATTTAAGCTAAAAAAAAGCTTTTGCAACTTTTGTAGTAAGAAATTTAAGAAAAAGCTTTCTCTAAATCTGCAATCAAATCTTCTGCATCTTCGATTCCGACGCTTAAACGAACTAAATCATCGGTAATTCCTAATTCAGCACGTTTTTCAGCAGGAATGGAAGCGTGGGTCATCAAAGCAGGATGATTTGCCAAAGATTCTACTCCACCAAGCGATTCTGCCAATGTGAAAACTCTTACTTTTTCTAAGAATTTAATAGCATCTTCTTTTTTCCCTGATTTGAAAGTGAAAGAAACCATTCCTCCAAAATCTTTCATCTGAGCTTTTGCCAATTCATATTGTGGGTGAGATTCTAATCCTGGGTAAATTACTTGCGCAACTGCAGGATGAGATTCTAGATATTTTGCTACCGCCATTCCGTTTTCAGAATGTCTCTGAACTCTTAAAGCCAAAGTTTTGATACCTCTCAACACTAAATAAGAATCGTGAGGTCCTAAAATTCCGCCACTCGCAAATTGAATGAAATGAAGTTTTTCTCCTAATTCAACATCTTTTGCAATTAAAGCTCCTGCAATTACATCAGAGTGACCTCCTAAATATTTTGTAGCAGAATGCATCACAATATCAGCTCCCAAATCGATTGGTCTTTGAAGATAAGGTGTCGCAAAAGTGTTGTCAACAGCAACTAGAATGTCTTTTCCTTTTGCAATTTCTACAACCGCTTTGATATCTACCAATTTCATCAATGGGTTTGTTGGGGTTTCAACCCAGATCAATTTAGTTTTATCAGTAATTACATCTGCGATTTTTGAAGCATCATCAAAATTCACGAAGGTAAATTTCAATTGATATTTTTCGAAAAGCCTGGTGAACATTCTGTAGGTTCCACCGTATAAATCGTCTACGGCAACAACCTCATCGCCTGGATTTAATAATTTTAAAACACAGTCGATGGCAGCCAAACCAGAACCGAAAGCTAAACCTCTCGCTCCGTTCTCGATGCTTGCCAAAGAGTCTTCCAAAGCCTGTCTTGTAGGGTTTGCCGCTCTTGAATATTCGTATCCTGAATGTACTCCCGGAGATTTTTGTGCGAAAGTAGACGTTAAAAAAACCGGAACATTTACAGAACCAGTTGCAGATTCGTGGTGTTGCCCACCGTGTATAACTTTTGTATTGAAATTCATTTCTAAGTATTTTTTGAAAGAAACTTCAAAGTTAGTAAATATACCTTACCAAGGCAAAGATAAAGCGGAAAGGCAATTACCTTTCCGCTATAAATTATCTTAAAATTTGTTATTTTTTAATAATTTTATAAGACTTCCCTTCTTCTTTTGTTCCTACATTCACTATATAAACACCAGGAGTTAAATGGGAAACATTAATCTTTCCTTCTGCTGAAACGGTTTCCTTTTTTACAACTTTACCATTCATATCAATTATGGCTACATTTGTTTTCTCTTTCAAATTTGAAATGTTAAGAACATCTCTAACTGGATTTGGATAAACATTTGAAGAGGTTTTAAGCTCATTTTCATCTACTGACAAAGAAGAAGGAGTTACTGTAAAATTGGTTACTGAAAAATTCAAATTATTAGGCGATGCCCAAATCCCTACTGCAACATAAATAGTCTGATTAGCAGCCAGATTATTGGTCGTTAAGGTCGCTGTACCTGCTTGTGCATTATATTTCCATGCAACACAGCCATCAATAGAAGTTCCATTGCAGCTTGTAAACATTGCAACTCCTTGATATGGAGTGTGAGTTTGAATTGTAATAGAAATTGATTCACCAGCTACACTTCCTGATGTGTAAGAAAAGAGATAATCTCCGCCAGTAGAAGTAAATACACTTCCATAATATTGACTTCCACTTGCTGTAAGACATTGGCTGCTGAAGCTCGTTACCCAAGATTCCGGAGCTGTACCAGTTCCGGCTGTTGTAATGTTAGCCTCTGTAAATCCATTTGTGATAGGACGAGCGTTTGCACAGCTTCCAAATTGTGCCTTCATGAATCCTGAGCACAAAAAAGCCATAATTGTTAAAAAGTAAAGTTTTCTCATTTTTTTTTAATTTAAGTTAGACTTAAAATTAACAAAAAAAATATTGATAACCAAACAATTATCCTTTTCAACAATTATGGCTTATTAGAACTAAATGTCAATATTTACATTTTTATTGCCGATTTTATTGCAAATTCTTCTGCGATCTGCTCGATCCATTCTGCAACATCATCTTCTCCTGTTGCTCTCTGATAGGTACTTCCCATAGATACTAAGATCTGATGCATAAACATTTTCATTTGGTCAACCGGCATTTCTTTGGTCCAAAGGTCGATCCTTAAAGCTTCTGAAGCTTTTTCGTCCCAAACGGAGATCATTACCGCTTTTGTTTCTTCTTTTTCTACGCCTCCATCCTGAGCATTCCAAGTCATTTTTTCCGGAATGTGGTTTTCATCCAGCTCTACATCTATCGTTATTTGGGTCTTTCTCATTTTTTCTATTTTTCTAATATGTTTAATTGGTTGTTGGGTTTTGGTTGATCGTTGATAGAATAATGAATTATATAATGTTAAAAACTAACAACCATCAACTAAAACCAATCAACAAAATTTACTCTTCTAATTTCGGTTTATATCCTGCTTTATTAAAAACTTCCGTGGCATCCATTTTAAGGAAATCGATCAATTTTGTTTCAGGGTTTTTCTTTAAATATTCTTTACACATTTGCCATCCGATAAACACACCAACCATTGGCGAAGATTCGTTATCAATTTCAGTATAAAATTTTGAAAACGGTCCCGGATTGATAAAACGGTCAACCAAACGGTGATCGTCTCCAAAAATTAAATTATTTTCAACAAAATAATTATAGATATTCGCTTCATTGGCAACAGACCAATCGTATTGCTTTTTATCATAATCCATTTTCAGATAATCGGGGGTTTCGGGAAGAAAAGCTTCCTGAAGCAGCATTATTTTTCCGTTATACACCAAAAGATCAATAAATTTCTGATGATCGGGAGAAAAAGGAACAACCTGTTCTGCAAATATCCTTGAAACTTTAGGAACAATATTATTCGGATTCATCGATTTCTGAAAATAACCTTCCAAACCTTTATAATTAGGATTATTATTTCCCATAAAACCACTTACATCAATAAACAGGAAATTGGTCTTATCATCAAAAAATATAGGATCCTGGATCATCTGTAATGTTGATGAAAACAGATATACTTTCGGCGTTTTAAAATTGGGGAAATAATATTTGATATGCGAAAACAAGTCCTGAAGTTCTTTCTGAAGCTTTGTCTGATCTATTTTTGCAATTGCTTCTTTATAGATCTTCACTTCATCAGCATTCGTTCTGTTTTTAGCAAAATCGGCATCAGAAACCGTTCCCTGAAACCATGGAAACTTAGCTTTAAACTGATCTAAAGGTACATTTACATCGTAAAATTCTTTTGAAATATCAGTAACGTCTACCTTTTCGGCAGGATTTTTTATTTCTACTTTCCAATCAGTTTCCTGCTCTTTTTTACAAGAGTTTAAACTTAAAACTAAAAGGCATGAAAGTGCTGCAATTCTAAAAATCTTCATTATTTTTACATGAAATTTAAGTTTACAAAAATAATGAATTAAACACAATTTAATGATGAAATGCAAAATAATTACTTCCCTTTTTATGATTGCAGTAATTCCCTTTTTCTGGTCACAAAATCTTGTTTTTAAGGATAAAAACTTAGAAAAAGTAGTTGTAGAAAATTTTGATCTAAACAAAGACGGTTTCATTAATAAGCTTGAAGCAGAAAAAGTAGAAAATCTTTTCGCGGTAAAAAAAGGTATTACAATGACCGATGATCTAATGTATTTTAAAAATGCAAAAATGATCCTTCTTGATAATAATACCATCTCAAATATTTCTGTTAAAAACCTGAATAAACTTGAACTCTTTTCTTGTGCAAAATGCAAAACATCGACCTTTACAGCAGAAAATTTAGATTCTTTGCTCTCTCTTTTTCTTGATAACAATCAGATCACAGATATTTCGCTGAGATCGACATCGGGAATTGATCAATTAACTATATCTTTAAATAAATTAAAGGCAATCGATGTAAGCAGTCTTAAGTTTTTAAGGAAATTAAACATCGAGCATAACCAGATCCAAAAACTTGATCTTTCTAAAAATTTAAACTTAGAAAGATTGAATGTTATAGGAAATCCATTGAAAAAAACAGACATCAAAAAAAGCACAAAAAATGTAACAATTTTCGGACTTGAAAAAAAATAAAATATGTACCTAGAAACAAAAAGACTCGTTTTAAGAAAACTCGAAGAGGCAGATCATGAGCGACTTTTCCTCCTCGACTCTAATCAGGAGGTCATGAAATATATCGGAATGCCTACTCTTTCTAAAGTGGAAGAATCGAAAGAAGTGGTAAAAATGATCATACAGCAATATGAAGATAATGGTGTGGGAAGGCTTGCTGTGATCGAAAAAGAGAGCGAACTTCTTATCGGCTGGAGTGGATTGAAACTAAATACTTCCGAAGTTAACGGATATCAAAATTTCTATGAACTTGGCTATCGTTTTTTACCTGAAACATGGGGAAAAGGTTACGCTACAGAATCGGGAAAAGCCTCTTTGGAGTATGGTTTTAATGATTTAAAAGCTGAAGTCATTTACGCCTATGCTCATTGTGAAAATCAGGCTTCAAACCATATTTTAACAAAACTTGGATTTGAAAAGACAGGTGAATTTACCGAACCGGACGGAATCTGTTTATGGTACGAACTTAAAAAAGAAAATTTTAAAATATAAAAATAGACAATGCAGACACAAAAAGTAATCGATCATATCGTACAATGGCTAAAAGATTATGCCGAAAGATCAGGATCTAAGGGTTATGTACTCGGAGTTTCGGGTGGTGTAGATTCCGGAGTGGTTTCTACTTTGGCAGCAATGACAGGTTTGAAAACGTTGTTGATCGAGATGCCAATTCGCCAAAAAGAAGATCAGGTAAACCGCGCTTGGGAACACATGAATGATCTGAAATCTAAATTCCCGAATGTTGAGGCAATGTCAGTGAATCTTACTCCAGCTTTTGAAGAATTGTACAAAACTTTTGATGTACATGATGATGAGTTTCCGAACGAAAAATTGGCTTTTGCCAATACAAGATCACGTTTGAGAATGCTTACTTTGTATTATTACGGGCAAATCAACGGTCTTCTAGTTTGTGGAACAGGAAATAAAGTAGAAGATTTCGGAATCGGTTTTTACACCAAATACGGTGACGGCGGTGTTGATGTCTCCCCTATCGCCGATCTTTACAAAACCGAAGTTTACGCATTGGCAAAAGCTTTAGATCTCGTGAAAAATATTCAGGAAGCGATCCCTACAGATGGACTTTGGGATGCAGAAAGAACAGATGAAATGCAAATCGGAGCCACCTATCCTGAGCTTGAAAAAATTCAGAAAGAATGGGGAACAAAAACTGAAGCCGATTACAACGGAAGAGATTTGGAAGTTTTTAAAATTTTCAGCAGAATGAATAAAGCGGCTCAACACAAGATTAATCCAATCCCTGTTTGTAATATTAATGAGGAATGGAGGAATTAATTAATGTAACAATCTATCAATGTAACAGTTTACTAATTAATTGTTACATTGATACACTGATAAATTGGTAAATTGAATCATATGAATCCTAAAATACGTTCGCTTTTCTTTGCCTGTCTCGGACTTCTTTTCGGAATGTCTGTGATGTTTGTTTATAATAATTTTATTGCAGAGAAAAAGGTTCCAAACAAAACTGAAAATGTTTCGAAAGCTTCAGTAAATCAATCTGACAAACAATCTATTGATGAACTTACTAATGAAAATACTATCATTAATTATGTAAAGCAAAATCACCAACTTCCGAATTATTACATCACGAAAAATGAAGCTAAAAAGCTGGGTTGGAATCCTTCTCAGGGAAATCTTTGTGAAGTTTTGCCCGGAAAAGCAATTGGTGGAGATCATTTTGGAAACCGTGAAGGCAAACTTCCAAAAGATGAAAAATATTTTGAAGCCGATGTTAATTACAGCTGCGGAAACAGAAATAGTGACAGAATTATTTTTACTAAAAACGGCGAGGTGTATTTAACCAAAGATCATTATAAAAGTTTTGAAAAGAAATAATTCGTCATTGTAATCACGGAAAACCCATACCTTTGCAAAGTAAAATTTGAATAAACTATGAGCACAATATACATCGACTTTACAGAAATCGGAGATTACGAAGATTTTTACACTCAGCTTAAAGAAAAAATAAAACTTCCGGAGCATTTCGGTGATAATCTGGATGCACTTTCAGATATAATTTCTGGTGAATTGGAAATGCCACTTCACATAGAGTTTGTTAATTTAAGCGTTGACCAACTTGAACTTTTTGAAGACCTTTTAATCACTTTAGAAGATACAGAAGATGAAGTTGAAGATTTCACTTTCACTTATTTTCTTGAACAATATGAAGATGAGGAAGAAGAAATTGACGAACAATAAATCTCCAATTATAAAAAAACAATCCCCGTAAAAATAAATTTTACGGGGATTTTATATGAGTTAAGTTCAATCTTATCTTCCAATAACCTCAGTGATCGGATTACCCACATTTCCACTTGGAAACTGAATATGCAACAAAGCTGAAACCGTTGGTGCAATATCGGTCATGTGATACTGTTTGTTGCTTTCGCCATGCTTAATTCCCCATCCCATAAAAATCAAAGGAATGTGTGCATCGTAAGAATTCCAAACACTGTGTGTAGTTCCTGTTTTTGAATATGGAGGAAGCATAGAGTCATGAGAAATCAGCTGAATATCACCACTTCTCTGTCTGTTGATTCCGTTGATAATTCTTTGTTTGATCGGCTCAGGAATTGTTGCTTCCTGTACTTCTGTTGTAGAAACTGCGTATAAAACTGTTGGATCTTTTTCCAGTTCGTGGATTGCAAATTCTTTAATATCTTCCAACTCAAGATCGTTATCAGCCATTAATTTTCTGTCGAAATAAATTTGGTAATTATCAACTCCGTTAATTAATTTATCAACTCCAAACTTAGCTTTCAGTTTTTCATTTAAGCTTTTTTCCATTCCTTCGCCAAAAAATCCTGTGTTGATCTTATGTTCTTTCAGGAAACCTACAGAATGTGCTCCACCATGATCTGCAGAAACAAAAACGGTGTATTGGTTCTTCCCAACTTTTCCGTCCAGATATTTGAAAAATTGAGCTAAATCCTGATCCAATCTCAGGTAAACATCTTCTACTTCAATAGAATTCGGACCAAATTTATGTCCTGCATAATCTGTTGAAGCTAAGTTGATGGCTAAAATATCAGTCACTTCATCAGCTCCTAAATTTTCACCTTCTACAGAAGCTTCAGCCAGTTTTAAAGTTAAAGTATTTCCAAAAGGCGTGTAACGAATATTGTCTTTTTTAGTTTTATAATCTTCAGCCAAATTACTGTAAGGGAAAACAGGAGTTTTTGAACTTCCTAAAAGCCCTTCCCAAGGAGAATTGTCTGGCGAACTTTCTGTATATTGATCGATCGGTAATAAAGTATTCCAACCGTTTGCAACCAATTGATCCGGCAAGTTTTGTGAATTGAAAGACTTTACCCATTGAGGCAAATCATTCATATACCAAGTGCTCGTAATAAAATCTCCGGTAGAATCGTCAAACCAATACGCTCCATTTGGAGTATGACCAGCCGGAAGAATTGAAGCTCTGTCTTTCAAAGAAACTCCAACTACTTTTCCCTGAAAATTAGTCGCTAATCTCAGTTCGTCTGTAACAGTTGTAGACCAAAGATTTTTCGGAGAATGACTTCCTACTTTTACATTGGTTGTACCAACAGGCTGTACGTTTTCATCGGTTGTACAGTATACATTTTTACCGGTTTCTTTGTCTGTCCAGTCATTTCCGGCAATCCCATGAATCGCAGGAACCGAGCCTGTATAAATCGAAGTATGCCCTAAAGCTGTGACAGTAGGAACATAAGGAATATGCACATTATTTAAAGAATATCCTTTATTTAAAAGTCTTTTGAAACCATCATTTCCGTATTTGCTGTAATATCGGTAAAGATAATCCCACCTCATTTGATCAATGACCAAACCTACTACCAATTTGGGTCTATCAACCTGATTGTTTTTATTTTTCTGAGCATTGATTGGAATTACAGACAGCAATGCAGCTGCAGCAATTGAAATTTTCCTAAACATTGAATAACTTTTTAGTACCACAAATTTACGGGTTTTGAAAGTTTTGGGGTGTGAAATTTTAATTAAATTTAATGATACACAATTGTTATTTATTAAAGTTCTTTTTGGTTTTTCATCCATAAAATAAATATGATCAATGTTCTGAGGGTAATAAAAGCAAAAGTTTCAACTTATTGATTTTTAACATTTCAATTCACAAATATCTGTTATCTTTAAAAATTACTTGTCATCATGAAAAAAACATCAGTTCTCCTTATCTTTTTTTTGTTTCAACAATACATTTTCGCTCAGAAAGATCAGTATTATGACTTCATCAAAACCTGGAATTTTATTAAATATTATCATCCCGATCTGGCAAGCGGAAAAATTGATGCCGATAGTTTGTTTTTAGTGAATGTGAAAAATATCAGTTCACAAGATGATTTTAATTCTATCGTTGATAAATTAACTGGAAAGCTCAATAAAAAATTTACAGCTTCTGCTCCTTCTGAAACAGCACTGGATGTTTTTACAAAAAATCAAAACTTCAATTGGTTTCAGAAAAACAGAAAAATAAGCTATGAAAATAAAGAGGTACTCAACTCGATTTACGATCACCGTTATAATTTTGAAGACCTGCCAAAAGGGAAATCAGTAAGTGACGAAAAAAAATATCCATTTCCAAAAACTGAAAACCTTCCCATTGAATATCGCTTACTCGCTTTAGCAAAAATACAGGGAGTTGTAGATTACCTTTTTCCTCACAAATATATTATGGATAAAGGTTTTGAGGAATATTTTAAAAGCAGTTTAAATGAAAACTCAAAAGTAACTTCAAGGAAAGATTTTGAGATCATCTTGGCAAAACTCGTTTCTAAAATGAAAGACAGCCATGCTTTTAAATTTTATCGTGAACTCAATTACAGAAACGATTTTTTGTTTAACGCTTCTTATTACTCCCCTTTCGATTATAAAATTGTAAACAATTATCTCTTGGTTACCGACATCGTATTTCCCGAGACCTGTACAAAAGCAAACATCAGAAAAGGAGATCACATCACAGAAATTAACGGTAAAAAAATATCACAGATCATCGATGAGAAAAGCAGGCTACTTTCTGTTTCTAATCGTGAAAAGTTAATATTCGAACTTTCATCCTACCAAAACGATCTTATTTGGTCAGACAATATTCCGCAAAAATCATTAAAGGTAAGATCCGGTAACAAGGCATTTACGACAAATATCGAACTTGTAAACACTTTAGGTAAAACACAGGTCAATGTACTTTCAAATTATATAAACAATAAGAACCAAAAATGGGCGACCCGAGAACTAATAAATAAAGATATTGCCTATTTTAATATTAATAACACGCTACAATTCATCAATGATGTGGATGACGATAAGATTGATGAAAAAATGGAGAGCATTATTCTAGATGCCTCAAAGAAAAAAGCAATGGTTTTTGACATGAGAGGTTATCCGGATTGGGGCGGATTTATTTTTCATTATGTGTACAAGTACTTTTCACCAACTGAAAATTATTTTTATAAATATTATGCTCCAAATCTTAAAAACATAGGCACTTTTGTTTACCTGAAAGATTCTTATCATTACTTCCCTGAAATAAAAGATATGAAGACGATGTCCTACTCCGGTAAAGTTTTCATTATCGTTGATACTGAAACCCGAAGCGCAAGTGAATGGTACACGATGAATTTACAGAAAATCTTCCCTCAGTCAATTACAATAGGTCAACAAACTGCTGGTGCAGATGGTGATGTAGTCAAAGTAGATCTTCCAGGAAATTATCTTTTAGAATTTACCGGAAACGGAATTTTTTATCCCGATAATTCGCAAACCCAACAAACAGGAGTGAGAATTGATGAAGTGATCAAATATAAAGATCAGGATTTTTTAAATAAAAAAGATTTGGAATTTGAGAGAGTTTTAAATGCTTTAAAATAATTTCGACATCATTTCGTTATTTACAATTTAACATAATTTTAAACTTTTTTCATCTTTATTAGCATCAATTTTGCTACCACAAATAGGCAGAATTATATCTCTCAACCTATTGAATATGAAGAATACACTTTTAACAAGTGCTTTGGCTGTGCTTACTTTATGGTCGTGCAATAAAAAAAATCAAAATCAGGATGTTTCTGAAAACGGAGCAAATAAAAATTCCAAAGAACAAAAATATTCTTCTGAAGTAATCTCAGATACAGGTTATAACATCAGTAAAATTCCTGTTACTGATAAATTCCATGGAACTTTTCCTTACTTCCAGCTTCCTCAGGGATATACTTTCACCGATCCAAATTCTTATCATGGAGACGGCCAAACCAAAGATTTTGATAAAGAATATTTCTACGATCACGGTTCATATACCTCGATGGAAGGTAAAACATACAAAGCCGAGATCAGGATCTCTGAAGAGTTTAAAGACAAGAAATTTTCTCCGCTTGAAATCCAGAAAAGTTTTGATGAATTAATTAAAAATGTAGGTGGTGTAAAAATCAATACTGGAGAACCTTTACGAGATGGTGAAGAAGAACGCATAAAAAGAGAAGATCCAGAAGCTTATAACTTAGGTTACATGCACTCCTGCAACAACTGGAAAAATGTAAACACCTACATTATCCGAACTACCGAAAAAACAGTTTTTGTACAATACAATCTCGGCAAAGACCAAACCAGCATCACCGTTTTAGAAGCTAAGCCTTTCGAAAATAAAATGTCAATCGTAGATGAAAAACCTAAAGCAGATACTTTAAATAAAAAGAAAAAATAAGTCTTTAAACATCCAATAAAAACCTCTGTAAGTTTTTGCAGAGGTTTTTTTATGAGCAATCTTTACAAATCCCCGTCAGAATACAATTTACACTTTCAACTAAATAGCCCTTTTCTAAGGAAAACTGAACTTCATTCGGTAAACATTCTATCGTTTCACATTTTGTACATCTGAAATGAAAATGATGATCTGCCAGTTTTTTCTCTTCACATTTTATACAAATAGCAAAATACTGCTTTCCGTCTTCTGCCACGATTCTATGAAGAATTCCGTCTTCACAGAACCGATTGAGAACACGGTAAATTGTAGCACGATCAATACTGATATCAACTTTCTGCATCACTGCATCTGAGCTCATCGCTTTTCGAGAGCCTGCTAGAACATTAAAAACTGCCTCTTTTGTTGGGGTACTTCTTCTTATCATTTTATTAATGCGATTATGTTGCAATAATAAAAATTTATTCTAACTTTGCCAAACTTTTCAAACTAAAATATTTTTTGCAAATCTCTAAAATCAGAAACTATGAATGAAACAGAATACGAAGTAATCATTATTGGCGGAAGTTATTCCGGGCTTTCTGCAGCAATGGCTTTAGGTAGGTCACTAAGAAAAACTTTAGTAATAGACAGCGGAAAACCCTGCAATGAGAAAACTCCACATTCTCATAATTTCTTGACGCAGGACGGAAAATCACCCAAAGAAATCGCAGAAAGTGCGCAAAAACAAGTGAGTGAATATGAAACTGTTCATTTACACAAAGGAAAAGCAATTGATGCTAAAAAAACTGAAAACAGTTTTGAAATCACCACAGAAAAAGGTGAAAAATTTCATTCAAAGAAATTGATTATTGCAACAGGAATTGTAGATGAAATTCCTGACCTCAAAGGTTTCAAAGAATCTTGGGGCATATCTCTGATCCACTGTCCTTATTGTCACGGCTACGAATACAAAGGCAAAAAAACGGCAATTATTGCCAATGGAGATAAAGCTGTACATATTTCTTCACTTGTTAAAAATTTAACCGGGAATGTTACGCTTATCACAAGAGGAGAAGCCAATTTAACCGATGAACAAAGAGAAAAACTGAACCGAAACAATATTCAAATTATTGAAAATGAAATTTCAGAATTAAAGCACCATAAAGGAATTGTTGAAAGCATTATTTTCACAGACGGTACAGAAATAAAATTTGAAGCAGTTTATGGAGCTTTTCCTTTTCATCAGCATTCGGAAATCCCGAAAAATTTAGGCTGTGAGTTTACAGAATTTGGTCACATCAAAACAGATCAGTTTCAGAAAACAAATATTCCCGGCCTTTTTGTCTGTGGTGATAATTCTTCAATGATGCGCTCGGTTTCTAACGCAGTAATGACAGGAAATGTAGCCGGCGCAATGGTGAATATGGAATTGGTGACAGATTGTTTTTAAATAAATGTTAAATCTTATTATCTAAAGATCTACATAGAATATTGAACTTAAAAATTACTTATCTTTAAGTTCAACATTCAAAAAAAATGATGAATAAAGATCTTTGGGAAAAAATTGAGCTGTTTGATTTTGATCAGCCTCCAAGTGAATATGATTTTACATTACGGTTGGCTCATGAAAATTATTGGACTCAAAATTTTACAAAACAGGCGATTTTAGAATATAAAAAATTCATGTATCTAGCTGCAGTTTCAGATATGATGGTTTCACCTTCAGAAATTGTAGATACGGCTTGGCATCAACATCTTATTTTCACCAAATCTTATTCAGAATTTTGTACGATTTTAGGAAAACAAATTCAGCATATTCCTTCCACACACAATAAGGAAGATTTTCAAAAATTTAAACTCGCCAAAGAACGGACGACAAAACTGTATGAAACTCATTTTGGAAAACAACCTGAAAGTATTTGGGATCATGCAAATCCGTATGAAAGTCTGAACCTGAAAAAATCGAACTTTAAACTGAGAACTTCATTAATTGTAGGAATAATTGCATTCATGGTTCTAAGTTTTCCGCTTTATTTTTTATTGAAACCGTTGTATCTCAACATTAAAAATCCTGATTTCATTTTTTTATTTTTAGGATTAATCATAGTTTCTTTCGTGGGATTGGAATGGTATAACCGAAGAAAGTTGGCACAAGCAATCCGTTTATTCGATAAAGACTCTTTTGTATTTGATCTTCAGCCTTATGAATTAATTTATCTTAAAGACCGAAATATTTCTTCTGTAGTCAACGGAACCGTAAATGAATTGATTGATAATGGTTCGATAAAAATAAATGAAGATCAAACGATTAGCACTAACAAATTAACGTTCATACAATCACGAGAACATCAACAGGTTATCGACTTATTAAATGATCTTGGTAAAACTTCTTATCCTAATTTTTTAATTCAGTTGATTACAAAACCTGCGTTTTCAAACATCATTAAATCGATGGATGAGGTTAAAAAATATTTTATCCGGTCAAAAGTTTTCTCCAATTTATTCGTTCTGAATTTCGCTGTTTTTCTATCATTAATCATGTTCGGATTTCTAAGAATTGTCACTGGAATTTTACGCGACAAACCCGTTTTGCTCATAAGTTTTGCTGTTGTTATTTTCATTTTTATGATGATAGGATACTTACTAAAATTAACTAATTTATTTAGTTCTAAAATTTTACCCGACTTATACAAAACCGCTATATTGCCCAAAAAAAACACCGACAACGATTGGCAATGGAGCTATTTCCTTATGGGAACGGCAGTTTTAACCACTTCTTTTGTTCCTTTAACAAATCGATCTGTATCAGTCAATTCGGATGGTGGTTGCGGAACCTCATCTTCATCATCAGACTCATCCTGTGGCGGAAGCTCATGCAGCAGTTGCGGAGGTTGTGGTGGAGATTAATTGAAATTTTAAATATAGAATTGAAAAATTTGACTTAGATTCTTAATTGCTTCCTTACTAGAAAGTGGAAATTGAGGTTAAAGTTTTAAAGTAGTTCTTGATTTAAATCGTCATATAAATTATAGATAGCCTATCAAAGAAAGGTAAATTTACTTTAAGACTTAAAAAAACTAATAATGAAATATTTAAAGATATTCTCAATTGCCTCTTATTCTCTAATCATGTTGATGGGGCAAATGATAGCAATTCCTTTTATTTTTTGGTTGAGTTTTACTGTTTTTGACTTTGGAAACATTGATCAGCTTTTTGCATTTTTAGGTCTTTTAGGAATGATTCTAAGTTTTATAAAAAGTAAACATCCTGTTTTAATTTCGTTAATCAGTTTTGCACTTATGATTTCGGCAGTTGCAAGCCGATTGATGCACGTTTCTAGTGAAGCTTTAAATTATCCAGCTTTTACAATTCCATTTTTTATATTTATTGCAACTCAAATATTATTGACATTCTTAATTATAAATTCTAAAAGGAAAACAAATCTTATAAAATAGAGCTAATAAAAAAAATCCGCATCTTACGATGCGGATCTCATTTATATAAAATCTAATTAATTAGAATTTCAAATCACCATTTACTTCTCTTACTGCTTGTGCAGCTTCAGCAAATTTAGCTTTTTCTTCTTCAGTTAAAGAAATGTTTACAATGCTTTCAACACCGTTTTTCCCGATAATTGCAGGAACACCAAGACAGATATCGCTTTGTCCGTATTCTCCGTCAAGCATTAACGAACAAGGAATCATTTTCTTCTGGTCACAAGCAATTGCCTGAACCATCACAGAAACTGCTGCACCTGGAGCATACCAAGCTGAAGTACCCAATAATTTAGTTAATGTAGCACCACCAACTTTAGTTTCTTCGATTACATATTTTTGTTTTGCTTCGTCAAGGAACTCAGTTACAGGAACTCCGTTTCTTGTTGCTTTGCTCAATAAAGGAAGCATTCCTGTATCACTGTGAGCAGCGATTACCATACCGTCTACATCAGAAATTGGAGCTTCTAAAGCTTCAGCTAATCTGTATTTGAATCTTGCAGAATCTAAAGCACCACCCATACCGATGATCTTGTGCTTAGGAAGACCTGAAGTTTTGTGTACCAAATAAGCCATTGTATCCATTGGGTTAGAAACCACGATGATGATTACTTCCGGAGAATTTTTTACTAAGTTTTCAGTAACTTCTTTTACGATTCCCGCATTGATACCGATTAATTCTTCTCTAGTCATTCCTGGTTTTCTTGGAATACCAGAAGTGATTACTGCTACATGAGAACCTGCTGTTTTGCTGTAATCTCCTGTTGTTCCTGTAATTTTTGTATCAAATCCGTTCAAAGATGCAGTCTGCATCAAGTCCATTGCTTTTCCTTCAGCAAAACCTTCTTTGATATCTACTAAAACTACTTCTGAACAGAAGTCTTTCATTGCGATGTATTCTGCACAACTTGCACCTACAGCGCCTGCACCTACTACAGTTACTTTCATAATATATTGATTTATTGTTTTTAATTGACATTATGGAACTTTACAGTTTCATAATATTACTTTTTATTATTTATTTGTTCGTTTAATTTTTTGCTTCCCAAATGTACAAATTCCCGAAAAATTGAGCAATCTTTCGGGAATTTTAATTCTTATTTAAGGAAATTAATTAACGTTTAGTAAAAACGTGTATAGTTTTTTAGCTCCAGATAATACTTCGTTGTAATTTTCTTCAGCCACTTCAGTGTCTAAAACTTCTTTAAAGTTTTTCCACATTGGTCCTGTATTTTCCTGATAACATCCGAAAAAATTAAATGTTACGTTATCAAAACCTTCCGTTTTAGAAAGCTGTTTTGCAATAACATTTCCACCCAAAGTAGAACCTTCAATGACATACATTGCTCCTAAAGCCTCATGCTCATTCGCCAATTCAAAATCGTGAGAAGCGGTTTGGTTTTCTAAAGCTAAACTTGCCAAATCTTTTTCGATCAAAGGAAGTTTCACTCTTTGGTTCAACTGAAGTTTTTCACTGAATTTGTCCGAAAGACTGTTGAATATTTTGTTTTCACTGTGAAGAAGCATCAAATAATTGGTATTAATGATCTTCTTGTAATCTTCTAAAGTGAAAGTTTTGCTAAAAATTTTATCAGAACTAAATAGTTTTTCAGCAGCATCGTGATACTCGGCTGTATTTTGTTTTAGATATTCAGATACCATATTTTTGTTTTAAAGTTTCACAAATTTAGGTTTTTGAAACGTCAAAATAAAGCAAGTTCCGTCTTTATTACTCTCATAATCTACATTTCCGCCCAATCTATTCATAATTCTGTGAACGATTGAAAGACCTACTCCATTTCCTTTAAACTTTTTAGCATTATCCATTCTGTTGAAAATTTTAAACATTTTATGCTTATTTTCTTCCGGAATACCAATACCGTTATCTTTAATTCTATAGATAATTTGATCTCCGGCTTCTGTACCTTCTATTTCAATAATCGGCTGTTCTTGGTCTGATGAATATTTTACGGCGTTATTGATTATATTTAAAAACACCTGATGAAGCATTGTTTTATCTGCCAAAACTTCCGGACATTCTTTGATCACCACCATACTTTTCTGACTGTCGTACGTGATTTTTGCATTCTCTGTAATTTTTCGAATGGTGAGATTGGTTTCAATGGTTTCAAGCTGTATTTCGCTGTGCTTTGCTCGGCTTAACTGAAGTACATTTTGCATCATTTCTGCCATGTTATCAATCTCGCCGATGATAGAATTGATCTTATTTTTATCCTTGTCTGTAATATCACCTAAAGTATTGAGCAACATCTGCGCATTGAGTTTCATCACCGTAAGCGGCGTTCCCAGATCGTGTGAAATGGTATACGAAAAACTGTCTAGCTCTTCATTTACTTTTTTCAGCTGGTCATTCAGTTTTCTTATGGTAATATACTGTTTGTGAGAAGTTTCAAGAATCAAATCACGTACTAAATTTACTGCAATTACATTTTTCGCACTCCATCTTTTAGAATTTCCTCTGATATTTTCTGTAAAAACCTCAAAAGACTGTCTTGGAGAAATAAACTTAGTCTCAATACCATCTTTAGAAACGACATCAATTGTTTTCTCCGGATTTCCAGCCCAGTTGATATGCTCGTCAAATTCTTTTCTAAACCATATCAAAATTTCTTTTTTACTTCTTTCAATAAAATAAATAATAATTCCAGCGGTTTTTGGATTTAAATTTAATTCATCTCCATGATCTTTCAGAAAACTATTGCTGATGAAAATATTTTGCGACGTATTTTGATAAGCCCAATCAATGATCCTATCAATCGTTTCATTATCGGGAGTTAAACCATCTGTCATGGTTTCTGTATCTGAAATAATTGCCAATCCGTCAGCTTTTGGCATCAATCTCAATTCAGATCTATTAGAATCTAAAGAGTCAAATAAAGTTCCATGTTTTAGGAATTCAGATTTGAGCTGGTTTAGTTTTTCATTTAGATCTAATCGATATTCTAATTCTTTTTTAGCTTTAAAAGAAGAATAAGCATTGGATGCTAAAACCGTGAAAATTCCTGCCTGCACACGATCTTCAAGATCAATATGTTTCGCTTCAGAATTATGACAAGTTACCAATCCCCAAAGTTTATCGTCGATAATAATTGAAATACTGAAACTAGATGAAGCTCCTGAGTTTTTGATGTACTGACCATGTATGGGAGACATTGCTCTGGAAGCCACAAAAGTAAGATCGATATTTTTTCCGCTTCGGCTGAGAATACGCACCGGCTCTGAATAAACATTAGAAAATATTCTTTTTCTTTTCTTTTTATAAAGCTCACGCGCCTGTCTCGGAATATCGTGTTCAGGATAATGAAGTCCTAAATAGCTTTCCAGATGACTGTTTGTTTTTTCTGAAATCACTTTCCCGGAACCATCATTCATAAATTTATAGACCATGATCCGGTCATAATTGATGATATTGGAAACTGTATTGAGCAATTGATCCCAGATTTCCTGTTCGTTATCAATAATATAAAAATTATCATATTTATTGGTAATGCGCTTCTGATGGTTTTCAGAAACTGCTTCAAACTCGAGGAAAATATAATCATTCGCTCTGAAAACCGAAAAATGGTATTGTTTTTCAGCGATTACAATTTTGTCGAAGTAGGTTTCATTTTCTCTTTTTGAAAGAAACCCTGCATCTTTGAAAATGTCTGAATCTAATACTGTTTGAAATACTTCAGGAAACTGCGAAAGCTTTTTTCCAAAAAGATTTTCACAACGTTCTATTTTAAAAATATCCGAGATATTTTCGCTGAAGAAAGCAATGGTAAGAGAAGTTGTCTCGATGCCAATCAAGTATCCGAAACTTTGTATGTAGCCCGGAATATGAATGGGCTCATCATGACATTCAACAAAATTCATAATATGCTAATAAAAATCAAAGATAGCTAAATAATCCGCCAAAACAATCCTCGTGTGGTATGCGAGATTACATATACAACAATTATTAACAATAATTGTGATTTATTAAAATAAATACAGAATTTAATTACTTAAATAATAATCATAATTCACAATTATTAAGAAATTAATTAACATTACAAAAATAATTTATAATATTTATTATTTACTTAACCTCTGTCACTTCCGTCTGCATGCCATTGGTTTTCAACAGATAAATATGTTTTTGTTTTAAAGAATCTAACATCTCAATTTGTGAAATATTTCTTTCACTTACTTTAAAATTTTCTACCGGAACAATTGTTGGAGACTGCACATCATTCGTTACTTTTAACGGAAAAGAGGTTTTCCATTTAATATCATTATTGATATTTTTTATATTGAGTATCGTTCCGCTTCCACCAAGATTCTGAAAATATACAGATGCATTATGATTACTGTAATCATTGCTATCAGAGCCTATCGAAACTTGTAAATAAGGGGTCACAAAATTGTAAACATTTTCAATTCCGTAGCGAATTCCCGGTTCGAAAAACTCTAATGTTCTCACCGGACGGTAAATTTCGTCCTGAGTTTTTGGGAAAATATTCACCAGATTATCTCTTCTGATAATAAATGTTTTTGCTGTATCTTTCTGTTGATCATAAAGATATTTTGCCTGTGCAAAGCTGGATTCTGATAGAGATTCGCCAATAATTCTCTTGATCGTTATTTTGCTGCCTTCAATTTTTTCTATTTTAAAACCATAATTGTTTATGTTTCCGTAATAGCCAACATCATTCACTACAAAAAACTGATTCGTGTTTGGATTTTTAATTTCAGATTCCAAAAAGTTTAGTTTTTCAGACATTGTATTATTAAATTCAATACTGGCTTTATATTCAGTATAAAATCTTTTTCCGAAATACATTACCAAAAGATAAATTGCTAAAACCGGTAAAATCCACAATAATCTATTGGTTTTAAAACCTGTTCTTTTCTCTTTCACCACATACGTTTCAGAAAGCGAATCGTGCCATCCTCTTTTAGAGAAAAAAGAAAGTGCATCGAACGGTATATTTCTACATAAAGTCCTCAAAAATATTGTAGACGAATTGGGAGATTCTGCTTTAGAATTAACAACTCTGGATTCCGTTAAAAACTTTCCGGGTGATGATCCAAAAAGAATCTCTGAAATTGGATAATAAATAAAAATGAATAAGAAAATAATGGTGTACAAAGACCATCTTCCTCTAAAAAATATCTGAAGCGTTTCATTTCCGTTCAAAATACCAGAATCTGCAAGCCAATATCCTAAACTTATAATCACAGGAATAGCAACTAAAGACATCACCGTCAAATCAACAACCCAATGAAAAAATCGCTGCCACTTTCCGGTATCGGTAACAATCGTTTTGTTCTCAGTTATTATTACGTCTATTTCTTTTCCGCTTTTAATCAATTTTAAAACTCGATAACTTACAAACAAAACGCCCATTAAAGCAAGATAACCGATGATTATAGAAAATATTTGCAGAGACGTTACATTCTGCCATTTTGTAAGAAAAAATTTATAAAATGTACTTTGTAAAAGCACAATAATAGCATTAAAAAAAATCACAGAAAATACAAAACCAATGAAACGTGTTTCTTTTCCTTTAGTTTTTATAAACTGCAACGAGCCAATGAACAGCAGCAGATAAAAGACAAAATTCCAAATATCAAGATGCTCAAATCGATTGGTGAAATCTAGATTTAATGTGCTGAATGAAAATAAAATTCGAAAAATTTCAGGAATTGTATTAAACTGCGATGCTCCATTCCATACCCTGTAAAACGAATAAAAGCAACTTAAAATACCAATGAGGGATATTGCCAGCGAACTGATGGCAATAAATCTGTAGTTTTTTTCCATAAAATGATCGAAATTTATTGTAAACTAATCTCTATACTTCTTTATCAAAATAAAGCATATAAAATTTCCCTTTCTCATCCTGCCCTTGCTCAAGCATTTTTCGATCTCCATGAATGTAGATATGAAAATTTTTATCTAATTTAATAATACTTTTGAAATGTCGCTGCGTTTTTTTCACTGCCGCTTCACTGATCGGAAATTCTTCGGCAATATTGATCTGCATTTCCTGTTCGTAATCGGTTTTATAATTATTAAAACTTTCGATTACATGTTCGTCTTTTAAGACTTCAGCAGCAAATTCATCCAGTTTGAACTCTTCTTTTTCTTTAAAGAAATTAATAGATTGGTTTAAAAAGTCAGCCTGATCCGCTTTTGAAACTTCAAATTCCTGCGGAAGCTGTTTCACGATAAAATCTTTGTAAACCATCAAAGCTTCCTGCGTATGAAAATACTCATCATCACGCTGTTTTACCTTCAAGAAATCCTCAAACCAGTAATACATATCTCCGTTTTTGTTGTTGTCAACCACGGAAAGTACATACCCACTTTCTTTATTGTTATTGTAGATCAATGCTGCTTTATCGATTTTTGACAGGCTGATTCCCTGATCTTTTTCAATTTCGAAAGACTCGTTTTTAGGGAATATCTTTAAGAAAGAATCTCTTTTTTCGGTTTTAAAAATCCCTATTTTATCTACTCTTTCATCGCTTTCTCTTTCGTCTTCAAAGAAAACGATAAATAATTCTCCGCCCTGAACTCTCGGATTTTCTGCAGCTTCGAAAAGATGTTTTGCAATATTTTCTGCTTCCCAAAGGAACTTCGCTTTATCATCAAAAATTTCAGATACCGAACTGAAAACCGGATTGTTTACCAAATAAGAATCGCTGTAAAACTGGTAGGTTTCTTCAGTTTTAAAAGAGCCTAAAAAGTAATTTTCAAGCATTTCTACCGTGCCTTCATCCAATTGAAGTTCTTCCTGTGAAAGTATAAGTGATTCTCCGTTGATTTTATTTCCGACTCTGTGAACTACGATTTTTGTAAACATCTCTGATTTTTATGGATTGCAAATATATTTATTCTGAAAATTAAAATCGACTAATTGTATATTTATCTTTAATGAATATCCTTTAAATAGATATATTTAAAACGCAAAGATTTAATAAATGGATAAAGCTCTTTAAGGGGCAAAGATGGCAACAAAAATTGTGAAGATTACAAAAAAAAATGAAGATTTTAAATTTCTTAATTCTAAGAATTTAAAATTTGACTTTAAAAATTTTCATTATATCATTTAAATGTTTCATTACTAAACAATAAAAACCAGTATCAATTAATCCAATTAAAATCAACGAATTACAATTTTAATCACTAAACAAAGAAATAAAAATTCACTAAAATAACTATTAACAATAGGCTTACCAAAAGATTTAAACTTAAAACAAAATTAACATGAAGAGTAGTTTTTTTAACATCTCGATAGAGCAATTGGTACACTTTTAGCTAATACAAGAATGTTTTGAAAAATATTTAAAATGAAGAATATTGAGAAGAAAGTAATTAATGAAAATGGGGCAATTGAACATTTAAAAGTATTCTATCCTTCGTTACAAAAGGAAATCGTGCAACTTTCAGCACAAGATAACTTTGCAGGAATTATTCAGACAACAGTAGATCACCTGAAAAACCTTTTACAGGAATCGAAAATTAACATTGTGAACCACAACATTAAAATGATGGGCTGGATTTATAGAAACGGAACGCAAAACGTAAAACAGATTATTGAAAATCTTTTTGTAAGATCTTTCAAGAGTTTTAAAAAACAAACCGACACTCATCAATGGGAAATGTTATATCAATACATGCCGGTAAGTTTTCAAAAGATCTATGTAAAACAGTCAAAAATGGACGAAATATTATTTAAGAGACACTAAATCAATATTATATAATTACGAAAAAATCCCGGAGCAATTGCGCTTCGGGATTTTCTTTTTATATAAAGATAAAGCTGACTGATATTCATTTTCAAAAATATCAGTCAACTTTTTAAAACATCTTTTAAGGATTTTGATCGTATCCCGCAATCTGGATTTGAGATAAAGGAACTTGGTATAAATAATCGTTGGTTGTAATGGTAAAATTGTAGTTTAAAGCAGCTGCAGCCTGATTGATGACCGCCACTCCAGTATTCCAACGTACCAAATCATGCCAATAAATACCTTCTCCTGCAAACTCTACTCTTCTTTCTTTACGAAGTGCCGTTGTGAAATCTGCTGCAGAAATTGATGTAGAAACAGCCGCAAGACCTGCTCTCTGACGAATTCTATTCAAATAAGGAACAGCTGTACTTGTACTTCCCTGAGTATTTAAAACTTCAGCATACATCAAAAGAACATCTTCGTAACGGATGATCGGGAAATTAATTGGCCAATCGTAACGGTTGGTGATCACTTTTCCGGGCTCACGGAATTTAATGAAATAATTGGCATTGTCTACCAATCCGTTTTGTGCGATGAACTGGGTTTTAACCGTTACCGCTTTTCTTAAATCTCCCGCTTCATAAGAATTAATCAAAGATTGAGAAACTCCTAATTCACCTGAGGTAAATAAACTTCCCTGCGGATTATACAAAGGATCAGCGGTACCAAAATTTGGAGAAACATAGCTCGGCAAATAAGAACCTTGTGACAAACCTCCGCTTATATGCTGGATTTCGAAGATGTGATATTTGTTGTCATTCGTACTTTTAAACAAATCTGCATAGTTCGGTGACCAGGTAACATACTGACCTTCCCCCTGAATGACAGCAAACAAATGATCTTTTGCTTTTGCAACGTAAGAACTGTTATTTAAAGGATAACCCGATCCTGTAAGATAAATTCTACCTAACATTGCGTGAGCTGCAGACTTGGTAATCCTTCCTTTATTAGCTGCATCATGTATATTTTTCAATCCTGCTACAGAAGCCTCAAGTTCTGAAGTAACGAAGTTATAAAGTGTTGCTAGATCTGTTCTTGGTATTGCAGCCGCTTCAGTAGGACTCACGGGTTTTTCGATTAAAGGAACTTTCCCAAAAGAACGCATCAATTCAAAATAAGCATACGCTCTTAAGAAACGGGTTTCTGAACGGTATTGTTCTTTTGTTGCTTCGCTTGCAAAAGGAACATTATCAATTCTTACTAAAATATTATTGGCATACGTGATCATTTGATAGGCATCTTCCCAAAGAACTTCCATCTCTTCTGTGGTAGAATTGTCTTGAAAACGATTGATCGCGTAATAATCTCTGTTTCCGTTTTGTGAAAGTGCGGTATAATTATTAGAACGAACTTCTGATGCTAATAAGTAAAAATTCACATCATAGCCACCTCTCGAAGAAGCATTGATCATCGCCGAATACACTCCCGAAACGGCCTGCTGGATCTGTAATTCTGTAGTGTAAAAAGAGGTTTGGGTAATATTATTTTCAGGTTCAAGCATCAAATCTTCTCGGCTACAACTTATTGTTCCGAATGTTAATGCACCAAAAATCAATACTTTTCCTAAATTTTTCATATTAAATGGTGATCTGGATATATTTATTGTAGTTGTCTTCATTGTAAAAATTTTAGAAATTAAAGTTTAGGCCCATCATATACACTTTTGCATTAGGATATGCTCCGTAATCGGTACCGTCTGACTGTACAGATTCTGGGTTGTAACCACCGTAATAATGATCTTTTCTCCACACATTTTCTAAACTCACATAGAGTCTAAGGTTTGAGACCTTTAATTTGCTTACCAATTCCTGTGGGAAATTATATCCTAAAGTCACATTTTTAAGCTGAATATAAGTGGCATCATATAACCATCTTGTATCTAAAAGACCTCCTGTAGTACCATCTAATCTTGGGGTTTTACCGTCTCCAGGATCTGCATCAGAACGCCAACGGTTTGCCCAGTTCCCCATTACGTTGGTTGTGGTTCCCATTCCAGGGCGATCGATTGCACGACCTAACAAAGCGTAGCTATAACCTCCTTTCTGACCTTGAAAAAATACAGAAAGATCAAATCCTTTGTATGAAAATGTGTTGGTAAATCCCCAATAATAATCAGGAGTGGGACTACCGATGATATGACGGTCGTTTTCGTCAATTTTACCATCACCGTTAAAATCTCTGTACTTCACGTCTCCTGCAATGGCACCAGTTGTTTTCGCAACACCAGTATTATTGATATCTGCACTTGATAAAACCCCGATTGCTTCATAAAGATAAAAAGAGTTCAGTTCTTCACCGACCTGTATAACATTTGTTAAGTTACTAAAACCTGTATAAATAGGCTTGTTGTTATTCCCTAATTGCAATACTTTATTATTATTAAATGCAATATTGGCAGAAGTGTTCCACTTAAATTGACCTGTTAAATTTTTGGTGCTTAATTCAAATTCTAAACCTTTATTCTCCACAGATCCCACGTTTCCAATAATGCTTGGAAAACCAGTTGCTAAAAGTATAGGCTCTTGAAGAAGAAGAGCTTTGGTTTTTTTAGTATAATAATCAACTGAGAGATCAATCCTGTTGAATAGTCCCAATTCAAAACCAAAATCTGATGATTGTGTTTTTTCCCAAGTTAAAATACGATTTTCAATGCTGTTTGGGACTAAACCGTTAGATAAATTGCCTCCAAATGAGTAATTCCCTCCTGCTAATGTTCCAAAAGACTTGTAATCACCAATGGCATTATTTCCGTTTTCTCCCCAACTGTAACGTAGTTTTAAGTTGCTTAACCAAGATTGGTTCTTTAAAAATTCTTCTTTGTCAACCTTCCAAGCTCCACCAAATGCGGCAAAAGTTCCGTAAAGATTATCCCAACCAAATCTGGAAGAACCATCTCTACGAATACTTGCAAATACCATATATTTCTTTTGATAATCGTAATTTACACGCCCAAACAATGAAGTTAACATCCATTCTGAAGCAGTATATTCTGAATTTAACACAGAAGCCGATTGAGTAAAGTTAAATGTTTTCAAATCATCATTAGCAAAACCTTTGTTACGGTTGTATTGACTAGTCGTTCTGGAATTTTCTGCACTATATCCTGCAAGGGCGGCAATACTATGACTTCCGAAAGTCTTTTTATAGTTCAATAAAGCTTCTCCTAAATATCTGTTATAATTTACCGTTCTACGGCTTCCAATACTTACCTGCCCCGGAATATTGGTCACCAAATTGAAGGTTGGAATATAGCCGTTATTGATGTTAAAATTATTAGTCGCCGCTCCTGAAATCTTAAAATTTAAATCTGGTAAAATGTCATAAGACATATACATACTAGATAACATTCTAAACTCGTTGGTGTTATTGGTTGTATTTTCTAAAGTACCAATCGGACTCACGGTAGAACCCGCCCATCTGTATCGTATATTATTCCAGAAGTTGGTATAAAGTCCCGCTCCTAATTCTGCGACCGGAACCATAGAAAGCATTTTGTGTGCTTCATTGTCTTTTCCGTCAACTGCAGCACCGTAGCTTTGTGAGTAACTTGGTCTTAGTGCAATTCCTGCTTTCCATTTACTTGAGATATTAACATCAACAACAGCACTTAAATTGAATCTATTAAAGCCAGTGTTTAAAGCCATACCTTCCTGATCAAAATAGGCTGCAGAAATTGCATATTTTACATTCGGGCTTCCTCCTCTTACCGACAATTGATAATTTTGGATAGCAGCCGGGCGATAAAAAGCATCCTGCCAATCAATATTTGCCACCTGATTAGTTCCCCATCTCGGATCTAGCATATAGTTGATGTTGGCTAAATTGTAATCGATAGTATTGGGTAAATTAAAATATTTTGCTCTTACTTCATAACTGTCGGAAGCCGAATTACCAGGAGCTAAAACCACCCATCTTTTATTGATTGCTTCAGTCGCATAATCAATCCACTCTGAGCTGCTCATGATGTCTAGTTTTTTCTCGATGGTTTGTACTCCATAATATTGAGAAAATGTGAATGAAGGCTTTCCTGAAACTCCTTTTTTGGTGGTAACAATCACAATACCATTAGAACCTCTAGACCCATACATCGCTGTAGATGCCGCATCTTTTAGCACTTCAATCGATTGCACATCGTCAGGAGAAATATTTCCCATGTCGTCGGCAACAATTCCGTCAATAACGTAAAGAGGTGAATTGCTTGCGGTGATAGAAGCAGTACCACGAACTCTGATTTCTAAAGGTTCTCCCGGTTTTCCTGTTGTAGAACGTGTTTTAACACCGGCAATCTGTCCCGTCAAGGCCTGATCTACTCTTGCAATAGGACGATCTTTGAAGCTTTCTGCACTTACTCGCCCTACAGAACCTGTAACTTCACCTTTTTTCTGGGTACCGTAAGCGATTACGACCACTTCCTCAATATCCTTGGTTTTATTAGGTTTTGATTGTATAGTATCTTTTTCCTGTGCGAAGATAAAACCTGTGGTGCTTAACAAAATACCCAAAGTTACTATAGATTTCTTCATTTTATGATTGATTATTAATTTTATACTTTCTCTTAAATTAAAACGTAAGAAAAGTTAAATCTGAAAGACATGATATTTCTCATATTTTTATTTTTATAAAAGTATACTTATCGAAAATTTCAGCTATCCTGCAGTTACCTGCCCAAATATCAAACGATAAAAACATCAAAAAATACCCGCTGTAAAAGTCTTTAAAGCTGAAAAACATCTTAAACTAAGAAAAAAACAGATAAGCGTAGACAAGTAATTCCCTACTTCTATAGTATACTCATTAAACCAAAAACCAGCGGTCTAAAATCAAAAAAAACATTTTACATTATTTAATTATTAATAATACAGATTCAGATTTTTGATACAATTTTTGCACGCAATACCAATATTGGCTTTGTTTTTGCCAAGCAAGATGTATGAAAACAATTTTTATCGTAGAAGATGAGACGGGCATCAGAGATGCATTGCAACTACTCCTGTCATTCGAAAATTATGATGTACGTTCATTTGCCAACGTTGAAGCCTTCAGCAATAGAGATCAATCGGTTGTTCCGGATGTTTTTATATTAGATGTACGACTTCCTGATGGCTCAGGTACTGATTTATGCAATCAAATAAAAGAAAACGAAGCTACTTCAAAGATCCCGGTAATGATTATCAGTGCTCATGCAAAAGCCGAAAATGTGATCAATTCTTGCAATGCGGATGAATTTATTTCTAAACCCTTCGATATCGATGATGTATTAGGGAAAATCGAAAAACTAACGGCTTAATATTTTATCAATTATTATAAATAAAAGCACTCTGAAACATCTGTTTTAGGGTGTTTTGTTTTTAAAAAAGGGAAATTCAACAGTTAAAAAAAATGTGAAATTTTCATTTATCGCTTGTTTTGCTAACTTTTGTATAACTTAATTTCATCATAAGATCTTTTGTCGCTTTTGCGGTTTTAAAAAAAAATTCAATACTTTTGTGTACGCTTTAGGGGTATTCTGAAAAGAATTGAGAGAGTCCCTTTGAACCTGATACGGCTTACACCGACGTAGGGAAAAGCAATATGTCATCTTCTTAAATGATGACTGTTGTTCCGGATTTATCCTAAAGCTTTTATTGATAAAAATAGTAGAATGGAAAATAATCTGTGGAATAACATCATACAAATACGAAACACTTCTCCCCTAGTTCACAATATCACCAATTATGTAGTAATGAACAATACCGCAAATGCAGTTTTGGCAATTGGCGCATCTCCTATAATGGCTCATGCAAAGTCTGAAGTGGAAGAAATGGTGAATATTTCTCACTCATTGGTCATCAATATTGGTACAATCGATGAATATTGGGGAGAATCAATTCTTTTGGCTGCAAAAAAAGCAAATGAATTAAACAAGCCCTGGATATTAGATCCTGTTGGAGCCGGAGCAACATCTTATCGTGATTCGGTTTTAACCAAGCTTCTTTCTTTGAACCCAACGGTGATTAGAGGGAATGCTTCTGAGATTATTGCTCTTTCAAAATCCAGTAATACGATTACAAAAGGAGTCGACAGTACTGCAAAAAGTAATGAAGCGATAGAAGCTGCTAAGATATTGACTCAAAACCACAAATCATTAGTTTGTATTTCAGGAGAAACTGATATTATTATTAGTGAAAATCAAGAGATTCATTTAAAAAATGGTCATCCGATGATGACAAAAGTCACCGGATTAGGTTGTACAGCAACTGCACTGATTGGTTCTTTCATTGGAGTTATTGAAAATAAAACTGAAGCGGTTGTCTCTGCAATGAGTTTACTCGGTATTGCTGGAGAAATAGCTGCAAAACAAAGCGCAGGTCCGGGAAGTTTACAGCTCAATATTACTGATAAGCTGTATAATATTACAGAAGATGAGTTTTATGATCATTTAAAAATGCTAAAACAATGATTTTAAGACCATCATTTCCTTATTCATTGTATTTAGTCATTTCCGAAAAAGATTGTTTAGGAAAAGATATTCTTGAAGTTGCAGAAAGATCGATTCTAGGTGGTGTTGATATTATTCAGTTGCGTGAAAAAAATACCTCAACAGAAGACTTTCTTCGCAAAGCATTCGCATTAAAAGAGATCACCGATAAATATAATATTCCACTTATCATTAATGACCATTTTGAGGTTGCTGAAAAAGTTGGTTCGGCAGGAATTCATGTCGGGAATAATGATAAAGCTCCGTCAAGTCTCAGAAATGAATTGTTCTTTAAAGATAAAATGATTGGATATTCTATTGAATATCTCAGTCAGCTGGAAAATGTAAACACAGAATTGTCAGATTATCTGGGGATCAGTCCGATATTTAACACCAACACCAAAAGAGATACAGTGACTGAATGGGGACTGGAAGGTTTATCAAAAATAAAATCTCTTACAGACAAACCACTCGTTGCCATCGGAAATATCAACTCCTCAAATGCAGCCTCCATTATAAAAGCCGGAGCAGATGCATTAGCTGTTGTATCTGCCATTTGTGCTGCCAAAGATCCTGAAAAAGCAGCCTACGAAATTAAAAATGAAATAGTAAAATGAAAAAATATACTTATCCTACCGTTCTTACGATCGCAGGTTTTGACGGCAGTGGCGGCGCAGGAATACAGGCTGATATCAAAACATTTTCAGCTTTGGGATGTTATGCAACATCGGTACTTACTGCACTTCCGGTTCAAAATACAATGGGTGTCAGAAAAATATACCCCATTCCGATGGAAGCTGTAGCAGAGCAGATAGAAGCTGTACTCGACGATATTTTTCCGGATGCCATTAAAATTGGAATGGTTCATACGTCTCAATTGGTCGAAACTATTGTAAAAACGTTAAGTAAATATCCAAAAATCCCCATCGTATTTGACCCTGTTATGGTTGCCACAAGCGGACATCGCTTGATCGAAGAAGAAACCATTCAAACCATTGTTGAACAATTATTTCCTATCGCAGAAATTATCACCCCGAATATGGATGAAGCTTCTATATTGGCAAAAATGGAGGTTAAAACGTTAGAAGATATGAAAATTGCGGGTGAAAAGATCTTAAAATCAGGCTGTAAAAATATTCTTCTCAAAGGTGGACATCAGGAATTGCAAACTGTTACTTCATTATTGTTTGAAGAAAACGGTAAACGATCTAGTTTTGAAACCATAAAATTTGCAACAAATAACACCCACGGATCCGGCTGTACGCTTTCTTCGGCAATTGCTGCTTTTATTGCACGAGGCGAAGATTTATTTAATTCGGTTGAATTGGCACAACAATATGTTTTTGAAGCTATTAAAAACGGAAAAGATGTTGTCGTCGGAAAAGGAAATGGTCCTCTTAATCACTTTTTTGATCCTCATAAAATAATTAAAAATGAATTGGTCTGAATTAACCTGGAAACAAACTGAAAAGCGCTATCAAGCTATTCTTACCATGCCTTTTGTTTCTCAATTGGCAGATGGAAGTCTTCCGAAAGAAAAATTTCAGTTTTACATGGCTCAGGATTCTTTATATCTCGAGCATTTCGGAAGAGCATTGGCGCTGATTGCAGCAAGAGCGCATGATATTAGTAATACCTTGCAATATCTAAAATATGCAGAAACAGCAATTATTGTAGAAAACGCTCTTCATGAATCGTATTTTAAAGATTTTGGCTTAAAAGATAAAGGTACAATGCAGCCTGTCTGTCATCATTATGTACACTTTCTTAAAAGTACAGCTGCCCTAGATTCCGTAGAAATAGCGATGGCGGCAGTATTGCCATGTTTTTGGATTTATAAAAAAGTAGGAGACCACATTTACAATACCATACAATCTGAAAATAATCCTTACCAAAAATGGATTGAAACGTATGGCGGTGAAGAGTTTGCAGATGCCGTACAACAAGCTATTGCAATCTGTGATGAGGTAGCCGCTTCTACAACTCCTGCGATTAGAGAAAAAATGACAGAAGCATTTCTAACCTCATCCCGAATGGAATATTATTTCTGGGAAGCTGCTTATGACAATAAAACCTGGATTTAAATAAAGGGATAAAGATGTCTGCATTAAATCTGAAAAAGCGGCTTATTGATTTTTAAAGTATTTTTATTTACCGCAAAAGCATCAAAAGAAATGATTGAAAAAATAGAAATTCAAAAGCTTGCAAAACTAAGCATGATTAACATCTATTTTGTAAACTTTTGATTGTCTAAAAACAGCCTATCATCTTTTGATGCTTTTGCGGTTTAAATTATTAAGTATTAAAAAAACAAATAATTCATACCATTTGGACTCAGGTTTTATTATTCATAAAATTTTGGAAATATGAGTGTGGTATCTCTTGGCAATTCATTTATATTTACAGCACAAAAAACTATAATTTAAAAGAGATCTGGTGAATGGATAATTTCTTAAATATTGTAACGGGCATCTCGCTGTTCATTTCACTTTTTTTGGCATTTTTTATGCTCGCTGTTAAAACAAAGCACAAAACCAGCAATCGTCTTTTTGCTTTTTTTTTAATTATTTCTGCTGTTGATATTAGCGAACCATTTATTAGCCTAATTTCAGATGGTCCTTCAAATTTGGGAATGTTGAGAACAACCTTGGCTTTTTTGCAGATTCCCACTTTTTACCTTTATGTTTTATCGGTTTGTTATTCCGATTTTAAGCTGAAACCAAAATATCTCATTCATTTACTGCCATTTTTAGTTTCAAATATTGCTCTTATTCCCCGATTTTATAGTGTAGATGTTGCTTCAAAGCTCGATTTCATCGTCAATCGCCAAAATATGATAGAGTTGCAGTTGACTCATTGGTTGTTTCATCTTCAGGTTCTGATATATTTTACGGCAATTTTTCTATTGTTGAGAAGAGCAAAAAAACTTTATCTGGAAAATAATTCAGGCGGAAATCTTAATTCTTATCAATGGTTGTTTCAGCTTACCAGCGTTTTGACGGCTCTTTATCTGATTGTTATTTTCAAAAATATTTTCAAATTTTCTGATTATCCTTACATTTCGGATTGGATTAAGATAGCAATTCTCTTGTCGCAACCTTTTATCACTTGTTGGTATCTGTATAAAGCACTCAATAATCCTGGACTTTTCAGAAATATTGATTCAAAAATGAAGCTAGTTTCCGATTTTCCTTTGGAAGAAAAAACAATAGAGCCGGAAACATTAAATGAAGATTTATTAAAGCTTAAAAATTACATGACTGATGAAAAGCCTTTTCTTAATCCGGACTTAAAGATTCAGGATATTTCAAAAGAAATCAATGTTCCCGTTCGCGAATTATCTGTTTTAATTAATCATCAATTAGGGCAGCATTTTTATGATTTCGTCAATACGTACCGAATTGAAAATGCCATGGAAATTCTAAAAGATTCATCAAAATCGAAGGTTACCATTCTCGAAATTTTGTATGAAGTTGGTTTTAATTCCAAATCTTCTTTCAATACAGCTTTTAAAAAACAAACCGGAAATACTCCGACAGCCTATCGTAAAGCAGTGTAAAACAACCGTTTGTAATTACTCGTACTTTCTAATTTATTACTCATACCAATTTTTTTATCGAAATAAGGCCGAATACATTTATTCGGTCGTATAAGATTCTGCTCTTCCACATCTTTGTATCGAAATATTTATCAAACCTTAAATAACGATACAATGAAAATATCATTCACTTTCTTAGCTGTAGCATTATTAATCTGCAACTTTACTTTTGGACAGGATTTCACAAAAAAAATCGATTCAATTATTAAAGACAATTATCAAAAAAATCCTGACGTTGGTATCAGCGTTGGATTTATTAATAACAACAAAGAATTCTACACATCGTATGGCAAACTGAGTAAAGAAAGTACAACGAATATTGATAAAAATTCGATTTTCGAAATCGCTTCTATTACTAAATTATTAACTGGAAATATGATTGCGCAAGCGGCAGTTGAAAAGAAACTGAAACTGGATGATTATATCGACAGTTACCTGCCAAAACAATATGTTCTACAGAAAAATCTTCAGAATAAAATTAAAATTTCAGACTTGGCATCACATCAATCGGGATTACCTGACATTGATTTCCAAAAATTAATAGAAGTCAATTCGCAACAACCGGTAAACAGCGTTACAGTGCAATCATTAGCAACGATGATCAATAACTGCACAGACCTTATTGATTATGGAAGTTTTCGATATTCCACCGTCAATTTTACGCTACTTGGACAGATTTTAGAGAAAGTATATGGCAAAAGTTATGACGAGATTATTCGCGAAAAAATATTGAAGCCTACAAAAATGAACCAAACTTTAACAAAAGATTTCAAGGTGAAAAACATCACAACAGGCTATAATCCCGATGGTGGAGCTCAAGAGTTTTTCTTATGGAATGTTACTGCACCGGCAGGATTGGTAAAGTCTAACACTTCTGATATGGTTAAATATATGAAAGTCCTTTTAAACAGCGGAAATCAAATATCAGATGCCGCATTAATTGCAGAAAAAGTTTATTATAAAGATGCTAAACGAGAAATGGGATTGGGATTCAACATCAATACAAAAGACGGAGACACCATTTATCTAAAATCCGGAGATTCTATGGGACAATCATCAATTATCTGTTACAATAGAGCCAAAAACTGGGGAATTATCATTCTTTTAAATAAAAGAGATTCGAAAATGAGACAGAATCTGTTGAACGTGATCTATGAAAATATCTTGAAATAAATTTTTATCTAAACCTTAAATAACAATACAATGAAAACAATATTGAACATCAGTTTCTTCTTATTATTAATGGCAAGCTTCCAGGTTTTTGCTCAGAAAAAAGACTATAAATTTCTTACCGACAGTTTGAAAATTGAAGAACAGTTAGGAAAATATAAACTTCCGGGATTTAGCGTAGTTGTTTTTGAAAATTATAAAATTGTTTACACCAAACAATTTGGTCAGAAGTCAGCAAATTCTCCTGAAAAGATAGATGAAAATACGGCGTTTTCTACGGCTTCTATTTCCAAACCGATCACTGCACTTCTTTGTTTTATTTTGGAAGAAAAAGGTTTAATTAATCTAAATGAACCGATTGACAAATCTCTAAAGAGATGGCACTTGCCAAAAAGTAAATTCACGGAAAACAAAGCTCCGACCTGGAAACAGTTTCTAAATCATACTGCAGGAACTACCCAAAGCGGTTTTGAAGACCATTACGAAGGTGAAAAAATCCCTACATTGGAAGAAAGTCTTTTGGGAAAAATCCCGAGATATGATAAAGAAATTGAATTCACCTTTGAGCCGGGAACCGATTGGCAATACAGCGGTGGTGGCTATACAATCATTCAAATGGCATTGGAAGATACTTTCAACAAACCGATTGCAGAGCTTGCAAAAGAATACATCTTTTCTCCGCTTGGATTAAAAAACACAACAATGATTCAACCTAATGAAAAAGGATTTCTAACGAATGTTGCATCAGTTCATGACAAAGACGGAAAAGTAATAAAAACAGGTCTGCCAATTACACCACAAGTTGGAGCATCAGGATTATGGTCTACCCCAACTGATTTAGCTAAAATTGCTATCGAAATGCAAAATGCTTTGCGTAATAAAAACAACAAAGTAATTTCTCACAATGTAGCCAAAAAAGTAACGGCAGTAACGGCTTTAAAAAACGCAGTTGGCGGATGGAGCTACGGATGGCAAAAATCTTTTGGATACAATAATTATGATTGGTTTACTTGTAATGGTTCAAATACAGGAGTTGGCGGAACCGTTATGGGAACAATGAAAGACGGAAATGGTTTTGCATTTCTTGCCAATGGAGAAAAACCAAATCGTTTTCCTGTGATGGGAGCAACACAAAAAACAATCTTATCTGTAATGAATTGGGAAGGAAAAACAATGAATGAAAAAACTCAGGAAATCCCTGCAAGTCTAAAAAAGCAACTTATCGGAACGTATGATGATTTTCTTTTCGCACAAGGAATGGAAACCAAAATAGTAGAAAAAAACAACCGTCTTTATGTAGAGTCAGAACTTTTAGACCATTTTAAAGGAAAAAATGATAATGAACTGGTTTATCTAAAAAATGGATTGTTTAGAATGACAGATTATCCTAACCTATTAAAATTTGATTTTAAAGATGGAAAAGCAAATTTTGTTACTCTAAAAAGAGATGATTTGACTACCACAGTTTCAATGGCTGCTAAAACAAACTAATATTTTAAGAGAAATAAAAAAGCGGATGTTTACAATGATAAACATCCGCTTTTAGTTATAAATATTTTCTAAATATCGAAACGATAATTAAATCTTATCAATAATCTTCGGAAATAATATGCTCAATGCAATATTCTGCCAATGCCGTAATCGTTAAAAACGGATTAACACCAATAGTTCCGGGAATTAAAGATCCATCAATGATATAAAGATGCTCAGACCCTAAAAGCCTACCTATTTTATCTGTTGCTTTTCCCAATGCAGCACCGCCCAATGGATGATAACAAATATCGGCTCCGAATCCGTTATTAAAAAGCAAGTGCGCTCTTGTTCCTCCGTTTGCTTTATTCATTGTTTTAATAAAATATTCTGCATTTTTTCTGGCAAGAGCTACGTTATCTGCAGACCATTTTAAATCTATTTTTCTAGAAACAGGATCAAAAAACACAGCACCTTTTTCTGGCACCGGACTGATCATTAAATAAAGTGAGGTAGCCACATCCATTCCCATCGGAAGTGGCGCAATTTCTGTAAAAAACGGATGTTCTTTATCATTCCAATTATCAATTCCTCCAACAGGAATCGTAGAATGATTTACACCAGTTCCACCGGAAAATGTTTTGACAAAATTTCTGCCGGTCATGAAATTTCCATTATTGCCCCAGTTTTGTCCTACTTCAGAATTTAAAGTCAATTTATTATCGTTTGATGATTTTAAAAGTAATTCTAAAGTTCCCATTGTACCAGCGCATAAAAACAGTTTTTTGCAAACGATATTCTTTTTTGCAACTATCTCACCAAGAGTATTTGTCTGGAAAACTTCTAAAATATAAGTATTATCTAAACCTTTTGTAATACTTTCAACTCTATGTAAATCATGAATATGTACTTTGCCTGTTTCTTGGGCTTTTTTAAGATATGTTTTGTCTAAAGATTTTTTACCATAGTTGTTTCCATAAATTACTTCACCTGCAAGAGCCGAACGAGGAACTTTATTTTCGTATTCAGCTTCCATGTATTTAAAATCATAAACATTGGGAACACGCACGGTTTTAAACCCAGCTTTATGAGCTTCTTGCTCACCCACTTTATTGAATTTATAGAAACTGCAGTTTTTGAGAAAATTTTCATCAGCAGAATTCACTTCAAGCTCTTTTTCAGCCAATGGAAAATATTTTCCGTAAAAATCTTCAGTACTCAGTTCTGGAAATATTTCTCTGAAATAATTTTTTTTGGGTAAAACAGCCATTCCTCCGTTGACAAGAGAACCTCCGCCAACTCCTCTTCCCATCCAGATTTTGATATTGCTAAAATCCCATCGATCAAGCGTTCCTGTATATTTTTTGGTGTTGAAAATATTAAAAAATGGGGCTATCGTTTTAGTTCTCAACCAAGCTGCAGATTTTCCGGGACTAATCATTGGAGAAAACTTTTCGCCAGATTTTTCCCAATTAAGCCCCATTTCAAGAATCGTTACCTCATGTCCCGATTCTGCCAAGCGCAGTGCAACAACAGCTCCACCGTAACCGGAACCAATAATAATATTATCAATTTCTAAATTTTCTGTCTCTAATTTAGCTTCAGTGTTTTTTGCAAACAGAACTGATGAAAAGCTTGTGAAATACAAGGCTCCCACTCCTAAAAGCGAATGTCTGAGAAATTCTTTACGGTTCATAAAATGGTCTTTTGATATGCTTATCTTATTTTATTTTCAGTAATTACTTCTTTTTGCAAAATCAAGACCACTCTGAGAAAACAGTTCTTAAAGTTGAATTATTTTAAGGCAAAATTGGGTAATAATCATTTTGCTTTTTCTACAATAAAAATTAGAATAAACTATCCAAAAAAAAACATTTAATTCACTTTTAAGTATTGAAAAACAGAACAACGCCAATAATATTGCCATTTTCACAACATTAGATTCCAAAAAATATCTCATTCATTATATTTATGTAGGTAAATTGAAATTTTAGAAAAAAAAGAACTAATTTTGTTAATAATAAATAATTTAATATATGATTAAAACCTTTACTTCTTTATTACTTCTTTTGTGTTTTGCTAATTTTGGTTTCATACCACTGTTTCAAGCTCAAGCTACAGCTTTACCTTACACTCAAGATTTTAACACGAGCAATGACTTTACCTTGCTAAATGGAACCCAGGTCAATAAATGGGCTTATGGTTCAGCAGCAGGTAATGCGGGAAATTCTATTTACATTTCCAATGATAACGGTACTACAAACAACTATACTAATACGTCTTTGAGCGTTGTACAGGCGTATAGAGACCTTGTAGTTCCAGCAGGTACCACCGCTACTTCACCAGCAACTTTGTCATTTGACTGGAGAGCAATGGGTGAATCGTGCTGTGACTACCTTAGAATCTGGTTAGTACCTACTACTTTTACCCCTACACCGGGAACGCAAATTACAGCAGGTGCAGGTAGAATTCAGTTAGGAGCTAACCTGAATTCACAAACCACCTGGCAAACTTATACCAACACCAACATCAACTTGGCAACGTTTGCAGGAGCTAACGTACGTCTTGTTTTTGAATGGAGAAATGATGGTAGTGTAGGTACTTCGCCTGCAGGTGCTATTGACAACATTAATATGTTGATTCCTACTTGTAGCTCACCAACTGCTTTAGTTGTAAATACTATCACAACAACTAATGCAACTATTTCTTGGACAGGGATTACCCCTGCTCCTGCTAATGGATATCAGTATTATGTTTCTACAAGTTCTACACCTCCTACCAGTACAACACCACCTACGGGTACAAGTACTGGAACGTCTGTTACTTTAACTACCTTATTACCAAATACCACTTATTATTTTTGGGTTCGTGCAGTTTGTAGCGCTACAGATTCTAGTATATGGACTGCAGGCGGAGGGTTTTCAACCACGCAAATTCCAGCTACACTTCCTTACAGCCAAAATTTTTCGACCCTAAATGATTTCGGTTTTGTCAACGGATCACAAACAAACAAATGGTTTTATGGGAATGCTGCAGGGAATACACCTAATTCTATTTACATCTCTGATGACAATGGAGTAACGAATAGCTATAACGTAGCTTCGTCAAGTGTTGTTCAGGCTTACAGAGATATTGCAGTACCAGCGGGAACCACTGCTGCTTCACCTGCGCTTTTATCATTTGATTGGCTTGCAATGGGAGAATCGTGTTGTGATTATTTAAGGATTTGGCTTGTGCCTTCTTCATTTACTCCAACTGCAGGTGCTCAAATTGCTACAGGTGGAGGAAGAATTCAGATAGGAGGAAATCTAAATGCACAAACCGCATGGCAAACCTACCTGAATACCAACGTTAACCTAGCATCTTTCTCAGGAACTACTGTACGTCTTGTTTTTGAGTGGAGAAATGACGGAAGTATAGGTACACCGCCAGCAGGAGCGATTGATAATATAAATCTTCTTATTCCTACCTGTAAATTGCCTACGGCACCTGCTGTAGCTGCAGTAACTTCGGGTACAGCTACCATAAGCTGGACCGCAACTGTACCTGCACCAGCGATAGGATATCAGTATTATTTATCAACCAATCCTACACCTCCAATTGTAACGACACCTCCAACGGGAACAACGACTGCAACATCAGTTCCTTTAACTGGATTGATTCCTAATACAACCTATTATTGGTGGGTAAGAGCAAGATGTAGCACAACAGATGCAAGCATCTGGATTGGTGGACCAAGCTTTACAACGACACAGATTCCTGCGACGATTCCATATGTTCAACCTTTTGCAGCAAATGATTTTGGTTTTGTAAATGGAACTCAGGTCAATAAATGGGTTTACGGAAATGCAGCAGGAAATACACCTAACTCTATTTATGTTTCAAATGACAATGGTGTAACGAATGCGTACACAATTACCTCACTAAGTACAGTGCATGCATACAGAGATATTGCAGTACCAGCAGGAACTACACTTGCAAGTATAGCTTTTGATTGGAAAGCTCAAGGAGAGACAACACTCGATTATTTACGTGTTTGGCTTGTTCCTACTAGTTTTACACCTACAGCAGGAACTCAGATTACGGCAGCTACAGGAAGAATTCAAGTAGGAGGAAATTTCAACCAACAGGCATTGTGGCAATCATATATCAATACCAATGTTAATCTAAGTACTTTTGCAGGGGTAACTATGAGGCTTGTATTCGAATGGAGAAACAATGCTACAGGTGGAACTCAAGAACCAGCTTCTATAGACAATATCGCTATCAGAATCTGTAACAATACTACTCCTGTAGTGACTATAGCTCCAGCTACTATAACTCATAATTCAGCTATTATTTCATGGCCACAACATAATGGAGGTGCTGCCTATAAAATCAGATACAGAGCCGTGGGTTCTACTCAATGGTTACCTGCAACAGGACCATTTGATGTTGCACCAATAGCAGGACCAACACAAACTTTCCCTTTAACAGGACTGTCACCTGTAACAGATTATGAAGTAGAAGTTGCAGCAGTTTGTAATGTTACAAATATTGGAATTTATTCTCATAATGTTTTTACTACTAAATGTGATCCTACTCCTCCAAACGTTACAGTAACTAGCATTACTCCAACATCAGCTTTAGTAACTTGGAGCCCGCTTGCAGCTGGTGCTACCTATGAATTGCGTTGGAAATTGGTAAGCGATCCTGCTACTGCTTGGGAATCACCTCTTCCTCCAGGAGGAACACCACAACCTCCGTTGAACTCTTATACTATTACTGGTTTAAGTTCTTATAAAATTTATGAAGTACAGGTAAGAAATAAATGTATAGGATCTTTAACATTCAACCCTTGGTCTACATCTCAGGTGTTTACTACGGTTAGAGTTTGTGAAATTCCGCCTCCGGGATTAACCATTA
>NZ_LELA01000042.1 GCF_001677955.1 Chryseobacterium sp. BGARF1
GTTGGAGTGTTGGAGTGTTGGAGTGTTGGAGTGTTGGAGTGTTGGAGTGTTGGAGTGTTGGAGTGTTGGAGTGTTGGAGTGTTGGAGTCGCTCCTACGGAGCTCGTAATATAATCATATCATTCTAGGTTTAGGTTTAGGTTTAGGTTTAGAAGGTAGGAAAGTTTTGCGGAGAGCTTGAGATGGGAAAAACCACCCCGTCAAAAAATCAAAGATTTTTCGACACCCCTCCAATGGAGGGGAATTTAATACAATTCCGTTGGTGGTGGTGACACAGCGTAAGGCTGGTAAAAAATTGGAGGGCAATTCTCGAGGTTGCAGAAAATTGAATGGATAAACTAGAATGTCTTTATTATATAGTATCTCGTAGCCCCGATGGGAACGACATCCTTTTTTTTCAGTGGATTGAAAAAAGCGTGGGCAAAAAAAGATATAGTGGACAGCGGGAAATAGCTCCTAAAGAAAAGTTGGAGAGTATACTTATTTATATATCAAAAAAAATACCTCCGAATGAATTCAGAGGTAAGGATAGTATTTGAAAAGCTTATTATTTGTTTTCGGTGTAAATCATTCTTAAGAAATCACCAAATGATTTGTCGAGACCCATGATATCACCTGATTTTAGGTTAATCCCCGGTTCGCCATAAGTGTTGGATTTAATTTTAGCAGCTGAAATTTGAAAATATTGAGCCTGAGAGTTTTCATTGACAGCAATCTTAATGGTAGAGCCTAAGAATTTTTTCGTGGAAACTGTATAAATCTCTCCTGGAACACCTTTGATTGAGGTAAATGACCTTGGCTGCAAAACATAATCTTTTTTGTTGATGCTAATGGTCTGCGGTTTTGAAGATGACGAAAAAAAGTACATTACATCTGACGGTTTTGAAAGCTCGTCTTTTGTAATATAGTAAAGTCCTAATTGGTAGTTTGCCGGATTAAATGGCTGCGTTTTTTCGTCTACACTTTCAAATGGTTTGTAAGAAAAAGCATTAGCTCCTATTTCTTTTGCTTTTTTGTAAATGGAAGAAAATAGTGCAGCGTCATCGTTTGAAAACCCCTGTACATCAATTTCGCCCAAATATTCTGCATTAGATTTTGCGGGATCGATTGTATAAAAGTATTTATCTTTATTCTCTTTTGTTTTTTCAACTTTAGACAAAAAAACATTTTGTGCATTGATGAACGTAAACGCCATCATGAAAATAAATAGGGCTGTATTTTTTATCTTCATTTTAATTTGAAAGTATATTAACACAATCTTCTAAGCTATTTTCCCAATGTTTTGGCTCAATTTTGTAGATGTTTTCTATTTTATCAAGACACATGGTACTTCTTTTTGGTCTTTTTGCCGGAGTTGGATATTGCTCAGTTGTCAATGCATTTAGCTTTATCGATGATTTGGAAAACACGGCAATTTTTTTAGCAAATTCAAACCATGTGGTTTCTGGATAATTTGAAAAATGGAAGACTCCAAAAGTTTTATTTGAATTTTCTACAATAGTCATAATAGCCTCTGCCAAATCGTTGGCGTTAGTTGGCTGTCCAAATTGATCGGCAACGATTCCTAACTCTTCTTTTTGCGAAAATAGATTAAGCATTGTTTTCACAAAGTTTTTGTTGAACTCTGAATACAACCAAGAAGTTCTTAAAATAATTGTTTTTGGATTATTTTCTAAGGCTAATTCTTCACCTTTTAGTTTAGACTCTCCGTACACACCGATAGGACTTGTAAAGTCATCTTCTGAATAATCTAAGTTGGTTTCACCATCAAAAACATAATCGGTGGAAACATGAATGAAGACTGTTTTGTAATCTGCACAAGCTTTAGCCAAATTTTCTACTCCTTCTGCATTTACAGCGAACGCATTTTCAATTTCTTTTTCGGCAAGGTCTACTGCAGTGTACGCTGAAGCATTGATACAGAAATTGGGTTTTTGATCATAAAAGAAGTCATTAATCTGATTTTCGTCTGTAATATCTAAAGACTGAGAATCCGTAAAAATAAATTCATAGTTATTTTCAAAATCGGGAGCAATTTTTCTGATGCAGTTTCCCAACTGACCGTTGCTACCTATGACAAGTATTTTTTTCATATTTAATAGTTTTATGAATTTTTCGCGTTTTGTGATCTTAAAAATTTTACTCTCGATTGGAAGTCTTTCTGTTCTAAATCGACATAGAATGTTCCAAAAGTCTGCATAATCTCTTCTGGATGAACATCGGAACGTCTTGTTTTTAAATTAAAATAAATAACCTTCACCCAAAGTACCGCATGAATAGTTTTTTCATCAAGACTTTTCATCAGGATTTCTACTTTAGAAATTCGGTCTCCTATTTCTATTGTTTTACTGCTGATAACAACCTGAGTATTGTATTTTACTTCTTTAAGGTAAGCAATTTCATTTTGAATGGCAATCCAGGTACAGCCCGTTTTTTTAGTATATTCTTCATAGGTAAACCCATAAAAAGTTTCCACATGATCTTCTCTTGCATTGAACATGTAATCGAGATATTTCACATTATTTAAATGCCCAATTGGATCACAATCGCTGAATCTTACTTTTACGGTCGTTGAGACTTCTTTTTCCATAACGCAAAAATAAAAAAACCACTTCGAAATGAAGTGGTAGTTTTTATAAATCTTTGTTAATTTCAGAAATTATTGAAGACCTAATTCTTTTTTAACAGCAGCAGTAGCATCAGGACCTCCTTTATAGATAAGACCTGCAGAGTTTACATCCATTACATACTCATAGCTATTTGCTTTTGCAACTTTGTTTACAGCATCCATCACTTTCTTTTCGATAGGAGCGTAAGCCAGTTTTTCTTTTTCAGCAAGATCTTTTTGTGCTCTTTCACTCATTTGTTGAGCTTCAGCCTGTAACTTTTGCATTTCTTCTTGTCTAGCTTTGTTTTCAGCTTCAGTTTTTGTAGGAGCTTCTTTTGTATACAAAGCATATTTTGTCTGCATAGCATCAGCCTTCTTTTTTATTTCAGCTTCTTTAGCATCAAGGAAAGCTTTAAGATCTGTATCTGCTTTTTTCTTTTCAGGCATTGCATTAAGTACAGTTACTAAGTCTAGAGTAGCAATTTTTTGCGCTTTTACCATCCCAACAGAGACAACCATCATTGCTGCTGCAAATAATACACTTAATTTTTTCATAACGGGTAATAAATAATTAATTTGTTTTTAGATTTTAAATTTAAGTAAAAGTTAAGTACTATTAAAACTTTTACTACTTTTTATTTGTTTTCTTTTCTTTTTCAGTTCCTTTCAATAAGATTGTTAATACTTTATCTGTATAATCATATCTTGGCTGAAGGAAAACCACATTTACATGGCTATTTTTATCAAGAACTATGCCCAAGCCATTTTTCTCTGACATGGTTTTTACAGCTCCCCAAATTTGGTCTTCAAAAGGCTCAACCAAATTAGCTCTTAGCTGATTGATTTCTCCGGTTTTTCCAAATCTCAAACTTAGCGTCGTCTGAATACTTTTTTCTAAATCTAAGACTTCTTTTTCTCTAAGTTTAAGTTGGTCGCCAATTAATAAAACTTTTTCACTTTCGAAAGCAGCTCTTTTTTGTTCATACTGAGATTGTAGGTTTTTAATATCCTGTTCCCAAGTATCAATCTGAGAGTTAAGTCTTGCTTCTGCTTCTTTATACTGAGGCATCTTATCCAAAATATATTGGGTATCAATGACTCCTAATTTTTGAGCATTGCTAAAACTAAAAAGCAAAATTACCGCTAAAGTGAAAAGAGTTTTAAAATTTTTCATACTGTTATAAAGATTGGTTCATTAAGAAGTGTGTTCTACTTCCAGAAACATCACCACTGATTGTTTTATCAAATCCGTAAGCGAAATCAAATCCTATTAAACCAAATGCTCCCATGTAAACTCTTACCCCTACACCAACAGATCTTTTAAGCTGGAACGGATTGTAATCGCCCCATTTGTTCCAAACGTTACCTCCTTCTGCGAAAGTAAGTGCATAAATTTTGGCAGTTTGATTTAATGAAATCGGATATCTTAATTCTAACGTAAATCTGTTATAAATAGTACCTCCCCCTCTCTGAGTAATATCTTCTGCCTGCCCACCATATGTAGATGCATTTTCGTATCCTCTCAATGGAATTAATTCTCTACCATCAAATCTACCTCCGAAAAGTCCGGTTCCTCCTACATAGAATCTTTCAAATGGAGGTGCACCCAATTCTTTGTTGTAACCATCCATGAAGCCCATTTCAGCAGAAGATCTTAAGACTAATTTACCGATAACTTCGTTATAAACATCAGCTTTAAACTTTATCTTATAAAATTCCATCCACTTATATTTTTCTGTAGGCGTCATCGTTGAGTAATTTTTATTACTAAACAATGAATATGGTGGAGTAAATTTACCTGACAATTCAATATTTGAACCCACTGTAGGGAAAATAGGATCTATACCTGCAGAGTTTCTGCTTAACCCAACATTTAAACTTAAGTTGTTGGCGTTACCATACAATTCTGTGGTATCACCAAACTCAAAAGGGTAATTGCTGAAGTTATATTTTTGAAACTGAATCCCTGTGTATAAAGAGAAATAATCATCTGGCCATTTCAACCATCTGTTTAGCCCTACAGTAGCTGAGAAAATATTCAACCTCTGGTCTGGTCCTACAGACTGGCTATAATTAACTCTTGAATTGTTTAAACTTACAGAAAGTGCTGTTGGTTTTGTACCAAACAACCAAGGTTCTGTAAATGAAACTCCATAATTCTGGAAGTATTGTCCTGCTTGAGCCTGAAGAGATAAAGTCTGACCATCACCTTGAGGCACAGGTCTGAAATCTTTAAACTTCAGGAAGTTTTTCAATGAAAAGTTGTTGAAAGTAAGTCCTAAAGTTCCGATGAAACTGTTACCTCCGTAACCAGCCTGCAATTGAACTTGTGAGGAACCTTTTTCTACTAATTTCCAACCGATATCAACAGTATTATCCTGCTGATTTGGCTGAATATCTTGACCAATCTGTTGAGGATCAAAGAATGTCATTGATGCCAAATCAAAATAAGTTCGTTTAATCTCAGTTTTCTTAAACAACTCTCCCGGTTTGGTTCTTAACGCTCTCAAGATTACATGGTCATGAGTAGTTGTATTCCCAGACCAGGTTACTTTATTCCAAGTTGCTTGTTCACCTTCATTAATTCTGATCTCAAGATTAATGGCATCCCCATTTACTGATTTTTCAACCGGAGTAACATTTGAGAAAAGATAACCGTTATTCATGTAATTCGATTTGATATCAGAATCGTCTTCTTTTCCTCCGTCTTCTCCTACTTTTTTATTGAAACCAACTGCATCATAAATATCTCCTTTCTTATATCCTAAGATTCTTTGAAGATATTCTGTAGCAAAAACTGTATTTCCAGTAAAAGTAATATCACCAATGTAATATTTTTTACCTTCTTTCAATTTAACATTGATTTCGTAGTTATTCTTTTTATTCCTCCATACAGAATCAGAAACAATTGCTATATCTCTATATCCTAATGAGTTGTAATAATTAATTAAGTTCTGTTTGTCTTCTTGATATTTTTCTTCAACAAATTTCGAAGACTTTAGAATACCACCGATACCAAATCTCTTCTGCTTGGTTTCTTTGAAAGCTTTTTTTCTCAATTTTGCATCAGTAACACTTTCGTTTCCTTCAAACTCAATGTGGCTGATTTTAATTTTTTTCCCTTTATCTACATTAATAGTCCAGTCTACAAGGTTAGGATCACTCCCATTTACCTTATCCTGAATTGTAATTTTAGCATCTGCAAAACCTTTTTTAACGTAATCCTTAGGAATATTTGTTTTAAGGCTTGAAACAAGGTTTTGAGTAATTTTTGTTCCCGGCTTTAAATTATTGTCTTTTACTAATTTTTCATTTTTAGACTTTCCGATACCTTTTCCTGTAAATTTTACTTCACCAAGATCTTTCAAATCTTGCAAGTAAAATCTAAGAACAACGGTCTGCCCTTCAATACTTTCTACATAAACTTCAACTTCAGAGAAAGATTGAGAATCCCAAAGTTTTTTGATAGCATTACTTACCTTTTGCCCCGGAATATCTACTGTCTCACCTTTGGATAAGCCTGTAAATCTAAAGATCTGAGCTGGTGTGTATTTTTTTACCCCATCAACAACAATGTCCTTCAGCGTGTAAGTTCCTGTTTGATTTTCTGCCATAACAGTAGCGGCGTCAACCTTTGTACTGTCTTGTGGAGTTACCTGTCCATAAAAATGTGCAGAAGCCGCAAACATAATGATGGGTAATAGTCTAAACTTCATTTTATCGTAATCTTTCTTTTCTTAAAATTTACTGAATTTGAATTTGGTCGCCTGTAAGACCATATCTTCTTTCCTTATTTTGATAATCAACAATACATTGGAAGAAAATATCTTTTGTAAAGTCGGGCCACAGAACATTGAGAAACTGAAGTTCTGCATAAGCAATCTGCCAAAGCAAAAAATTACTTATCCTTATTTCACCACTTGTTCTGATCAATAAATCTACTGGTGGAAAATCTTTTGTATAAAGATAATTTTCAAATAATTTTTCATCAATATTCTCCACCTCCAGCTTTCCTTCTTTTACATCGGAGCTTATATTTTTTACGGCATTTAGTATTTCGTTTTGTGAGCCATAGCTTATTGCGAGTACCAAATTTCCTTTTGTATTTTCTTTTGTAAGATCAACGACGCTAAGCAACTGATCTTTTACCATCACAGGCAATTTATCTAAATTACCAATGACATGCATTCTCAAGCCTTTAGTAAAAATCTCTTCAGCTTCTAATAAAAGGGTCTCAGCAAGTAAGCTCATTAAGGTGCTTACTTCATCAGAAGGTCTATTCCAGTTTTCTGATGAAAATGTATAAAGTGTTAGGTAAGGAATATGAATCTCGTTACACGCATTTATAGCATTTCTAACCGCATTAATAGCATTTTTATGACCAAAAGATCTTTCTTCACCTCGAGATTTTGCCCACCTTCCGTTACCATCCATAATGATGGCCACATGCTTCGGTAAATTCTCAGAATTTATTTGTTTTTTTATCAACGACATAGTTTCTTAATCACAATAACATGGTGGTCTACCAAAAGAATAGGTCAATCCTAAACTGAAAGTATTCATCCAATCTTTAGACTCGGGGTCACCTACCGTTCTATTTTTTATAAAAGTAGCTTCTCTTTCTTTAGAGACTCCATAATAATTTCCTGTTTGTAGCAAAGAACCTCCGGTTGTAGGGCTTAAAATATCTGCATTATAATTACTAATCACATCTTTTGCAAGAATCTTGCTGTGGTCCAACTGATCTGTTAAGCTATATCTGAAAGTAGCTTCTGCAAAGACAGCCCATCCGTGATTGAATTTATATTTTAAACCAACTCCGAAAGGAATTTGTGCCACTGTTTTTTTACCCATAGAATATTCTGTAGTGGTAACAAAATCTAATTCGTTAATTGGAGCCTGCGCTACACCATCTGCATTTCTTCTGAAATCATGAGTTAAAGTTGCCTTTGGAGCATCAAAAACTAAACCTCCAAATCCCCCAAAAATATAAGGGCTCAGCATACTTAATTGCTCATTATTTACTGGGAAGAAATTGTACTCAAACATGATGCTCGCTTCGTAAACATTATTTTTACCGAATGAGTTTCTGTTTCTTCTGTACTCTTCTTTTGCTGCCTTATCGCTAAACTGCACCTGATTATAACCTAAGTCTACTCTAACCGTCTGGTGCGGGTTAAAATTAAATCTGTATAAAATACCACCATAAAAAGGAACGCCCCACTCTGAAGCTCTATCCAAATCCAAAGGTTGCTGCAAAATGTAATTGGTTTTCCCTATGTCGCCGACAAGATTACTCATCCCTAAGCGAATTCCCAATTCATTTCGTTGTGCTTTTAAACTTACCACCGTTCCTAGGAGGGTAAGGAAGCTAAACAATAATTTTTTATTCATAAAAGAATATGGATTTATGGTTATTTTAAAAATTAATTTTTGCAAATATAAAACATTTTTATATTAATGATAATCTTAATGTTTAGTTAAAAATAAACAAAAAAATATAATTTGTTATAAAGTAAACGGAAAAGAGGGAAATTTATTCTTTTTTTAATACTTCTAATGATATTTACGAATAACAAATTTGTTTATTCAAATGCTATTATTTTCTATCAAAATAAGCTTTCACTTTATTTCTTATTTTAATTAATAACGGCTCTGTATAGTTTTTATCTTCATCAAAATAGCCATATCCGTAGCCATATCCGTAACCATAACCATAGCCATATCCCTGCTTTGTCACATAATCATTATAAACAAACCCTAAATGTTTGATTTCGTCATTGTGATACTTTTCAGTAATCAATTTAAGCATATACTTTTCGGTATATTCGTGACGTACGATGTATAAATTGGCATCAGAATACTTCATTAATTCGTAAGAATCGGCAACAAGCCCTACAGGAGGTGAGTCGATAATAATAAAATCATAGAGTTTTCTTAGCTCTTCAATTAATTTTACATTTCGTTCGCTCATTAAAAGTTCCGAAGGATTTGGAGGAATCGGTCCTGAAGTAGCAACATCAAGATTTGGAATATTGGTTTTATTAATGATTTGATCAATCGTTGTTTCTCCTGTAAGATAATTTGAAATCCCTAGCTTATTATCAATATTAAAATCACCGAAAATTTTTGGCTTTCGTAAATCCATTCCCAATAAGATAGTTTTCTTATCACTTAAACCTAAAACTGAAGCCAGGTTTATTGAAACATATGTTTTCCCTTCCCCTCCGACTGATGAAGTCACCAAGATTACCTTACTTTTATCATCCTCTCCCGATAAAAATCTCATATTTGCTCTAATACCTCTAAAAGCTTCTGCAACTGAAGATTTTGGAGTATTAAGAACAGTAAGCATATTTTCATTGTTATTATTACCAATCACACCCAATAACGGGATTTTGGTAGCGCTTAGTAATTCTTTAATATTCCTTACTTTACTATCAAAAAGACTTCCCAAAAGAATTAAAATCAGCGGAAAAGCAAGAAACCCACTTACTATTGTCATTTTTGCTCCTTTTACATTAGGACCAATAGGACCTTGCCCAAGATTTTTTGCAGGGTCAATTACTGTAATATCAGACTGATTGGTAGCAAGCCTCATCTCGCTTTCATTCTGCCTGCTTAGCAAGCTATTGTAAGTGGCTTCAATCATATTATAGCCTCTTTCAGCATCAAGATATTTCCTTTGCTTTTCAGGATAGGTAGTAAGATCTGAACTAGTCTCTAGAATCTGTTTCTCAATTTTATTAAGTTCAGTAATATATACAGTATGAACATTTCTAAGAGATCCTGAAGAATTTGTCTTTGCCTCGCTAATTAAGCGATTGATTTCTTTAATAGGCTCTGAATTGGGAGTGTAAATTGATGATAATTCTCTTTTCTTAAGATAAAGCGCTTTTAGCTCAGAAACAGATGCTGTAAAAAGACCATCATCAAAACCTGCCGCCGAAGGACTTATCATTTTATCGAAACCTTGAGATTCTACAGAATTTCTGATACTGTTTAAAGAATTCATTTTACTCAGTATGTCAGCTTTTTTAGATTCCAAATCTTTTATTTTCTGCAAAGATTTTTCGTCTCTGTTGGAAATATCATAGAGCTTTTCTGAAACCTTAAGATAGTTAAGATATGCCGCACTTGAATCTAGTTTTTTTCTAATATCAGCCAAACTATTTTTCAAATACGCTCCTGTATTTTGATCAACTTGTATTTTATCATTAAACCTTTTTTTCTGAAGCTCAGCCACTGATTTATTAAGAAAACTAACGGTGCCATTTAGATTAAAACCTGTCTTAGAGATAATCATGATGCTATTAATTTCCTTATCAAAATCTACACCCACAGTAGAAACAATTCCGTTTACAGCATCATTTACCGTGGAAAGATTTACAATAATATTTTCATAGTTAATAGAAGGTGACACCGGGTTAGGAACCAATCTAAATCTAAGATTGGGAGTAGTGTACCATTCGTTTACTTTAATCGTTTTATCACCAGGCCTTCCAAAATTTTCGATACTCTGAAAACCTTCAAAATCATAAGAATATAGGTACCCCGATTGCCCTTCTTCAGGTAAAGTTACTTGGTAAGCACCTCCTCCTTTAGGCGTTAGAGTAATAGAATAATTGACTTGTTGCAAGTGCTTTCGGTCTACTTCCAAAAATACAGGGGAGTCATTTTTATCCAAATAAGTAGATTTTATGGCTCCTTTAGTAGTATAATTTACAAAAAGGCCTAATTCTTTTACCAAAAACTCGTTGTGAGATCTAGACAGCAACATTTTTTTCAAATAAATACCATCCTGATTACCATTTTGTCCCCATATAAAATTAATAGACTGACTTGGTGTAAAGTAACTTGCGGTATTGTTTGAAATACTTAATTTTAAATCTGATGCATAAATATTCTGCGCATAGTACTTCCCATAAAACCAAGATACAGCATAACCAATAAAAAGCATGAGTACAAACCAATACCAATTCCTCAGAACTCTTCTTAAAAAGTGTTCTATATCAAATAAAGCAAATGATCCAAATTTTTCTTTTTGCGGCTCATTTTTACCTACTAAAGCTTCTTTTCCTGGAATCATACATTAAAGGTTTTTAATAAGTAGATAAATTGATAGCGCTGTAGTAATCACAGAAACACCACTGATAAGCGTTTGTATAGGATCTTTTCCAAAGCCGTTGAGCGCTCTTCTTTGAGTTGTAAGAAAAATCTCGTCCCCATTTTGTACATAAAAATACGGAGAATTCATCACATCTTCTCTTGTAAGATCAATCTGGGCTTTTTTGATGCCTTCGGGTAGTTTTCTGTACACCACGATATTTTTACGATCTATCGTTCTGTTTAAACCTCCATTAATAGCAATTGCTTCTGTTAAAGTCAAGGTATTTTTATGAGCCTTTTTTTCTCCTGTAATTCCGGTGGTTTCAATATCACCCAACACGTAATAGGTTATCCCGTCTGTATTAAGTCTTACTTCAGATTTTCCGTCTTGAAAATTTTCATTTACTTTAATTTGAAGTTCTTTGGTGATATCTTCAATTGTTCTTCCTTCTGCCTTTACATAACCTATCCCAAAAACTAGTATATCCCCTTTAGAGTCAACCTTTAACCCATTAAAATAAATCATAGCATTTCCTCCTGTACCATTTCCTCCACTTCCACTAAATAAAATATTATTACTCCCTGCTGCTGCAGTGTTTAATGCAGAATAAAATTGTGCGGCATCACCTTTAGGAGTGGTCACAATATTCAAAGTCAACATATCATTTTTGGTAACCCTGTAAACCGGAGTATTGTATGGAATTAATCCCTCCTCATTGATAACAAGACTTTCGCTGGGCTGCATATATTTTACATCTTTGGTTGTGATACAGGAAACCAACACAAAAGGCAAAATTAAAAATAGGAAATACGTATAAATTTTCATCGTAATAAATGTAGTTTGTAAAAATAGAATTTAATTATCAGTTTTCAGCTTATTATTCCGCATTAGAAAAATAATATCGGGAATATAAGCTCCAAGGAAGCCTAAAAATAGAATAATCACCAATAACAGATTTACATTAATATGTCTCAGATAATAGGTAATGGCTACAATAAACAGGTAGTAGCATATAATATAAAAACTAGCCCTTCTATGGGTAAGGTCGAGTTTAAGAAGTTTATGGTGAATATGGTTTTTATCGGCTTCAAAAGGCGATTTTTTATTCCAAAGTCGTACTATAATAACATTTAAAGTATCTACAATAGGTAAGATAAGAATAGCAACTGCTATTACAGGAGCCGATTTCAAATGATATTTCGGAACACCTAACATTTTTTTATCAATAAAAATATCTATAAAACAGATACATGTAAATGCCAACAAAAATCCTAAAAGCATAGATCCTGTATCTCCCATAAATATTTTAGTGGCCCGCAAGTTTGATAAATTATAATACAAAAACGCCAATACCGAACCAATTATAACAATTGATAAAATAACCAAAGGATAATTGTACTCTCCTAAACGATAATAACTAATTCCAAAAAGAGCACTACAAATAAGAGAATAGCCACCCGCAAGGCCATCAATCCCATCGATAAGGTTGAAAGCATTGATGAGAATAATAAAAGTAATGATTGTAAAAATCACACTTACCAAATAGTGAATCTCGTAAATTCCAAAAATTCCAAATAAATTTCTAATTCTTACATCCGAACCAATGACAATAAAAACCGATACCACAATCTGTGCTATCAGCTTTTTGTAAGCACGCATGACAACAATATCATCCATAATGCCAACATAAAGCAGAATAATGAGGGAAGCAAAAAGAAATTTATATAAATCGAAAATTTCGTACGCAAAAATTGAGGTACAAATTCCTATCGAGTAAAACATCGCAATGCCTCCCAAATTAGGGATTTTCCTGAGATGAGAACTCCTTACTCCGGGCTCATCCATTAGGTTTTTACGTTTTGAGATTTTAATAATCGTAGGAATTGAGAAAAAAGTTATCAGAAAAGAAGATAAGAAACCCAATCCTAATTTTATGTAAAAAATAGAAATACCTGTTTCATTTAAGAATAGTTCAAAATTTTTCATCTATTGCTTTTGGGCCTTTGTCGTCTAGTAAATATTAAAATAAAATTAAAAAAAGAATACACTTTCAAAAATCAATTTCAAAATACCGGAAATTTTATTTGTGTCTATACTAGTTTCCTTATTAGTTTTTTCTGTCTAGCAAAAAAAAGCAGATAAAATATAGTTTTTTTCAGGGGTAAAGATAAAATATAATTTTTACCAAAACGACTGTAAAACAATATATCTTTCATTTTAACATCTCTTTTTCTTATAAAATCTTCGAGTTCTTGAGACATTTTGTAAAATTGGGTCTCATTTTTAACAAAAGCAAGATAAGCTAAAAAGGTATAAATTCCTTCTAAAATTTGAAAACCTCGCAATTCCTTTGTTTTTGAAGAATATTTTGAAGTTTTAAAGTACACTTCCACATCTTCTACAGCTTTCAAGATATCCAAACCTTTTTCGTTGTGGGTTTTCGAAATAGAATCTACTCTTTCTAGATATTGATAATGAAAATTTTGTGTCTGTGCCAAAGTTTTACATTCAAGTAAAAGCTGAGGAATCAACTGAATATCCTCAAAATGAACTCCTTTTTTAAATCTTTTATCAGCAAAAAGTTCTTTTCTAAATAATTTATTACAGGCAAAATAGCTCAAATCTGAAAATACAGAAAAATTGGCTTCCAAATCAATTTTCTCAGGCATATTGGGAATCTGCGTCAACTTTTGGGTTACATTTCCCTCTTCGTCTACTTTCTGAATATTACAAATTACCATTTCGGCATTATGTTTTTCGGCGAGATTCAGCATTTCCTCAAACATCGTTTTAGAAACATAATCATCACTATCCACAAATCCTAGATAATCTCCTGTTGCTTGGTCAATTCCAAAATTTCGGGCATCACTCAAACCTCCGTTTTCTTTACTGAAAGCCTTTATTTTATCGGAATATTTCTCTGAAAATTCCTGAATAATATTTCCCGACCCATCTTTACTTCCGTCATTTACAACGATAATCTCAATATTCTGAAGACTTTGATTCACCAAAGAATCAAGACATTTAGCCAGATAGTTTTCAACATTATAAACCGGGACAATGACAGAAACTTTTGAGGGAAGGTTTTTCATTGCTTAGATTTTTGTAAACCTTGCGCTTAACCAGCCTTTTTTGGCTTCATCAAAATCACTTCTCGAGCACGGAATACAATTTTCTATGTTTTCATCATCCCCAAAATACCATAAATTACTGAATGTATCGCGCTTGAAGGCATATTGTCGGTCTTCAATCAAAACATAATACATTTCGTAATGTCTTTCTTTAGGATGTGATCTCTGTATATTTATTCCTTCAATTAAATACCAAAGCATTTGTGCCAAAAGTTGATGATTGAGTTGGTTCTCAGAATAAATATTATAATTAAAAATCCCTACAGATTTCAGGTTTTCGCTTAGGCCGATTTCTTTCATGTACGCACAGATTTCTCTTCGGTTTAAACCATTTACTTGAGGATTCATAGAAAATGCATCACCAAAACTTTCAATCGCATCACAATTTACCGTTACCAAATCTGCCTGTCTAAAGAAGGGCTCGGTTCTCTCAGTAGAATTCATCATTTCTGCAAGACGAATGATATCAAACTCCACTTCTTTGATGAGCTTTACCGAATCCTGCTCATTAAGATGCTTTTGATAACCTAAATGATGATAATTTTTAATAGAAAAGCTTTTCGATCCTAAAATCTTACTTAAAAAAGTATGTTCGTTGATCATTTCGCCCTGATTTAGGGAAATAATGTTACTGATTTGAGTATAATTAATATTGTTTTGGTGAAAATTTAAACCCGAAAATAATGAGAATGCAAAATCATTAGAACCTCCGATAATCACCGGAATAGCTCCTTTGTAATGACAAGCCGATAAAACTTCCTGCAAAATATAGTGAGAATCTTGCACCGATTTTCCGGAAACCAAGTCTCCTAGATCAACCACCGGAATTTCAAAATCGAGTTGAGAAAGCTTATAAAATTCTTTTCTTACCGCCGTAAAATCCTGTACTTCAGCATTACCATCGGCTCCCCTGTAATCAGAAACAAAAAGAAGCACAATGCTGTTTTCTTTTATTTCTTTGGTAATCTTATTTCCGATTTGCCAGTTTTCTGTCCTGAAATTTCTGGGTGAAATGATAAAATCTTCAAAATCCATGCGCTCAAATACTTATTAAAGCTCAAAAATATTAAAATTAAATGAGTCTGTAGAATTTTGAAATTATATTTCAGAACGAAAAATATCCTTTGTGATCAACCTTGTCAAAGTTTAAAACTTTGACAAGGTTTTAAAACCCATGTAGTTTAAGCTTAACCCTTCGAAATCTCAAACACAAAAGTTGTAGAAGTTTCAAAAGCACCACCTTGCGTGGCTCCAAATAAAAACTGAGGTCTTTTCCCATCTTTACTCATCAAAATCATTGGACGCTCTAGTCTTCCGAATCTTTTTAAATGTTTTGGCGGGGTTGTTTCCTTAATATAAAACTGCATATTAAGATAAGCAACTTCAGGTTTTGTCCATTCAATTCCGTTTTTTGTGGTTAAATGCAAGCCATATTCGTGGTTATAAAATCCCATATCACGGGCAATCATGTGAAATTTTCCATTTTGCTTCCATATAAAAGCATCTTCCAATTGTGCATTGTTGGGTAAGCTTGAAAAATCAATCACAGGATTTTCAGAAACCTTTGTATAAGGTCCACTTGGAGAATCTGCTTTTGCCAAGCCGTATTTGCGGTTGCCTCGAACTGTTCCTTTTTGAGTTTCATATTCTTCAGTGTTCCAGGATTTATAAAAAAGCCAATACTTCCCGTCGTTTCCTTTTACAAAAGCCGGATTTGTGGTACAATGATCGTCCCAAGAACCGTCTTTTCCAGGAAGAAGTAAAGGTTGATCCGGTCTTTTCCATTCCCCATTCAAACTTTTTGAAACCGCCAATCCGATTCTTTTGGTATTTGTTTTTCCGTTGGAATTCCCCATAAAGAACAGGTAATATTGGCCTTCTACTTTTTTAATTAAAGGATTATGGCAGGTTGTCGCATCCCAAAACTCACCACCTCTTGGTGGAAGAATCACTTCTTTATGTTCAAATTTATGAAAAGGAGAATCTGCTACTGCTCTACAAATTTCAGAGCCATTAAGCCAACCACCCATTCCTTTTTCTTTTTTCCAACGGGAATAAAAAAGATGTACTTTTCCATCTTCACCCCAAATAGGAGAAGAGCACCAAATGTAATAGCCTTCGAGTTCTAATGAGCGCCCGATTGGTTTTAATTTAAAATAAGGTTTATCAGAAAAATCGAAAGTTTGAGTAAATGATGAACCCAAAAACACCGCTGCAATTCCTAAAGCTGAAGTTTTTAAAAAATCTTTGCGGGTATATTTTGGATGATTCATTTGATTTGATTTTCAGCTAATGTAGAAGAAATGCAAATAAAGAGTGTCCTGCGGTTTCGGGTTGCTTTTAAATTAGAATCTATTTAAAATTACCTTCTAAAATTTTCTATCAAGAATAAACATCTTGACATAATTGTTATATTTGATTTATTGATAATACGCAACAGCGTTTTACTAATCTGATTAAAAAAACTTACATGAAAAATTTGAAAATACTATTCTTTTTATTTCTAGCCATCAGTGGCTATGCTCAGAACTTAGATTTTCGGAAGGCAATCCTTAAAAGTGATTTAATTATCGTTAGCTATGATTTCGATTTTGATACTATCCGCCTCAATGATTTTACCAATAAAACATATATTAAAATAAATAAAATCGACAGTATCTTAAAAAACAGGCTTTCTACGATACCAAAAAACCTCACAGCCAGAAAATATTTAGACAATGAAGATTATTATTCGGATCTGATAACCAATGAAGGAGGATGTATTATGAAACCCACCGAAGCTAATAACTGGACCGCCTACACTCATATTTTCTTCATTAGAAAAAATGGAAAAGAATATCAATCTTTTTTGGTCTTACAGGGAATAGAATTGGAAAAATACAGGAAAATAGCCCATCAAATAAGAACAATCTCAAAAATAGAGCATCTGAAAAATGATAAAGAACGGTTTGAAAAAACGGTAGACTGGTTTATAGAAAATGGATTACTTCCTGACCCTGATTTTATAAAACATTATAAACAAAAAAGCATCACCACCGACACAATTCAATATTCTGACCAACAATATAAAAACGCCCTACAACAGTTTTTAAAAGGAAACGAAGAACTGTTACCTCTTGTTCGAGACAAGTATTTTGATGAAATAAAAACATATTACCTTCAAAAAATGCAAGTTTTAATCGATAAAGATAAATCAGATTACAATGATTATTATGATTTTTACAAAATAGTTTCAAATATTACCAACATTTTTAATGAAGATTACAATTCAGGCGATTATATTTTAAATAGTGCTTTAACTTCAGATAAATTTAATGATTACGAGAAGAAAAATATAATGGAGCACCTATTGAAAGTAGTAACAGAATGGGAATAAAAAGTAAATTGGAAAACGTAGATAAAATATGGGAATTACTTGAAATGTGCTACTATGGTCACATTGAGCAAGTGAAACGATTATTGGAAGAAGGTGTAGACATTAATGGGATTGGTAATAATGGAATGTCGCCATTGGATGCTGCTAAAAATGGAGAAAATGATGATATAGTTGGTTTCCTTTTAAGTATGGGAGCTAAAGAAGGATCTAATTCAACAGATGAGTTAATTTAACTATTTATTAAAAAAAATACAGCAACCTATCCTTAAATTTCTTATTTTTAATTGTTTAACACAATTAAATTCACAAACGATGAGCACAAAAAATCAAATCAGTGTAGAAATACCTCTGGCTATAATTGCAGAGGTAAATCAAAAATTACAAGACTGCAAAACACTGCTTTCACCTTATCTTCAAGGACTTAGTGTAGAAGAAAGAAAATCTCTTTTTAAAATGGGCGATAAAACCGTAGCCACTGTACAGAAAGTAAAAAACTACATGGAAACCAATCCCGAATTTATCCCCAATTACATGGATAAAGCCGAATTTTTAAAAGATGAAGCTGTAGTTACCAACCTTAGCCCATTGGGTAATTTAGCAACTCAATTAGCTTCAGATATTGAAGATACCGTTACTCTTGCCGGAAGCGAAGCTCTGGTTTCGGCTCTTCTTTATTACGGAACCACAAAAGAAGCTTTTGATAAAGGGGTTGCCACTGCAAAACCTATTTATGAAGACCTTAGCCAAAGATTTACAAGAAAAGGAAATAAAGCAGCTCCTAAAAAAGAATAAAGCAAATCTTAGAATGTATTAAACGACTCTTTTAGACTCATCAACCAGTCTAAAAGAGTCGTTTTTGATTTTTAAAGATTCAAAAATGAGTATTGAAGATTCGATTTCCATTGTTGAAGAGTCAACGATGCATCCTTGTGAGCCAGTCAAGAGTTTCAATGATTGGATTGTGAGTTTTTTTTAGTGGAAATTCAGTATTTTAATACGTTTTTAAACTTAACTATCTGTAATACTCGTGTCTGAAGAACAAAATAAATTTAATGAATAGGAAATATTATTAAAAGTCTTCTTTTTGAATATATTTGCTACTTTGGAAGTAAAAACTAATCAAAAAAATTATAAAACCTTGAAAGCAATACTACTAATGATCTTATTTTCAAATCTTTCTTATGGACAGGGAAATGGGCTTTATAAATTTGAATCAGAAAATGGGAAATATGGATTTATTGACAAAACCGGAAAGATCAAGATAAAAGCACAATATCTGATTACTGGTGATTTTAATGAGGGGCTTTGTTATGTTTCTAAAGAAGTTATAAAAAAAGGATATAAATGGATATTTATTGATACGCTAGGCAACGTTGCATTCGACATTAAAGATGGTTTTCCCGAATCAGGATTTAGTGATGGATTTGCAAGAATTTCAAATTTCGGAGAACATTGGTTTGTGAATAAAAATGGAATAAATGAATTCGGAAAAACATGGAAAGACGGACATGGTAGTTTTAAAAATGGAATTGCCTACGTGAGCGATATAAAATATTCTGATTTTTATCCAATAAATATTAAGGGAGAAAGAATTGACCCAAAAACTATTTCTGATGTAGATACTTATAATAGTCACTCCGAAACTGATAACAAAAATGAGTTTAGATCCAGCAAATTTATTCCATTTATAGAAAATGAGCTTTGGGGCTTTAAAGATGAATTAAATAATGTTATAATTGAACCAAAGTTCTATTTAGTAGATAAATTTGAAAATGGTATTTGTGCTGTTAGAATAAATAAACAAGAATTTGAAATCGCAAATGATTATTTTCTAGATGCAATTATTGATGAGCAGGGAAAAGTTCTTAATAGAATAGAAATGCACTGTTACAGAGGCTTTCAAGGGGAATTCATAGAATTTTATGGCGCTCCACATTTTGGAGGAGGGGTCCACTACTTAAACAAAAGTGGACAGTTAGTTATACCTCATGAATAAATTCTCTTGATCAATAAATTCCTTTCTCGAAAAACAAACTTGCAGTACAAACTTAATAGTTTCAAAATACAAATAAATGATAAAAAATATATTTCTAATAATCGTAATATTTAGTTTTGGTAGCAGTTACGCTCAAAATTTTAATGTTATTTTACAGGTAAACGATGTTAATATTGATGGCGAAATTACTGCAATGTATCTAAGCAATAACAATAGTAGAGACGAAGAAAGAATTACAGTTAATTATTATCCCGGAGATTTAATCATTCCTGATCATGAAAGATCAAGCTTCGAGAAACTAAATAACGATCTTATACTTACATTCGATTATAATACTTTTAAACGCAACTCACAACAAATTGCTACTTTTAATATTAAACTATCAAAAGAGCTTTTGAAGAAACCGTATTTAATGATCAATATTTATGATTTTAGAGTTAGAAAATATAAGCGATGGTTTCAACACTGCGCAAAAGACAGTGACTATTTCCCTCAAATATCTTTTCAAAATTCAGGATTTTGTTTTAGAATAAAATAAAAATAACCCTTTTTGATAATTTCAAAAGGGGTTATTTATGTAAGTTTAAAAACTAATTATTTCTTCGCTGCCGGTTTTTTAGCAGGAGCTTTCTTCGTTGTCGTCGCTTTTTTTGCGGCTGGTTTCTTTGCCGCAGGTTTCTTTTTCTCAGCAAAAGCTTTTGGGTCTTGTGCTGTGATCCATTTTTTAACCTCATCGATAGAAACGTCTTTCAGCTCGTCTGCTTCATACTTGGTATCGTCTTTTTTCTTAGGAATTTTATAAATATTCTTTCCGTGTTTTACGATAGGGCCCCATCTTGCATTTTCAATGGAGATCTTCTCAGCTTCCCATTGTTGGATGTAACGGTTGGCTTCTTTTTCCAGTTTGGCCTCTACCAATTCGTTGATGTCGCTTTGAGATAGGTTTTCGAAGTTATATTTTTTCGGAACGTTGATGAAAATACTTTGATACTTAATGAAAGGTCCAAATCTCCCTGTTCCTTTTGTAATAGGCTCACCTTTGTATGACGCAATGGGTGCATCCGCTAATTTCTTTTCAGCTATGATCTCTTCCGCACGTTTTTGATCTATAGAAAGAGGATCTTCCCCTTTCGGAATACTGATATAGGTGTCGCCCCATTTTACGTAAGGACCAAATCTACCTACTCCCACTGAGACGGTCTGATCTTCAAAATTATTTAATTCAAAAGGTAATTTGAATAACTCTAAAGCATCTTCCAAATTGATGGTTGCAATATTTTGTCCGGCCATTAATGATGCGAAAATTGGTTTTTCTTCATCATCCTGCTCTCCAATCTGGATCATGGCTCCAAACCTTCCGATTCTTGCGTGTACGTTTTTACCTGTTTTAGGATCAACTCCTAAAATTCTTTCTCCATTCGCACGGTCTGCATTTTCTTCTACATCAGCAATTCTAGGATGGAATTTTGAGTAGAAATCGGCCAACATTTCTTTCCATTTTTGTGCACCGTTTGCAATTTCGTCAAAACCTTCTTCTACTCTTGCAGTAAATCCGAAGTCAAGTATTTCACTGAAATTATTCGTTAAGAAATCATTTACAACTTCTCCGATGTCTGTAGGAACAAATTTATTTTTATCGCCCCCGAATTTTTCTTCAAGAACTTCTTTTTTAATTGTATTATTCGTTAAAGAGATCTTTACCACCTCTCTTAACTGTGGCTCAATTTCTCTTTTGTCTACATATTCACGGTTTTGAATCGTCTGAATCGTTGGCGCATAGGTTGAAGGACGACCAATTCCAAGTTCTTCAAGCTTTCTTACCAATCCGGCTTCTGTATATCTCGCGCTTGGTCTTGTGTACTTTTCCTGTGCCGTAATTTTTTTATAGCTTAAAACTTCACCAACGGTTACTTTTGGCAACAACTTTTCGTTGTTTTCCTCATCTTCATCTTCTGTTTTTACAATTCCGTAAGCTTTAAGGAAACCATCGAAAATAATAACTTCACCTTGCGCTTCAAAATGCTGCGGAAGTTTAGCATTACCAATTTCGATAACCGTTTTCTCAATTTTAGCATTGGCCATTTGAGAAGCTAATGTTCTTCTGTATATTAACTGATATAATTTGCTTAACTGCACATCTGAAATTGATTTCACAGAGAAATCTGTCGGACGGATTGCTTCGTGAGCTTCCTGTGCTGAGGATGATTTTGTGGTATAATTTCTCGGAGAAGAATATTCTGCTCCGTATTCTGATATAATTTGATTTTTTGCGCCTTCAATCGCTTCCTGAGAAAGGTTTACCGAGTCGGTTCTCATATAAGTAATGAATCCTTCTTCATATAATCTCTGCGCTAGACGCATTGTGTTGGTTACATTGTATCCTAATCTTGAAGAAGCTTCCTGCTGAAGGGTAGATGTGGTAAATGGTGCCGATGCAGAGCGGCTTCCCGGTTTTGTTTCTACATTTAAAACTTTAAACTCAACGCTTTTTGCCAGTTCTAAGAATTTTTCGGCATCTTCTTCTTTCTCGAAATCTTTTTTAAGCTTTGCTGCAATTTCCTGCGATGTTTTGTTTAAGAAAATTCCGTCTAGTTTGAAACTTACTTTTGGAGTAAAAGCACGAATTTCTTTTTCTCTTTCTACCACCAATCGTACAGCAACCGACTGTACTCTACCTGCAGACAATCCTGGTTTTACTTTTTTCCAAAGTACTGGCGACATTTCAAAACCTACAATTCTGTCTAAAATTCTTCTTGCTTGCTGAGCATTGACTAAGTTTTGATCAATATCTCTCGGGTTTTCAATGGCTTTAAGAATCGCATTTTTAGTGATTTCGTGGAAAACGATTCTCTTTCTGTTGTCTGGCTTTAGTTTTAGCTCTTCTGCCAAATGCCATGCAATAGCTTCTCCTTCGCGGTCTTCATCGGAAGCCAACCAGACCATGTCGGCTTTTTTCACAGAAGCTTTTAGCTCTGTTACTAATTTCTTTTTGTCGGCAGAAACTTCGTAATCGGGACTGAAGGTCTCCAAGTCAATTCCCATTCCTTTTTTAGGAAGGTCTCGGATGTGTCCGAAACTAGATTTTACTTCAAAATCATTTCCTAAATATTTCTGAATGGTTTTTGCCTTGGCTGGGGACTCTACGATTACTAAATTTTTCGACATACTGAAAATTTCTGCAAAAGTAAAGATTTTTTATTAGATGAACCCGCTAAATCATTTTATTTAGAAGTTCAAATGGGGCAATTAAGGTTCTGTAGAAGAATCCTTCGAATGTAAAACCTCTTCCCGACATCTCAACTCTATAGATCAAAGAAATAATAATAATGAAAAAAGTAATCCAAAATTTCTTATTTAAAATCAACTTTTCGGAAGCTAATGAAGATTCGGAATCCTTTAATAATAAGGCGAAAAGAACAATAATAAAGATCATGTGTATATACATCCATCGTCCCCAATCAATTGCTAAATAAAACAACGGAAGCGAAAACAAGAAAGCCAAAACCAATGCGATAGATAAAATCTTTCGACTTGTTTGATATTTTAAATAAAACCAAAGGTGAAAAACACTAAATCCTAAACTAAAAAAATAAAGAAGATATTCATAAAGATGGTCTTTTATATATTGTCTTTCATCAATATTCCAAAAGAAAATACCTTTGGTAAGAATGACACCACGATCTTTGAGAATTTGCAAAGATTGGCCTTCATTGATTTCTTTTCCAAATAGCACAATGATAATCGCAGGAATAAAAACAGCAAGAATATATTTTAAATATCGTCTATATTCTATTTTTTTAGTTTTAAGATATAATGCAATCAAAAAATAAGGAATAAAAAAAAGTGTGATCTCGTGAAACAACATAGCCAAGAAAAGCCCCAAACAAATAAAATACTCTTTAAACCTTGACAAGGTGTTTTGATTTAATTGATAAACGAAATAGGCAAAAAGAAAAAAAATAATAAATTCTTTTTTTCCTACATAATCTACGCAATTGAAAAGTCCCACAAAACCAAGTGACGAAAGCAGAAGTGACAGATATAGAAAAGTAGCTTCTTTATACTGAATGAGCTTAAAGTAATAATAAAAGAAAAGTATAATAATAATTACCTGAAAACCAAACACTAAATAATGAAGACTGAATCCTGAGAGATCCTGTAATAGAAAAAAGAAACTTCCCGAAAGGCCGCGCCTTTTGAAACCACCATCCTGATAATTGATGAGCCAGTCGCCCAGAATATACCCATCGGATCTTATGTTATGAAAATACGTAAATACTATCGCAAACAGAGCTGTTGCAATAATGATGAGATAAATAAAAATCTTGCTATTAAAATAATACAGAGCTTTTTTCAATCTTGTGTGCTTATGAATTTCATAAAAATAAAAAAAGAGAAACAAAACAGCTTTTAAATAACCTGCAAACTCAAATTTTAATCTCTCAAAATTATGAAATTTGCGGTATTCTATTGCTATTCTATTTCTCTTTTAAAACTTAAGTGATATCTATTTTGCTTATTAAGCTTAAAATATTACAAAAATGAAAGTTTAAATTACTTTTTTATGATTTTAACTAAGGCTTCAGAATTATTAATTCTTACTAAATAAACACCTTGAACCAATGATGAAACACTCGTTTGTGTATTTTCAAATTTACCAGATTTCACCAACTGTCCTGAAGCATTATAAATCTGATAGTGATACTCTTTGTTTTCAGTGGCTTTAATGTAAAGTACATCTTTCACCGGATTTGGGAAAAGAACAATTTTATTTTCTTTTACTTTTTCTGAAATTTCAGATTTGCTGAAAACATTTGAGGCTTTCATTGTAGAGCCAGGCGTTACAGGAATTGCAGGAATAGGCCCTTCTTCAAATCCGTCTTGATTATAGTTTACCTTTACACATCGGCAGTTCATCCCAAAGTACGGGTCATTGTTATCGTGGAAAGCAATGAAACGATCAGTAACTGAAGCTGCATCAAATAAAATATTAATCGGTCTGCCAATATAATTTGAAGCCAAAGCTGCCGTCCAAACACCGGGATACTGAAAATTATTGACTGTATAAGTTCCAACGGGAGTTTGATTCGCCATCACGCTTCTGAAACCACGTGACCCTGCATTTGGATAATTCCCCATTGCATCTGCAGTATTATTGAAAACAAACCCAACACTTGCATTGCTCAAATTTTTCACTTGTACTCCCAAATAATCAGTAACTAAATTATAGCTTGCGGTAATATTTTTATCTTTTTTATACCACGGTGACATCCCAAAGTCTTTATTAGAAACAATAGCAACTCCGGTAAGGTCTGGTATTCTCCATCCTTCGGGACAAGGGTCGAAAGGAGATTTCTTACCCCCTCTTCCCCATCGGTCATTGGCAACATTAGGCTCATCCAACAACCAGTCTGTTCCATTTGTATAATTAGGAACCGCATTATTACGAGGAGCGAAAGAGCTTGGGATCATATAAACCAAAGGATTCTCTACGGAATAAGAAAGCACTTTAGCCACTTTATCGCTCACTTTATCATTTGTCTGAACATTTGCATTGGAAGCATTTGTGTATGTATTGTAAGGAACAATATAATTTCCTGCCATATCATTGTATGATGGCGCCGTAAGTGTATTATATACTATTGCTCCATTTGAATTTACATTTCCTAAAAATATATCATAAGAAGATCTGTCAGCATACTGAAATGAAGGAATTGGGTCTTTTCTTCCCCATTGATACTGTAATCCTGTAGAAGCTTTAATTTTTGCATACTCTTCCGCTGTAGGAGTCAGAGGGTTAGCAACACTAGGAAAGGCATCGATTGCACCTAAATTCCTATCCATAAATTCTGTTTTTAAAACATCACCTTTTGGAACATAATTTACATAATTAGTTGCTGTGGCATTAGGGGCTTCAGTTGCATAAACATTTGTCTCTATTACGCTATCTGTTACCCAAATATGCCATGACCAATAAACAGGATTAGTAATACTACCATTATGCAGCGTAACCACGGCATTTCCGCTTTGGTTAGGATTTACATTAACAACAATTTTAGAATTTGCTAAATCATCTAATGAACCCGGCGAAGGATTAATAACATTTACAGTATTAATCAAATTTGCATTCGTCGCCCATAAAACATTAACTTTTAAATCATTAAAACTAGAAGCATTTAAAATATCTGGATTATTAAGCAACTGACTCTGAACAGCAAAAGCCTTACTTACCGGAATTTCTACAACAGAAGCTTCATCATCTTTTACGATCTGATAGGTATTTGGATTATCTAACCCCACAGTATATTCGGAAACCGTATTGATATATTCGGTAGGAAAGTCATAATTATTAAGTTGATACAATGGATCTTTTATACATCTACAACCATTGGCATCTGAGGTTTTTACCGAAGCCGTTGGTGTATACCAATATCTTCCTTTAATGGTAGGATTTCCAGAATCCGGAACATCAGTTTGACCTTTATCAGGAATCATATACAATAATCGTGATCCTACGGCAGGAGTCACATCAAAATGACGCACCATTGTAGCCGTCCACAAACCTACATGATGTTGATCTGTATATTGCCCTCCCTGAGCATTGATTGCGATTCCTCCAGTTCCAGGAAAAACCCCCATATCAAATCCTCCAGCATTAGATAAATCAAATCCTACATTTGGATAGAGCTTAAATCCTGTCATAAATGCGGGTACATTATTATCATTAGGTTTAATGATATGATAACGATTAGCCTCGAAAGAATTTTTACCTAAAGCAGTTCTCACTCCAAACGGAGAATAATCAATTCTAATATCATCAACATAAGAACCAGAAGCAAGATTTGAAACTAACATTGAAGGAATTCTCCACCCATTAGGACATGGATCAAACGATGATTTATTACGATAGGGTGCATTACTGCTGTGGTAATTATAATATGTGGCAATTTTTCCTTTCGAATTGTCTGACCATAGGTTGAGTTCGGTAAGTCTACTATCAGGCAATGTAGTCGATCTCCCAAACCAGTTAATCATAAGATTTGCATTATTATTGTAATAAGCAGGTCCAGAATTATCGTCTTTATTAACATAAATAAGGCTTAAAGGATTTTTTACCGAAAGCTTGATATTATTATCAACACTAGCACTGGAAATGGGTACAAATTGTCTTAAGTTATCGAAATTCTGTGCGTTATCGAAATTTTTTGCCTGCCTATGACGTACTCTTCCTATAGAACCTGAAACTTCGTAAAAGTCATTACCTCTATCAACCAAAGATGGAATAGGATCTTTTCTACCCCATTGATACAACAGACCCTGATTTTTATTCCAATCATCTGCCGTAATAGAATTACTTAAGGCCCCTAAGTTCCTGTCCATCCATTTCCATTCTGCATCGGGAATAACTTCTAGTGTACCATCGCTTTTTTCTCTTCTAACATTGGTATAACTTTTATAGGTAGATCCGTTTGTAGGATCATCGGTCACCCAAATATGCCATGACCAAAAAATTTCTCCATTTACTCTAAAAACGACAACGGCATTCCCTTCTTTTGATTTGTTTACCGGAACTTTTATTTTAGCACTTTGTCCGGAACCCACAACCTCTAAAGCATAATTTACACCTGATTTAATTAAGCCGTGATTATCTTCCCAAAGCACATCTGCGGTGACAACACCACTTGGAATACCAGAGTAGCCTAAAAATTCATAGCCACTCCACATAGAGTAAGCCTTATTCACGGGAATATAAATTCCGTCATTCATTTGTGAAGGTTCAAAAATATAACTATTCGGAGCCTTCATCCAATCTTTCGCAACTGCCATTTCGATAATTCCGATACTTTGATCCGAAATTCGATTACTTAAAGCATCTGTTTTTAATTTCAACGTTGTTTGTTCAGAATTAGAAAAAGTTTTTTTTGATTCTAAAAGACTCTGAGCATCAGCAGAAAAGAAACAGAAAGCAGCAGCAATACTGTAAAAGTACTTTTTATCCATATTGTAATTTGATTTTGTGATTTGACACTGCAATCTAAAAATAAAATTCACGAAAACATAACATAAATTTAAAATATTCGTAAAATAAAAATATATAAGTAAATTATTTTACAAAATAAACAACCATATTCACATATGTATGAAAATTTCGCTCCAATTATTTCGCGCACAAAAATACAATATCAGACTCAATAAATGCATGAGCCTGAGTTAACATTCATTAATAACGAATGAAAATTTTAAGTGAAAAAGATAGGAAATAAAAATATCGTTAAGTGAGATAAAAACTTAGGGCAGTAAATAATTTTTGTAAAGTTCAGAGGTAAATCTACCGTTTACAATGTTTTTAAAACTTGAAAACACGACAAAGTTGAATAAAAATAGCGCAATAATAAAAGTGTAAATCAACTTTTTTGTATTCGCAGAGACCACATACATCGTATTGGGTATAATTATATAAGAAAAACCAATAAACGCACCTGCTAATCTTGAAGAAAAGATAGGGTTATTTCTGAAAATAAAGTAAAAACATATCCCAATGATTGCATAATTTCGATGATATTCATAATAAGGGAATTTTTCTTTCATTGGTGTATCAAAACAAAACAAAAAGAAAGTAAGAATCATCATCATTACTTCGGGAATACCAAAACCACCATTCATTCGCTGTGCAGTCTGATCAACGTATCCATTAAAACCCTCCACAATCATAACATCGGAAGCAATACCATCTAAGAAAGCTCCAAATGCTCTATAAACCTCAAAAGGAGAAACGAGGACCGAAGCTATAATTAAAATAAGCATCCAAAATTTATTCATCGGAACTCTAGCGATCCAATACATTGGCAAAAATATATAACAAACATTATGAATTCCTGCAGCCAGATAAATACACAAAAGATACATCCAAAGCTTTTTTTCTTTAATAAAGCGTATTGCATAATATACCATAAATGAACCTAAACATTGTCTAATCTGGCCACTTTCCCCGATAAAAAAACCAGGAATAAACATAAATAGCAAAAATGTAAAAGGATAAAAAGTATTATCGCTGATGTATTCCACTTTAAAAAAGACTGTAATCGCAGCAATCACAAGGGTTAACATGTAAAAAGGAGCATTGAAGACATTAATCAGTATCTTATTAATAAGCACAAACAACCACTCGAGTTCCATGGGCTGTGGCCCTTCCATAGACAATGCCTTCATAATGATACTCACATAATCTTTAGTATCAGAATAAATGTAAATACCCACATAACTTCCATAATCCGGACCTACCTCATTTCTTAGTCCAGCCAAAATAATAAGATAACCCGCCAAAAACCAAAGCCATTTTTTTTCTACTTTTTCCCCGTAAACTTCCTGAAAACTGAAAATAAGTATATAAACAAGCGCTATAATATAATATGGATGTAATAAACTCATTTATGCTGTTGAATATTTTTAAACTGATGAGACACAACCACAAATCCCGAAAGAATATGTGGCAAGAAAAGTCTAGACTCCCAAAAAAGCCCGACCAAAGTAATCATTCCCAAATAAGGTAACGAAAAAAATAAATATTTTTTTAAAATGCCCTGCTGCTCTTTATTCCCCAATTGAAAAACAAAATAAAATGCCAAAAATCCAAACAGAAAACCTGAAAGATTATACAAACTTGTAAAATTCTTTACAAAATAAATACCCTCAAAAAAAGAGGCGCTCTGCGGAATCATCATTTTTAGTAAAAAATAAGGCAAAACAAAAGAAATAATTAAAAAGAATATTTCTTTCCAATAAAAAGTATTTTTAAAGTTTTTAAAATCAAAAAAAATAGCTGCAAAAAATGCGATATTAAGACATGAGGTTTCTCTCACAAATGTAGATGTAAGAATAGTTAAGCATAATAAAAGAAAATCTATATTTTTCCTGTGATGATAATATTTTAGAGTAAGCCATGCCCCCGTTACATAAAAAAATATAGAAATCAAATCACAATTTGTTGGTACATACTGTACAATAACGATAAAAAAAACGGCAAGCAAATGAAAAATCCGACGAAGCTTTTTATTAGAAAACTCAGAATTAAAATTTAAAATTTTATTTAAAACTAATGAAGAAGCAACAAAAAAAATAGCGTTAATCAAAAAAATACTATGATAAAACAGCGTTCCGTTTTTTAATAGAAAACTTTTTAATGAGAATAAATAATTATCAACAACAAAATTAACGAAAGCAAAAACTTCCATCATCAGAAAATTTGGAATAACCCTGTAAGCATACACAGAAGAAAACATAAAATCTGGAGGCTCCTCCATCGATTTCAATTTTGCATAAGAAGATTCAAACCCATAATAAGACATGAAAAACAGCAGAAACGGTAAAATTACTACAAACAGAAATCCGGATAATTTTTCATCAACTATTTTCAACATACAAAACTGCTGTGCCTTTAAAAACATTTTTCTGCTATCTATAACTTAGCAGGGAGGGAATTTTTACAAAAGTAAAAGATTTTTTCATTTTATCTTAAATATTTTACTGATTTTCAGTGAAAACTTATTAAATAATTGTTTTAAACTAATCCTGAAAAATATAAATTTGCAGACTTGATTTTACAAACTCATGCATCGTTTTTTCATCCATTTATATTACCTGATTTCCAAAAACCGAATTATTTCTGTTGCTGTAGCATTGGGAATTCTTATTATTTGTGGCTTTTTTGCTTCGAAAATTAATTTTGAAGAAGATATTAATCAGATTATTCCTAAAAATGAAAAGTCAGATTTGACTGCGAAGGTTCTGCAACAGCTCAACTTTTCAGACAAAATCATTGTTATTATTGAGAAAAAATCTAATGACGATAGTTTTCAACTTTCAGAAACCGCCGATACTTTTTTAAATAAAATTGAACCTTTAAAAAAATACATCGGTTCGGTTCAAGGAAAAGTAAATGATAATGAAATTTCAGAGACCTTCGATTTTGTCAATCAGAATCTCCCTTTATTTTTAAACGAAAATGATTACGCTGAAATCGAAAGAAAGCTCAACAAAGACAGCATTGCCAAACAAGTTGAGAATAATTATGTTTCGCTGGTTTCGCCTACAAGTTTAGTCACTAAAGATTTCATCAAAAAAGACCCTCTCGGAATTACTTTTCTCGGAATCAAAAAACTGAATTCGCTCAACATCAGCAAAGATTTTAAGCTTGAAGACAATTATATCGTTACCAAAGATGGGAAAAACCTTTTGCTTTTTATCGACCCGAAAAATAAAAGCAACGATACCAAAAACAACGAAGTTTTCGTTAATCAGCTCAATGAAATAAAAGATAATATCAACAAACAATTCAAAGGAAAAACCGGAATCAGCTATTTCGGGTCGCCCGTAATTGCGGTTGCCAATGCTCAGCAAATCAAAAAAGACATCCAAAATACGGTGATTATTTCAATGACGGTCTTGTTGGTTTTGCTGATGTATTATTTCAGAAATTTCTTTACACCACTGATTGTTTTTTTGCCAACGGTTTTTGCCGTTTTCATTTCACTGATGATTTTATACTTTATTAAAGATAAAATTTCGGCAATTTCGCTCAGTGTTGGTGCGATTCTCATCGGGATTACGATAGATTATGCGCTTCACATTCTCACGCATTACAAGCATAACAATAATATTGAAGAGCTCTACAAAGAAATTACACAACCGATTATTCTGAGCAGCGCAACGACAGCGGTTTCTTTTTTATGTTTGATTTTTGTGCGTTCTGAAGCCTTGAAAGACCTCGGACTTTTTGCTTCAATTACCGTTTTTCTGTCTTCTTTTGCAGCTTTAATTATTGTTCCGCAATTGTATCATCCGAAAGAAAGCAACGAAAAAACCAACACCAATTTTATCGATAAAATAGGGAGTTATCCTTACGAAAAAAACAAACCTTTGATTATCGGCTGTTCGTTGATGATTATTGCGTGTCTTTTTGGGTTCAGACATGTTGGTTTTAATGAAGATATTGGTGATTTAAATTACATTCCAAAAGATTTAAAAATAAGTGAAGCGAAGCTTGAAAAACTGTCCGACATCACTTCAAAATCGATTTACACTATTTCTTACGGAAACTCTGAAAATGAAGCTTTAACAAGAAATTCTCAGCTGAGTCAGTTTTTGGAAAAAGAAAAACAGGACGGGAAAATCTTAAGCTATAACTCTATCGGAAATGTGGTTTTATCAGAAAAAGACCAACAGAAAAAAGTAGAACAATGGAATCAGTTTTGGAGTCAAAATAAAAAAAATGAGACCATTTCTGAATTGGTGAATAATGGAAACAAATTTGGCTTCAACGCTTCTGCATTTAATCAGTTTAATGAAAATTTAAATAAACCTTACTCTACTTTAAGTTTAAAAGATTACGAAAAAATAAAAGCGCTGCAAATCTCAGAATTCCTCAGCAACGAAAATGGATTTTATACCGTTTCGAACGTTGTGAAATTGGATGAGAAAAACAGAGACGCCTTCATCAAAGAGGTCGAAAAAACGCACGAAGCTTTAGCAATCGACCGTCAACAGATGAATGAGAACTTTTTAGGCTTACTGAAACGAGATTTTAATACGTTGATTAACTATTCTCTTTTAGCAATTGTTTTAACGATTATTGTTTTCTTCAGAAATTTCGAATTGTCACTTTTAACAATGTTTCCTATTGTTTTAACAGGAGTCGTTACCGCAGGAATTCTTTATTTCTTAGGTTTAGAACTCAATATTTTCAGTACAGTTGTCTGTACTTTGGTTTTCGGAGTTGGGGATGATTTCAGTATTTTCCTCACAAAAGCAATGCAGAAAGAACATACAAATGGGAAAAACGAACTTCCAACTTACAGAACATCTATTATTCTGGCGGTTTTCACAACCATTTTATCCATCGGTTCATTAATTTTTGCAAAACATCCGGCTTTACATTCTTTAGCTTTGGTTGCTTTAATCGGGATGTTTTCAGTGATTGTGATTACCTCCACTTTATATCCGTTTTGGTTTAGATTTTTGATTATTAACAGACAAAAGAAAGGATTATCACCCATTACTTTGAGGTTATTTTTACGTTCAGTCTTCTCATTTATATATTATGGTTTGGGTGGACTTATTTTTTCTTTCTTCGGACATTTCTTCATCAAAAAAGCCAAAGGAAAAACATTAGACAACATCAAAAAAGCCATTGCTTTATTTTTAAAGTCTGTTTTACACCTTACCCCATTTGTAAAGAAAACTGTAATAAGAAATCCCAACGAAGATTTCAGCAAACCAGCAGTAATTATTGCCAATCACACCTCATTTCTCGATACTTTGGCGATTGCAATGACAACACATAAGATTGTTTATTTGGTGAATGACTGGGTTTGGAACTCTCCTGTTTTTGGTAAGCTGGTAAGAGCTTTAGGCTTTTTTCCTGTTTCTCAAGGCATCGAAAATGGCAAAGAAAAATTAAAAGAAAAAATCGACCAAGGGTATTCATTAGTGGTTTTCCCTGAAGCAGAAAGGTCTTACACCAATGATGTAAAGCGCTTCCATAAAGGAGCTTTTTATCTGGCTGAAGAATTCGGATTGGATATTTTACCACTTTACATTCACGGAAATTCTGAAGTACAACCAAAAGGAGACTTCATTATCTACGACGGAAGTATTACGGTAAAAGTAGGCGACAGAATCAATAAAGACGATTTAAATTTTGGTACAGATTATTCAGAAAGAACGAAAAAAATCAATGCTTATTTCAGAGATGAGTTTGCGAAACTGAGAAATGAAATTGAAGACGAAAATTATTTTAAAAAGAAACTGTTTTTAAGCTATTTATATAAAGAAAATGAAGTCGTAAAACCCGTAAAAGGCGATTTCAACAAAAACAAGTCGGTTTATTTTGAACTGAATAAACACATTGCGAGCGATGCAACCGTTTTTCATATTGCAGATGATTTTGGGCAGAAAGATATTTTGCTGACATTACAACAAGCCGGAAGAAGAGTTTTCAGTTTCATCAATGATAACGAAAAAAGACTGGTTGCAAAAAACAATTATCTGGTGCAGAGACGAAAAATAATCTATATCGATAACTTATCAGAAATTAATAAAAAAGCTGATGTTCTTTTAATTTCTGACGAGAATTTTAATATTAAAGATATTAAAGATTTACCAGAGACCATTATTTTTTTAAATATTAAAAATCAAACTTTTGAAAATGAAAATTTCAAGCAAATATTTAACTCAGAATCAATAAAAGTATTTAGATATGTATAATATCTATGAAAATCATATTTTTGTAATCCATAAAATAGATTAATGCAAAAAAATATACTTGTCATTTATTACACTCAAACCGGGCAACTGGAGGATATTGTAAGAAATATTGCACAGCCTTTTGAAGATAAAAAAGACGAATATAAAGTAACTTATTACAACATTCAGCTTAAAAAAGATTTTCCTTTTCCTTGGCCGAGTGATGTTTTCTTCAACACCTTTCCCGAATCTTATTTACAAATTCCTAGCGAAATTCTTCCACCACCGGAAGAAGTGCTCAATACTAAATTTGATTTAATTCTTTTCGGATATCAGGTTTGGTATCTTACGCCGTCCATTCCGATTATTTCATTTTTGAAAAGCGGTTTTGCAGCTGATATTTTAAAGAATACGCCAGTTGTAACCATTTCAGCAACCAGAAATATGTGGATGCTTTCACAGGAAAAACTGAAAGTATATTTAAAGAATTTTGACGCTAAATTAGTCGGAAATATTGCATTAGTAGACAGAAGAGACAATTACACAAGTGTTTTGACCATTCTAAGATGGTTAACAACCGGACAAAAAGAAAAATCAGGAATTCTTCCTGCAGCTGGAGTTTCGGATGAAGAAATCAACGGAGCCGGAAAATACGGTAAGATTATTGAGAGACATTTAAAAAATAATGATTTAGCTAATCTTCAACCTGATTTGGTAAAGAACGGCGCTGTAGAAATCAGAGCCTTCCTTGTGAGAGTTGAAAAAGTAGGGAATAAAATTTTTACCATTTGGTCTAATTTGATTATCAAGAAAAAAGAAAAACGACCATTGCTGATAAAATTCTTTAAGGTATATTTGATGGCAGCAATTTGGATCATTTCACCCATTGTGTTGATTTTTCATATCTTGCTAGCTCCAATTTTATGGACAAAAAGACAAAAACAGAAAAAATATTTACAAGGAATTAATTTAAAATAGGAATGTACGACGTATTTATAACAAAAGCATCCACATACTTGCCGAATGAGCCGGTTTCTAATGATGAAATGGAAAGCTATCTTGGCTTGGTAAATAATACACCTTCTAAGGCAAGAGCCTTAATTCTAAGGAACAACAAAATCACTACGAGATATTACGCTTTAGATAAAAACGGAAATCCGACACACACCAACGCACAGATTACGGCAAAAGCGGTGGAAGGACTTTTTGATGAAAACTTCAAAAAAGAAGATATGACATTATTGTCTGTGGGAACTACTTCTCCAGACCAAATTCAGCCTTCTCATGCGTCAATGGTTCATGGTGAGCTTAACATCGGAAAATCTATCGAAATTAATACCGCAACCGGACTTTGTAATTCGGGAATGAACGCTTTGAATTATGGATTCCTGAATGTAAAAGCAGGAATTAAAGACCATGCTGTCTGTGTAGGCTCTGAAAGAATGTCTTCATGGATGACTGCCGATAAATTTGACCATGAAGCAGAAAACTTAAAACTTTTAGAAGAAAGACCTATCATTGCCTTCAAAAGAGAGTTTTTAAGATGGATGCTTTCCGACGGAGCCGGAGCTTTTTTATTGGAAAACAAACCAAGAGAAAACGAAATTTCTTTAAAAATCGATTGGATTGATTTCTATTCTTACGCTCACGAAATTGAAGCTTGTATGTATTCTGGTTGTGAAAAGCAAGAAGACGGCAGCCTAAAATCATGGGCAGATTACCCTTCTGACGAATGGCTGAAGCAGTCTATTTTTGCTTTAAAACAAGACACTAAGATTTTAGATAAATATATTCTAGTAAAAGGTGCCGAAAGCTTGAGAGCATCTTTTGATAAACATCAGCTTGATCCTGAAACCATAGATCACGTTTTGGCTCACATTTCTTCAGGTTATTTTAAAGAAGGTTTAAAGAATGAATTTGCCAACGTAGGGCTTGATTTCCCTTGGGAGAAATGGTTCTACAATCTTTCAGAAATTGGAAATATCGGAGCAGGATCTATTTTCGTTGCCGTTGAGCAATTAATGAATTCAGGAAATTTAAAAAAAGGCGAAAAAGTACTTCTTTGCGTTCCTGAAAGTGGAAGATTTGCTTATTCTTGTGCTTTATTAACGGTTTGCTAATGGAGCTTTCTTTACCAACATCTGACCAAAATTTTGTTGAAAGTCTAATTCCGCAGAAGTTTCCCTTTGTGATGGTGAATGCCATTTCAGAATATTCTGAAGAGCATTTGATATCGGGCTTTACCATTACCGAAGAAAATATTTTTGTGCATGAAGGTGTTTTTCAGGCTTCTGGTTTGATCGAACATCAGGCGCAAAGTGTGGCGCTTCATACAGGATACAAATTTTATCTTTTAGGAAAAGAAGCTCCTACAGGTTACATTGGTGCCATTAAAACCTTTGAAGCACAGACGTTACCTAAAACAGGAGACGAGCTTGTTTCTGAAGTGAAAATCATCAATGAAATGATGGGCGTTACTTTAGTAGAAATTATCACAAAAATCAACGGTGAAATTATTGCTAAATCTGAAATGAAAACGGTCGTTAAATAAAAGAGTCAAGAAAAATGTACCAAGAGCAATGGAATTAAAAGAAGAAAACCTCATCAACATTCATCATTTTTTGCCTCATCGCAATCCGATGTTGATGGCAGATTATATTCTGGAGCTTACTCCGGAAAAGGTGGTGACTTCTTTTGAGATTACTCCAGACAATATTTTTGTACACAACAATCAGTTTGTAGAAGCGGGATTAATTGAACATTCTGCGCAAACCTCATCATCAATTCTTGGGCAAAGTTTCTTCGAAAATCCGGAATCAAACACTAAAGTAATCGGATTTATCACCAACATCAAAAAAATTGAAGTTTTTAGGTTACCTCAAGTTGGTGACAAGATCATTTCTAAAGCTTCCTTGATCTCACAATACGAAAACATCTGCAATATTTTTTGCGAAACTTTTCTGGATGATCAGTTGCTGATTCGTACCCAAATCAGTTTGTTTATTCAAGAAATAGAATCATAAAATTTTTTAATATAAAATAAGAAGCCAACTTTAAAGTTTGGCTTTTTTTATTGGCCAAATTCTCGATATATTTGAGAAAATAAAGTTATGAGCGTAAAAGTAAGATTCTATTCGTACGATATTAAATTTGAGTTTAGAAATTCTGTAGAATTTCCGGTAGCTCCGCAAGTTGGAGATGAGGTAAATCTGATCTCTTTTTTCAAACACGAGAGCTCAGAAAGAATCGAGTATTATGAGAACATGGAAGATTTAGGCTTATACAATAATGCCTTAGTTGTAGAACGTACCTGGTGCAATGATTTAGAAAAGAATGAAATTTATCTTTTGGTACAATTGAAATATAAGAGGAAGTAAAAACTATTGAAGGATGAAAACAAAAACCATATAGCAAGATTTGTTGATTGAAATAAAAAAGTAAGGTATTTCTAGTCAATTTTTTAAGCCTTCATATTTGTTTTGATGCTGCAAAACTTTCGTGCCCAAAATAAACATTAGTAAAGCTAAAATTCCAAAAAAAGCAGTTCCCAGATAATTATTTTTCAAATGTGCTTTACGATAATCTTCTAGCAAGAGATAGTTTGATTTACTATTTTTAATTTCAACGACACTTATTTTTTCAGGGTGAAGAATATTCTCTGGAAATGGTATTTTTTCTTTTTTTACAATTTTCCTTCTGAATTCCACGTCCTCAATGAAAAACGTGATAGAATCTCCCATTTTGTTCTCATCTGTCAATTTCTCAGAATAGGTATCGTCTAAAGAAACAGTTCCTATCATGAAATCTATTTCGGGATAGTTTTTTAGTTTAATTATTAAAGATTTTTTACCACGACCCCCAGTTTCTTTTTTTATATCATCTTTTAGAATTCCGGTGATTTTTGCAATATTCTTTTCATTGGGTAATTCAGAAGTGATAAATTTAAAAGCAATAAACAGAAAAACTAAACTGCAGGCAAATGCAATCCAAATTAGCTTCTTATTTTCTATACTCTCTTTTATGGTAGATTTAGTTTTGTTATACGGATAAAATCAAATATACAATCTTTTTTGAATGTTATAAAAACAAAAAAATGAGGCATTTCTGCCTCACTTAAAACAATTTATATTAATGAAAATTAATATCCGAAGATCTCTTCTAAAGTCACTTCTTTAAAGTCACCCATTTTGTTGATCGATTCCATTTTCAGGTTTTCTCTTTTCCCGATAATGGCTGTATTGTAGCTCAATGGTTTAATTTCTGTATTGTAGAAACCAGTTAATTGAGGCAATGTCAACGATTGAATTTCAGAATAAACATCTTTTCTGATATCATAATCAACACCTAATTTTTTAAGAGCCATTTGATTATAGAAAATATTTGTTCTGTTGATTCTATTAGATGCAATTTGCTTTAAAGCTGACCCTTTAGAATTCTCAAACTGAGCAGGAATTTGTGGGAAATCTGCCATCAATTCATTCATTGCAGTTACCGCTAAAGGCAATTTATTAGACTGTGTTCCGATATAGTTGGTTACATAGTTCGGATGATCTTTTTCGCTTGCTGTAGCATAAGAAACGTAAGCAGAATATGCCAAAGATTTACTTTCTCTGATCTCCTGGAATACGATTGAAGATAAACCTCTACCAAAATATTCGTTGAAAACATTCGCTTTACCGAAGTTGGCAAGATGTACGTCGCTTCCTTTTGCAATTTTAGACATTTCCATTTGTACCATGTCGTAATTAGCAAAATATACTTTTCCTCCAGTTGCAGGCTCTGCATATACTTTAGCTTTTGCAGGCTGCAAAGTTGCGTTTGCAATAAATGGTTTTACCGCTTTCTCAAGATCTTTCTGGCTTTCTCCGTAAAGGAAAACTTCGTAAGGATAATTATTTAAAGTCTTGATTTTAGACATCAATTCAGTTACATTGATATTCTGAAGTCTTTCTTTAGAAATAATGTCAGTCATTCTAGAATCTTTCCCATATTTAGCATAGTTAGAAAGCGCTGCCATAATTCTGTTCTTATCTTTCTTAGCAACATCTCTAGATTCAAGGATAGTCTTTACCGTTTGGTTGTAAATTGTCTGATCTGCTTTTACGTTTTTCAACCAGTGATCCAACAATTCTACCCCTTTTTTCATATTCCCTTCAAGACCGCTTAATGTAATGAAAGTTTGATCATTAGTTGTTCTGAAGCTATTTGAAATTCCTAATTTGTAGAATTCTTCTTTTAGTTGCTCAGGAGTATATTTATCCGTTCCTAAATACTGTAAAACACTTACACCTAAAGAAAGCTCTTTATCGTTATCTGTTCCGAATGGGAAAATATAACTTACCTGAGCAACTTTATTGTATTTGTTGTTAACGAAACTTACCTTCTTATCTTTGATTTCAGTCGTTGCAATGGCAGTTTTGTAATCAACAAACTGAGGTTTTATTTCTGCAACTTTTGTACTTAAAATATCCTTAAGGAAAGGCGACTGTACATCTCTGTTCAGTTTAATTGGTGTAATTCCCGGGTTTTCTACACGAACCAATTTATCATTCACCCCTTTCTCTTTGTAGATCACAACATAGTTATCTTTAAAGAAATCATTGGCAAATTTTACAACGTCAGATTTTGTAATTTTTTCAAACTGATTAATTTCGTCAAGCTCCTGCTCCCAGGTTCTTTCACCAATATAAGCTCCGTAAAGTGTTGTTGCTAAACCATCCGCAGTTTCCCAACCTTTCATACGCTGTACTCTCATATCATTAATGATAGCTTTCAACATCCATTCAGGAAACTGTCCTTTTTTAATTAAATCAATCTGAGCAAAAAGTAATTTTTTAGCAGCATCAAAACTCTGTCCATCTTTCGGAGTTACATACATATTAAAAGATCCGTATGTGTTTAAAGGTGAAGCATAAGCTCCCGCTCCTAAAGTTGATTGTTTTTGATTGATGTTAAGGTCGATTAAACCTGCATCACCATTGTTGCTCAAGATTTCCCCAACCATCGTTGCCAATCTAGCCTCTTTCGTTCCATTTGAATCGGTTCTCCAAGCGATTGTCATTCTTGGTGTAGATGGGCTCTTTACGGTTCTTGTTACAATAGAGGTCATTGGTTCTTCCGAAACCATTTTCTTCATTGGCAATTCTTTGTATTTGAATGAACCAAAATACTGATCTACCATTTTAATGGTTTTGTCGAAATCAAGATCTCCAACCAAAACTACCGCCATATTATTAGGAACATAATAGGTATCAAAATATTTGTGAATAGCTTCCATTGAAGGGCTCTTCAAATGTTCTGAAGTTCCAATCGTCGTTTGCTGACCGTTTGGATGTTTTGGGAAAAGCGCATCCATTAATGCGTAGTTTACCAAACGTCCGTCGTTATCCTGCGCTCTGTTGAATTCTTCATAAACCGCTTCCAATTCTGTATGGAACAATCTTAAAACCAATTCAGAGAAACGTTCTTTTTCTACTTTAAGCCATTTTTCAAGCTCGTTTGCAGGAATATTATTTTTGTAAACAGTTTCGTCTAACCAAGTATGAGCGTTGGTTCCAGTTGCTCCCAAAGATGAAATTGCTTTGTCGTATTCGTTGGCAATTGCATATTTTGAAGCTTCCTGAGAAACCTCATCTATTTTTTTATACAGTGCTTTTTTCTTTTCAGGATCTTTTTCTGCTTTGTGCTGTTCGTAAAGATCAGAAATTTGCTTTAGTATCGTTTTTTCTTTTGCCCAATCCTGAGTTCCCAAATGTGAAGTCCCTTTGAAAACCATATGCTCCAAGTAATGAGCAAGACCGGTATTATCACTAGGGTCGTTATTAGAACCTGTTCTTACAGGAATATAAGTCTGAATTCTCGGTGCATCATCATTTTTAGCAAGATATACTTTCAAACCATTTTTCAAAGTGTACACTCTTACTCCTGACTGGTCATTCTTCACAGTTTCGAAGCTGTACCCTTGAGCATCCGTTTGTTTCTGCGTTTCAAATTTTTGTGCGGCAGCATGCAACATCACAAAAAGAGAAAGAGAAATAAAAATTTTCTTCATATTGAAATTAATTATTTGATTACATTAGTCTTTACAATTTTTGTTTCGTTACAAATCGTTCACACAATAAAGCAACTTCACCTGCGTTTGATATATAATTAAAATCTATACAATGAAAAGAAAACTTTTAAACATTTTTACAGTCTCAGCAATTATTACAACCATAGGCTTTCTTATGGATGGTGATATAAAAGAACCAAGCATGACAATGCGCTTTACAGAATTTTTTGCAATGATCACCATGCTGTTTCTAGCCATATCTGTAATTTATCTTCCAATAAATTCTCTGACAAAAAAACTTCAGAGAGTACGTCAATAAACTTTAATTCCTTTTTTATTGTTAGAGCGCTGAGATTTTCTTCGCGCTTTTTTATTTTGAAACTTGTTTAAACTTTTTATTTAACCACAAAAGAGGCAAAAGATTTAGATACTTTTATCTAAAGTTGATGAGTACAAAGAAAAAAAACACACAAAAATCTTTAAAAATCTTTGATTTTTTATTCTTTTGAGAACTTTGATAATCTAATAATAGCTTTATAATTATCTTTTGTTCCTTTTGTGGTTAAATTTCAAATTAGTTTAAACAGCTTTTTGGTTAAAAAAAATAGCACAATCTTATGTCCTGCATTTTTATTATTTTAGCCAATTAGATTTTAAAGATAATTAACATCAATATTTTCGGGTGAAAAAGCAAGATCTTCCTCAGGACGAGAGTAATTTACAATCAGCAAATATGACCGAAGTGTTGTATGTGACTGATGAAAATGACAATTACACCACAGCAAACAGCATTGGTTGGGATGCCAAAAAAGCAGCTCTCGAAGAATCGATGGAGCTCATTAATGAACGCATCGAAGAAGCAAAACAAAATGTGGCAAACAATTTGGTAAGTCCTATCGTCTATTTTATGGAATTAAATAAAATGGATATGCAGGTTTTAGCAGCTTACGTTAATATGTGGCAATGGACTGTGAAAAGACATGCAAAACCCAATTTTTTTAAAAAACTCAGCGATTCTACCCTCAAAAAATATGCAGATGCATTTGAGATTTCGGTAGATGAATTAAAAAATTTCAACGGCAAATAAAAAATGAAGATCAATTTTGAACACCACCAAACTGCACATTGCGAAAACGGTGTTGCCTCCAATCTACTTCTCAACAGAGGTCTGAAACTCAGCGAACCTATGATCTTCGGAATCGGGTCAGGTCTGTTTTTTGTATATCTTCCTTTTTTGAAAGTTAATTTTGCTCCGGGTTTTAGTTACCGTCCGATGCCAGGAGCTATTTTCAGCAAAGCAGCAAAAAGATTGGGAATTAAAATTAAAAGACAAAAATTCTCAAATCCTCAGGAAGCTCAAACGGCTTTAGAGAAAAATTTAGAACAAAACATACCTACAGGTTTACAGGTTGGGGTTTTTAACCTTACTTATTTTCCTGAAGAATATAAATTCCATTTCAATGCTCACAATCTTGTAGTTTATGGAAAAGAAGATGGAAAATTCCTCATCAGTGATCCTGTAATGGATTTCGCAACAACATTGTCTGAAGCCGAGCTAGAAAAAGTACGTTATGCAAAAGGTGCACTCGCTCCAAAAGGTCATATGTACTTTCCAACTCACATTCCGGAAAATGTAAATCTGGAAGAAGCGATTAAAAAAGGAATTAAAGATACCTGTAAAAATATGCTGGCTCCAGTTCCGTTAATTGGAGTAAAAGCAATGCGCTGGGTCGCAAAAAGCATCCCGAAATGGGCAGAAAAGAAAGGTACGAAAGTAACCAATCATTATCTTGGGCAATTAATCAGAATGCAGGAAGAAATAGGAACCGGCGGTGGCGGATTCAGATTTATTTACGGTGCATTTTTGCAGGAAGCTGCTGTAATTCTTAAAAATGACGAACTGAAAGAATTGTCTAAAGAAATTACTGCAATCGGCGACCTTTGGAGAGATTTTGCGGTGGATATTGCCAGAGTTTACAAAAACAGAAATTCGAAAAGCGATATTTACAATCAGCTTTCAAAATCAATGCTGCATATTGCCGATTTGGAAGAAGCTTTTTATAAAAAACTGAGAAAAGCGATATAGTTTGGAAAATATCATCGAAATAAAAAACCTTTACAAGAAATACAAAAATTCGGAAGAGTTTTCGGTTAATGATATTTCTTTGAACATCGATAAAAATGAAATCTACGGAATTCTTGGTCCCAACGGAGCTGGAAAAACTACATTGATTTCTATGCTTTCAGGATTAATCAAACCAACTTCAGGAAGTTTTACCATCAACGGGCTGTCACCTAAAAAAGATGCCTCAAAAATCAAACAAATCATTGGTGTTGTTCCTCAAGAATATGCGCTCTACCCTACTTTAACAGCTAAAGAAAATCTTTTATTTTTTGGAAGTTTGTATGGTTTAAAACATAAAAATCTTCACAAAGAAATCGATAATGCTTTAGAATTAATGGGCTTGTCTAAATTCGCCAATAAAAAGGTCGACCAGTTCTCAGGTGGAATGAAACGCCGTTGCAATCTGATTGCAGGAACGCTCCACAACCCAAAAGTATTGTTTCTGGACGAACCGACTGTTGGTGTTGACGTACAGTCCAAAAAAGCAATTATTGATTATCTTTTAGATTTAAATAAAAAAGGAACGTGCATTATTTATACTTCACATCACCTTTCGGAAGCGGAAGAATTCTGCACAAAAATTGCCATCATAGACCACGGAAAAATCCACGCGACAGGAACACCTGAAGAATTGGTTGAAAGAGTTGCCAATGCCGAAAACCTTGAAGATGTTTTCATTTCATTAACCGGAAAAGAATTGAGAGATGTTGTATAAATTGTGGAGAAGTTTCATCAAGGAAATTCAGTTGCTGAAAAGAGATTCAGGTGGAATTGTCATTATATTTTTAATGCCTTTGCTTCTGATTATTACGATTACTTTAATTCAGGATTCTACTTTTAAAAATCTGGAAGGTTCAAAAATTCCGATTATTTTTATTGATAACGATAAATCTGAAATTTCTAAAAACATCAAACTGGAACTGCAACGTAGCAAAACCTTTGATTTACTGACAAATTATGATGAAAAATCTGCTCAAAACGCAGTTTTTTCAGGAGATTATCAAATGGCAATCGTTATTCCTGAAAACTTAACGAAAGATTTAAATTCAAATATCGATTCCAAAGTCCAGACCATTGTCAGTTCATTTGGTTTGGAAAGTGATTCAACGGCGACAAAAGCGGTGGCTTCAAAAACCAAAGATATTCATCTCTATTTCGACCCTGCAACCAACGCAGGTTTCAAAAATTCAGTAATGAACGCCATTAATAAAATGGTTTTTGAAATCGAGAATAAAAAAATATACAAAGCCTTTCAAGACCAATTAGGAACAACCGAAGACCTTGAAAATAAAAGCTTAATTACTTTTAAAGAAATCACTCCGAACAAAGGCAAAGAAGAATTGATGCCAAATTCTGTTCAACACAACGTTCCGGCTTGGGCATTGTTTGCAATTTTCTTTATCGTCGTTCCTTTGTCTATTAATTTAGTTAAAGAAAAAAGTCAGGGAACGAGCGTGAGAGTTCGTGTGAGTCCGACTCCATACTACATCCATATTTTAGGAAAAACATTTACATATCTCATCATTTGCATCATTCAGTTTTTATTGATGGTTGCAGTTGGGGTTTGGCTTTTCCCGTATATGGATTTACCGCAATTTGATGTGACCGGAAAAATGTTCCACCTTATCATTGTCACTCTTTTTGCAGGATTGGCAGCGATTGGATTTGGCGTTTTATTGGGAACTGTTGCAAAAACTCAGGAACAATCTGCGCCGTTTGGAGCGACTTCTGTGGTTGTTTTGGCAGCGGTTGGCGGAATTTGGGTTCCTGTTTTTCTGATGCCAGAATTTATGCAAAAAATCGCCGCATTTTCTCCGATGAATTGGGGACTGAATGCCTATTACGATATTATTTTGAGAAACAGCGGACTTGGTGAAATTGCTAAAGAATTGATTTTCTTATTTTTATTTTATATTGCAATGGTTACCATTTCTTTATTTTATGAGAGGAAACAAAATAGTGTTTGATTTATTTTAAGAGCCTAGAACCTGCTGTTCACTATATCTTTTTTCTCATTGCGAATGACGTGAATCAATCTATAGAACTTTTCAGCAATCGCAATGACAAAAAAGGATGCCGTTCCCATCAGGGCTAGGGATTTCGTAGAAAATTCACGTTTTGTCAACCTAATCAAGAGTCCAAACTTTGGCAAAGTTGAAAGTAGAATTAAAATGAATGAATCAACAGAAATATTTGGTTTATGGTTTGTCCGATAAAAATATAAACAAATTTAAGAACTCAATGTTTACAAGATAAACTAACAGTTCGCTCCTCTGGAGCTTTGTTTTTGGGACTTCATTTCTTCCTACTAACAGTACGTCCCGATGGGACTTTGCAAAGCTTCATTAGAAGCGAACTGTTAATAACAAATAGATATTGATTGAATTAAAGCTCTAGAAGAGCGACCTGATAATTGAATTTAAATTTTATCACACAATAAAACATTTGATTATAATTTGTGAAAAACTTTGTGCCCCTTGTGGTTAAAAAAAGAAAATAAAAATGCAGTCTAAAGATTTAACTTGTACCGAGGAAGTTCGCGTACGATTCAACGAAACAGATCCGCTCGGAATTGTTTGGCACGGTCATTATATCGTGTATTTTGAAGATGGAAGAGAAGCTTTCGGAAGACAGCACAGCTTAACTTATCTCGATATTCAGAAAGCAGGATTTGTAACACCGATTGTGAAAAGCACATGCGAACATTTTCTTCCTTTAAAATATGGCGAAACCTTCAACATTGTTACCACTTTTGTAAATTCTGTTTCCGCGAAGTTGATTTACAAATACGAGATTTTCAATCAGCAAAACCAATTGGTTTGTTCAGGAGAAACCATTCAGGTTTTCTTGGATTCTGATAATAATTTATGTTTGTACAATCCTGAGTTTTTTCAAACCTGGAAAGATAAAATGGGTTTATGATAAAAGAAATTTACATTACTGATTACAACTGCGTCACACCTTTAGGTTTTGATATAGAATCAAATTGGAAAGCACTTGTAGAAGGGAAATCCGGTGTAGCTTTGCATCAAGTTAGCGATAATCTTGAAGCTTTTTTTGTTTCTAAAATTGATTCTAAGAAATTGGAAGAGGAATTTAAGAGATTCTTCGACTCCGCTCAGAATGACAACTTTACGAGACTTGAAAAAATGTTTTTATTGAGTTTAAAACCTTTAGTTGAAAAACATCCCATTTCAGATGACACCGCTTTTATCTTATCGACTACAAAAGGAAATATCAGTTTATTAAAAAATAAAACAGATTTACCGGAAGGCGTTTATTTGTCAAAGCTAGCTCAAAAATTAGCTGATTTTTTTGGATTTAAAACTAAACCGATTGTGGTTTCCAACGCCTGTGTTTCCGGAGTAATGGCGATTTCTGTAGCGAAAAATATGATTCAAGCAGGAAAATATAAAGATGCTTTTGTAATTGCAGGAGACGAGATTTCTGAGTTTGTGATTTCAGGATTCAATTCTTTTCAGGCAATCGGAAGCGAACCTTGCAAACCCTACGATAAAAATCGAAACGGAATCAATTTGGGCGAAGCAACTGCTGCAATGTATATTACTTCAACTCCATCAGAAACCAAAAAATTTAGATTTAAAGTTTTAGGAGATTCAGCAATCAATGATGCTAATCACATTTCGGGCCCATCAAGAACTGGCGACGGATTGTTTGCAAGCATTCAAAATGCAATGAAAGAAGCAAAAGTTTCAGCAGAACAAATCGATTTTATTTCCGCTCACGGAACAGCAACCATTTACAACGACGAAATGGAAGCCATCGCTTTCAACCGAATGGAATTACAAAATGTTCCTTTGAATAGTATGAAAGGATATTACGGACATTGTTTAGGAGCTTCAGGTTTATTGGAAAGTATTATTTCTATGGAATCTGCGTTGAATAACATTTTAATTCCGTCTAAAAACTTCGAAGAAATGGGAGTTTCTCAAGATTTAAATATTATTAAAGAAAACCAATCGGCAGAAATCAAATATATTCTGAAAACAGCTTCGGGTTTTGGTGGATGTAATGCAGCAATTGTTTTGGAAAAAGCATAAAATAATTTTGTAATTTTGATAGAATTAAAGTTTTAGGAAATGGAATCTACTTTAGAAATCAGAAAAAGAATTCACGACTTCATTGATATTGCAGATGAGAGAATCTTACGTATTATCAATGGAATTATTGATGCTGAGGAACAAGAAGATAATTATCCTACAATTCCTGATTGGCATTACGACAAATTAAATGAAAGAAGAGAAAAATACATAACAGGAGAAAGTAAATCTTATACTTGGGAGGAAGTTAAAGAAAAGGCAAAATCTGCTTTAAAATGATTGATGAATTAATCATACAAGAAGAAGCCAGTCTTGAAATTTTGGAAGCATACATTTATTATGAGAATGCACAAAAAGTTTTGGGAGAAAAATTTATGAAACAGATAAATAATTATTTTCGCAGAATCCTCAGCAATCCAAAACATTTTCAGCTTAAAAGAAATTATAGAGAAGCTTTTATTAAAAAGTTTCCCTATCTCATAGTTTTTGATATTATTGATAACAAAATCATTGTACTATCTGTTTTCAACACCCATCAAAATCTAGAGAAAAAGCCTTAAACTTTTTGAAACCTATTAATGAAGAAAACAGACATTTGCACCATAGAAAATTCAAAAATCATTCTCAACAACGAAATTATTTTTGAATCCGAAACCGAAAATTTCTCAGACTTTGCGAAAGAAGCTTATAAAAGTTTAGAACTAAGTTATCCTAAATTTCATAAGATGGATAACTTAAGCAAACTCACTTTTCTTGCTTCTGAAATGATATTGAAAAACGAAAATCACAGCAAAACAGCATTGATTTTTGCTAATAAATCATCAAGCTTAGACACTGATTTTAAATATCAGGAAAGCATTAATTCTCAGGAAAATTATTTCCCAAGTCCTGCTGTTTTTGTGTACACTTTACCGAATATTTGTGTTGGTGAAATCAGCATAAAACATAAAATGCAGACCCAAAATGCTTTTTTCGTTTTGGATGAATTTGATGAAGATTTTTTAAGCTCATATGCAGAACAGATTTTACAATCAGGAAAAGCTGAAAAAGTCTTGTGTGGCTGGGTAGAACTATATCAGGAAAGTTATAAAGCTTTTGTATATTTGCTTACTTTGTAATATAACAATATAAAAATGTAACAGTTTACCAATAATTAATTACCCCAAACATCATTGGTACATTGTTAAACTGATACATTAGTACATTATAAATGAAATTTATTTTATGGAAGATTTAAAATTAGAATTAAAAACAAAAATTATAGAAGTTCTTAACCTTGAAGACGTTGCAATAGAAGAAATCAAAGATACAGACCCGTTATTCGGTGGCGGTCTTGGATTGGATTCTATCGACGCTTTGGAATTGATTGTACTTCTTGACAAAGACTACGGAATCAAATTATCTGACCCTAAAAAAGGAAAAGAAATCTTCCAATCAATCGAAGTGATGGCAAAATTCATCGAAGAAAACAGAACAAAATAAATTAATATACCAATGTATCAATATAACAGTCTAGCAATTGGTAAACTGTTACATTGATACATTGTTACATTTGCAAAAGATGAGTCAAAAAATTGCCATTACAGGGATGGGCATTATTTCCTCCATTGGTCACAATGTCGAGGAAAATTTTATTTCGCTGACGACTGGTAAACACGGGATTTCAGACATTGAAATGTTTGAAACACGCCACACTGGAACTATTAAAACTGGTGAGATAAAGTTGTCTAATGAAGAATTGATACAGAAACTTCAGCTCGCTGAAGATAACAACGTAACAAGAACTGCTTTGTTAGGAATGGTTGCTGCAAAAGAAGCTGTAGAAAGTGCCGGAATTTCGGATATTAATCAATATAAAACCGGGCTCATTTCCTCAACCAGCGTTGGCGGAATGGATATCACCGAAAAATATTTCTACACTTACGAAGATTTCCCTGAAAAGCAAAAATATATTGACTCTCACGATGCCGGAAATTCATCATTGGCTATTGCAGATTTATTAGGTTTGAAAGGAATGGTTTCTACAATTAGTACGGCTTGTTCTTCTGCAGCAAATGCAATTATGATGGGCGCAAAGCTCATTAAAAATGGTGTTTTGGATCGTGTAATTGTCGGCGGAACAGATTCTCTTTCAAAGTTTACTCTGAATGGATTTAATACCTTGATGATTTTGACGGAATCTTACAACACGCCTTTTGATAACGATAGAAAAGGTCTAAATTTAGGTGAAGCCGCTGCTTTTATTGTTTTGGAATCTGATGAAATCGTGAAAAAAGAAAACAAAAAAGTTTTAGCCTATCTTTCAGGATATGGAAACGCTAATGATGCACATCATCAAACTGCTTCTTCAGAAAACGGACAAGGTGCATTTTTAGCAATGGAAAAAGCTTTGAAAGTTTCAGGTTTAGATAAAGAAAACATTGATTATATTAACGTTCACGGAACGGCAACTCCAAATAATGATTTATCGGAAGGAATTGCGATGATTCGAATTTTTGGCGAAAATAAAGTCCCGGAATTCAGTTCTACAAAAGCATTTACAGGTCATACTTTGGCTGCAGCTGCAGGAATTGAAGCAGTTTATTCTATTTTGGCAATGCAGAATAATATCATTTTCCCGAATCTTAATTTTAAAACTAAGATGGAAGAATTTGATTTGACTCCGGTTACTGAACTCAAAGAGAAAAATATCAATCACGTTCTTTCCAATTCATTTGGATTTGGAGGAAATTGTTCAACCTTAATTTTTTCAAAATCGTGAGTGCAGTTTACATCAACAGTGCAGCCTGCATCTCAGTTCAGGACACTTTAAACGAAAACTTTTTCCAAAATTTACAACCTGAAAACTCAGTTCAGATTTTAAAAGCAATTGAGCCTAATTACAAGGAATTCATTCCGCCTGCAGCAAGCAGAAGAATGTCTAAAACAGTAAAAATGAGCACCGTTGCGTCTCAATATGCTTTGAAAGAAGCTGGAATAGAAAATCCTACTGCCATAATTGTTGGTACAGGAATGGGCTGTTCGCAGGATTCTGAAAAGTTTTTAAAAAATGTCCTTGAAAATAATGAAGAGTTTTTAACTCCGACTTTTTTCATTCAATCCACTCACAATACGGTTTCCGGACAAATTGCTTTGGGATTACAATGCCACGGCTATAATTTCACGTACGTCAACACTTCATCTTCATTGGAATTTTCAATGCTGGATGCGAAACTTCAGATTTTAGATGGTGAAGCAGAAGCCATTTTAGTGGGGTCTACAGACGAACAAACAAACAGAACAATGGAATTGTATAAATTAAACAATACCATTAAAAAAGAAGAAAATTTTCCCGTTGATTATTTAAACTCGACAACTGACGGTGTTATTTGGGGTGAAGGCGCCAGTTTTTTTGTCTTAGGAAAAGATAAAACAGAAAATTCTTACGCTCAACTAAAAGATATTCAATTAAGTAATCAATTAGACTTAGAAGAAACTCAACAATTTATTGAAGATTTTTTAGCTAAAAACAATCTGAAAAATGATGAAATTGATGCTGCTATTTTAGGATTCAGCGGAGATAAAAGTTCTGATACTTATTATACGAAAGCAATGGATTTATTTTCAAATTCAGCATTGTTGTATTATAAACATTTGAGCGGAGAATTCAATACGGCAAGTGGTTTTTCAACATTTATGGCTTGCCATATTTTGAAAAATCAGGAAATTCCGGAGGTGATGATGATTAATGATTTAAAGAAAAAAGAAATTAAAAACATTCTTTTATATAATCATTTGGGTGGAAATGACCATAGTTTGGTTTTGTTGGAGAAAGCTTGATTTCATTCAGCAAAGTAAAACAGTCTCTTTGTCATTCTGACGAAGGAAGAATCTCAACTTTACCATTTAGATTCTTCATTTCGCTTCGCTACATTGTGAATGACAAAACAGACGGCAACAAGGAGAACCAATAATTAAAAATAAAGATGAAACATTACCCATTTATCCTATTTTATCTTTTCTGTAACGTTTTTATTTATGCGTTTCAAGGAAGTTTTTGGGTGTATCTGTTTTTGTTTTTAGTGTTTTCAGCGGTTGTAGTTTGGGGTTCTTTTGATATTCGGTTAGGATATTTTGTCAATAGTTTTACGCATAAAAGAACCAAAATAAAAGAAGTTGCATTAACTTTTGATGATGGACCTACAGAATTTACTCCTAAGTTTTTAGATATTTTAAAAGAAAATAACGTAAAAGCTACTTTTTTCTGTATCGGAAAACAGATTGAAAAATATCCCGAAACTTTTCAAAGAATTATTGCAGAGGGCCACACGATTGGAAATCATACGTTTTCGCATTCAAACAATACGGGTTTTTTATCAACTCAAAAAATGATTGAGGAAATTGAGAAATGTGATGAAATGATATTGAAAGTCGGAAATCTAAAAACCGATTTGTACAGACCACCTTTCGGAGTTACCAATCCGAATATTGCAAAAGCAATCCGGAAAACTCAGAAAAAAAGCATTGGCTGGAATGTACGTTCTTTGGATACAATCACAGAAAATGAAAAGAAAATCTTTAGAAAAGTCACCAAAAACCTGAAAAAAGGAAGCATTATTCTTCTTCACGATACTTCGGAAAAAACGTATAATGTTTTGGTAGATTTATTGCTATTTTTGAAGGAAAAAAAATATTCAACTTTTAAGGTTGATTAATAATTTTTTAACCACAAAAGTCACAAAAGTTTTTGGACACATTAGTTTTTTTTAAGTTTAATACTTTGAAAACAGAAATTCACATAAGACGAAAATCAAAGATTTTCAAAAAACTAATGTGTTCTCTTAATACGTCGAATTGCTAACTTCAAGTAACTTAAGTGTTATAAAAAACTTTTGTGCCTTTTGTGGTTAAATTTAAACAATAAAATAATGATTAAAAATATTGCTTTCGGAGCGTTTTTGTTAGCTTCAAGCTTCTTTTTTGCACAAAATACAGCAATGTCCGGAGCGGAAGCAAAAGCGTTTGTAACTAAAGTTTCATCGGAAACCAAAGAAATAAAAACTTTACAAGCCGATTTTATTCAAACTAAAAAAATGGATTTTTTGGATAAAAGCATTATCACGTCCGGTAAAATGTCTTTAAAATCGCCAAATACGCTGAGCTGGAAATACACAAAACCTTATCAATACAGCATTATTTTTAAGGAAAATAAAATTTTCATCAATGACCAGGGAAAAAAATCTTCGGTAGATGCCAAAAGCAAAACTTTTGAAAAAATCAATAAACTGATTGTCGGCAGCTCAAACGGAAAAATGTTCAGCGACCCAGAATTTTCTGTGGAATATTTAAAAAATGGAAATTTCAATATCGCAAAGTTCACTCCTAAATCTGCTCAATTATTGAAATATATCAAACAAATTGAACTTCATTTCCCTAAAAATCAAACGACAGTTTCGCAAGTAAATATGACAGAAGCTTCGGGAGATACAACGAATATTGTTTTCAAAAACACAAAAATCAATGCGCCGATTCCTGCTTCAGAGTTTTCTTTATAGTTTGTTTGTTTTACTGTTTGTTTCCTGTAAAACGTATAAGCTTACAGATGTAAAACCTGTTTCAAATTCTGAAAAAACAGTTGAAAATCTATACTTTTCTTCCAACGAAGATTATGTGTATAAATGTCAAATGGATATTTATAAAAATCACATCAGTGGAATTTTAATTATCAAAAAAATCAAGGAAACAACACATCGTGTTGTATTAACTTCAGATTTTGGAAATAAATTGATTGATTTTGAAGTTTCGGAAAATGATTTTAAACTGAATTACGTTCTTCCGGATTTAGATAAAAAAATCGTCATTAATTTTTTGAAGAATGATTTTCAGGAACTTTTAAGACAAAGATATCCTGTGAATGAAAGTTTTGAAAATGAAAATTCTAAGATTTATCTTTCAAAAATTGAGAAGAAAAATTATTATTTATTTTTCAACAAAGAAAATAATCTGCTCAAGCAAATCATTTATACAAAGAACAATAAGGAAAAAGTCGATTTCACTTTTGATGCAAAAAAACATATCTTCGCGGATAGTTTAAATCTTCAACATAAAGATTTTAAAATCAATATAAAACTATTTCAAATCACCGAAACTGAATAAATAATGCAGACCATTCTTACAGATTTTTACACTTTAAAGTCCTCTGAAAAAGCAGAAAACGGAAGTTTTATTGCTCATATTTTCCTGAATAAAAATAATGATATTTTCAAAGGCCATTTCCCAGGAAATCCTGTAACTCCCGGAGTTTGTATGATGCAGATTGTAAAAGAACTGACTGAAGAATTTACTGGGAAGAAATTATTTCTAAAATCAGCATCCAATGTAAAGTTTATGGCCATCATAAATCCTTTTGAGACACCGGATTTAACGCTGCAATTAGATATTAAAGAAAGCGAAGAAGAAATCAAAGTAAAAAACGTGACTTCTTTTGGCGAGACTATTGCATTAAAAATGTCGGTAAACTATAAAAAATAGACCTTATGAAACTTATTTTCTCGTTTTTGACTGCTTTTTTTCTATTCTTTCAATCTGATCTTGATGCTTTAAGAAACAGCTATGAAAAGGCCAATTCGTCAACTGCAAATACACAAAGTTTCATTGATATCGCTGAAAAGCAAACTGGTTCTGATGCCGTAACAAACGGTTACAAAGCTGCTGCGAAAATAATGGAGGCTAAAATTGTAACCAAAAACAGAAAAGCCCTCGTAAAATCCGGAGCAACAAGTCTTGAAAGCATTATTAAAAGCAATCCAAGTAACGCAGAATTGAGAGTTATAAGAATGAGCGTTCAGGAAAATATCCCGAAAATTGTAGGTTATCGAGGAAGCTTAAAAGACGACAAAGCTTTTCTTTTAAATAATTACAGCAAACAAAACGCAGCGCTGAAAACTTATATTAAAAAGTTTGCAACTCAGTCTAAGACCATGACAGACGCAGAAAAAGCAATGTTAAAATAAAACAATGACCCTTCCTGAAGTGCAAAATGCAATTTCTGAAAAGAAAATCTGCGTTTTAATTCCTACTTACAATAACGAAAAAACTCTGAAAAGAGTAATTGACGGTGTTTTAGATTATACCGAAAATATTATCGTTATCAATGACGGCTCTACTGATTCTACTTTACAGATTTTAGAAAAATATTCGATTACTATTATTAATCTATCAGAAAACAAAGGGAAAGGAAATGCACTGAAAATAGGTTTTAGAAAAGCAAAAGAATCAGGCTACAATTACGCCATCACCATCGATTCAGACGGACAACATTATCCCGATGACATTCCTGTTTTTGTAGAAAATCTGTTGAAAGAAAACGAAGATGTCTTACTGATTGGAAATCGAAATATGTCGCAAGACGGGATTCCGAAAAAAAGCAGTTTTGGAAATCGTTTCTCTAATTTCTGGTTTTGGTTTGAGACCGGAATCAAGCTTGAAGACACACAATCTGGTTATCGACTTTATCCTTTACATAAAATTCCGAAAAAATATTTTACTCCAAAATTCGAGTTTGAAATCGAAATTATCGTAAGAACCGCCTGGAGACACATTTCTGTAAAAAATGTTCCGATAAAAGTTTTGTATGACCCTGCAGAAAGGGTTTCGCATTTCAGACCTTTTAAAGATTTTACAAGAATCAGTATTTTGAATACAATTTTGGTGACCATCACTTTATTGTATATTATTCCAAGAAATTTCATTAATAATTTCAGAAAAAAAAGCTTTAAAAAATTCATCAAAGAAGATGTTCTAGAAAGTGAAGGAACCAACCGTGTAAAAGCGTTTTCTATCGCTTTGGGTGTTTTCATTGGGCTTTCTCCGTTTTGGGGATTTCAGACGTTGTTGGTAATTTCTTTATCAGTCCTTTTCAAACTCAATAAAGTTTTGGCATTTGTGGCTTCCAATGTGAGTTTGCCGCCGTTTATTCCGTTCATTATTGCCGCTTCATTGTTTTTGGGAGCGCCTTTCGTTTCAGGAGATTCTAATCTTTTGAGTCAGGATTTGAATTTCGATTTAGTAAAAAATAATCTGCTTCAATACATTATCGGAAGCTTTATTCTGGCGACTTCAATTTCTACCATTTCAGGAATTGCTGCTTTTCTTTTTTTGAATAAAGTGAATCCTGAAAATAATTGATTTTCATAAAAAACTGCAAAGCCTTTCGACTTTGCAGCATTAATTTAAGTTTAAAATTAGATTTTACTTTTTAATTATTTTCTGAGAATATATTTTCCCATTTTTATCGGTTAAAACCAACAAATAATTACCTGCATTTAATTGTTTCACAGAAATTGATTCTTTCTCAACTTTGGTCTGTAAAACCATTCTTCCGCTAAGCTCATAGATTTTTGCTTCTGTCGGAGCAAAGTTTTTGTTTGATTTAAAATTAATAATATCAAAAGCAGGATTTGGATATACTGTAAATAAATCTTGGATATTTTCGACATCTCTAGTTCCTAAATGCGTTCCTTCTACAACATGGAGGGTTGTATTTGGTGTAACATTATCGATGATATCGACCAATCCGGAAGGCCATTTTATAACAACTTTTGTGATGGCAGTAGCCTGACCAATCCCAAAATGTGTATTCAATGTATTCATATTTCTGAATCCTACTCCACTTTGTACATCACGAATCTGTTTTCCCCAAGCGCCGTAAATTTCTACTCTTGCACCAATTCCGTTTCTGTTGCTTTGGGTTCCTTGTAAAGTTACTTTTAGCCATTTATTGGTATTTCCTGCATTCAGCATAATGGTATTTCCATTCTGAATATCAAGAAAACCGTCGTTGTTAAGATCCCCAACCGGTCTGTTGTTATAATTTAAATTATATGGATTTGCATTAGGAGTAAATTTAAGATTTCCATCCCCAAACATAATATTGTTTCCAGCTCCTAAAATATCCAAAAATCCATCATTATCAAAATCATAAGCAACATATTCTCTGCTTAAACCACTTGCAGTATCATAACCCGAATCTACTGAGACATCTGCAAAAGTTCCATCCCCATTATTCTTCATCACCTTGCTGTATCCGTTTGCTGTGGAATTCATTCCCACTACAGCATCCATCCAACCATCATTATTAAAATCTCCCCAAGCCGAAGACCAAGTCTGAACAGGGTTTGCCATATTTGCCATAGCCGCTACATTGGTGAAAGTTCCGTTACCGTTATTTCGATGAAGCTCATCAATATTTCCACCAGGTCCGGAGCCTCCTCCGCTACATTTAGCGATAAATAAATCCATATCACCATCATTATCATAGTCAACCCAAATGGATCCATAATTTCCGCCAGAAGGGAAATCTCCCATTCCACCTTGATTATGATTCATATTGGTTCCGTCATTCATATAAAATCTGTTGGGAGCATTATCATCACAGACAAAAGCATCTAATTTTCCGTCTTTATTGATATCTACAAAATTGGTACGCTGCGTAAGAAAAGATTGAGGCTTTCTGTCTACGGTGAAGCCTGTTCCCGTTGCATTGGCTTTTACAAAAGCAATTCCGCTGGCAGAACCATAGATAAGATCATTGAAGCCATTATTATCATAATCTCCGGCAGCAATACTCCAATATGGTAAAACTGAAGTATCAGGAATAGTATGAGCTACCTCATTAAAAGTACCTCCAGGCTGTTGATATGCAATTACTATCTGAGTATTATTGACCACCGAAACGATATCATCTAAATAATCACCATTCATATCTACCACACAATGGTTATAGATTCCCGGAGCATTTACAGACTGTTGATTAAACGATAAACGACTTGGTACAGGAATAGTTTCTGCAACTGTAAAGTTAAATCCTGAGCTTGTCCACCTATTATCAAAAGTGATGTAATAAGTTGTTCCCATTGTTGCAGCAAAAGTAACCTGAGAAGGCAAACCTAAAAAATCATCATTTGCAGTCACACAAGTTTGACTTCCGCAATTTCCTTTAAAAACAATTATTCTTGTATCTACATTTTGTCCTGGCAAAGCCGTGGAAACAGTAATATTAATATTTTGCGTCGCAGTATATTTATACCATAACGCAGCATTTCCAGAATTAGCAAGCGTACAGACTGTCGGAAGCGCTGTACCTGTAACTGCAGGAGCAGTATATGTTCCCGGTGAAAGATTCACTGCTGTAGCACAGGTTAATTGTGCATTTCCCCATGTTATACTAAATAATACAACAAAAAAGGATAGTTTTTTTTTCATGATTATTTTTAGTTTTATTTTTATGGACAGTTTTGATTCAAAGAATTAATCCATTGTTTTAAAAGTTCTACCCCCTCATCATGAACCACCGTTCTTCCCAATAAAGGCATTCTCATACTTTCATCTACAGAATTAAGTCTATAATTCATTACAGATTTATTATGATTTCCCGGAGTAATAATCCTCTGTAAAGACTGATCGATAGGCTCATCTGCGGCTACACAAATTCCCATATTTGCAAAGTTGGCAGTTTTATTAAAGCTCAGTCGTATCGCTCTGTAATCACAACGAGCCTTTTCCTGATGACAATGCGCACAATTGATATCAACATATGAACGTAATCGAATATCTACAGGTTTACTTGTATCTCTATAATCAACTGTAGAAACAATACTTGAAGGATAGCTTTGCAAATAACCTTCATCAACAAGTTTCTGTAACTGATTTTTCAATCCGTTTGGATAACTATAAGAAGCATTAAGATTTTGAGGTTTCACACCAATCGGAACCGGTTGATTATCTAATTTATGACAGGCATAACATTCAGACTCAGAAGGAATTCTGTAAGCTGTAGTAATAACATCATTATTACTTTTCTTAAATGTAATATTTTTTGAGCTTCCGCTTGTAAAATCGGCACCAGTTACTAAATTTGCTTCAGTTTGATCATCATTCCACAAATATTCAGCAAATATCCAACCGCTCGCTTTTTTAATCATTAATCTTGTCTCAATAATTTTCGTGCTATTACCCGGCTGAACAGTATTATAATAAAAGTTTTTAATTAAAACTGTTCCGACAGGAAAATTTAACGACTGATCATCTGAAACATAACTTGCTTTAGTAGATTCCGGCATCCAGATAAATCTCTTTTTTAAGGCATAATCTGTAAAAAGAGAGCTCGCCGGTTCATAAGGAATCACTTTTTTTGATGGATTTAAATTTTTTAAATCTCCGGTAAAAAAAGAATACGTTGAAAGTTTTGAATAAGGAACTGCATCAATATTAAAGTTAACAAAGGAACTTTCTGTTTCTACAGCTTCCATTTTTTCATCAGTTTTACATGAAATAAGGAGTAAAAAAGATAAAATTAAAAAATAGATTTTTTTCATTAATTCAATAGTATTGGAAAAACGAATATAAATATTTAACACAATCGCCACCAAACATTTTCACAAAAAATAAATAATTATATTTAGAATAATTCAACAAAACAAATTAAAAAGCACGAAATCCACGAACAACGCAACAAAATACAATTACAACCACAATTTAATTAAAACTAAAAAAAGCTATAAGAATTGCTTCTCATAGCTCTATTTCAATAAAATATTTTGTCCTAAAAAAAGATTTATTTCACATTTTTCTTCACTTTCTTCAAATATCTCTCGATATTTTCTTTATCAGGAATTGTTGTAATCTCCTTCGTTAAAGCTTTTTCAAATTCTGTTTTTGCTTTTGAAAATTCTTTTTGTTTAAAATAATATTTCCCGGATTGATAATAAACCAGCCAAAAATCAGGATTCAAAGATTGATAATGAGGAATAAAATCATCTGTAAGAACCATATTATCCGAATCGATTGCACTTTGTATTTCAGAATGAGCAAATTTAAACTCTTCATAATTTTCAAATTCCTGAGAATCTACAAACGGGTCTTTAACAATATTCAATTCAGATTTTGGAAATTTTCCACTTCTTAATCTTTTATCAGAGAAAATCTCATTCAAATCATAACAGACAAATTCGCCCAACTGATAAGGGTTTGAAGAAACCCAAACTAATCTTTTCTGAGGCGAAAAAATCACCGCGTGATGTGCCAAAAGCTGATTAATCGCTTTCTCATTTCCATAGCCTATTTTTTCATCTTTCAAACCAGATTTGTCTCTTAAAATGGAAGCCATTTTTTCAGGATTCAGTTTTTTATTTTCCTGCAAAAGCTCCTGAAGTTTTTCGTAACGGTATTCAGAATGACTTTCTAAAATTTGCTTTTTATTTCTTTTATCATCTTTATAAGCCTCCGATTGAAAGTGATTGGTGCAAAAAACTTTACTCGTATTTTCAACTTTATAAACCCCAAAATTATCGGGAGAAACTTCAATAATGACTGCATTTTTATCATTTGAACTTCCTACCAAAATAGATTCGGACACGAAAACTTTTCTCTTTCTGGCAATCGCAATCGCTTCATCAATTGTTGTGGCGTATTGCAAAATTTCTCTTGTCACAAAAGAAATTGGCGTTTTTGCAGTGAACGGAATTTTCGATTTCCCGGCGTTAATCGTTACTGTAATTCCCTCTTTATTCATCCCGGAAACTACACCAATCATTCCTGGCCAACTTACAGACATATAAGGAATTCCGTCTTCTGGTTCTACAAATTCAATTAATTTATTTTTCGCAAATTCGTCACCGACATAAAAATCAAAATTTCTTCCAATCAACAAATCTCCGTCTTCCGTATTTTCATTCCAAACTGCAAGCGAAGTGCAACCAACAACCATTAGATCCTGCATTGCGTGACCAATATCGTGTGCGCCGTGCAAATACATCGCTCGTCTAAACTTTGGAGCAATAAAATCATATTTATCTGATGAATATTGCGATAAGCCGTATAATTCAGCCTGAAAATCTTCTCTTACATTGAGATACATTTTTCGGTTGTACCATTTCAAGAAACCTCTCAACAATTTTTGCTTAAACTTCGAGGGAACAAAACTTTCCACTTTAGAAAAGAAAATTTCTTCCTGTTTCTGCATCAAATTTTGCGTTAAAGCGCCATTGTTATAGCCCAATTGCAAAGGATTTCCTTTGATGTACAGTTCCCAAAGCTGCTGTTTATTTTTGGTTAAATAATTTTGGTTAAAACTAAAAGTAGAGTCGTTAATTGTTTTGATTTTGGGTATTTCTAACGAATATTGTTTGATATCAGGAACGTGTTTGATTGATTTTCGGACACCACAAGAAGTAAGGTTGAGAATGAGAATAAGGTTTAGAAAAAGGAAAATTAGATTTCTGTTATTGTATAAACGTCGAATGTTGTCATTCAGACGAAGGAAGAATCTCAACAAAAACAATTGAGATTCTTCACTTCGCTTCGCTTCGTTCTGAATGACAAACTGTATTTTATCTTTATTTTTCACTTTCATTCTTATTAATCATTTGCGTCAAACGTTCATCAATTTTTTCTTTACCCAAAATTTCTGCGCAAGTATTGAACGCTCCGATTGTACAACCCAAAATCCCGTGCATATTGACAGATTGCCCTGTTAGAAAGAGATTATCAATCTTCGTTCGCGGAGAAACCATCGTTTTTAAAGGGTTTTCTGAACTTTTGATGTAACCATACATATTCCCGTTAAAACTTCCGATATAGTCGCGGTAAGACAAAGGTGAAGACGTATAAATATGTTTAATTGAGTCTCTTAAATTCGGTATTTTCTTTTCTAAAGCATCAATCATATTTTCTGCTTTTTCTAGCTTAAATTTTTCGTATTGTTTTCCTCTTTCGTGTTCTTCAGCAACGGTGTTTACAGTAGTTTCCCACGCTTTCACCTCATCAAAATCCATATAAGAAATGGCGGTTAAGCTTTCTGCAAAATCAGGATGATTCTTTGAAGGCGTGGAAGAAAGCATATAGGTTTCGGGCCACGATTGTTTGTCGTAACGATAGGCATTCCAGACCAGTTCTTCAGATGAATAGTGGTAAATATTGTAATTAAAGTTCGGAACTGTTTGAGGTTTTAAAACCAAATAAACGCTAAAACACGAGGAAACCGGCTCCCAGCTCAGGATCCTGTTTAAAAAAGATTTTTTCAGCTTTTCTTCGCCGATTATTTTAGTTAAAGAACGAATTTCAATATTTGAAATGAACTGCTTGGCGAAATATTCTTTCCCTGATCTCGTTTTTACCGAACTTAAAACATTATTTTCATTAAAGATAAACCCAGTAACTTCAGAATGTTTGTGAACATCCGCTCCGTATTCTCTTAATTTTCGGATTAAAAGCTTAGAAATCTGGCTTCCTCCTTTCATACATTTGTAAGCACTTTGAATATAAGAATTCACCGTTAAAGCATGAACGTAAAACGGAACATTTTCAGAATCGCCTGCATACAAAAAATTGGAACCCAATAAAACAGATTGCAATTTATTATTCTGAGTAATCGATTCGATGAATCTTTTGGTATTTAAATGGAGAATTTCTTCACTATAACTATCTTTTCCAACCACATTATATCTGGGAAAGTGATTGCAAACACGCTGAATTTCTTCACAATAATCTTCTAAATTCTCTCTTTCTTCAGGAAAATATTTTGATAATTGTTCAACAAAGTTTTCATAACCCTGAGCGTGCGGATATTCAATTTCATCGTCTCCGAAAGTGATTTTATCGTAGCCATTTTCATCCATTTTCTGGAGCTCCAAATCATCCATTATTTCCAGGTAAGAAAAAAACTGATGCAGGTTTTGTCCTTTTGAAAGTCCGCCCAAATAATGAACTCCGGTATCGAAAATTAATTTATCACGGGAAAATGTCTGTAAATTTCCGCCATATTGATTGTTTTTTTCTAGGACACAGACCTTTAAGCCTTCTTTAGCCAAAATAAGAGCCGAAACAAGACCTCCTATTCCGCTGCCGATAATCAATATGTCGTATGTTTTTTTCAAGGAAATTAATTTTCATCAGCCTTGTCAAGGTTTAAAACCTTGACAAGGCTTTTCTATTGCTGAATTGTTTGCAGCCCGACTTGAGCGGAAATCCTTTTTTTGCTTTGGTAAAGCTTTGGCAAAAAAAGATTGAGAGCGGAAGGCGGAAATAGCTGCCATAAAAAAATATTAAACTGTTATTCAATACTGTCAAATAACCGCCTTAAAATTATCGAAAATTAATCAATATCGTCCCAAAAATCGAAATAGTTGAACCATTGAAGTGGATATTTCTGAATCATCGATTCAAGATTTTTGGTGTATGAGTGTAAAAGCCCTTGTGCATCGCGTTTTTTGACGTTTTCAGCGACTCTTGCATACAAATGATAATGAAGATTCTTTTCTTTCATTACATACACATAAACCACAGGAACACCCAATCTGGAAGCAATAAGGAACGGACCTGCCGGAAATTTTGCACTTTTCCCAAGCAAATCTGCTTCAAGGAATTTTGAACCTTCAAAATAACGATCGCCTGTAAAACATATCAATTCGTTTTTAGACAACGCTTCATTGATGTCGAAAATATGCGACATATCGTCTTTCACGTAAATGAATTTGATGTTGCTTTGTTTTACAGAAATGCTTTCTAGATATTCTTTAATGACCGTAACTTCCTGGTCTGTAGTGACTAAATTAATCTGACATTCGAAATCGATATCGGCAAAAAAATGCTCTGCAATTTCGAAATTTCCGATGTGTGCGCTGATGAGAACTCCACCTTTTTTTTCGGCCAAAAGATTTCTAAGATTTTCTATTCCGTCGAATTCGTAGGTATATTTGTTTCTTAATCCTGCAGAAATAGCAGTTTTATCAATCAGAATTGTTCCGAAAGTGAAATAGCTTTTAAATAATGAAATTTTTGTTTTCCAAAATCCGTAATTTAATCTTTTCTGGAAATAATATCTGTAGTATTTGTTGCTGTTTTTTTCGAACAAAAAGTAGTAACAGGCAACAAAATAAAGTACAAAATAAGAACTTCGGATCCCGATATTTCTAATGCACCAGACGAAAATTTGGTAACCAAGAATAGTGCCTTTAGATTTACCTTTCCACTTGTTCATAGTATTAATTTAACAATGTATCAGTCTAACAATGTAACAATATTTAAAACATTGGTAAACTGTTAAATTGTAGTATCGTTACATTTTTTGAGTAAAGTTTAATCGATAGTTATGCGTTTTTATTGGCGATCTTGTTTTCAATTGTCGAGTAGAAATCATCAAATGTGATAATATCTTTAAAGTCTGCTTCGCCTAATTTCACTCCAAAATTAGATTCGATAACTACCACCAAATCTATATAATCTAAACTGTCTAAGCCCAAAGTCTTCTTAAAATGAGCATCATGAGTGATTTCGTCACCATCTACCTCAAATTCATTGATTAAAAAATCATTAGCAATGGCAACAATTTTTTCTCTTTCCATGTTTTCTTTATTCAAATTTTTTAACGATTAATGCGGAATTGGTTCCCCCAAATCCGAAAGAATTCGACAAAAATACGTCAATTTTTTGATTTTTAGTTTCGGAGATCAAATTTATCTTTTGAGCGTCTTCATCAGGATTTTCTAAATTGATATTTGGAGCGATAAAATCGTTCTGCATCATCAAAATCGAATAGATCACTTCACTTGCACCTGCCATCCAACATTCGTGACCCGTCATTGACTTTGTAGAACTTACCGGGACTTCGCTTCCGAAGATTTCGTGAATCGCTTTTGCTTCGTTTGCATCACCAATTGGTGTGGAAGTCGCATGAGCATTAATATAATCGATATCTTTTACTTCTAAACCCGACTGTTTTAAAGCACGGTTCATCGCTAAAGCCGGACCGTCTACATTCGGTGTAGAAATATGTCCGCCGTTTGAAGAAAAGCCGTAACCAACGATCTCGCCTAAAATAGTGGCACCTCTTTTCTGTGCAGATTCAAGGCTTTCAACAATTAAAGTTGCTGCTCCACCGCTCGGTATTAAGCCATCTCTTTCAGAATCAAAAGGTCTTGATGCTTTTGCTGGTTCGTTTTCTCTTACCGAAAAAACACCCAAACCATCAAAACTCGCCATTGAATATTTGTTGGTTTCCTGTGCTCCACCGCAAACAATCATCTCCTGAAAACCATTTTTAATCATCATGTAAGCCAATCCCAAAGAATGAGAACCGCTTGCACAAGCTGCACTGATGGTGAGATTGATTCCCCTCAATTTAAAAATAGTAGAAAGATTCATCGTTACCGTGGAGTTCATCGATTTAAAAATCGCTCCAGAACCCATCAACGTGGTATCTTTTTTTTCTCTAGCAATATCAATAGATTCTACAACCGCTTTTGAAACACTGTCATTTCCATATAAAATCCCAACTTCGTTTTGGTCTAAAAAGTCTTGGTCGATTTTTGCCTGTTTTAGAGCATCCAATGTTGCAATGTAAGCGTATTCGCTTTCTTCGCCCATACTTACGCGTTGACGTCTGCTGAGAAGATTCTTCAAATCCGGTTTTGGAACAACTCCCGTAAGACCCGACCTAAAGCCAAAGTCTTTTCTTTCATCGACTAAAACAATTCCCGATTTTCCTTGATACAGGGATTCTTTCACTTCTTCCAAAGAAGTGCCGATGCAAGAATAAATTCCCATTCCGGTAATGACTACCCTATTTTCCATCTAAATTTTAGGTTATAAGCTTCAGGTTTTAGGTTGCAGCTAATTACTGTCACCTATTATCTGTTACCTAATTTATGAATAAATTCCTCCGTTAATATTAATAATTTCTCCTGTGATGTAAGAAGATTTTTTTGATGCTAAAAATGCAACCAAATCTGCCACTTCTTCTGCTTCACCAAATCGATTGGCTGGAATCATCGTTTTCAATTCATCTTCGTTAAAATCCTGAGTCATATCTGTTTTGATAAAACCCGGAGCAACTGCATTTACCGTGATATTTCTTTTTGCAACTTCCTGAGCCAAAGCTTTTGTCGCTCCCACCAAAGCTCCTTTCGCAGCAGAATAATTGGTTTGTCCAGCCGTTCCTTTTACTCCGGAAACAGAAACCATATTGATAATTCTGCCATATTTGTTTCTCAATAATTTTTGAATGAAGAAATTCGTCACATTATAGAAACCATTTAAACTTGTATTGATCACAGAATTCCAGTCTTCAATTGGCATCCACATGAATAATCCGTCTCTTGTAATTCCTGCGTTGTTTACGATAATTTCGACTACAGAATTTGGATTATTTTCCTGCCATTCATTTAAAACTTTTTGAGTTTCTTCGGCATTTCCTACATCAAATTTAAGAATTTCTCCTGTAGAACCTAACTCTTCCACTTTCGCTAAAGTTTCCTTTGCTGCAGCTTCATTAGAAGTATAATTAATTAAAATATGCTCAATTTTCTCTTCTGCCAGTTTTATACAGATGGCTCTTCCAATTCCTCGGGAACCGCCTGTTACAATTGCACATTTCATCTATTCGTTTTTAATATTTTCTATTAATAGGATTTCATCCTATTCTTTGTTAAATCGTCCTTTCAGGACTTTAGAAATGTTTTAAATATTTTTTCACTTCCTCCAAATAAGGATACATCACCATATCATTTGAAAATGCAGGAATAATTTTTCTGATCTCATCGTACAATTCTTTTGTTTTTGATGAAATTTGATCTTGGTAACCCAGGTATTCTATAGCCTGAACAACAGTAATCGCTTCAATAGCCAAAACTTCAAAAGCGTTTTCAATTACTTTTCTGCAAATCACCGCTGCATTGGTTCCCATACTTACAATATCCTGATTATCATTATTATTAGGAATACTGTGAACATACATTGGGTTCGACAACATCTGACTTTCTGCCGTTGTGGAAGTTGCCGTAAACTGAACACCCTGCATCCCGAAATTAAATCCTAATTTACCTAAATTAACAAATGGAGGTAAAATTTCGTTTATTTTTGAATTTAAAAGATAATTCAATTGTCTTTCAGCCAACATGGTCAACTTCGTTACAACAATCTTCAACTTATCCATTTCCAAAGAAATATAATCTCCGTGGAAATTTCCACCATGATAAACATGTTGATCTTTTACATTGATAATTGGATTATCGTTCGCTGAATTGATCTCATTTTCCAACACTTTTTCAGTGTATTCTAAAGTATCTAAAACCGGACCTAAAATCTGAGGAACACATCTTAAAGAATAATATTCCTGTACTTTTTCTTTGAAAACCTTTTCCTGTTCTTCAAAGTGAGTATATAAATGGTCTGCTCTTTTTCTGATCAATTTACTGTCAGATAAATGATCACGCATTTTTTCTGCAATTTTCTGCTGACCTGCGTGAAGCTTTGTTCCATTCAATACTTCTGAAAAATGGTCATCATATGCCTGAACAATTTCGTTAATGGCACAAGATAGTTTTAATGAAATATCAGTTAATTGATTGGCTTTATACGCATTAACAACACCTATTCCAGTCATAACAGAAGTTCCGTTCATTAAGGCTAAACCTTCTCTTATTTCTACCTGAATTGGCTCTAAACCTTCAATTCCAAAAACTTCTTTGGTTGATCTTCTGTCACCTTTATAAAAAACTTCGCCTTCACCAATTAAAACTAAAGCCAAGTGCGCCAATTGCACCAAATCACCACTTGCTCCAACACCTCCGTGTTCAAAAATAAGCGGTGTAATGTTTCTGTTAATTAATTCTTTAAGTAAATTTACTACAGATTCATGAACTCCGGAATTCCCTAATGATAGTGTATTTAATCTTGCTAACATACAAGCTTTTACCTCATCAGCAGGAAGTGGATTTCCGATACCCGAAGAATGGCTTCTGATAAGATTATACTGAAGTTGGTGTGTATCTTCATCACTGATCTTAAATTGCGCCATTGGCCCAAAACCCGTATTCACACCATAAATTACTTTATTTTTTGAAAATTCCTTTAGAAAAGAAAAGCTCTCATTCACCCTCTGGAGAAGTGTTAGATCTAATTCAATGCTTTCATTTTCAATAATAATTCTCTGAAAATCTCTCAGTTCTAAAAAGTTATTTATTTTCATCAATTAAAAGTAATAATATATAATTTTTGTAAAATGTAATTAATTGTCACTAATTTTGCGCAAAGATAAAAAGTTTTATTAAACAAATGGACAAAGAAATTGTTGATGTTTTAGTAATTGGAGCCGGACCTTCTGGATGCGTATCTTCTGCTTATTTAAAGAAGAAGAACATCAATGTGAAAGTGGTTGAAAAAACTAAATTCCCAAGACTTGTTGTTGGCGAAAGCCTTATTCCCAGAGTAATGGATCATTTTGATGAAGCCGGATTGTTTCCTGCTTTAGATAAAATGGGCTTTGAAAAGAAATTGGGAGCGCGCTTTATGCGAGGAAATGAAGTTTGTATTTTTGACTTCAGCAACAAATTCGGAGAAGGATGGGATTGGACCTGGCAAGTTCCAAGAGCCGATTTCGACAATACTCTGGCTCAGGAAGTCATCAACAAAGGCATTGACCTTGAATTTGAAACAGAAGTTATCGGCATTGAATTTAACGGAACCGATTCTATTACGACCGTAAAAAACAAAGACGGAAAAACGAAAGAGATCCACGCCAAGTTTGTGATTGATTCCAGCGGTTACGGAAGGGTTTTACCAAGACTTTTAGATTTAGAAAAACCTTCAAAATTGTCTCCGCACTCTGCAATTTTTGCTCACGTTGAAGATATCAACAGAGAAGAAGGCGTAGAAGGAACTTTGATTTCTTTTGATATTATTGAAACAGAAGTCTGGCTTTGGGTAATTCCATTTTCCAATGGAAATACAAGCATAGGAATTGTTGGCCCTACTGATTATATTGAAAAACTTTCTGAAAATGGAGACCCTACGGAAGCTTTGAGAAAAGCAATTTCACTTTCTGATTATTATGTAAAACGTTTTGGTGATGTAGAATTTCTTTTTGAACCAAGACATTTGAAAGATTATTCTTGCTCGGTAAAAAGCTTATTCGGAGACGGATTTGCTTTAACGGGAAATGCTTCAGAATTCCTGGATCCAGTTTTCTCTTCGGGAATGGCTTTTGCAACCGAAGGCGGAATGACAGCGGCAAAACTGGCCATAAGACAATTAAACGGAGAAAAAGTCGATTGGCAAAAAGAATTTGCAGATTATATTCTGTACGGTGTAGATGTTTTTACAACGTATGTAAAAGAGTGGTACACCGGAAATCTTCAGGAATTATTTTTCCATCAGCCGGAAAACCCTGATGTAAAAAGAAAAATTTGCGCAGTTTTGGCAGGGTATGTTTGGGACAAAAAAAATACGTTTGTGAGAATACATGATACTGCAATTGTGAATTTGGCAAATTTCATTAAAGCAGAAAAGCAACAAGCATAAAAAAGCGGTCTGAAAATTTTCAGACCGCTTTTTGTTTTATTTTAAAGCTTTTTTCAATTCTTTCCCAAACTCTTTTCCTGTTTTTTCGTAAGCTGCAGCGATTCTTCCATATTCCATGCTGTAATCGACCTTACTTCCGACTCCTTCAATTTTATCGCCTATAAATTTTGCTAAAACTTTTGAAGGATTTTCAGTTTCCACGATTGTAATTTCTGCTGTTAATTTTCCGGGCTGCGTTACAAAACCGCTCCATCCTGCATACATCCATTTTGGCTGGATAATCAAAGTATATTTTGTTTCAAGATTTTGAGCAAACTTAATTTTCTTTGATCTATTTAAACCTTCAATGAACTTTTCCGTCCAAATGGTTTCTACATGTTGCTCCCAAATATCAATCCACTTTTTCCATGCCTCTTCTCCTTTTTTTGCGACAGTTTCCTTATGCCTTCTTTCAATATATTCAGTTTCCGTAAAATTATCTGCCTGAAAAAGCGGGCTTCCGTAATTCCGTTCAACATTAACTTCTGTTTGTCCTTTTAGAAAACTCAGATTTCCCGATTCGATGGTCAATTTATTTTGAGCGAAAATTGTCGTGCTCATTGCAACGAACAGAAATAGAAATATTTTTTTCATAGTATAAAATTAAGATTGCAAATATAATATCAGAAAAGCAAATTAGTTTTAACTGAACGATAATATTTCCAACTTATTTGAATAAAACTTAAAATTTATCTTAAATCTATAAATGTAATCGGTTTTCTACTGTTTGGGTTGAAAACAGTTTTAGACAAAACATCAAAATCTACCATTTCAATTTTCGGGCTAACTCTTAATTTTGCTCTAAAATGGTCTCTCACCTCCGCTTCAAAACTCTCATCTTCTCTTTCTGCGCTGAGTTTAATGATAATTTCATCTAAACCAATTTCATTAGACTGAATAACAATTTGATAGCATAAAATCCCTTCAAAATCATTCAGAATATCGTTCATTGCAGGCGGATACAAAGTCGTTCCTTTATATTTAATCATCTGTTGCTTTCTTCCGACAACAGGACCAAGTCGCATTGTATTTCTACCACATTGACAAGGTTCATAATGTGCTTTAACTAAATCTCCTGTTTTAAATCTCAACAAAGGAAGTGCTTCAACACCCAAAGTTGTAATGGTCAGTTCACCGCTTTCTTCATCTTTTACTGGATTTCCTTCATCATCAAGAATTTCGGTAATAATTAATTCCGGATGTTGATGCCCTCCAACTTGATGTTCACACTCGGTAAACGCAGTGCTCATTTCAGTAGAAGCATAAGTGGAATACAATTGAATATTCCATTTCTCCTTAATTTTCTGCGAAAGAATATTGTCTGTAAAATCCTGATTTTTGATGCTTTCACCAATACAAACTGCACCAAAAACACTGGAATTTTTATAATCAATTCCGTGTTTTTCGGCATAATCAATCATTTTTAATAGAAATGATGGAACGGTTATCAAATATTTTGGTTGGTATCTAAAAATAGAATCCCATTGAAGTTCTGGAATTCCCGGCCCCATTCTTACGACACTTGCACCCATTTTTCTTAAACCTAAAAAATAAGCCAAACCAGCCATAAATCTTTTATCAATTGTCGTAATCATTTGTAGAACATCACCTTTTTGGATTCCTGCGCAAGCGAAAGAAATCGCTTCGTTGTAAGCCAATCTTTCAAGGTCGGCATCAGATAAACCGAAAGTTACGGGGTCACCAAGCGTTCCGGAAGTTGTACTGTAATCAACAATTTGATTCTGTGGAATACAGAAAAAATCATCATTATTTTGCTGAATATCGTTTTTGGAAGTTGTTGGAATTTTCTGCAAATCTTCCAAAGTCTGAATATCAGAAATTTGAATTTTATTTTCTTTAAATAATTTCTGGTAAAAAGGTGAATTGGCTTCCAGATAAACCAAAAGCTCCTGAAGCTTTTCTTCCTGAAATATTTTTATATCGTGACTGCTTGCTTTTTCAATGAATGGGAAAAGTTCCAATAGTGTAAATTTAGAAGACAAATTTAATTAAAATGAAAAGAATGAAGCATTGAACAATAAAAATCTGCGAAAATCTGTGTAATCAGCGGGAGATATAAATCCCACAGATTTTCACGGATGATTACTTTTAAGGTTAAATTAAAATGTGAGAGAAAAATAAGTTTTGGCTAAAGCCAATTTCGTCTGTCAAATTTGAAAGCGGGCTAAAGCCCGCTCCTATTGATAAAAGACAAATACATTATTATGTCATAGGCTTTAAAAACTCACATTTCACTATTAACAATTCACAATTTAAAACACTCTTAATTTCTTCCAACTTTTCAATAGACGGAATCAAAATAAAACATATATTATAAACCGACAAAATTCACTAAATTTGCCAACTTGATTAATCAACGAAATTGAGAAATTACAATGAGCCAATTTAAAGAATATAAAAACCTCAACCTTATAGATGTAGCCGAGAATGTTTCGGAATTCTGGAAAGCAAATGATACGTTTGCAAAAAGTGTGGAAACACGTCAGGGAAATCCTGAGTTTGTGTTTTACGAAGGTCCGCCTTCTGCAAACGGAATGCCCGGAATTCACCACGTTATGGCAAGAGCGTTGAAAGATATTTTCTGTCGTTACCAAACGCAGAACGGGAAACAGGTTTTCCGTAAAGCAGGTTGGGACACACACGGACTTCCTGTGGAATTAGGAGTTGAAAAAGAACTCGGAATCACTAAAGAAGATATTGGCAAAAAAATTTCGATTGAAGATTACAACAAAGCTTGTCGTGAAGCGGTAATGCGTTATACTGATGTTTGGAATCACCTTACCGAAAAAATCGGATATTGGGTAGATCTTGAAGATCCGTACATTACGTACAAGTCAAAATATATGGAGACGGTTTGGTGGTTGTTGAAGCAATTGTACAGCAAAGAATTATTATATAAAGGCTACACCATTCAGCCATATTCTCCGAAAGCAGGAACCGGACTTTCTTCTCACGAGTTGAATCAGCCGGGAACTTACCGTGATGTTACCGACACAACAATTGTTGCTCAGTTTAAAGTTAAAAAAGATTCTTCAGAATTATTCAACGATGTTGATGGAGATGTAAGTGTTTTAGCTTGGACAACAACTCCCTGGACCTTGCCTTCAAACACGGCTTTGGCGGTAGGAAGAGATATTGAATATGTTGTGGTAAAAACCTTCAACCAATATACTTTTGAGCCTATAACAGTTGTTTTAGCGAGAGTTTTATTGGAAAAGAATTTCGGTAAAAAATTTGTTGATATTAGAACTGACACAAAACAGAATGAATATCTTTTTAAAAGCAATTCACTAGAAGAATATCATAATTTTTTAAATCTTGAAATTGATGATATAAAATCTAAATTATCCGGACTAGCAGAACCTAAATATGGAGAACAAAGAATAAAATTTTTAGAATCAGAAATTAAAAACATTCCATATAAAGTTTTAAAAGAATTTACTGGTGAACAACTTGCAGGAACTCAATATGAGCAATTAATCCCTTGGTTTACACCGGATGAAACTCCTGAAAAAGCGTTTAGAGTAATTATCGGAGATTTTGTAACCACAGAAGACGGTACAGGTATCGTACACATCGCTCCTACTTTTGGTGCAGATGATGCAAGAGTTGCGAAAGATGCAGGAATTCCGCCAATGTTGGTGAAAGACGAGAATGATAATTTAGTTCCGTTGGTTGATCTACAAGGTAAATTCATCAAAGGAAATGATGTTCCGGAAACTTTCTCAGGAAAATATATTAAAAACGAATATTACGATGAAGGAACTGCACCTGAAAAATCTTGGGATGTAGAATTGGCAATTTTGTTGAAAACAGAAAACAAAGCCTTCAAAGTAGAAAAATATGTTCACAGTTATCCGCACTGTTGGAGAACCGATAAACCAGTTTTATACTATCCTTTGGATTCTTGGTTTGTAAAAATGACAGCTGTAAAAGACCGTTTGGTAGAATTGAACGAAACCATCAACTGGAAGCCAAAAGCTACCGGAGAAGGCCGTTTTGCAAATTGGTTGGAAAACGTGAACGACTGGAATCTTTCCCGCTCAAGATATTGGGGTATTCCATTGCCGATCTGGAGAACTGAAGATCAAAAAGAAGAGAAATTAATTGGTTCTGTTGAAGAATTATATAATGAGATCGAAAAGTCTATTTCAATAGGATTGATGACTGAAAACCCTTTCAAAGGTTTTGAGATTGGAAATATGTCTGAAGAAAACTATGACTTGATCGACTTGCACAAAAACATTGTTGATAAAGTTGTCTTGGTTTCAGATTCAGGAAAAGCAATGAACCGTGAAAGCGACCTTATTGACGTTTGGTTTGATTCAGGTTCGATGCCTTATGCACAGTTGCATTATCCTTTCGAGAACAAAGAATTAATCGATAACAATAAAGCTTTCCCAGCAGATTTCATCGCAGAAGGTGTTGACCAGACTCGTGGATGGTTCTACACACTTCACGCTATCGGAACAGCAGTTTTTGATTCGGTCGCTTATAAAAATGTAATGAGCAACGGACTTGTTTTGGACAAAAACGGTCAGAAAATGTCAAAACGTCTAGGAAATGCAGTTGATCCGTTTGAAATACTTTCAGATTACGGACCGGATGCAACGCGTTGGTATATGATCTCTAATGCAAATCCGTGGGAAAATTTGAAATTCGACAAAGATGGAATTGATGAAGTAAGAAGAAAATTCTTCGGAACGCTTTACAATACCTATTCATTCTTTAGTTTATATGCAAATGTTGATGGATTCAATTATTCTGAAAAAGAAGTTCAAAACAGACCAGAGATCGACCGTTGGATCTTATCTGAATTGAATCTTTTAATTAAAGAAGTAAAGGCATTTTACGAAGATTACGAGCCGACAAGAGTTGCAAGAGCGATCAGTAATTTTGTAAATGATAATTTGAGTAACTGGTATGTAAGATTGTGCAGAAGACGTTTCTGGAAAGGAGATTATTCTGATGACAAGATCTCTGCTTACCAGACTTTATATACTTGTCTTGAAACGGTTGCCAAATTATCTGCACCAATTGCTCCGTTCTTTATGGATCAGCTGTATCAGGATCTAAACAAAGTAACAGGAAAAGACAGCGCAGGATCTGTGCATTTAACAGACTTCCCGGTTGCAGATGAAAGTTTGATCGATCAGGATCTGGTTGAAAAAACACATTTAGCACAAAATATCACAAGTCTAGTGCTATCAATCAGACGTGCAGAAAGCCTAAAAGTAAGACAACCACTTCAAAGGGTTTTAATTCCTGTTTTAAATAAGAAAACAGAGGAACAGATCTTAGCGGTAGCAGAATTAATTAAACAAGAAGTTAACGTTAAAGAATTACAATTGATCAATGCGGAAGAAGCTTCCCATTTAATTGTAAAACAGATCAAACCAAACTTCAAAACTTTAGGTTCAAGACTTGGAAAAGACATGAAAGTCGTTGGTAATGAAATCACTAGCCTTTCCGGAGAGCAAATCTCATCTTTAGAAAAAGAAGGAAGCATAGAAATTCAAGGCTATGAAATCACTACTGCAGATGTAGAAATTTCAACTAAAGATATTCCGGGATGGACGGTAACTTCAGATGGTAAAACAACTGTGGCACTAGATTTGAAGATGACTGATGAATTGAGATCTGAAGGTATCGCAAGAGAATTTATCAACAGGATCCAAAATCTTAGAAAAGAGAAAGATTTTGATTTAACAGACAGAATAAGCATCGTTTTGGAAGAAAACACTCCATTTTTGGAGCAGATCAAACAAAATGAAGAATATATTTCATCTGAGGTCTTGTCAAATAAAATAGAAATTGTATCTTCACTTTCAAATTTTAACGAAATCGACATCGATGAGATTAAATTTAAAGTGAATGTTGAAAAAAATTAATATTTAACTATTGTTTTTTCAATTTCCAAATCATAAATTTATTAAAAAAGAAAAAGACAATGCAAGACGAAAGAGTAAAATACAACGACTCTGATTTACAAGAGTTTAAAAAGATAATCAAAGAAAAAATTGAGAAAGCAGAGAAAGATTTACAGTTAATCAGAGAAAGCTTTATCAACGATCAAAATAACGGAACTGATGATACATCGCCTACTTTCAAAGCTTTTGAAGAAGGTGCAGAAACGCTAAGCAAAGAGCAAAACTCTATTTTGGCAGGAAGACAGGAAAAATTTGTAAGAGATTTGAAAAATGCTTTGATAAGAATCGAAAACAAAACATATGGCGTTTGCCGAGTAACAGGGAAACTAATTCCGAAAGAAAGACTTTTGGCAGTTCCACATGCTACTTTGAGCATTGAAGCTAAAAATATGAAGAGATAATTATTTTTATCTTATTTTTGTAAATAATTAATTGGGTTTATATAATGTTTTACAGCATTGTATAAACCTAATTTTTAATTATATCTATGAGTGAATTTTTGATTTTAGGAATTATCCTTGTTATCGTTTTATGGTTTTTTAATAAAGATCGAATCAAAAACAGATTCTATCCAGATAAACCTAAAAATCTGACAATAGACCAACAATTCAACTCAGACAAACGAGAAAGAGAAAAAGAAATCGACAGACTTCTCAGTAAAATGGGCAAGAACGGAATCAATGACCTTTCTGCAAAAGACAGAAAAAGACTAGACGAACTTTCTAAACATTAAATAAGGACTGTTAGAACTTACGTTTTAGCAAGACCACAAATAATAAATTAAAATGGAAGCATTAATTGTACACCCAAAAAATCAAATGGAGCTGAATGCGCTAAAAAGCGTGATGAAAGACATGGGAATTCGATATGAAAAATTTCATACAAGAGGCGCAAAAACTCAAACTTTTGAGAAAAAAGCTCCTGTGAAGAAAGAAAATACTGGTAAGGATTTTAAAGACAAACCAAAGACGAATAGGTAATGAAGAAGATTGCACTCATCACTTTTCTTATTTTATTAATAGATCAGGCTTCAAAAATTTACATCAAAACAAATTTCAACCTGAACGACAGTATTCCTGTTTTTCCAGGTTTTAAATTGACATTTGTAGAAAATCCGGGCATGGCTTACGGTTTTCATTTTGGTGGAATGCTTGGCAAATATTTTTTAGTGATTGTTCGTATTTTTCTGATTGGCGGAATGATCTATCTTTTCAACAAGTGGCTTAAAAGAGGCGAATCTAATTATCTAATTATTCCAATGGCTATTATTTTTGCTGGAGCAATTGGAAACTTAATTGACGGAATGTTTTATGGATTAATTTTCGACAGTGGAATGATCTATGACGAAAACGTAAATCAATGGATTGGCTACGGTGGAGTTTCTAAACTGGTTCCTTTCGGTGAAGGATATTCTACATTTATGAAAGGCTGCGTTGTTGATATGCTTCATTTCCCTTTGGTAGATTGGTACGTTCCTGAAAGCTGGCCTTTAATCGGAGGAAAACATCTTGAGTTTTTTAAATACATCTTTAATGTTGCCGATTCTGCTATTACTATTGGAGCTGCATTGCTTTTAATTTTCAGAAAAAAAGCTTTTCCAAACGGACTTGAGTTCTAAAATATTTCATACTTTTATGAAACCTTCAAGGGTCTAAATGTATGAGAAAATTTATAAAAAATACAATCAAAATATTCCTGCTGCTTTTTGTGGCAGGAATTATTTTTATCATCTGGTCAAACTTTACGATTAAAAATCAGACGGAAGATTATGTGACTTCGAATATTTCGACTTTACCGAATGAAAAAACCGGACTTCTTTTAGGAACAAGTAAAACTTTATCCAATGGAGCACCGAATGCTTATTTTTTTAATCGAATTGAAGCGGCTGCAGAATTATTTAAATCAGGGAAAATTCAGAATATCATCGTGAGTGGCGATAATTCTAAGAAAGATTATAATGAGCCGGAAGAAATGAAAAACGAACTCATCAAAGCCGGAGTTCCTGCTGATAAAATTTTCGAAGATTTTGCAGGTTTCAGAACTTTAGATTCTGTTCTTCGTGCAAAAGAGATTTTCGGACAAAATTCATACATCATTATTTCACAAAGGTTTCACAACGAAAGAGCGGTTTATTTAGCAAGAAAAAACAATATTGAAGCTTGGGGTTACAATGCAGCAGATGTTAATAAATATGCCGGTTTAAAAACCAATGCGAGAGAAAAACTGGCAAGAGCAAAAGTTTTTTGGGATTTTATGTTTGGGGTAGAACCGAAGTTTGGAGGGAAGAAGATTTTAATTAAATAGAAAAAACTAAAAAAATGAGCGTCTTCACTTATCATTTAGTAAAAACAAATTTCTTTTCAGCGTTTAAAATTCTTTTGTTTCCACCGAAACCAAAAAATATTCCGGGTTTGATACATGCGGAAACGATGACAGTAATGACTCTTGGCTCAGCGATTTTTTCCCCATCCCGAATGCTGATCAGACAAATCGCTGTATTTGCTCAATGGGAAAACGAAAGTGATGTCAACCATTTTTTAGCTGAAAATAGTACTGGAAAAACCTTATCTAAGGGTTGGCATACGCGATTAACTTTCATGAGAAAATGGGGAAAATTCAACAAGTTTGAAATTCCCCATGAAACCACCGAATTTGAAAATCCAGATTCTCCAGTCGTTGCTGTTACTATTGCCCGAATGAAATTTACAGAAATTCCAAGATTTATCCATTGGGGAAGACCGGTTGAGAAATTGGTGCGCGACCATCCGGCAACTACTTTATCATTAGCTTCTATAAAATTCCCAAATACGGTTTCTACATTTTCTATTTGGAAAACACAAAAAGAAATAACCGACATGGTTCACGGACATAGCAAAGTTCCAAAACCCAAAAGACATGCCGATGCAATGAAAGAAAGAGATCGAAAAGATTTTCACTTCGAATTTACAACCTTGCGCTTCAAAGCTATTTCTGAATTTGGTGAGTGGAACGGACGACGCAATATTATTCCCAATCTAAAAAACAATTAAAATGCGGTTTGCTTATCCTATGCAGAAATTTCAGGATTGGGTGACTCAACAGTGGGTGATTCTGCGTGGAAAAAAAATCAAACCTGAAGATTTTCCTTGGCTGATGGGACCGTTTGGAAATTTGGATGCGATAGGCAAAGATTTCATCTATCAATTTGCGAAAAAAGAAAACTTAATTGTAGAAAAAGACTCAAAAGCAAAAGGTATTATTCCTTCTATGCAAAAGCTGAATTTATCCGAAACTGAATACTCAAATTTATCAAAAAAGGTAATTAGGTTTTATGAAAATACAGCAAATCACAACTTAGATTTTTCAGTACACTGGAATCCATTATTTAAATTCTTTGGCATTTTAATTAATAAATTATTCAGCAAAAGGATCAATCAATTGAATATTCCCACAAAAAATATTTCTGATCCGGAATCATTAAAAAGCGAAATTATCAACCTTGTTGATCCAGCGTCCAATGAAATAAAATACACATTTTGGTTTCGCTTCATTGAATCTAGTGGACAAGTTATTTATTCCGGGGTTTACGGAATCAGTAATTTGCCTTCCGGAAAAACCTGTGTAAAAGCTGTTTTCCCTCTGCCTAATGGAAATGCAACTGTGTTGATGATTCCAAGTGTTGGAAAGAATGGCGAATTAATTTTAGATTCTTCAGGGAAAGAATTTGGTGACGCCGGATTTTATTTTCTACTGAAAGATTCGAAGGGAGAATATTGGTCGCAATTTATCAATTCTTTTCGTGATCGATTGGTTGTTGGTGCAGAAAACGACTTCATCTCAGCGGAACAAACTCTAACTCTTTGGCATATAAAGGTTCTCACATTTTATTATAAAATTAAATTGAAGAAATAATTTTATACAACTTTACAACAGTTTTTGAACAAGATAGATTCTAAATTTTCCTTATTTTTGTAGAAATAATTTTAAAAAAATGTCAAGAATTCTTACCGGCATTCAAGCCACCGGAACACCGCACCTTGGAAACCTTTTGGGTGCAATTATTCCTGCAGTAGAGCTTTCTAAGCAAGCAGGAAACGAATCATTTTTATTCATTGCGAATCTTCATTCGTTAACGCAGATTAAAGATGCAAAAGAACTAAAAAACAACACCTACGAAATTGCTGCGGCTTGGCTTGCTTGTGGGCTTGATACTGAAAAAACATTTTTTTACAGACAGAGCGACATCCCTGAAACCTGTGAACTTTCTTGGCATTTATCATGTTTTTTTCCTTATCAGAGATTGACGTTGGCGCATTCTTTTAAAGATAAAGCAGACCGTTTACAAGATGTAAATGCAGGGTTGTTTACCTATCCTATTTTGATGGCTGCAGATATTTTATTATACGACGCAGAAATTGTTCCTGTAGGAAAAGATCAGCTTCAACATTTGGAAATTGCCCGTGATGTAGCGTCAAGATTTAATAATCAGATGGGTGAAGTTCTGGTTTTACCTCAAGCTGAATTGCAGGAAGATACCAAATATGTTCCCGGATTAGACGGACACAAAATGTCTAAATCTAGAGGAAACATCATCAATATTTTCTTACCTGAGAAACAATTGAAAAAACAACTAATGGGTATTGAAAGTGATTCTAAATCTTTAGAAGAGCCAAAAGATCCTTCAACAGACAAGACTTTTGCGATTTATGAATTAATTGCAACGCCGGAACAGACAGAAGAATTGAGAGCTAAATATCTAGCCGGAAATTTCGGTTACGGTCACGCTAAAATGGAACTTTTCCAATTAATTTTAACCAGATTTGAAAAAGAAAGAGAATTGTTTTCTTACTATATGAACAATCTTGAGGAGCTTGAAGCGAAGCTTCAGGAAGGAGCAGCAAAAACAAGAGTTATTGCTACGGAAACTATTAAAAGAGTAAGAGAAAGTTTGGGAATTTAATCCTGAATTTTTATAAGTAATAAATTTCGGCGGCACCTTTGGTACCGCCGAAACTATTTTCAATATATTATTATAAATAATCCTTGATCTGCAAAAGATGTTTGATCACTTTCAAATTTTCAACGTCTTTATTTTCATTTAAAACATCAAAGAAAATTACATCCATTCCGAATTGCTGAGCACCGATGACATCTGCAATCCAATCATCACCAATCAGAATACTTTCTTCTTTTTTAGCATTAGAAAGCCCTAAAGAATATTCAAAAATAGCAGGATTTGGTTTTCTTACCCCTACAGAATCTGCACTTGTAATAGTTTGAAAATAATGATCAATCTTAGACAGAATACATTTTCTCTCCGTCACTTCCTGAAAACCGTTTGAAATGATATGAAGCGTATAATTTTTAGCTTTTAAATAATCTAAAATATACTGCGCTCCTTCAACCAAATGATTATAATTCAGGATTTTATCTAAAAAGTGTTCTTCAAAATACATTGATAATTCGAGATTATCAATTCCAAAACGCTTAAATGTATCATAAAAACGGTGTTTTCTAAGATATTCTTTATCAATTTCACCGTCTCTAATCTGTTCCCAAAGTCTTTCGTTAATCTCATGATACACAGAATGAAATTCTTCAAAATCAAGGTTATATTTTAAAGCGATTTCTTCTTTATCGAAAAGATCTTTGATGGTTAGGTAAGCGTTTCTTCGGTGATCCCAAAGCGTATTGTCTAAGTCAAAAAAAATGTGCTGAATTTTCATACAGCACAAAATTAATGATTAATTTTTTGAAAGATGAATATGATTATTTTTAATCTTCACCACTTCAAGATTTTTTGAGAAGCTAAGCAAGAAATCAATAGTTTGTTTTTTAGGTTTCAAACTTTTCATTTTTAAAGAATCGTTATTTTTCATAGGCAAAAATTACTTTTTCTTTAAAACGTGAAAAATATTGAATTATTATCTCGTCAAGACAATATTATTTTCTTCCATTATTTTTCTTAGGTTGATCAATGCATAGCGAACACGCCCCAAAGTCGTATTAATACTCATATCTGTATGGTCTGCGATTTCTTTAAAACTCAATCCATCGAAAAACCTGAGTTTTATCACCTCTTGTTGGTTTTCTGGTAAAAACTGCAACATTTTCAGCAAATCTTCTTGAATCTGAAGACTTACCAATTGATCTTCAATATTTTCGGAAGGCTCTCTGATTAAATCGAAAATTGAAAACTCATCATTCTCAAAAGTAGTTTCCGAAACTTTTATATTTTTTGCTTTGGCACGAAAATAATCGATAATAAGATTTTGCGCGATTCTCTTTGCCCAAAGAATAAACTTCCCTTCTTCATTGTAACGACCTTCTTTCAGCATTACGATGATTTTAATAAAGGTATCCTGGAAAATATCATTGGCCAAATCCTGATCATTTATTTTATATAAAATAAACGTAAACAATTCTCTTTGATGGCGATGTATTAGGGTTGACAATGCTTCTTCGTCTCCTTTTTGGTACAGAGAAATTAATAGACTATCTGTTGATTTCATAACTCTTCTCATTATTTTCCGCCGACAAACAATTTCCTGACTAGGATCAAGTTAATTTTTGGTTTGCCAAAACAGTATTAGAGTAGAGTATTATCTATAAGCATTACAATTATGCTGTAAATATAAATAAAATTTTAATAACTGTTAACCAATTATTAAATATTCTAAAGAATTATTTAAAAAAAATCACTTTAACATGTCATGTAAGAAGGCTGTTGGGATATTTAGTGTGAAGTTTACATTCAATCCTTTTAATTCTTTACCATTTAAACCAGAATTTCCAAGAGGAAAAGCGTAACCACCTGTTAAATCTAAAATTCCGAAAAGAGTAACCCCTATTTTGGGAGCCACATATTTATTCGTTCCTTCAACTCCGGCAAGAAAATAATATGAATGATAGAAATCTACATTTCTTTCAAAATTCAGTAAAACATCTGCCTGTACTTTAGGCATGATTGCAAACTCAGAATTCGCAGAGCCCATTAAAGCCGAAGCTCCTAAACGATAAATCACATCATCATTTTTAAGAAACATCAACTTACCACCTACTTCACCGAAGCTTTGGTTTTGGTAAACATATCCCACATTAATCATTTTATGCACCGTGTACTGCGCTTTTACAAAAGTGCTTACAAAAAAAAGGAAAAGTATAGTGATTGCAAATCGCATATTCATTGTAAAATATTTAAGTGTAAAAATAAAAAAAACTGCTTTAGCATTTTAATGTTAAAGCAGTTTCTATACCGAAAAGAAGAATTAAATTCCGAAAGCGGATTTAATTTCTTCTACTTTATCTAATTTTTCCCATGTGAAGAACTCAAGATCTGTAAGAGTCAACTCATTTTTATGACCTTTGTTAAAGGTTTTATCTGCAACGAAGTGCTCTCGTCCCATGTGACCGTAAGAAGCTGTTTCCTGGTAGATAGGATTTCTTAATTTTAAATTTTGTTCGATTGCATAAGGTCTCAAATCGAAAACGGTAGATACTTTTTTAGCGATTTCACCATCATTTATACCTACTTTTGAAGTTCCATACGTATTAATATATAAACCACAAGGTTCAGCAACACCAATTGCGTAAGAAACCTGTACCAAAACTTCGTCAGCAACACCTGCAGCAACTAGGTTTTTAGCAATATGTCTTGTAGCATAAGCCGCACTTCTATCTACTTTTGAAGGGTCTTTTCCAGAGAAAGCACCACCACCGTGAGCTCCTTTTCCACCGTAAGTATCAACGATGATTTTTCTTCCCGTAAGGCCTGTATCTCCGTGAGGACCTCCGATTACGAATTTCCCTGTAGGATTGATGTGATATTTGATCTGCTCATTAAATAAAGCTTTAATCTCTTCAGTCTGCAAAGCAACAACTCTAGGAATCAAAATGTTTTTAATGTCTTCTCTGATTTTGTTTAACATTTCTTCTTCAGCCGCGAAATCGTCATGCTGTGTAGAAACTACGATAGAATCAATTCTTACCGGTTTGTGATCGTCAGAATACTCAATAGTAACCTGCGATTTTGCATCCGGACGAAGATATTTAATTTCAGAATCTTCTCTTCTGATAGCAGAAAGTTCTTTAAGAATAGTATGTGCCAAATCTAAAGCTAAAGGCATATAGTTTGCCGTTTCGTTGGTTGCATAGCCAAACATCATTCCCTGATCTCCCGCTCCTTGTGCGTTTGCTTTTGTTTCGAAAGTTTCATCAGCAACAACTCTGTCTACCCCTTGATTAATATCTGGTGACTGTTCGTGAATTGCAGAAATTACCCCACAAGAATCACCATTGAACATATATTCTCCTTTTGTATAACCAATTCCGTTGATTACTTCTCTAGCAATAGTCTGCACATCTAAGTAAGCATCAGATTTTACCTCTCCTGCCAAAACTACCTGTCCTGTAGTAACCAAAGTTTCACAAGCTACCTTTGAAGTTTTGTCGTATGCTAAAAAATTATCGATAAGTGCGTCGGAAATCTGATCGGCAATTTTATCCGGATGTCCTTCTGAAACAGATTCAGATGTAAATAAATAAGACATATTATTCTTTGTATTTTTAAATTAAAAATGTGAAGAAAAAATGAATAATTGCCCGGAAATGCTAAAATAGAATTACTGTTTTAGCATTTTTTTAGAGAGGTTGCAATCAGGTCAAATTTTTCCTCGTTAATAAACGTCTGCAAAGTTAAGTACTATTTTTTAATACTCAAAAACTTTTGTCGATTATTATATTTTTATTGAAACATGCTTCATATGGTCTCTCAATTTGATTATTGAGGCTTAATGCTTACAAAATCTTTTGGTGCATTGTTGAAATTAAGCTTCGTTTCTAAAGAAGATTTTATAAATGAACTCAACTCATCAATGATTTTTTGCTTGAAAGTCGGTTTATAATAAATGATTTTAATTTCTCTGTATGGAAAAGGTTTTTTAAATCTATAAACCTTGCCTTTTTGTTCTTCCGAAAGTTGATTTAAAGCTAATTCAGGCAAAATACTGATTCCGCCCACTTTGTCAACCATATGTACTAAAGTCTGGATATTGGACGCTAAGAAATCTAAATTTTTAGGTTTTAATGTATTTTCCTTTAAGTGACAGATATTTTCAAACTGATTTCTCAGGCAGTTACCTTCTTCCAAAAGCCAAACTTTTTCTACATTTAATTCCTCGGGAACGATAAATGTATTTTTCTTGTTTGCTTCAGTATCCGAACTATAAATCATCAATTCTTCATTAAATAAGAAGTCCTGATAAAATTCGTTGGCATTATCATAAGGAGTAGAAATAATTCCGGCATCAAGTTCTCCAGCTTTCAGGGCTTTGATAATGTTATCGGTCGTCATCTCCTTTACATTCATCTGAACTTTAGGATTATCTTGTAGAAAATGGAAAATCTCTGTAGGTAAAATAAATGAAGAAACGGTAGGAATAATTCCTAGGTTAATCGTTCCACCCAAAATATTATTCAATAAATTAGCCTTGTTTTTAAGCTCATTTACAGCCTCTATGATTACTTTAGCTTGGTCTATTATTTGCAGTCCTACGTCAGTGGTTCTGATGGGGTGGGTCGTTCTGTCAAAAACCTTTACATCCAGCTCATCTTCAAACTTCTGTATCATTGCACTTAATGTAGGCTGAGTAATAAAACACGCTTGAGCGGCTTTACCAAAATGCTTATACTTATCTACAGCGATAAGATATTCCAATTGCTGAATGTTCATTTGATTAATATTATCTATTACAAAGATATAACGTTTTTGGCAGAAGCCATTAAAAATTCAACTAAATTTGATACTGAAAAATGGAAAACAATCTCAAATCATAACTATATGGATAATAAAAAATTAACGACAGGCAGTGGAGCACCTTATTATGAACATCAAGACTCTCAAACCGTCGGAGCCCGTGGCCCTGTATTGTTACAGGATTTTATTTTACAGGAAAATCTTGCTCATTTTGTAAGAGAAAGAATTCCGGAAAGGATTGTTCACGCGAAAGGAAGTGGAGCTTACGGAAAATTTACAGTCACTCATGACATCTCAAAATACACAAAGGCTAAATTATTTTCTAAGGTAGGAAACTCGTGTAAAATGTTTGCCCGCTTCTCTACCGTGGGTGGCGAAAAAGGAAGTGCAGATACCGCAAGAGACCCAAGAGGATTTGCTTTAAAATTCTACACTGAAGATGGAAATTGGGATTTGGTAGGCAACAACACTCCTGTTTTCTTTATTAAAGATGCTAAAAAGTTTCCCGATTTTATACATACCCAAAAAAGAGTTCCAAAAACCAATTTGAAAAGCGCTACCATGATGTGGGATTTCTGGAGCTTAAACCCCGAATCGCTGCACCAGGTACTTATTCTAATGTCAGATAGAGGAACTCCTTATGGTTTTAGACACATGCACGGATTTGGTTCTCATACTTTTTCGATGATTAATGATAAGAATGAAAGAGTTTGGGTGAAATTTCATTTCAAAACAAAACAGGGTATCAAAAATTTCAATGATGCTGATGCTACAAAAATAGCGGGTGAAAATCCAGATTTTGCGCAGGAAGACCTTTGCAATGCAATCGACAACGGCGATTTCCCGAAATGGACGATGTACATTCAAGTAATGACCGAAGAGCAGGCTAATGAATTCAGATGGAATCCTTTCGACATCACTAAAGTATGGTTTCAGGGAGACTTCCCTTTGATTGAAGTGGGTGAAATGGAGCTGGATGAAGTCCCTGTAAATTATTTTGCTCACGTTGAACAATCTACATTCTCCCCAAGTAATTTAATAAACGGAATTAGTTTTTCACCCGACAAAATGCTTCAGGGAAGATTATTCTCTTACCCGGATGCTCACAGATATAGAGTGGGTGTAAACGCTCATCATCTGGAAGTTAACAGATGTCCTTTTGCCATCAACAATTACCAAAGAGACGGATTCATGGCTGATTCTAGCGGATACCAAGATAAACCAAACTATCATCCAAACAGTTTTGACGGCATTCAGCCAGATTCATCTTACAAAAATTTCGAATACGAATTAGATAGCAATCATGTCGCTAATTTCAACCGAAATGAAAATGATGATGATCATTATACTCAGCCTGGTCTTTTATATACAAAAGCGATGAACCAGGAAGCTAGAGAACATCTGGTAAACAACATTATAGGTAGTATGAGAGGAATTGATGGACCTAAAAAAGACGAGATAATCAATCGCCAATTATGCCATTTTTTCAGAGCAAATATTGAGCTTGGCATGAAAGTAGCATCAGGTTTAAGTGTCAATATAGACGCCAACATGATGAATCATTTAAAGTAAACTATTAAATAATAAACACTTAAAAGGGAAAAAAGTCATTTTTTTCCCTTTTTATTTGTAAAAAATTTTTAATTTGCAAGTTCTTAAAGATTAAGGGAATAATGACTTACGAAAATATACTGATAAAGAAAGACGAGAAAACTGCTGTAATTACAATCAACAGACCTGAAAGTTTAAATGCATTAAACGCAAAAACGATACAAGAAATCAGTGCTGTGTTAGACGAATTACAATCTGATAATGAGGTGAGAGTAATTATTTTAACTGGAAACGGAGAAAAATCATTCGTAGCCGGTGCAGATATAAAAGAATTTAGTAACTTTAATCAGGAAAAAGCAGAAGAATTAGCAAGAAACGGGCAAAATATTCTTTTTGACAAGATTGAAAATCTGTCTAAGCCAGTAATTGCTGCAGTAAACGGCTTTGCTTTAGGCGGAGGTTTAGAATTGGCAATGGCATGCCATATCAGATATGCATCTGAAAATGCTAGACTTGGTCTTCCCGAAGTAACTTTAGGACTTATTCCTGGGTATGGAGGAACTCAAAGACTTCCAAAATTAGTAGGAAAAGGAATCGCTAATGAAATGATTTTCTCTGCAAAAATGATTCCTGCACAAAAGGCAAAAGAAATTGGTTTGGTAAATGAAGTTTTCCCTATTGGTGAGCTTCTTTCTAAAACAGAAGAATTGGCAAAAATAATTGCTAATAATTCTCCAATGGCAATCTCCCGCGCTATTAAAGCAACCAATCTATCTGATACTGATAAAGGTTTTGAAGCCGAAATTAAGTATTTTGGCGAGCTTTTTGATTTAGACGACAAGAAAGAAGGAGTTTCCGCTTTTATTGAAAAAAGAAAGCCTAACTTCTAATATTCCTTATCACAAATTATTTCGAAAAATAAACGATGCAGAAGTATAATAAGTTTGATAAAGCTTATCTAAAAATGGCTCAGGAGTGGGCAAAACTTTCCTACTGTGAAAGAAAACAAGTAGGAGCTCTTATCGTAAAAGATAGGATGATTATTTCTGATGGATACAACGGTACCCCATCTGGCTCTGAGAACTGCTGTGAGGACGAAACAGGCAAAACGCATTGGTACGTCTTACACGCAGAAGCAAATGCTATTTTGAAATTGGCAGGCTCTACACAGTCTGCTCGAGGTGCAACATTGTACCTTACTTTATCTCCCTGTAAAGAATGCAGTAAACTGATTTTACAGGCAGGAATTTCAAGATTAGTTTACATCAATGCTTACTCAGATGATGAGGGAATTGCCTTTTTAAAAGAACATCAAATTGAAATAATACAGGTTTCAGAAAATGAGTTAAAAATTTAAAAAAAAACACAACACAATGACTTGGGATGAAAAAATTAAAGATTTCGAGATATTTCTTCGCTTTGAAAGAAATTTTTCTGAAAACACACTTGACGCGTATATCCGCGACATCAAAAAACTTAAAGACTACGCAATAGGCGACCTTGAAAACACTGGCCCTGAAAAGATTACCTATGATAATCTACAGGAATATATTTTCACATTGTCTAAACAAAAATTCAGCGAAAGGTCACAGGCAAGATGGATTTCTTCAATTAAAGCTTTTTTCAGGTATTTATTAGAAGACGAAATTCGTGACGACAACCCTTCAACATTACTGGAAGGGCCAAAATTGGGTTTATACTTACCCGATACTTTAAGCCTGGCTGATATTGAAAAAATTATTCAAGCTATCGAAATAAGTTCAGATTTAGGTAAAAGAAATCACTGTATTATTGAGGTTCTTTATGGTTGTGGACTAAGAGTTTCTGAATTGATTGATATTAAAATTTCTAATATCAATTTCAAGGAAAACTACATTAAAGTAATTGGAAAAGGAAACAAAACACGTTTTGTACCTTTAGCTCAATATACTGCTAAACTTTTAAAAGAATATATCAGTGACGTACGTTCTAAAAGTAAGGTCAACAAAAAGCACGAAGACACCCTTTTTCTTAACAGTAGAGGAACTTCTATGTCTCGGGTAATTGTATTTATCATTATTAAAGAACTTACCGATAAAGCAGGAGTGAGCAAGAAAATATCTCCACATACTTTCAGACATTCTTTTGCTACCCATTTGTTGCAAAACGGTGCCGATTTACGTTACATTCAGGAAATGTTGGGGCACTCAAGCATTACAACAACCGGAATTTACACCCATTTAAAAACAGAAGAACTTCGAGATGTGATATTAAACTATCACCCGAGAAACTCTAATATTGCTTAATGAAAATATTAAAATTTTGTCCGAATTGTGGAAACAAAACGCTCAATTGGGACGGAGAAAAAAAATGGAGCTGCCCAGAATGCAGCTTCACTTTGTATAATAATGTTGCGGGAGCTGTTGCTGTAGTAATTCGCTGTGGGGACGAAATTTATTTAACCCGCAGAAATCAGGAACCTAAAAAAGGAAAACTAGATCTGGCCGGAGGATTTGTAGACCCTAAAGAAAGTGCAGAAAACACCTGTAAAAGAGAACTTTTTGAAGAGATTCAACTCAAGATTGATGTTAAAAACTTAAAATATCTAACGAGTCTCCCGAATGTATATCAATATAAAGAAATTGATTACAATACAATTGATTTGTTTTATGAATATTGTGTTGATGAAAAATTTGAAGTCAATATAGAACTCTCAGAAATTTCAGAAACGCAATGGATCCATACCTCCGAAATTGATCTTGATCACATTGCTTTTGATTCTCAGAAAAAATTCTTTGAAGAGTATTTGAAAAATTTTAGTTAATCATTTCTTTAGTACTTTTTAGAATCTAAGACTTCTTGAAAATAAACATTTAAAAGCCTCCTTTCATTGGTAGAAAGGTTGGCTTCTTCGTGGTAAATGATATATGCAGGCATTGGCATCATTTTATTATCAACCATCTCTATCGCCCGGGTAAGCATTTTGTGTTTCAAATCGTTATTATATGTTTCCCAAACTGAGAAATTCAAATACTTCCTCCCATCGTTTACATGGCTTTTAATTGACCAGGAAAACGGAGCAATATATGCATATTTAGGATAAACAGTCTCATCTGAATGACAATCATAACAAGCATTTTTAAGTAAACCAACAACTTTCGGTGGAGTCTTTTTAACGTTCACAAAATTTTTGCTTTGATCTACTGGCTTATTCACTTTATCAACTGGAATAAACTGAATAATGGCAAAACCTACCAAGCACCAAAAAGCTATTTTCTTAAACTTCTGCATTATCTTCTTAATTGTAAACCCTTATCTATTCACAGTGCGTGTTCCAGAATTATTATTCTGAATAGAGTTTTTGTTCAATGGGTTTGTTGTTGATTTATTTTCGTTAGGCTGAGCTTTTGCAGCGCTTGGAGCGGTACCAAATTTACTGATATCAAGTACTTTTGTATCTTTCAAATCCCAAGTTTCTTTTGACGTCCATAACGGTCGGATAACTGCAGTCTTATAATAAGTATAAGAGTCTTCTGCAAAAGTAGACGTTTCAAAATCTGCAGGATCCCAATAGCCGTTTTCGTTATTATCTACTAAAATACGGATAATATATTCTGCAGGCTTTAATACATCAAACATAACCGAATTTCCACTTGTATATACTTGATAAATTGGTTTTTCTGAAGAGTCTAAAAGCTGGAGCCAATACTTTTTAGTGGGAGCATTTTCCAATGTAATCGACAGATTTCCATAATTTTCAATCTTATCAACCTCAAAATCAAAACGTTTAGACTCAGAATTTTTTTCATAATAAGATGAAATCGTCGTTTTCGGAATCGTTAACTGATATTTTTTCCCGGAAATAAAATCTGATGTTATTAAAATCTGATAAGGATTGGTCGGAGATATTTTTGCAGTAAACGGTTGTACCGTTGTACTATCAATCTTTAAAGTCCACTTCTCTGGATTAATTTTATCGATAAGATAAGTAGACGAGATTTTGAAATCAGTTTTTGGTGGCAATAGAGCACCACCATTTTCACTAATAACATCCATCACATTCTTCTTATTATATTTATAAAAAGTTGCCACAGTATCTTGCTTTGTTCCGGTATCGTAGCTGAATTCTAATTTTTCGTTCACCGTTTGTCCAACATCACTTTTTACAGCATCAAACCATATCTTTACAGAATCTGATTTTGGTTTGTGAGTCACTTTAATATCTTTCAGCTTTTCATTTATAGAAAGTACTTTTACTTCTTCCGGATTCCCTTCAAAAGTCATTAAAATTCCTCCCGGCATTTCCTTTAATTCAGGGTTTTTAAATGGCTTTTTAGATGGAAACAATTTTAAATTTAAACCGGAAATAGATTTCTCAACAACGACCGTATCTTTCTGAAATGCTATTTTCTCTTTTCCAGGATTGAAAATAGAATTTTCGTTCTCATCATCAAAAGCGATAATCTTATATTTTCCTTTAGCAAGATAATTGAGCTCATAATATCCGTCATCGTCCACTTTTGTGATGTAATATGGCTTCTGCTTATAATCCATACTGTCTTTCAATTGATAAAGACCTACCACCATTTTGTTATCAGAACTGCTTTTCTTTTTTAAAGCTAAAGCATCTGTAACCACTCCACTGATGTATAAATCGTCTATTTTTTCTCCTGTAGAAAAAGCAAAATTATAATATCTCAATACGTTGCCTTCACTGTTATCAACGATTGCGTTTCCAAAATTGAAATTATACGTAGTATTTGCCTGTAAAGTATCTGTCCATTGAATCACCATATATTTATTGGCAATATTCGAAGGAAGAATTCTTTTGATATTCTTTATTGGCGGCGAAATATTAAGATTTTTACTAATGTCCTTTAAGGTAATATATTCATTAAAATCAATACGTAATTCTTTGATATCTCTTCTTACATTAACCCTCGAAGAATCTATATTTGAACCTATCGCTTGAGGAGCCAACGTATCTTTAAGACCTCCAATTGGTGAGCCTACTCTTGCACAAGACTGTACCAGAATTCCGATAATGAATAAAAGAAGAAATCTTTTCATGAAATTATTTGAGCAAAAATAAACATTATTCTCCAAAAACCTCTGTTCCCGTTTTCAAAGTGTCCTGATTATCATTCATAATGCTGTGAAGCTTATCTTTTTGAGGTGGAAAATCTTCAAAAAGACCAGACAAAGCCAAAGCTGAGTAAACTCTACCCGAATATTTGTTACCAATCGCAATAATGGTAACTTTTGATTTTAAAAGATGGGCAAAAACAGAATTTGTACCGTGCCACCAACCGTTGTGATAAGTTAGCTTTTCTCCGTTATCAAAAATTTTCATTCTAAAACCTAATCCGTAATTATTTTGACCTGCTTTTTCATTACTGTAAGGCGCAAAAACCATTTGCATCAATTCCGGCTTTAAAAAATCTTTCGAAAACATTGCTTTTGAAAAATTAAAAAGATCTCTTGGTGTAGTATAAACATTTTTATCACCATAAATAAGGTCTAATCGGTCTAAAGGATAAAGCTTATTTCCACCAAAATAAAATGACTGCGATGCCGTAGGAATATCTTTTTCCTGAAAAATATAAGTATTCGTCATTTTCAGTGGTGCAAAAACCATTTCTTTCATCGCCTGTGGAAAAGGAGTTTTCGTCACTTTTTCAATCAACAAGGCCAAAAGCGCAAAATTGGTATTGCAATACATAAATCCTGTATCGGTATTTCTCGCCAATTCAGGTTTGTATTTGATGATCATATTTAAAACATCCTGATTTGTAATGTACGTTTTTGAAAGTTCTGCAGGAGCAGGTTGAATTTTAGTAATGAAATATTCGTATTTCGGCAGTCCGCTTCTTTGGTCTAATAAGGTCTGAACCGTAACATTCGGATAAGGAAATCCTGGGAAAAATTGCGTCAAATGATCTGTAAGCTTTATTTTCCCCGCTTCAATCAACTTCATCATTGCCATTGCTGTCAATGTTTTTGAAACTGAAGCAACATGCAATGCCGTATTTTGATTTATCGGATTCTGATCTCCTTCCCGAGCGAAACCTCTGTAATTTTCATATAAAATCTGATCTCCCTGTGCAACCAAGAAACTTCCACTTAAATTACCTCTTTCCCATACCTTTTTATAGTACTGGTCAATATAATTTACTGCATAGTCTTTATCAACAAGATTGAAATCTCCTGAAGCAAAAACCTTCGTTAAATCTACATTTCCATAATTAGGAAGGTTGCTGGTATATCCTGCCGATGCAGTATTATTTTCAGATTTATTTTTACAGGAAAATAAGAATAAAAATACGGTGGTAACAAGTACAAGATTAAGCTTCTTCATGGATTCAAAAAATGAACGGCAATTTAATAAAACTCAGTTCAAATATGAAAAGGCGATTGTCAATTATGAATTATTTAACATAAAATTTCACACCCTAAATGAGTAATCTAATTCGTTTATTTTAAACTAGCAAAACGATGCAATAATTTTATCGACAATTACTTGGGCTAGCTTTTCTTTGCTTTGATGCGTCCAGCCTGCAATATGTGGCGTTACGATTACTTTTTCTGAGTCTAAAAGATATTGCAAATCTTCATTTTCCGATTCTAAATTTTCAAAAGAAGCTTTTTCGTATTCTAAAACATCCAGACATGCACCTTTTACTTTTCCGGATTTTAGAGCTTCAACTAAATATTTCGTCTCTACATTCTTTCCTCTTGCGGTATTCACGAAATAAAAATCATTTTGCATTTCAGAAATAAACGTTGAGTCAATTAAATAATGAGTCTCTTCCGTCATAGGAATATGCAAGCTTAAAACCTCAGCTTTTTCTTTTAATTCTTCCAAAGAAACCTGCGTTCCAAACTCGTCTGAAAGATTAGGAAGAATGTCATGAAAAATCACCTTACATCCAAAACCTGAAAGTCTTTTTGCGGTAGCTTTTCCCATGTTTCCATAACCGATAAGACCAACTGTTTTCCCAAGCAATTCATCACCACGGTTTTCCTCACGCAGCCAAATTCCATTTTTCACTTCATTTGAGGCAATGAAAAGACGATTCATTAAAATCAACAACATTCCTACAACATGTTCGGCAACAGAATCTCTGTTCCCTTCAGGAGAATTAATTAATTGAATCCCTAATTTCTCAGCAACAGGAATATCAATATTTTCCATTCCGGCTCCTACTCTAGCGATGAATTTCAGATGAATTGCTTTTTCTAAGAAATTTTTATCTAAAGGAATTCTGCTTCTGATAATTACTCCATCATAGTTTTGAATTTTACTACAAACCTCATCATACGAAGACGTAAAATCTTCTTCCAAAATAAAATTCTTCGCTAAAAGCTGTTCGGTAATAAGAGGGTGATTTTTATCTAATAATAAGATTCTCATTTTTGTAACTTACATTTAAAAATAAACGGAAGAAAAATTCTTCCGTTGTAAATTATTGTTCAATTTCTCCTGCAAAAAGCTTCTTCAACTCTACAGAATCTGTTGGCTTCATTCTTCCCGAAAGAATCAACGATAATTCTTTTCTTCTTAATGCTGCATCAAATCTTTCTATTTCAAGTTCTGTTTCCGGCTCCATTTGCGGAATTGGAATCGGTCTGTTGAATTCATCAACTGCCACAAAGGTATAAATTCCTTTATTGGTCTGAATTTTTTTATGATTAATTGGGTCATCCAACCAAACATCCACGTAAATTTCCATAGAAGTTCCGAATGCGCGAGAAACTTTAGATTCCATCACTACAATTCCTCCTTCCGGAATTGGATGATCAAAAGAAACATGGTTTACAGAAGCTGTTACCACTCTTCTTTCGCAATGTCTTGTTGCTGAGATTGAAGCACAACGATCCATTCTTGCCAACAACTCACCCCCAAAAAGGTTTCTCAGTTGATTGGTATCATTGGGAAGTACGATATTGGTCATTACCGTCAGAGATTCTGACGCTTTTTTTATTTTTGCCATTTTGATTTACTTTTTATTGGAATTTGGTTTCCAAGTTTTTGCAGCCTGCTTTATTGAATCTTTTTTAAGAGAATCCGCTTTAAAAGCTTTTACAGAATCTGCTCTTTTTATCTGTGCCGAATCTATTTTTACCGGCATTTTCTTTTCAATTCTTTTCGTTTTGGTTTGTACCGAAACATCATCAAAAGATTTTTTTCCGAAGAGAAGTTCCTGTTGAGTATATCCTAAATATAATATTCCTAAAACCGGAATAATAAAAAGGAAGATCCAAAGAATTGATTTATTAAATTTATAATCTTTCTCAGTATTTATAGGGCTTTCGAAAGAATCACCTTCGTTGATATCCGAAAATCTAATTTCTTCTAAACCATAAAAATCCGGATGATCAGATTCTAAACGCTCTCCTTTGAAATGAAGTTCTCCGTCTTCAAGAAAAATAGTCCCTAAATTCTGGATTTCCAAAGTATGCTCAGCCTGAAGTTTTTTCTTCCAAAAATCAGTCTGAATCTGCAATTCGCTTTCAGCAGCTTCTTTTGAAATTTCTTTTTTATTGCTGACAAAACCTATCAAATCTTCAGATAAAGCCTGATAATCAGAATGGAACGCAATTTTTGTAGAAGGAGGAAGAATACTTCCGTTTTCAGAATTGATGACCGCTTTAGAATTTTCCAGAGAAAATACACCAAATTTCGGAACAGTAACGGTTCCAAATTGTTTCAAATAGTCTAAAATGTAAGCTGAAATATTCATTTGGTGGCAAATTTATGACTTTTTCGGGACTTTTTGAGAGATTTATTTGTACTCATCCTAAGGATTTTTTGTCCTGCAGACCATACAGTTCAGCATCGTTTTTTTGATTTAAAACAAAAGTCGTACGTGTCTCAGCCTTTTTCAAAGCTTTCTGCGAGACCTTTTAGAGTTTACTCGTTGATTCTATTTTCAAAAAAAATTAAAGACTGCTGAAGCAGCCTTTAAAAAATTTAATCTGAACTTTACTTGAAATATAATGATAGAAATGGTGTTTAATTACTGAATTTTCCAGCTAATCCCAAACATAAAATTAGTTCCTGCCTGAGAAAAATAAACCGGACCATTGTAAACATATCCGTTGTTTACATATTTCTGATTAAAAATATTATTCACCAAAAGCTTTAAAGCAACTTCATGTTTTGCAATTTTAAAGTCATACTGCGCATTAAAATCCGTAAGTAAATAATCATCAAGTTGCAAACTCTGAGTTTCTGTATTATCAAGATATTGCTTTCCGACATATTGATTCATCAAAGCAAAGTGGAAATTCTTAGTTGGATTGTATTTCAGGCTAAGATTGGCAATTAAATTAGGTGAAAATGAAATTTCAGTGTTCCCTAGCTCGGTAATCTCTTTTTTATTTTTAATTCTGAAATCAAGGTTTCTATTTTGGCTTATACTTACGTTTCCTGAAACCTCCCATTGTTTTGAAAGCCTTGCTAACGCTCCAATTTCAATTCCTCTTCTGTAACTTTTACCTGAATTGGTACGGATAAATTCACCGATATTACTGATCTGACCGTTCAGAACTAGCTGATTCAAATAATACATATAATAAAGATTAGCTGTAAAAGCTACTTTTCCAAACTGTTTTTCGAATCCGGCTTCAAAATCATGAAGTTTTTCTGATTTTACGTCATTGTTTGATATTAAATCATCACGATTCGGTTCACGTTGCGCATGAGCATAAGAGAAAAATACTTTTCCGTTGCCTAATTTATAATTAACTCCCGCTTTTGGATTAAAAAACAGCCAGTTTTTATCAAGATTAGCGCCTTCTCCATCACCTTCCATTAATATCTTTGTATCGTAATCAATATTTCTCAACTGAAGATCTCCGAAGAATTCAAAATCATTTACTTTAATTAAAGCTTTAGCAAAAGCAGCAGCCTCAGTTTTTACCGAACGGTTACGATAATATTCAAATTCATCAATATTTGGAAAATATACTCCGGTAACATTTCCATAATGCCTTCCGTAATATTGATTTCCTACTACACCAAAATTTAAATCTACATTTTCAAATTTCCCGTACAAGGTAGAAACCAAGCCATAGAAATCATTATTCAACCATTTTTTTCTGATAAAATCAGTTTGATTTACCGGAGAACCGTTTAATTCAAACACCGGAAGATTGTAATTGGAGTAATGCGTTGCATCTTCATCTTCTTCGTTTACTCTTACATAGTTTTCATAAAATCCTCTTCCTTTTGTGTAATGCAAAGTTGTTTCAAGATTCCAACGCTCATTGATATTTTGTTCCCATAAAAACTGATAATGATTTTGTCTGTAATTATCGGTTTCGTTATCATAGAATTTTTCCTCTCCTGTAAAAAGGTCAGTATATTGACCAGAATAATTAAGCTTAGGATTGGTCTCCCAGGTTTGTCTATCAATTCCATTCCAGGCTTGATACGTTTTTTCTTTTCCTCCAAAAGCCATGAAACGAAGTTTTGTTTTCCCTTCTTCAAATAAAGCCGTGAAATTGTAAGAATTTAGATTTGAAAACGCCCTGTCTATATACCCATCAGAATGAATATATGAATATCTTCCCATCACAGAAAGTCGGTCTTTCCAGAATTTACCAGAACCTACCTCAGCTGAATATTTATAGGTATTGAATGATCCGTAGCTGTCATCTGTTTTAAAATAAAATTTTTCTTCAGGCTCTTTAGAAATCACATTAATACTTGCTCCAAAGGCAGAAACTCCATTATTGGAAGTCCCGACTCCTCTTTGAATCACAATTTGTGAAGCTGAACTCGTAAGATCCGGAACATTCACAAAGAAAGTTCCCTGACTTTCAGAATCGTTGAAGGGAACGCCATTCATCATCACATTAATTCCTCTTCCTGCAACTCCACGAATTCTAAATCCAGTGTAACCAACACCATTTCCGGCATCGGAAGTTGAGATAATTGACGTTTGATTTTTTAAGAGAATAGGTAGATCTTGTCCCAGGTTTCTACCGTCAAGATCTTTCTGAACATTGATGATCTCTTTGGCAACAGGAAGTCTTTTGGTAAAGTTGACAGCTTCAATTTCTCTGATCTTCAGAGAATCATTATTTAGAGTTTGTGCAAAACTCAGGGAACTTGCGGTAAGTCCTAAAAAAAACAATCCTTTCATTCTTATAAATTTAAAAATTTAATGGAATAAAAGGGGCGACTATATTTATAATCGATAAATTATGATTGATAAGTGATTTAATTTATAGTTTATCATTTATCATTCATCAATTATAATGAATGTTTCCCTAAACAGCATTACCCGTTCCAGGTTCATTGGGTATAATCTCAGCCCCTATTGGAGCACCCCTTTATTTCAGCCGCGAAATTACTAAAAATATTTGAATTGAAATATTTTGAAATTATGATTGAAAATTCAACCATAAAATTTAGTAAGATCGGTTGTAAGAATCAATATAATAATAGTTTTTATCATCTTTTGTAACTTCAAACATTTTACCCAATTTCCAACTGTAATTCCTTTTTATATCGGCGTATTCAAACGGAATAATAATTTTATTATTAACATCAATTACTCCAAACTTATCATTGTAAGTCGCAACAATCATAGGATTAGAAACATCATCACCTTCTAAAATGTAGAGGTATTGATATTTAGGATAAATAGTAAACTCGCTCTGATTTGAAGGATTTTTAAACTTTGAATCTTCGATAATACCATACTTTCCCTTTAAAATATAAGCATGAAATAGTGCTTTTTTTAATTCTAGTATACATTTCCCTAAATCTGCATCTTTATATTGGTAAACTTTCTTACCAACTTTACTAATACGATACGCTATTTTATTTTTTTCCACAGTGGCAAAATCTGCGGCTCCAAACTTTCGAACTTTCTCATTAGGTGAGTTTAAAAGGTTGCAATCTTCACCAAAAAACATCACCAAATCATACTCTGGCTGAATTACAAATTTTCCTTTTTGATTAACGAAGCCCGATTTTCCATTCTTTTTTTGCGGAATCAGCAATGGCACTTCTTCATTAACCACGGGAAGTTTCGACACATCATTTTTTACAATATTTGACTTTACTCTATTTTTAGATTTATTTAAATCATTCTTTTTAAGAGTTTTAGATTGAGAAAAAGCAAAAACGGAAAACGCTATTAAAAAACCCAACTTCAATTTCCTTAGAATCATCTTATGTTTATTTTGTACCAAAAATAGAAAATATAAAATTCATATTTATAAAGAATCTAAATAATTTCAACCTTACAAAATAGTAAAATTTCGTAAATTTGGGAACATTTTCAAAGGTTTAACAATAGAAAACAAAATTTTGAAGATTTTTTTTGATAAAATCAAAAAATTTACAGCAGTTCTTATCTGTTTAGTTTTTATCTCAAGAAAAGATTTTCAGATAACATCAAAGGTTTAATCCATGATGTTAAAAGTTTTTTGAAAAAATTCCGGACAACTTGAAAGCATTACAGGTTTTTAGAATTTTAAAATTTTTGAAAATGAAATTAAAAATGAAAAGACGTACATTATTATGAATATTTATCAGGATTACATCCAAGAGATTGAAGAAAGAAAAGCACAAGGGCTTCACCCAAAACCAATTGACGGCGCAGAATTATCAAGCGCGATAATTGCACAAATCAAAGATACAGCAAACGAATACAGAGCTGATTCTCTTAAATTTTTTATTTATAACACTTTACCGGGTACAACAAGTGCTGCAGGCGTAAAGGCTCAGTTTTTAAAGGAAATTATTCTTGGTGAATCTGTGGTTGAAGAAATTACTCCAGCTTACGCTTTCGAATTATTATCTCATATGAAAGGTGGACCTTCTATCGAAGTTCTTCTTGATTTAGCTTTAGGAAATGATGAGACGACTGCAAAACCGGCTGCTGAAGTTCTTAAAACTCAGGTTTACTTATATGATGCTGATACAGCACGTTTAAAAGAAGCTTTCGAATCTGGTAATGTAATCGCTAAAAATATTTTGGAAAGCTATGCAAAAGCAGAATTTTTCACTAAACTTCCTGAAGTTGCAGAAGAAATTAAAGTAGTTACTTTCATCGCAGGTGAAGGTGATATTTCTACAGATTTATTGTCTCCTGGAAATCAGGCGCACTCTCGTTCAGACAGAGAACTTCATGGTAAATGTATGATTACACCTGAAGCTCAGGACGAAATCAAAATGCTTCAAGCTCAACATCCTGATGCAAGTGTAATGCTTATCGCAGAAAAAGGAACAATGGGAGTTGGTTCTTCTCGTATGTCGGGTGTAAACAACGTTGCACTTTGGACAGGGAAACAAGCAAGCCCTTACGTACCTTTCGTAAACATCGCTCCGATTGTAGCGGGAACAAACGGTATTTCTCCAATCTTCTTAACGACTGTTGATGTAACAGGAGGTATCGGAATTGACCTACAAAACTGGGTAAAGAAAACTGACGAAAACGGAAACCCTGTTCGTAACGAAAATGGTGATATTGTGTTAGAAGAAAAATATTCTATTGCTACAGGAACTGTTTTGACAATCAATACCAAAGAAAAGAAATTATATAATGGAGAAACTGAATTGAAAGATATTTCAAAATCATTTACTCCTCAAAAATTAGAGTTTATCAAAGCAGGCGGTTCTTACGCTATCGTTTTTGGTAAAAAAATTCAAACTTTTGCAGCTAAAACCTTAGGAATTACAGCTCCTGCAGTTTTCGCACCTTCTAAAGAAATTTCTATTGAAGGACAAGGTTTAACTGCTGTTGAAAAAATCTTCAACAGAAATGCTGTAGGTGTTACTGACGGTAAATTATTACACGCAGGTTCAGACGTTCGTGTAGAAGTAAACATTGTTGGTTCTCAGGATACGACAGGTTTGATGACTTCTCAGGAATTAGAATCTATGGCAGCAACCGTGATTTCTCCAATCGTTGACGGAGCTTACCAATCAGGTTGTCACACCGCTTCAGTTTGGGATAAAAAAGCACAGGCTAACATTCCTAAATTAATGAAATTTATGAACGATTTCGGAGTAATCACAGCTCGTGACCCGAAAGGTGAATACCACGCAATGACGGACGTTATTCACAAAGTTCTTAATGATATTACGGTTGACGAATGGGCAATCATCATCGGAGGTGACTCTCACACAAGAATGTCTAAAGGTGTTGCTTTCGGAGCTGACTCTGGAACGGTAGCTCTTGCTTTAGCAACAGGTGAAGCTTCAATGCCGATTCCTGAATCTGTGAAAGTAACTTTCAAAGGTGACATGAAGGAGCATATGGATTTCCGTGATGTAGTTCACGCAACTCAGGCTCAGATGTTGAAGCAATTTGACGGAGAAAATGTTTTCCAAGGTAGAATTATCGAAGTTCACATCGGAACTCTTCCTGCTGACCAAGCCTTTACATTTACAGACTGGACTGCAGAAATGAAAGCTAAAGCTTCTATCTGTATTTCTGAAGACGATACTTTGATTGAATCATTGGAAATTGCGAAAAGCAGAATCCAGATTATGATTAACAAAGGAATGGATAATCATAACCACGTTCTTCAAGGTCTAATTAACAAAGCAAACAAGAGAATCGAGGAAATCAGAACTGGTGACAAACCTGCTTTGACTCCGGATGCTAATGCAAAATATTACGCTGAAGTAGTGGTTGACCTAGACATTATCGTTGAACCAATGATTGCTGACCCGGATGTAAACAACGATGACGTTTCTAAAAGATATACGCACGACACCATCAGAGACCTTACCTTTTACGGGGGTGAGAAAAAAGTTGACCTTGGTTTCGTAGGTTCTTGTATGGTTCACAAAGGTGACCTTAAGATTGTTTCTCAGATGTTGAAAAACATTGAAAAACAAAATGGTAAAGTAGAATTTAAAGCACCATTAGTGGTTGCCGCTCCTACTTATAATATCATTGATGAATTAAAAGCTGAAGGTGACTGGGAATTATTAGAAAAATATTCAGGTTTTGAATTTAATGATAATGCTCCGAAAGGTGAAGCTCGTACTCAGTATGAAAACATGATGTATCTTGAGCGTCCAGGTTGTAACCTTTGTATGGGTAACCAGGAAAAAGCTGAAAAAGGAGATACTGTTTTGGCTACTTCTACAAGACTTTTCCAAGGAAGAGTGGTTGAAGATTCAGAACGTAAAAAAGGTGAATCTTTATTAGCATCGACTCCGGTTGTTGTATTGTCTGCAATTATTGGTAGAATTCCAAATATCGAAGAATACAAAGCTGCGGTTGAAGGTATCGATTTAACGACTTTCGTTCCATCTATCAAAGAATTGGTTACCGTTGGTCATTAATTGATTTTAAATTTTTAGAATAAAAAAAGCCTTGTCAAGGTTTAGAACCTTGACAAGGCTGATGATAAAAAATGGAAGATTTCGAGAGAAGTCTTCCATTTTTTTGTTTAGAATCTTTCCATTTAAGAGCGGCAAGAATTATTTTAACCTATGTCAATGATTCAAAATTTATTTTTCCTTAACTTCATAGATATAAAAAATAATAGTTATTCATCTAATTAGTCCTATTTTATGAATGGTAGGAATAGTATTTGATGAACCTTTATTGAAAAAATTTCTGGCTTTAAGTTTTAATTAAAATACCGGAAAAATATTAGAAAAGAAAAATTAAAATAGATATGACTTTCGACATTGACATGATTAAAAAAGTGTACGAACGTTATCCTGAAAGAATTGCTGCGGCAAGACAAATTACAGGAAAACCACTCACGCTTTCAGAAAAAATCCTTTACACCCACTTATGGGAAGGAAACGCAACACAAGAATATGAAAGAGGAAACTCTTATGTAGATTTCGCTCCGGATAGAGTTGCAATGCAGGATGCCACTGCGCAAATGGCACTTTTACAATTTATGCAGGCTGGAAAAGCCAAAGTAGCCGTTCCTTCAACAGCTCACGCCGATCACTTGATACAGGCAAGAGTGGGTGCAGAAGCAGATTTGCAGGAAGGAATTAATAAAAATTCTGAAGTTTTCAATTTCTTAAGCTCGGTTTGTGATAAATACGGAATTGGTTTCTGGAAACCGGGAGCCGGAATCATTCACCAAGTTGTATTAGAAAATTATGCATTTCCAGGAGGAATGATGATTGGAACCGACTCTCATACAGTGAATGCAGGAGGTTTAGGAATGGTTGCCATCGGAGTTGGTGGAGCTGATGCGGTAGATGTAATGGCAGGAATGGCTTGGGAATTAAAAATGCCGAAATTAATCGGTGTTAAATTAACAGGAAAAATGTCTGGCTGGACTTCAGCAAAAGACGTTATTCTAAAAGTGGCAGGAATTCTTACCGTAAAAGGAGGAACGGGATGTATCGTAGAATATTTCGGAGAAGGAGCAGAATCGCTTTCAGCGACAGGTAAAGGTACGATTTGTAATATGGGTGCTGAAATCGGAGCTACGACCTCTACTTTCGGTTATGATGATTCGATGAGAAGATATTTGGCTGCAACTGGAAGACAAGATGTTGTAGATGCGGCTGATAAAATCGCTGAACATTTAACAGGTGATGCTGAAGTGTACGCAAACCCTGAACAATATTTCGATCAATTAATAGAAATTAATCTTTCTGAATTAACTCCTCATTTGAACGGACCTTTCACTCCAGATTTAGCGACTCCAGTTTCTGAATTCAGAGCGAAAGCTGAAGCCAACGGATGGCCTCTTGAAGTAGAATGGGCATTGATCGGTTCTTGTACCAACTCTTCTTATGAAGATCTATCGAGAGCGGCTTCAATTGTAGAAGATGCAGTGGCAAAAGGGGTAAAACCTAAAGCTATTTTAGGAATCAATCCGGGTTCTGAGCAGGTGAAATTTACTGCAGAAAGAGACGGCTTCTTAGATTCTTTCAGAAAATTTGAAAATGCAAGGATCTTTACCAATGCGTGCGGACCTTGTATTGGCCAATGGGACAGAGAAGGTGCTGAAAAAGGAGAGAAAAACTCGATTATTCACTCTTTCAACAGAAACTTTGCAAAAAGAGCCGATGGAAATCCAAATACACATGCTTTCGTAGCTTCTCCGGAAATGGTGGCTGCCGTTGCAATCTCCGGAAGGTTAGATTTCAATCCAATTACCGATACTTTAACCAACGAAGCTGGTGAACAAATCAAACTAGATGAACCAAAAGGATTTGAATTGCCGGCAAAAGGATTTGCTGTAGATGATAATGGTTATCAAGCCCCTTCTGCAGACGGATCTGGTATTCAGGTGAATGTAAGCCCAACTTCAGACAGACTTCAGTTATTGGAAGAATTTCCGGCTTGGGATGGCAAAAATATTACCGGCGCAAAAGTTTTAATTAAAGCTTTCGGAAAATGTACGACCGACCACATTTCTATGGCAGGACCATGGTTGAAATACAGAGGTCACCTTGATAATATTTCAAACAACATGTTGATTGGAGCCGTCAATGCTTACAATATGGAAACTAACCACGTTAAAAATGAATTAACTGGTGAATACGGTGAAGTTCCGGCGGTACAAAGAGCTTACAAAGCAGCAGGAGTTCCGACGATTGTTGTAGGAGATCAAAACTACGGTGAAGGTTCTTCAAGAGAGCACGCAGCAATGGAACCTAGACATCTTGGTGTAAAAGCTGTTTTGGTAAAATCATTTGCAAGAATTCATGAAACCAACCTTAAAAAACAAGGAATGTTGGGAATTACTTTTGCCAATGAGTCTGATTATGATAAAATTTTAGAAGACGACACCGTTAACTTCTTAAATCTTGATCAGTTTGCTCCAGGAAAGCAGTTGACTTTAGAATTTGTACATGCTGATGGCACAAAAGATATTATTGTGGCAAATCACACGTATAACGAACAACAAATTGATTGGTTTAAAGCAGGTTCTGCGTTGAATTTAATTAAACAACAGGAAAACTAAAATTTAGTTTTTATCATATAGAAAAGCAACTTCCATTGAAGTTGCTTTTTTATTTCAGCTTTTCTAAAAGATTAGATTTATACATTTCTCCCACCGAAATTTCATGTTCCGAAATTAAAGTTACTTTTTTTGAACTTAAGCTTTTCACTTTATTTAAATTTAAAATAAAAGATTTATGAATTCTTATAAAATTTTCAGGAAGCTGATTTTCCAGAGACTTCAGTGTATCTAAAACAATATATTCCTGAGTTTTGGTTTTAATATTCACGTAATCTTTAATGCTTTCCACATAAAGAATTTCATCAAAATTAATGCGATGTTGCTGACCGGAAGATTTCACGAAAAAATGTCCAGTTTCAGTAGCTTCAACTACAGGAAAACGTTCCTGAGCTTTCATAGCACTTCGATTAAAGCGGTCAAAAGAAATTGGTTTTAAAAGATAATCGACCACATTGTGCTCATATCCTTCTAAAGCATATTCTGAATAAGCCGTAGTTAAAATATATTTCATTTTATCGCCGACAATTTTCATAAAATTAATCCCAGTTAATTCTGGCATTTGAATATCTAAAAAGACAAGATCTGCATCATTCTTCTGAATAAATTCTAAAGCTTCAATAGGGTTTTCAGTAGAAAAAACAAGCTCAAGAAAAGGAATTTTCTCTACATAACTTCCGAGGAGTGATACAGCGAGCGGTTCGTCATCAACAATAATGCATTTAATTTTCTTCATTTTTTAAATCAATCTTTAAGTCTACGGTAAAATTGGTTTCCGTTTCAATCATATTCAACTCGTATTTTTTAGGATATAAAATTTCGAGTCGTTTCCTTACATTTTCAATCCCTATTCCAGAAACAGAGTCTTTCATTTTCTCTTTTTTAAAGTTTAAAAGATAAAAATGCAGAACTTTATTGTTATCTGAAATTTTCATATCAAAACCTTTGTTTCTGAAATCCCCATGTTTAAAAGCATTTTCAACGAAAGGAACTAAAAGCATCGGCGAAATATTCAGTTTTGGATGCGACAGCTTTTTTTCAACATTTAATAATTCAGGGTTTTTAATTCTCAATTTTTCTAAAGCAATTAGACTGTCTAGATAACCAATTTCTTTATCTAAAGTAATAAAATCTTTCTCAAGATCTTTTGTGCTATATCTTAATAATTGCCCTAATTCTTCAATTGCTGGCAAAGCTTTATCTGAATTTTGATAGACCAAAGAATAAATATTATTTAGTGTATTAAAAATAAAATGTGGATTGATTTGGGTTTTTAAAGCTTTGAGTTCTGCAGATTTTTTTTCCTGAATCAATTGTTGTCGTTCTTCTTCTCTTTTAAAAAATATATTGAACAAAGCCAATGCAGTACTGATGAACAATGTATTAGAACTATAAAAAACATTATCAAAATAATAAAACCAAAGCGAAGTACCTTCAGCATAATTACCATGTCCAATAAACATCGGCATAATCAACTCTTCTGACAAATATCGAAAAATCACAAAACAGCCGACACTGATAAAAAAGCCAAAAATCGTTAAATACAGCTTTTTGATATTAAAGAAAAACGGAACTATAAAAAAATAATTAATATAAAAAACGATAAAACTAACTATAAAAAATGTGGCATTCAGTACAGCATGATCGGTTTTCCATATTAATATCGGTATCAAAATGGAAAAAGTAATATTAAGAATCCAATAAAATAGGTGTAAAAATAAGATCTGTTTTGTTTTCATCGTAATTCTTTGTTGTTAACTATAATTGGTTGAGAAGAGTAATAATGCAAATATATTGAAACAGGCTTTGTATTTCTGTTCTCCAGCTTTAAACTGCTTTTTTTAGGTAATCTATATTTAAATTCAGATTTACTCAAAATTTCAGAAGGTATTTTCAGCTCAGAAACTAAAGCTATTTTTTCATCTGAAAGATTTTCTATTTCTAAAGTTACTGGCGCTTTTACTTTATTAATAGTAATGCTTTCGTTCGGAGCTATTGTCATTGTTTTCCAAACATCTACCCTGTGATCGCCTACATTGGGTTGCATAAAAGCTAAGCTTAAAAAGAGTATTATATTTTTCATTCATCAAAAATAAATACTATAGCATAACCAAATCTTCCAAAATCTATAAACACCCCTTTTTTTCCGATGAAAATATTTTAAACCGGCATATTCCTTACTTGGTCGAAACGCTGTTTTATCAAATCGATGTGAGATATAAATTTGTCAAAAATATTTAAAACAAATTATTATGAAAACATCAATATTAATCACGTTAATGACAATGTCAACATTCTTATTCGGGCAGAAAAAACCTTCAGAATATTTTCCTGATTCTAAAACCAAAGTTTTGGTTGTTGGTTCATTTCATTTTGATTATCCCAATCAAGATGCTCATAAAACAGAAAAAAATGACCAAGTAGATGTTTTGGAACCGAAGACAGCAGCCGAAGTAACAGAATTAATCAATTACATTAAAAAGTTTAAGCCTACAAAAATTGCAATTGAAGCTTGGCCAGATTGGAAAGCTAACGAAAAATTGCAAGAATATAAGGAAGGAAAACACAGAGACCAAAGAGATGAGCGTTATCAGCTCGCAATGCGTATCGCAACAGAACTTAAGATTAATGAATTACACAGCATTGATGCGAATTCAGTATTAGATGATCTTACAGAAAAATTTGGTAAGACAGACTCAGTATATTTTAAAAATATGCTTAAAGATTATGATTTCTTAAATGACGATCGTATTTCTCAACAGTATACTACTTTCATTAAGAATACTGAGCGCAAAAACTTCAAATCTATTCTTAATATGTTTAAATATATGAACAGTAAAGAATATCATCAATATGAATACGGAGCGTATTTAACAGGAGATTTTAAATTGAGAGAACACGACGGCGCAGATCTGCTTGCTTTATACTGGTACAACAGGAATCTTAGAATGTTCAGAAAAATACAGGAGATCCCTAAAAATACAGAAGACAGAATTTTAGTGATTGCAGGAAACGGTCATGCTACAGTTTTCAGACAGCTTTTTACTATGTCTCCGGAATATGATTACGTAGAATTTTCATCTTTAGACTCAAAAAAATAATTTTCTTACCTCATCAATCTAAACCATCCATTCCTTATGAAAAAGACATTCATTATTGCAGCTTCTTTCTTATATATCTCTTCATTTGCCCAAAAACAGGATACTCTACAACTTAAAAATATAGAATCTGTTACCATTAATGGAAAGAAAAAACTTCTTCTCGAAAGAAAAGCTGATCGATTTATCTTTAATGTGGAAGCTTCTGTAGCTTCACAGGGAATGGATGGTGCCGAAACTTTAGCCAATGTTCCGATGTTGAAAGTAGACGATAATTTGGGAAGTATTTCTATTGCAGGAAAGAGCAGTGTCAATGTAATGGTCAATGGAAGAATGCTGAATCTTTCTGGAACGAATCTTATCAATTATCTGAAAACGATACGCTCGGAAAATATTGCCAAAATAGAAGTAATCACTACTCCACCTGCAAAATATGAAGCTCAGGGAAACAGTGGATTGATCAATATTATTCTTAAAAAAAATCCAAACCTAGGATGGAGCGGATCTGTGAATACCGGATTGAACCAAAGAACCTATTCGGGTGGAAATTCAACAGGGTCATTGAATTATCAAACTGAAAAGTTAAGTTTGTCATTTAAAACAAGTTATATTGACGGAGCAAAACGTTCAGAAGAAAACTACAGTATTTTAGGAGCTTCTCAAAACTACAGCCGGTCTGTAAGAAAAGATATGTGGAAAGAATTGACGCCTAATCTAAATCTTTCGTACAAGCTCAATAAAAACTCCGAAATTGGAATGGAATACATCTATGCTCATCAGAAATCTGGGATGGATATTGTAAACGAAACACGAAATGTAGACACCGATTTATCCGCAGAAAACCTTTTAACAAAGACTTTTCACCGCGAAAAAACACCAACTCATACATTGAGCGCTTATTATGACCTCAAATTAGATTCATTGGGAAAAAAATTGAGCTTTGCAGGAAACTTTTTTAAAAACAATTCTGATACAGACGTTAACTTTTCAACATTGAAATTGAGTGATAATTCAGTTCAGAATGTTAATACAAGATCAATTGTTGAGCCACAGGTTTTTTCTTTGCAGGGAGACCTTGAGCTTCCGTTTTCTTTTGGTACCATTGAAACCGGACTTAAATTTAATCAATTTAAAAACGCTACAGATTTACAATATTTTAATATCATCAACAATCAATATGTTCCGGATTTTCAAAGAGCCAATTTATTTGAATATAAGGAAGAAAATTATGCTGCTTATTTTAGTTATGCCAAAAGCTTTGGAGAGCATTGGGAAACAAAAGCAGGGCTTCGTTATGAAAACACTCAGGCGCAAAGCTTCACTCCATCAACAAACACAAGTAATACATACAATTACGGACAGTGGTTCCCATCTGCTTTTGTGTCTTATAAAAAAGAGAAAAATGTTTTCAGTTTTTCTTATTCAAGAAGAATCAACCGCCCGAGTATGAGCAATCTTAATCCTTTCAGATGGTATGAAAATCCTTATTCTTATTCTTCAGGAAACCCTTTGCTTAAACCCTCTTACATCAATAATCTGGAATTGGGATATACTTACAACAGCAAATTTTCAGCGAGCATTTATTATTTAAAGCTTAAAAATGGTTTCGGACAAGTCTCTTACTTAGATGGTCTTACACAAATTGGGACTTACCTTAATCATTATGACAACAATTTTTATGGTGCTAACGCTTCTTACACCGACAAATTGTTCAAATTTTGGGAAACAAGTCTTTCAATAAATGGGTCACTTACAGATTCTAAAATATTTAATGTTGAAGCTGAAGCTAAAAATGGGTATTCAGTCAGTTATTCGATCAATAATACCTTTACAGTCAATAAAAACAAAACGGTTTTCTTTTTTCTAAATTACAGTCAGGATTTACCTTATAAAAATGTAAACTCTTATTTTCATAATTTTTCTAATCTTACTTCAGGAATAAAAGTTTCATTAATGGAAAAACAGTTACAAATCAATGCTACTGTAACCAATATTTTTGCTCAGAAATATCGTGGTGATATGTATTTCAAAGATAACAGTCAACATTTCAATAATTATTGGGATGGGAGAAGTTTCCGTTTAAATGTCAATTACACATTAGGAAACAACAAAAAGAAAAGAAGTACAAAAAGCATCAGTTTTGAAGAAAAAGACAGAGCGCAATAAAATTTTGTAACAAATAAGATTTTCTATCGTCTAACTGATTAGATTTACTCACATCATGAAGAAAACTTTATTTACTCTTTCAATTTTAGGTTCAGTTTTAGGTTTTGCCCAGGAAACCAAAGATAATAATGACAGCAAACTAAAAGAAAAGGAAATAGAAAGCGTTGTTATTACCAAAACTAAAAAAGCCGTTGAGCAAAAAGCTGACCGTACAATCTTTGATTTTTCTGAGCAACCAAGTCTAAATTCAGGCTCTTTGATGGAAGGCGTAAAAAAACTTCCGGGTTTGGTAGTTTCTGATATGGTAGGAATGATGTATCAGGGGAAGCCTTTGGATGTTTATATGGATGGAAGACCTTTAAACATTTCAAGCAACGAACTGAATGCTTTCTTGGTAGGAATGCCTGCAAACTCCGTAGAAAGAATCGAAATAATTACACAACCTGGTGCCGAATTTCCTGCAACTTCTGGAGGTGCTATTTTAAATATTATTACAAGCAAATCAGCAAAAAATTATCTGACTGCAGTTTACAATGGAGGTTACCGTTTTTCAAGCTACGACAAATACAGAAGCAGATTCAATAATTCAATCGCTTTAAACTCAAGAAACAAATGGTTTGGATGGCAGGTCAATTTAGGTCAATACTACCGTGAAAGCTTATCGCTTTCTGAATTGGATGGACTTACCAGAAACCACTCAAATTCCTTGGGAAGAACCTATTATATGAATTCTGCTTTCACTTTCGAGCTTGGGAAAGACAGATTATTGTTAAATTATGACATCAATCACAATAATGGAGGTGCAGATGTTGTTGCTGACCAATTTATAGGTGGAGTTACCACATCCAATTATTCCAGTGATACTAAAGGTTTAAGACAGGAAGTTGCGGCAACGTATCAGAAAAAGTTTGAGGATAAAAATAAGAAGCTTGATTTTAAAGCAGTTTACACCAACAGCGATTCAGAATTTAATCAATATGGAAACCAATCATTAAATAACTCTTCTTTATTTAATCTATATAATTTCAGAGTTGATTATTCTCAACCACTGAAAATTTTAGATGATGGCAAGGTAAGTTTTGGAGGTTTATACGACCAGCAAGATTTTGAAACAAAAGATAAAAGTCTTATTAATCTCGATTACACAAGACAAACGACTTCTGCTTACGTAGAATTCCAGGCAACTTTGAAAAAGTTTGATTTCATCGCGGGAGCAAGAGCCGAAAATTATGACATTACAGGAATTACACGATTCTATGATGAAAACAATAATTTAAAAGAAAGCAATTTAAATCCATTCAAAAAGTTTAAAATCTTTCCAAACGCAAGTGTGCAGTATAATTTAATGAAACAGCTTTTCGTTAATGTCAACTACAACAAAAAAATCAGTCTGCCGAGTGTTTCGCTACTAAACCCGAATAACAATATACTTAGCACAGAAACAGTTACATCAACCGGTAACCCCAATTTACAACCAACCATTTATGATAATGCTGAAATCAAAATCAGCGCATTTGATTATGCTTACATCGGCTACAACACCAGTTGGGTAAAAAATCAGATTGTACAGCGAGTTTCAAGAAAAGATAATTTTATTACAAACGAACAAGTACAGGTAAATAGCATCAGAACGCATAACTTTAACTTTGGAATGCCTATTCCGTTTATGTTGTTTACAACGCCTTTCAGTGAACTGATGAAATTCAATGTGAATCCTGATAAAATGAATTTACTATACGTTTATACGGGTTATCAGCTTCAGGAAATGCCCGATGTAAAAACGAAAGGTTTTTGGGTTTTCAGCGTAATGGGACAATTTATTCTTCCTAAAGATATCAGACTTCAGGCAAATTATAACGTAATACCAAAAGGTGGAAATTTCTATTATTTTGAAATTGAAAAACCATTAAACAACGCATTTGACCTTACGGTATCTAAAAAATTCATGAGTGACCGTCTTAACCTTTCCTTGTATGCAAGAGATATTTTTAATCAAAATAAAAGCGTCATCAAGGCCATATCTACAGAAGGAAATGTATTTACATCCAATAAATACGACAGCAGAAGTTTCGGAATCACCGTAAATTATAAAATCCCAACCAAAAACAAACTGGCAAAAGAAGATCCGAATATGATTAAATCAACCAATCAAAGCGACAGCAGCGGTGGAATTTTACAACAAGGACAATAATTTATCCAAAATCTCAACCATTATATATTTCAATAGGAACGGGCTTTAGTCCGTTTTTTTGATGTCTAATTTTCCATCAACATTAAAAATCATTCTTTCAAAAAGAGGAAAATTATAACAATTAGGATTTTTTTAGAAATCAACCGTTTGAAATCTCCATTCCAAAGTATCAATCAATGTGATTTGATTTAAATTGAATGACAGATTGGTTATTATTTTTAAAGCTAAAATCGCCATCATACTTCCTACAATTCCCGGCAATGCGCCCAAAACTCCGAGACTATCACAATCCGGAAGACCTTCCTTAAAAGGAGGTTCAGGAAAAATATCTCTTAAATTCTTACTTCCTTTATAATTAAAAACAGCAACCTGTCCGGAAAAACCTAGAATACTTCCGTAAACTAAAGGTTTTCCAATCTTTACACAAGTATCATTAACTAAATACCTCGTTTTAAAATTATCGGAACCGTCAATAACAATATCAAACTGAGAAATAATTTCTTCAGCATTAGAATCATCAATCTTATTTTCAATTCCGATAAAATTGACTTGACGATTAAGGTTTTTTACAAAGTCTTCTGCACTTTTAACTTTTGATTTTCCTACAGAATTTTCATTATGAATAATTTGTCGGTTTAAATTATGCAATTCAACCTCATCAAAATCCGCAACTCCCAAAAATCCAATTCCGGCCGCAGCTAAATATTGAATGACCGGACTACCTAAACCTCCTGCTCCAATCACGAGAATTTTGGCACTCATTATTTTTTTTTGACCTTCCAAACCAATTTCTTCAATAAAGATCTGGCGGCTGTATCTTGAGAAAATATCTTCCTTTTTCATTTTTTTGATTTTATTTGAATCAGGTTGTTCGAGATTTATTTTTAACCTCACGTCAGTTCGACTGTTTTTCATAATAGAATGGAGAAAAATGTATCGAGAACTTTCATTAAGCAAAACTTCTCGATACGATTTTTTGCAAAAATCTACTCGAAGTGACGTTCGTTATATTTCTAATAGAGTTTTTATTTTTAATTTGTTTAAAATTTCAACCTTTAAACTCCGCTATACACAGAATCCCAATCTTTCATTATTGGGTCGTAGCCTGCATTTTTAATAATATTTTTAATTTCCGCCATACTTCTTTCATCACTGGTTTCAAATTGTTCCAAAGATTCTTTGTCCACCGCATAACCACCTGGATTGGTTTTCGAAGCTGCACTCATTGCTGTTGCGCCTAAAGAAATAATATGATTTCTAAAATTTTCGTTTTCTCTTGTTGAAATAGAAATTTCCAAATCTTCATTCCAGATTCTGTACGCACAGATTAATTGGAGTAAATCTTTATCAGACATGATAAAATTGGGTTCAATAATTCCTTCTGCAGGTCTTAATCTAGGAAATGAAACTGAATACCTACTTTTCCAATATTGTTTTTGAAGATAATCGATGTGAAGTGCGTTGAAGAAGCTGTCTATACGCCAATCTTCCAAACCAAGCAAAACCCCCAATCCCATTTTATGAATTCCGGCTTTACCAATTCTGTCGGGAGTTTCCAGACGAAAATTGAAATTTGACTTTTTTCCTTTTGGATGATACTCTTTATAAACTTCCTGATGATAAGTTTCCTGATAGACCAAAACCGCATTCACGCCTGCTTCATGAAGTTCTCGATATTCTTCTTCCGACAAAGGCTGAACTTCAATAGAAATATTAGCAAAATATGGCTTTAACAAACGAACAGCGTTCAGAAAATAATCAATTCCAACTATTTTATTTGCTTCTCCGCTCACCAACAAAACGTGATTTACCCCCATTGATTTCAAAACGGTAGCTTCGATCATCAATTCAGTATCAGAAAGTGTTTTCCTTTTAATCGAATTATCTAAACTGAAACCGCAGTACGTACAAATATTCTGACATTCATTACTCAGGTACAACGGCGCATACAACTGAATGGTTTTCCCGAATCGTTTCTGAGTAAGTTGCTGCGTCATTTTCGCCATTAATTCTAACTTTTGAGCAGCAACAGGCGAAAGAAAGTTCAGAAAATCTTCTATTGTTTTATTCTTTTTCTGAAGGCTATTTTCCACATCAGACAATGTCACTTTTTCAAGCTTTGCTTTTACCTCATCCCATTGATATTGTTCAAAAAAATCTTTAAAACTTTTCATAATATTCGGTTTAATCCAAATGACCCGTTGTCTATTATTTATTGATAGGATTTTATCCTATCCTTTATTAAATCGTCCCTTCGGGACTCTTTTCTCTTTATTTTAATCAAACAAAAAAGAAGTCAGCGGACTTGATGCTTGTGCATGATTTCCAATAGCTCCCAAACCAGATTCAAAAGCTCTTCTTCCTGCAATTACGCCTTCTTTAAAAGCCAATGCCATATTTACAGGATTTCTTGCAACGGCAATTGCCGTATTTACCAAAACTGCATCAGCTCCCATTTCCATGGCTTTTGCGGCATCAGAAGGTGCACCAATTCCAGCATCAACAACAACGGGAACATTACTTTGGGCAATAATAATTTCTAAAAAATCTAAAGTTCTTAACCCTTTATTCGTCCCAATCGGCGCTCCCAAAGGCATAACAACGGCTGTTCCTACATCTTCGAGACGTTTACACAAAACTGGGTCTGCATGGATGTAAGGCATTACGATAAATCCTAATTTTGCCAATTCTTCTGTTGCATACAACGTTTCAATTGGATCAGGTAACAAATATTTTGGATCCGGATGAATTTCAAGTTTTACCCAATTGGTTTCCAAGGCTTCTCTTGCCAATTGTGCTGCTAAAACCGCTTCTTTGGCAGTTCTTGCTCCTGAAGTATTGGGTAAAAGGTGAGATTTTGTAGGTTTTAAAGCATTTAACAAATCATCTTCTGAAGATTGAGAATCGATTCTTTTTAAAGCCATTGTCACCAGTTCACTTCCAGAAGCGATGATGGAGTCGGTCATTTCTGAAAGATCTCCAAATTTCCCGGTTCCTAAAAACAGTCTCGATTCGAAAGTTCTGTCTGCTATAATTAATGGTTGATTGTTCATTGCATTGCTATTTTAAATTCGTTGATAATAGATGGTTGATTGGTGATTTGACCAGAAACGGCAACTCCATAAATTCCGATTTGTTGTAAGAGATCGATGTCTTTCAAAACCACTCCGCCAATTGCGAATATTTTTGGGATTTCTAATCCTTTTTCTTTTAAATCCTGAATGATTTTTTCATAACCTTCAAAGTCTAAAATCGGACTTAGCTGTTCTTTAGTTGAAGTAAATCGAAGTGGTCCTAAACCGATGTAATCGCAGTTTTCGTTAATTCTTTGAATAATATCTTCTAAAGTATTTGCCGTACCTCCGATGATTTTATGCTTCCCTAAAATTTGTCGTGCCGATTCTATCTTTTCATCTTTTAAGCCTAAATGAACTCCGTCTGCATCGACCATTTTAGCAATATGTATATAATCATTAATGATACAAACTGTTTGATTATCTGAGCATATTTTTTTTGAAACCTCGCTAAGCTTGATTAGTTCATTTTCAGAAGCGTTTTTCCAACGAACCTGTATCCATTTTACACCATTATCGATTGCTTTTCTAATATTTAGCTCTTGATCTTCTATCGTAAATCCTTGTGATATGTATTGTAATTTTTCCATTTTATAATTTGAATAAACTCTAATAATTAATGTTTTGCTTACATTTTTTAAATACATTCAATGGTTGATTACTTTCCCAAATTGCACCTAATAAAGCCACTCCATCAACATCAACATTACTATCAAAAATCTGATGAATATTATTTTCATTAATTCCTCCCAAAGCAATCAGGTTTACATTTCGATTATCTCTTTTCTTGATATCATTTAAAATATTTGAATTTTCACCATATCCTTTTTTAGAAATACTCGGAAAAACCGGACTGATAAATGCATATTCCCATTCTTCATTTAGTTCATTAAACGTTTCAATATCGTGAACTGATGTTGAAATTGTTTTATCTGTAAAAGATTGAGACAAGCCATTTTTTCTGTCAATTTCTCTGAAATGAAATCTTGAAATATTAAAGTTATCCGCCAAATTATAATGACTGTGCAAAACCAATTGAGAATGAAATTCCGAATCTATCTTTTGAATAAAATCAGTCATTTCATTTTGGTTAATAAAAGGCTTTCTTATGTGAAGTAAATCCAAACCTTCCTGAAATAGTTGATTGATAATCTCAGTTTCATTTTGAACAAGTTCTTCGGGAGAAATTACAGTGATCATATATAAATTTCTTTCCCTTTTTCGATGAATTCCTGAGATTTATCAAACATTCCTTTTTCTGCAGACTCACGGATCTCCTGTGTGATCTTCATTGAACAGAATTTTGGCCCACACATTGAGCAGAAATGCGCAATTTTTGCTCCGTCCGCAGGAAGCGTTTCATCATGATAAGATCTTGCCGTATCCGGATCAAGAGAAAGATTGAACTGATCTTCCCATCTGAATTCAAATCTTGCTTTACTCAACGCGTTGTCTCTGTATTGCGAACCTGGATGACCTTTCGCCAAATCTGCAGCATGAGCAGCTAATTTATAGGTGATTACCCCAACTTTTACATCGTCTTTATTGGGTAACCCCAAATGTTCTTTCGGAGTCACATAACACAACATCGCACAACCAAACCAACCAATCATGGCAGCGCCAATTCCTGAAGTAATGTGATCGTAACCCGGCGCAATATCCGTCGTTAAAGGACCTAATGTGTAAAACGGTGCTTCGTCACAAACTTCTAATTGCTTCTCCATATTTTCTTTGATCATATGCATCGGAACGTGACCAGGACCTTCAATCATTACCTGAACATTATGTTTCCAGGCAATTTTTGTCAGTTCACCTAAAGTTTCTAATTCTGCAAATTGCGCTTCATCATTGGCATCGGCAATTGAACCCGGGCGAAGACCGTCTCCTAAAGAAAAAGCTACATCGTATTTTTTCATGATCTCGCAAATTTCCTCGAAATGGGTGTACAAAAAGTTTTCTTTATGATGAAACAAACACCATTTAGCCATGATAGAACCACCTCTGGAAACAATTCCTGTGACTCGTTTTGCGGTTAGATGAATATATCTTAATAAAACTCCAGCGTGAATGGTAAAGTACGAAACTCCCTGTTCTGCCTGTTCGATCAAAGTATCTTTAAAAATTTCCCAAGTCAGATCTTCTGCAACACCTTTTACTTTTTCCAATGCCTGGTAAATCGGGACGGTACCAATAGGAACCGGACTGTTTCTGATAATCCATTCTCTGGTTTCGTGAATGTTTTTTCCGGTTGACAAATCCATAATTGTATCAGCTCCCCATCGACAAGCCCAAACTGCTTTCTCTACTTCTTCTTCAATACTCGATGAAACGGCACTGTTTCCGATGTTTGCATTAATTTTAACCAAAAAATTTCGCCCGATGATCATCGGTTCGCTTTCAGGATGGTTGATATTATTGGGAATAATTGCTCTTCCCGCTGCAATTTCATCTCTTACAAACTCGGGAGTAATTTTGCTTTTCGGAGTTCTTGCCCCAAAATTGTTTCCCTGATGTTGAAAAGCCATGTCTTTTGAAACAGAATCCAGTTGCTCGATTCTTTGATTTTCTCTGATGGCAATATATTCCATTTCGGGAGTGATGATGCCCTGTTTTGCGTAGTATAATTGGGTAACTTCTTGTCCTTCTTTTGCTACTTTCGGTTTGTGATTGTAAGAAAATCGTAATTCATCTAATTTTGGATCAGCTAGTCTTGCTTTTCCATATTCTGACGTAATTCCATCTAAAACTTCGACGTCATTTCTATCCAAAATCCATTGTTCACGAATTCTTGGAAGCCCTTTTTCGATATTAATTTCAGAATTTTCATCGGTGTAAGATCCTGAAGTATCATACACTGTAACAGGTAGATTATGTTCTAAAGTTCCGTTGGTGAGTTTTGTCGGACTTAATTGTATTTCGCGCATCGCTACATTGATTGGATGAATTTTTCCTTCAACATAGATCTTTTTTGAATTCGGAAACGGCGAACGTGTGATTTTATGAGCCATAAAAATATTTTTTAACCGCCTTGAGTAGCAGTAATGATTAAAATTGAATCTTGGTTGTTGAGAATAGTTTCCGCCCAGAATGACTGCAGAATAATACGATTGTTGAGCGCTACGGCAATTCCTTTTTTCTTTTCAGGTAATTCCATAGCGATAAGTGCTTCCAGCGTTTTGGGAAGTACATCAAAATTTCTTAGTGTGTGATTGATTGTGAGCTCCATTCCTAAATTTTAAAATACACTTTAGGAATGCCCATCATTGTACAATAGAATGTACAGCAAAGTCATCTCACTTTTTCCTACGCTAGTATGATCTAGAAATCAGGTTCAAAGGGTAAAGTCTCAGCCTGTTTTGTCAACAGACACCCCTAAAGTTGCGACGAAGGTAACTATTTTTTTGAAATATGCAAAATTTTTTGAAAGAGATGGAAGTCGGGTTTTGGAGATTGGAAGTTTTAAATGCTTGAAAATATTGTTTTTTATATCTCGCTGATTTTGCAGATTACACAGATGTTCTTTTAATTTTTACTGGAAAAATTCGAGTTGAAATTCTTATAAGATGACAATCTTTATATTTGATTATCATACATTTAAATAATTGAATTCAAACCTAGCCCCGATTGTAACGGCATCCTTTTGAGTTGCGGCGGAGCGAAGCGGAGCCGTAACCCAAAAGATATAGTGGAAAGCGGGAAAAAGCTCCTAAAAAAGAGAAAATTTGCATTCATAAGAAAATAAAAATGGAAACAAGATGATCTCCAGTTTCCATTTTTTTACTTATTTCTATATTTAATATTTATTCTTCACATGCTCTCCAAATTGCGTCATTCTGTGGAACGGGAGCAACAATTGTCACCTCCTCTTTTGTAACAGGATGTATAAACTGAAGTTTTCTGGCGTGAAGATTTATTCCGCCATCGGGATTTGAACGAGGCGCACCGTATTTTAAATCACCTTTAATAGGAACTCCGGTTTTTGATAACTGTGCCCTGATTTGATGATGCCTACCGGTTTCCAAATCAATTTCCAAAAGCAGATAATTATCTAACGCTTTAATGATATTATAAGTAAGAATTGCTTCTTTTGCCCCTTCGGTAACCTTAGGAAAAACAATTGCTTTATTATTTTTTTCGTTCTTCTGTAAATAATGAACCAATCTTTGGCTCTGTGGAATCATTTCTTTAGCAACAACCGCCCAATACGTTTTCTTGATTTCACGGTTTTTCACCATTTGAGTTAATCTTGAAAGCGCTTTTGAAGTTTTAGCATAAATCACCAAACCAGAAGTTGGGCGATCGATACGATGTACCAAACCCAGAAAAACATTTCCGGGTTTATTATCTCTTTTTTTGATGAAATCTTTAATGGAATCGAGTAAAGGTTCGTCACCGGTTTTATCGCCCTGAACGAGCTGCCCTACTTTTTTATTGATAACTAAAAGGTGATTATCCTCAAAAACAATCTGCTCTTCCATACTACCTTAACGATTCTGCGATCTGCTCACAAAAGAAATAACTACTCCACCTAAAAGACCAATCGTTTTTATGATGTTAAGACTTGAATCCATCGGTAAAAATGCTCCGATGATACACAAACCTGCAGCTGCATACATAGGATACATAAATTTAGTATGCATCAACATTCTTCCCTGAACGATAAAGCTGATTCCAATTAAAATATAAAATAATCTTGCCGAAAGAAGATAGTTAATATTATCCGGGAAAATTTTAAACCAACCCGCTGCTAAACAAACGATTGCTAAAATTGATAAAATTCCTTGTGTTGCCTGTAAATTACTTTTCATTAATAGCTTTCATTTTGGTTAGGGAAATCAGCATTTTTCACGTCTTTCACGTATTGAGAAACTGCTCCCGTAATTTCTGTATATAAATCTAGGTATCTTCTTAAGAATTTTGGAGAGAAACCTTTGTTCATTCCCACCATATCATGATATACCAAAACCTGTCCGTCACAATGAGGTCCGGCTCCAATTCCGATTGTTGGAATTGAGATACTTTCCGTTACTCTTTTCGCCAGATCTGCAGGAATTTTTTCAAGAACAACTCCAAAACAACCTAATTCTTCAAGCAATTTTGCATCATTGATTAGTTTTTCAGCTTCAGCTTCTTCTTTAGCTCTTACTTTATAGGTTCCAAATTGATAAATAGACTGCGGCGTTAATCCCAAATGTCCCATAATAGGAATTCCGGCATTGATGATCTTTTTAATTGATTTCGAAATTTCTTTTCCACCTTCAATTTTAATCGCATGAGCGCCACCTTCTTTCATCATTCTTACCGCAGATTCTAATGCAATATCAGGATTACTTTGGTAGGTTCCGAAAGGAAGATCTGCAATTACCAATGCTCTTTCTACCCCTCTCACCACACTTTGAGTATGATAAATCATCTGATCTAAAGTAATAGGAAGTGTTGTTTCAAAACCCGCCATTACATTCGCCGCAGAATCGCCAATAAGAATGGTATCGACACCTCCGGCGTCAACCATCTTTGCCGTCGTAAAATCGTAAGCGGTAAGCATTGTTATTTTCTCCTTATCGAATTTCATTTTTCGCAAGGTTTCTGTAGTAACTCTTTTAATTTCGGAATGAACAGACATAATGTATATGATTGTTTTAAGTTAAAAAGTCGGCTTTCGCCGACTTAGATATTTTGATTTTACAAAACTACGTGTCCTAGTTTCATTAATTTATCGTGGTTGAGAATTTTGATATTTCTGCCGTCTACTTCGATGAGACTATCACCTTTGAATTCTGAAATCAATCGGATGGCACTTTCAGTAGCCGTTCCGATAATGTTTGCAATTTCTTCTCTCGTTAAAGAAATTTTAATAAAACCTTCAGGATCTGTTCCTAATTTTTGTTCTAAAAGAATTAGAATTTCCGCCAGTCTTTCTCTTACTGTTTTTTGAGCCAAGAAAGTAATCGTATTGGAAGATTCTCCCAATTCGTATGCTATTTTTTGAAGCATTACAAAAGATAATTGTGAATCTACTTCAAGCAAATACATAAAAACTTCTGCAGGTAAAAAAGTAGCTTCAATATCAGTCATCGCTTCAGCTTTAGCCTGAAAATTTTCCCCACACAGCAAAGATCTGTATCCAATGATATCTCCTTCTTTAATAAATCTCAAGATCTGATCTTTACCAAAAGCTCCTGATTTTGATAGCTTTGCAGCACCTTTTTCTAAAAAATAAACTCCTCTTGGCGTTTCTCCATCCTCAAAAATAATATCGTTCTTCTGAAATTTCAAGCTTTTTTGAGCTTTAAAATACTTTTCAAAATCTGCGCTATTCAGCCTTTCTTTAAACGATTTATCATTAAAAACTCTTGCAAATCTATCCTCAATAGCAATTTGTTGTTCCTGCGACATTTTTATGACATTTGTCACAAAAATAGAACATTTTAAATCGATAAACAAAAAAAAAATGTTATAATTTTGTAAGTCAATAATTTATGAAGGTGAGCGAGAACTGTTTTCATTGCGGACAAGGGATAGAAAAGGAAAGAATTTCTTTTGACGAAAAAATTTTCTGCTGTACGGGCTGCAAATCTGTTTATGAAATTCTGAATACTAATAATCTTAGTAATTTTTACGAATTAAATAAAAAAGCGGGCATAAGACCTGAAGAAAACTCTTCACAATTTGACTATCTCGACACCAAAGAAATTTTTGACAGAGTTACAGATTTTTCTGAAGGCAATACAAGTCTTGTAACGTTCAGGATTCCGGTAATCCACTGCTCTTCTTGTATTTGGTTATTAGAAAGCCTTCATACTTTACATAAAGATATTCATTATTCTCAGGTAAACTTTACAAGGAAGACCTTACAGGTTTCTTTCAATCATAACGAATTAAAATTAAGCGAATTAGCTAAATTCTTAACCAATCTTGGATACAAACCCGCGATTAGCCTTGAGACGGTTGATAAGAACGAAGACAATCTAGACAAATCTTTATTGATAAAGCTTGCGATTGCAGGATTCGCTTTTGGAAACGGAATGTTTTTAGCCTTCCCAGAATATATCGGCGGTGAAGATTATTGGATGGAACATTATAAAGGACTTTTCAGAGTTTTAATGTTCTTACTTTCAGTTCCTGTTGTTTTTTATTCTGCATCAGACTATTATAAATCAGCTTGGTATGGTTTAAAAAACAAAATCGTCAACATTGACGTTCCTATTGTTTTAGGAATTTTTGTTTTGTTCGGAAGAAGTATTTATGAAATCGCTACTGATTACGGTCCCGGATATTTTGATACTTTGTGCGGACTTCTGTTTTTCATGCTTTTAGGGAAAATTTTCCAGAAAAGAACGTACAGCTCGCTTTCTTATGACCGAGATTACAAATCATTCTATCCGATTGCAGTAACCAAAGTTGATTTTAACGGAAAGCAGGAAAACATTCTACTTTCAGAGATTAAAATCGGCGATAGAATTTTAGTAAGAAATCACGAGATCATTCCCGTCGATGCTATTTTGATTAGCGGAAACGGAAATATTGACAATAGCTTCATCACAGGCGAAAGTGAAAGTATTTCTAAAAATCCGGGGGATAAAATCTTTGCAGGAGGAAAACAGATTGGTTCATCTTTGGAGCTTGAAGTTATTAAAAACGTCGACCAAAGTTACCTTACCCAACTTTGGAACAAAGAAGCTTTCAAAAAACACGAGACTGGACTTGACACTTTAATCAACGACATCAGTAAATATTTCACCTTTATTATTTTGGGAATTGCGCTTGTAGCAGGAATTTACTGGTATTTTATTGATCTTGAAACCATGTTCCAGGTTATTTCTGCCGTTTTAATCATTGCCTGCCCATGCGCTTTGGCATTGTCTTCTCCATTTACTTTCGGTCACATTATGAGAATTTTAGGCCGAAATAAATTTTACGTAAAAGATACTATAACGATTGAGAAAATTGCAAAAGTTGACGCTTTAGTTTTCGATAAAACCGGAACAATTACCCACAGAAAAAAATCAAACATCAGATATGAAGGTTCTGAGATTTCAGAATTTGATTTATTAAACATTAAAAGTTTAGTTAAAAACTCCAATCACCCGCTTTCAAAATCACTTTATGAATTTTTGGAAGTACAAGACGACTATTTCCCTGTTGACAACTTTGAAGAAATCTCAGGAAAGGGTTACGAAGCAAGTGTACGAGGGAATATCTATAAAATTGGTTCTGCAAAATACAACAATCAAGAATCTAAAAATCTTGAAACCGCAGTTTACATCAGTAAAAACAATGAGTTTATCGGAAAATTCATATTTAAAAATGAGTACCGAGAAAATCTTAAAAACCTTTTTGCAAAACTGACCCATTATAAAATTTTCATTTTGAGCGGCGACAATGCCTCTGAAGAAAACCAACTTAAGGAGATTATCCCAAACTACAGCGCGATGGCATTTAACCAAAACCCTGAAGACAAACTGAATTACATCAAAGAGCTTCAGGATAAAGGTTTAAAAGTAATCATGCTTGGTGACGGTTTAAATGATGCTGGAGCTTTAAAACAAAGTAACGTAGGAATCGCAATTTCTGACGACAGTAACAGCTTTACACCATCTTCGGATGTCATTATGAATGGAGAAAAAGTATCGCAACTAGACAACTATCTGAACGTTTGCAAAGGCTCGATTACAATCGTAAAACTCACCTTCCTGATTAGCTTTCTGTACAATGTTGTTGGTTTAACGTTTGCTGTCACCGGAAATATGAGTCCCTTATTTGCAGCTTTAATTATGCCTGCAAGTTCGATTACCGTTATTTCATTCACAACGATTTCCACCTGGATTCTTGGGAGGAAATATTTCAAAAAACAGCTTTAAAAGCTCTTATTTAGACTGATTTTAAATTAGCCAAACCTAGTATTTCGTGATAATTGTCATTATTTTTCACTAATTTTGAACCCCGAAAATAGGTTAATTTTGTTGTCAAATGGATATTCTATATTTAATGATCTTATGCAGCGTTTCTTTGGCTGTAGTTTTTCTGGTCGTATTTATAGTTTTCGCCAGAAAAGGGCAGTTTGAGGACGACGAGTCTCCAGCTGTAAGAATACTTTTTGATTCCGGTGAAATAAAGGAAAAAGAAGGCACTGGCAACAACAACGATAAGAAAAAAGGAGATAATAATAAATTTGAAGAAAAAAGTGAATAGTTAATATGGAGACACAAAAGTTTAGTTATGACAACAGTATTGTTCGTGCATTCCTATACGCGACCATAGTTTTTGGAATTATAGGTTTCGTGTTTGGACTTACGGCAGCATTGATGCTTTTCTATCCTGAGCTTCCTGAGTTTTTGTTTGGAACTGACGATACAACAATCAACAGTCTTGCATCAGGAAACATACAAGGGTTAATTAATACCAACGGTGCGTTAGGGTTTGGTAGAATAAGAATGCTACACACCAACACGGTAATCTTTGCATTCGTATGTAATATCGTTTATGTAGGGGTTTATTACTCTACTCAAAGATTATTAAAAACAAGAATGTACAGCGATACTTTATCGTGGATTCATTTCTGGACATGGCAATTTATGATTGTTGCTACGTTTATCACATTCTTTATGGGGATCAACACCTCAAAAGAATATGCTGAGCATGAGTGGCCAATCGATATATTAATCGCAGTTTCGTGGATCATTTTCGGAGCGAACATGATTTTAACGATTGCAAAAAGAAGAGTAAGACATCTTTACGTAGCCATTTGGTTCTATCTTGGAACTTGGGTTGCTGTAGCGATGCTTCACATATTCAACAACTTAGAGGTACCTTTAACGTTCTCTGGTTGGAAATCTTATTCTGCTTATGCAGGAGCAAAAGATGCCATCGTACAATGGTGGTATGGTCACAATGCGGTAGCATTCGTATTGACAACACCTGTTTTAGGTTTAATGTATTATTTCTTACCTAAAGCGGCTGACAGACCTGTATTCTCATACAAACTATCAATCATTCACTTTTGGTCATTGATTTTCGTATATATCTGGGCTGGTCCTCACCACCTTCAGTATACAGCATTACCGGCATGGGCACAAGCAGTGGGAACAGGTTTCTCAATTATGCTTATCGCACCATCTTGGGGAGGTATGCTGAATGGTCTACTTACCTTAAGAGGAGCTTGGGATAAAGTAAGAGAAAATCCTATTTTGAAATTCTTCGTAGTTGCAGTTACTTGTTATGGTATGGCAACATTTGAAGGACCTCTTTTGGCTACAAAAAACATCAATAAAATTGGTCACTTTACAGACTGGGTTATCGGTCACGTACATTTAGGAGCATTAGGATGGAATGGTTTCATGGCATTCGGTGTAATCTATTATTTGGTACCAATCATGTGGAGAACCAAAATGTGGTCTGTGAAATTAGCAAACTGGCATTTCTGGTTAGGTACTTTAGGGATTATTTTCTACGCAGTACCAATGTATATCGCTGGATTTACTCAAGGTTTGATGTGGAAACAATTTAACCCGGACGGAACATTATTGTGGAAAAACTGGTTAGATACCGTTACTGCAATTATTCCTTACTTTAAAATGAGATTCGTAGGTGGATTATTCTACCTTTCAGGAGGTCTTTTGATGGTGGTGAATGTTTACATGACAATCAAAAAAGGATCATTCCAAAAAGAAGTTCCAGCAGAAGCACCTGCTTTAGCTAATATCAGCAACAGACGTAAAGAAGGAGAAGGTCTTCACCTTTGGTTAGAAAGAACGCCAATCTTGATGACTGTTTTATCATTGCTTACAATTTCTGTAGGTAGTATGGTAGAAATTATTCCTACTTTATCATTAAAGAAAAGTGTACCTACAATTTCTGCGGTGAAACCTTATTCACCATTAGAATTAGAAGGTAGAGATTTATATATCCGTGAAGGTTGTAACGCTTGTCACTCACAAATGGTAAGACCATTCAGAGACGAGATTGTAAGATTTAACGGTAAAAACGGACAGTACTCTAAAGCTGGAGAATTTGTTTACGACAGACCATTCCTTTGGGGATCTAAGAGAACAGGACCAGATTTACATAGAGAAGGTGGTAAAAACCCAAGTTCTTGGCACTACAAGCATATGTATAACCCAAGACAAACGTCTGCAGGTTCTATTATGCCACGTTACCCTTGGTTGATTTCAAATAATCTTGATCGTTCTCAAATGGTAGACAAAATCAAGTTTATGAAAAACACCTACGATGTACCTTATACAAAAGCTCAGATCGATACTGCAGATAAATGGGCAGACAATCAGGCAGCGAAAATTGTAAAAGATATCTTCGTAGAAGCGGCTGACGTGAAAAAAGTGTACGAAAACAAACCTAAAGGAGAATTAGAGAAAAAAGAGATTATCGCTCTTATCGCTTACCTTCAGAGATTGGGTACTGATATTAAAACGACAGAAATAAAAACAGCTAGTAACTAATAAAATTAAAAGCTTACTATGATTCCTCAAAACTTTAAAGATATATTATCCAATACTGAAAATGCAGGTTTGTATCAAACATTGGCTCTGATTTTCTTTATGTTGTTTTTCGTAGCTTTGATAATCTATGTTTTTAGCAGGCCTAAAAAATATTACAAAGAAGAAGAGCACGCTCCACTTGGGGATGACGAAGATGATTTTAATTTAAAAAATTAAACTATTTATTATGAGACAAAGAACACCGGTTGTTGTAAACATTTTAATAATAACAGTATTATTAGTAATATTTTATTATTTATTTGTTCAGAGCTACTCGTTTTTAGCTTCACCATATTTCTGGGGAACTGTTGTAATCAGTGCTATTTTAGCATATATTCACGGTGCCATCGGAGATTTGATTGAGAACAATAAATTTAAAAAATTAACTGCTGAAGAAAAAGCGGCTTACTTAGCTGAAAAGAAAATTCCTTTTCTTAGAAGACAGTATGATGCAGCTTTCAAGAAACAGTCAGACTCTCACGAGAAAGATATTCTTATTGACCACGGTTTCGATGGGATTATGGAATTAGATAATCAGTTACCAAAATGGTGGTTAGGTTTATTCTATTTCGGAACTGTATTCTGTATCGTTTATATTTGTGCATATGCTTTTACAGATTTTGCTCACCCATTAAGCGAATATGATCAAGAATATAAAGAACAGCAGGCAAGTATTGCAAAATATCTTGAAGATCAACCACCAGTAACAATAGAATCAGCAGTTTTCTCTGAAGATAATATTGCAGCAGGTGAAGAAGTTTTCAAAACCAACTGTGTATCTTGTCACTCAGACGGAGGTAAAGGAGGTATCGGACCTAACTTGACTGATAATTTCTGGCACAACCAACCTGAGAAAACATTATTCAAAAACGTATTCCACGTTGTAGATAATGGGGTTACAGGAACAGCAATGCAGGCTTGGGGTAAAAATGGAGTTTTAACAGGTACAGACATACAAAATGTTGCAGCTTACGTTTACTCTATCAACCAGCTTAAAAAACCAATTACTCCTGCAGAAGGCGGTGCACCACCATATGGTGATGAAGCTCATTGGGAAAAACAGTAATTAAAAAAAATATAAAACATATGAAAAACATAATTTGTTATTAGATAAAAATAGTAACGAATTATGTTTTTTCGTTTTTTAAAACCTTATCAACATGTCAAAAATAGATGAAGACATCGCTCGTGGTGGACAGGGACAGGTATTAGACCCTGAAACCTATAGAGATTCTATAGGCACAATGGAACAATCTGGTAAAAGAAAATGGGTTTTTCCAAAGAAACCAAAAGGTAAATACACCAATTACAGAAATCTCGTAAGTTATATTCTGCTCGTGGTCTATTTTGCCGTTCCGTTTATTAAAATTAATGGCAACCCTTTCTTTTTGTTTAACGTTATCGATAGAGAATTCTTTATTGCAGGACAGCCTTTTTATCCGCAAGATTTTTTCATCCTTACCTTAGGTGCTATTGCATCTCTTATTTTCATTATTATTTTTACGATTGCATTCGGAAGAATTTTCTGCGGGTGGATTTGCCCTCAGACAATTTTTATGGAATCTGTCTTTCGTAAAATAGAATATCTGATTGAAGGAGACCGAAATAAGCAAATGAAGCTTGCTAGGCAAGAATGGAATACAGAGAAAATCTGGAAAAGAAGTTTGAAATGGTCGATTTATGTTATTATTTCTCTTATCATTACCCATTTTATGTTTATGTATATTGTGGGCTATGAGAAAGTATTAAACATTATTTCTGAAGGCCCATTTACTCATCCTACCAATTTTATGGTGATGATTCTTTTTACCGCTGCTTTTTACTTTGTATTTGCATGGTTCAGAGAGCAGGTTTGTACATTGGTTTGCCCATACGGAAGATTGCAGGGTGTTTTAATCGATAAAGAAACCATCAACGTATTTTACGATTTTAAAAGAGGTGAAAACCGTTCTAAATGGAGAAAAGGTGAAGACAGAAAAGCGGAAGGAAAAGGAGATTGTATAGATTGTCACCAATGTGTTGTAGTTTGCCCTACCGGAATTGACATCAGAGACGGCCAACAGCTGGAATGCGTAAATTGTACAGCCTGTATCGATGCTTGTGACGAAGTAATGGAAAAAGTAGGCTTACCAAAAGGTTTAGTACGTTATGCATCAGAAAAAGAAATAGAAACCGGAGCTCCATACAAATTTACCGGTAGAATGAAAGGCTTTGCCCTCGTTTTGGTTTTGTTGGTAGGCTTTTTAGGATATTTACTTTCAAGCCGTGGCGAGATGGAAGCAAAATTCATCAAACCGGCAGGAAGTACATTTTTTGTAAAAGAAGGAAAGATTATCAATACCTACAATTATACTTTCCTTAATAAAACAAACGACAAAAAAATTGTTACCATCAAAGTAATAAAGCCTGCCCATGCAGAAGTTGGATACAGCGCATCAAGCAAAATTACGGTAGAGCGTGACAAAATTTCTAAAGGAACCATCAACATCAGCTTCCCAGAATCGGAAATGAATTTGTCGAAACAAAACATCACCATCGGCGTTTATGATATGAAAGGAAAATTGATTGATTCTTATCAAACGTATTTCGAAGGACCTTTTAAATTACAGTTTTAAATTTTTAAATTATGAAAAATTTCACTTGGGGACACGGCATTTTTTTAGCTTTAGCCTCATTCATTATATTTATTTTATCGATGATTTTTCTTTTCCCAAACGGACAGAAAAACTCTGAAATGGTGACCGACAAATATTACGAAGAAGAACTTCTTTATCAATCTGTGATTGATGCCAAAAAACGTGCAGACGAGTTAAAAGATAAACCCATTTACTCACAAGCAGCGGATGGTATAAAACTAACTTTACCACAAGACATTAATAATGATAATACGGTGGTAAGTTTTGTATTGAACAGATCCGATGATCAGAATTTAGATGTTAAAAAAACGGTGAAGCTAGATGCAAATCGATCATTCATCATTCCTGCAGCAGTTTTAAAAAATGGAAATTATACCTTAAGACTTCATTGGATCAAAGATAAAATCGATTACAGACTCGATTATGATGTGATATGGAAATAGCATTGATCATATCTGCAATTGGTCTAGGCTTCGCATCCGGTTTTCACTGTATCGGAATGTGCGGCCCCATTGCGTTATCAATGGGTTTGACCAAAAAGCAGGCAACCAATTATTATCTTCAAAATCTTACCTATCAGTTTGGAAGAATTGCAACCTACGCTTTTCTAGGTGCAGTTTTAGGAATTGTAGGTCAGGGATTTGAAATGGCGGGTTTTCAGCAATATCTTACGATTGGAGTAGGAATTTTGCTGATTATTATGGCTTTATTTTCATTTGGCGGAAAAGATTTTGCTTCAAAAACTCCTTTTATCTCTAAATTTCTTTTTAAAGTTAAATCGAACCTCGGAAAGCTGCTTCAGAAAGCAGATTATCGCTCAAGGTTCACCACCGGAATTCTGAATGGGTTTTTACCTTGCGGAATGGTTTATATGGCTCTTACCGCAAGTCTTGCAAGTGGTGGAATTTGGCAGGGTGCTTCTTTTATGGCATTATTCGGATTGGGTACACTTCCATTTATGTTTACCATTGTTTTGGTGGGAAATCTGATGAACCAAGCATTTAGAATTAAAGTGTTAAAATTCGTTCCAGTTGTAATGATTATCCTTGGTGGATTGTTTATTCTAAGAGGTCTTGAACTTGGGATCCCTTACATTTCTCCGCCATCGGAAGCAATGAAGGTTTCTCCGGAGCATGATGTGAATTGTCACAACACAGACCCGAATCATAAACATAATCCGGCAACCTGTCATTAATTAATCCTATTTATGAAGCTTAAAATTAGTTTTCTATTTATCATTCTATCTCAATTTTTTATCTCTCAACAGGGAAAAACAATTAATAACCAAACAACGGCTTTCGAAATTTCAGATAAAAATGATTCTATAGAGTTTATTGTTTATGATACTAAATTAGAGCAGAAAAAACCGGTATTTCTTTGGTGTCAAGGTTCACTACCCTATCCGATCTATGTCAATTCAAAAGAAGAAGGGCTTTGGATCATTGGAGGTGGAATTACCAATTTTGATGTAGAAAATATTGTGAAAAATTATCATTTAGTAATCATTGCAATGCCCAAAACACCTTTAATAGCCGATGAGAAAGATATTAACGAATCTTATTGGTATTACGGAAATTCTAAAAATGAAAATCAGCCAACGTTAGAATTTCAAAAAGCTGACTATTTAGAAAATTATGTAAATCGTGCTCAGAAAGTCCTGAAATTTTTAAATAAGCAAAAATGGGTAGACCGTTCAAAATTGATTGTCGCAGGTTCTTCTCAAGGTTCAAAAGTGGCAACTAAAATCGCCATTGCTAATAAAAATGTTTCTAAACTAGGATTATTTTCAGCAAATCCATTTGGCAGAATTGATCAGAATATCCGAAATTATCGAAAAGATGCAGAGCAAAGAAAAATTACCTGGGAAGCTGCAAATAAAGGAATTGAAGACGAATACCAAATGTTCAGAGATGCATACAATCCGAAAAAGTTAACCGAAAGACCAGAACTCCTTGCTTGGAAATCTTTCTCAGTACCTTTATTGGATGATTGGTTACAATTTAAAAAACCAATTTATTTAGCGTATGGAACTCATGATATTGCAAGTGATCTGAACGATCTAGTTCCGCTATATTTTATCAGAGAAAATAAAAATAATCTCACGCTGAAAAGATATTTAAACCTCGAACACAATTTCTTTGAAGTTGAAAATGGAAAAATCAATCATCAAAAACCGCATTGGGAAGAAGTGATGAACGATTTTGTGGAGTGGACGTTGAAGTAGCAAATGATTTTACTTGAAAATTCCTCTACTAAATTTCAATTTTTTGAGATTAGTTTTATTTTTTGATGTAATATAAATTGAGAGCGATGTACAAAAGTACAACACTTTTAAACACAAAACTATCACTATTGAGATATGTTTATTTTACTTGCTTAAAGTCAAGAGGCTTTGTGCAGCTTGGTGCATGATGTGAATTGTCATAACACAGACCCAAACCATAAGTAAAATGTGGAAACGTGTCATTAATTTTGCATTATAGTTCTATTTCATAATAAAAATAGAACATTATTTAACACAAAAACCACTGCAAAATTGCAGTGGTTTTTTCTTTGTTTACAAGCACTAACTAAAAGCTCAAATATACAAGAGAACTACTTTTTAGTTTTTACATACATATTTGTATTGCCTAAAGTAACATCTTTTTTATTTTCTTTGTAAGTAAAAATAGCAGCTATTCCTGAAATTGCATTTTCATCAACACTTATTGGAATTTCGCACTCATAACAATCATTTTTAAATATACATTCCACTTTCCCATCATTAATTCTCATTTTCTTTATTGTATCTCCAGTTATATAATCGAAAGATACCTTGTCGATTATTTCTGAGGACTTTGGATAGTAAATTTTCAAAAGGAATTTATGCTTGGTCAAAGTATAATCATAATACATACTTAAATCCTTTTGTAGAATCCCTTTTTTATAAATTTTCATTTGGTTTTCCTTTGGAAATTTTGGTGAAACATATTCAATATCAAAATCATTATCATTAGCAGTATCTACTATTTTCCACCAACCTATTTTTTCATTAGATTGAGTATTAAAAAGTCCTTTTATTTTATAATTTTTATTTTCTCCAACAATTCCTATTATTGAATCATTAATTTTAGTTTTTTTGATAGTATAATTCTTTAATTCTAATAAATTAGAAAAATTTCTTTCTTCATTTTTTTGACAATTTTTTAAAAAAAATGCTAAAAATAAAAGTAAAATAAAAGATTTACCATCCAAATGTTTTGTTGTGCCATTCATTACCTTCAGCTCTATTTATTGAATCTACTTTATTACGAAAATCCTGTCTATCAATCAATTCATTTGATCTTGAAACTTTTTTCACTGTATCATGTTGTATAGGATATCTTAAAGTTTCACTAATAAAAATACTATCATCATCACCACTAAATGGATTTCCAATTCCTTCTACATCTAAACCAAATTGGATTGCAGCATCTCCTATATTTTTACGCTCAAGCCATCTATTTCTCCCATAGAACATAAATATTCGCTCAAACATATCATTGCTTTCTATTTTATCTCCTGGTTTTACTTTTTTCATTGTTTCTGGGTCAGGTTCATTTATTCCTCCTGAAAGACTATAAAAAGTTTCTTTGTTATCTCCTAAACCACTTAATGCTTTCATAAGATCAAAACTATCATCTCTTTGTATTATTACTTCTTCAATGCCTCTTGTCAGTCCACCTTCATAACGTCTTCCTCCTCCCTCTGGCGAATCATCATATACCCATGCATCTGCAGCATAAAATAAGTTACCATCTCTATAAGTTTCTCCTAAATATTTGTAACCATCTTTATCTCCATTACCATCAAACCATTCAATAACATTTGTCTCGTTATTTTCATACCAATCTTCTAGTCTTCCATCAGGATCAATAAATCTAATTGGATTATCATAAGCATATCGGTATGGCGACCAACGTCTATCAGCTTCAGCAAGCGGGTCTACTACTCCCCATCTTCCAATATCTGGCATATAAAATCTTGCACCATAATCATACATTCCAGATTCCTGTAGTTCTTTCCCATTGTACTTGTACTTGTACGGGTTATTCATCAAAGCATTATAACCTTCATGTCTCAATCCAAAAGGATAATAGTTGTTTTCTTCAAGAACTTGTATACTGCCACCATTATATAAATAACTTAATCTTACATTTCCCAAATGGTCTAAATAATTGTAAATATACTTATTTTTCTCAAAATCATAATATCCTTCAGCTGTTGGTACAAATTTTAGCTGTAGAGGAGTAGGTGATGAAAGAAAAATATGTTGGGAATACTGAAAACCATCTAAATAGTCGGTAGCCAATTCTACAGTTTCCCAATTTCCGACAACATCCATTTCGGTTGTAAGATACTTCTTTTGCAATTTCTGTCCATCCGCTCTGTATTTATACTTCAGTTTGTAAGAATTTACAAAAAAATTGCTGCTGTTTGCCACGACTTCATTTGGTAGATTAAGAAAATTATAATTAATAGAGTTAATACCTTTATCTAAATGTTTATCCATATTTCCATTTAAATCATAGGTAAAAGTATTTTGCAAAGCATTGTACCCTGAAAAATTATTAAGAACCCCTGCAGGAAGTCTTATTTTATCCAAACGGTTTCCTGTATAATCATAAATTAAATCATCAATTTTTTCGGCTGTTGTTCCTGAAGAAGGCTTTGAAAATCTTTTTAATGTAGCAATATTTCCATTGAGATCATAGGTAAGTTGCTCATTATAATTACCATTGTTGATAAGTGATGATCCGGGTTCTGAATAGATTCCCTGCAGTAATCTGCTCAGTCGGTCATAGGTATAAGAATATCTGCGTCTGTTGTCATTAGGATTTGTTGATGTTTTCCAGTCAATCTCCGCGATATTACCGTTGAACCTACCTGTTGAAAAATTAGTATTTTCAGGATTCGTATATTTTATTGCATATCCGAAAAGATCTCCATTATTTAAATCATTTGGATTATTAATTTGGGTCATCCATCCTCGAATATTATACTGGTAATCTACTTGTTGTAGTGGTGAATTTATATTTACACCACCCACTTTTTTACTTTCCAGCTGTGAAAGCTCGTTATATTTATTCTGAGCAAGATATTCCACCGGATTATTATCAACCTGATGGGTATGGGTCAATAGTCTGTTTTGATGATCATAAGTAAAGTTTTCCGTAATCATCCTTTCAGTATCACTATCCAACCTTTTGTGCCTAGTAATTTCCCTCTTTGGGATTCCCGAAAAATCAAGCTCAGACTCTTCTTTTGTATAACCTCCCAAATGGTTGATGGAATGGCTTCCAATCACTCTTCCTTTCTGGTCATACCAGTTATAGTTTTTTGTCCAATTATCGTCTTCAATATTTTTCATATAAGAAGCTACTGGTAAACTTTTGGTATTAAGATGTAAACTTAAGTCATCTGTCAATACTGGTAAATTAGTAACTGTAGGATTAAATGACGGAGTAGATGGAGGATAGGTATCGTAATAATTTACTGATAACACGGTTTCAAGATAAGGAAACATTATATTAGAATAATAAATTTGCATCCCATTTCTTGTAAAACCTCCGGCTTCCCTTTTTTCCGTAATAACCAAGTTGTTTATCATATTTTGCAAAGCTTCCCGGCTGCCTTCTCCTCTTACAATACCGGTATAGATAACTCTTCCAAACTTGTCATATTTAGTAAAAAGCCATTTGTCAGAAGGATGCATAACTGCATCCTGAGTGAAAATTAATTGATCTGCTTTGTCATACACCATATATTCCCAACCTTTCCCTGGGAGCTTTTTTTCAACCAATCTACCCCATTCATCATATCTGTATTGATAACAGAGCGTGTTTAAAATTGAATCTGGTATTTCATCACCATTACCTCCTCCATACTCACTAATAAAACTAAAATCAGCTTGAGGTGAAATAACAAAAGCCAATTGATTGTATTCATTATAAACGTAATATGTATCTGCTCCATCTTCAGCATCGTTGATTATTTTTCTAACCAAAATAAGCTGACCCTGTACGTTTTTAAATTCAATGGTTTTATTTCCATCTTCATCGGTTACCGTATTTTTATATAGTTGATTAGGTAGGAAATTTTGGAGCAATTTAACGGATGATTCTGTTCTGCCGCCAACCCATGTTGTTGTGGTGGTTACATATTTTCTCACGTCATATGAGGTATTGGCTTCATAATTAAATTTTACAGGTTTACTGCTCCAATCATTTCCAACCTGTATCTGCTGCAGAATTCTGTCCAACGGAGAGCTTTCTAAAATTTTTTCAGCATAAATTTTCTCAGAACCATAAGCATAAGGATTGATAGCACTATCCAGTGGCGCAGTGAAGATGCTTCCATTGGCCGTGAACCCTTGTGGTACAGGGAGATAATCTTTAACACGCCTACCAAACTGATCATATTCTAAGAATGTTGCTACATCATTTCCCTGCGGTGTGGCTTTCACATTAATAATTTGCTTAGGCCTACCCAAGCCATCCATATATTTAATTGTTTCAGCTTTTTTTATACAATCCGCATCTAGACAGGTTTTTGAATATACAAAATTTTCTGTTAAAGACAATTGATTTTGAGCAAAACAAAAAACTGTTGTCAATAACAAACATACTATTTTTATAATTTTTTTCATAACAGTTATTGCTTATAATTATACTTATATTCATTTAATAATTTTCCATTACCATCAACTACTTTTTCTAATTTATTAGAATTATCATATACACGTATTTCACGAATACCAGATGGAGGAGTTACAGATGTAACTCCAACTAAAGTATTATATGTATAAGTTGTAATTTTGCATTGATAACCATCAAACATAGCATTACTTCTAAAATTATCTAATGCTTGTATTAGAGTTTGCTCTGAAGCACTATCTACGTCTAAATTTGAAAGTTTTACAATATCTAAATCATTAATATCTGACGCTGGGGTCCCAGTTTGTGTATAATATATTTCTTGCAATAATGCTGAGTAACTGATACCCTCTAATATGGCAATTGGTAATGTTTGATTATAACCATATATAATAGAAACAGGAATTCCATTTGATTTTTTGAATCCTACTAAATTTCCCTTATCATCATAATTATCATAGCTTATTTTTCCTTTTATATTTTGCAATGGGGATATAGTAATATCAGACACTGGAAATAAGCTCGAGTTGTAGTCTGTGATATTATGAGAAATTAAAATATTATTTTTTGTTTCTATACGCTCTAATACAACATTTAATATATTTGCGTTTACTAAATTTACATGTTGGTTTGTAGGATGCAGTAGTTCTGTAGAATAGTTATCTGTACCATCGCTAATATCAATATTTTCTAACATTAATGATTTTCCAGACACTGAATTTCTATAAAAATATGATTTTGTAGTTGTTATATTGTTAGAATTAAAATAATCTTTTTTTGTTTCCTTATTTAAATAATTGCTTCGCGTAAAATATTGTTTATCAGAAATTATTAAATTTTCATAGTTCCAACCCGGAAAAATATCAAAAGAAGTATTACTATTCCTCACATAATGATTAATAAAATAGTTATAAGCAGTGGTAGCGGCACTATTAAATACATTCATATATTGATATTCTTTTTCTTGTACTAAATTAGCAACATTATACAGCCTTTTTTTAGTTAAATAACTAAGAATAAAATTACTATTATCTTTACCTACACCACTATTTGTATATAAAAACTCAGAAATACAATGTGGAGAAAAGTCATTTATACCATTTCCTTGATAAAAATGCCTAAAATACCTCTTTGACGCATTACTTTGTATCTCATATTCAAAATCTACTCTTTTATCTCCTTCTACTTTTTGTATAAAAGAATATTTCACTTCTGCTTTTCCCTTTGTTAATGCTTGAAATAATAAAAATGATTTATAAAGATTTGTTTCACCAGTATAGCTCGAGGCAGCTGAAATTATATTTCCATAGTCATCTTCATAAGAAGCGAATAGCTTTTTTACAGGATAACCAGCTAGGGGGAAGTTATAGATGCTTCCAGAACTTTTACCATTTCCTATATTGTAGTTATAATTAATAATTCGCGGAGTAGAATTAGATGATTCAGATATCTTTTTAGATTTTATTCTAACACCAGGGCCTTTTAAATTTTCATTCAAAAGGTTAAAAACATTTGTTTCTAAATCATATTCTGTATAACCACCTGTTGGATATTTTATTTTCTTTAATGACCATGTTTTTGCCATTTCGTTTGGCTCTTTATTAATAATTCCATCTATTAAAAATTTATTTTGATTATTAATATTGTATGGCATTAATGAGAATTCATACTTGTCAGGATAATAATAATAAATAGGGTAATTGATTGTATTGGTATCATTTGGGTTAATATAATCGTCATTTGAAGTATTACAATAACCATAAAAATCTTTATTATAGCTTCCTATTTGAGGCATTTTGTTATTTTCATAGTATTCAAAAGAATGTTTACTACCATCTTTTTGAGTTACTGATAGTAGTTTTAGTCTTTTACTATATTCATTTCTATATTGTTCAGATTCAAAATATCCATATACAAAATCATAGCTGTTAACCAGCTGATTTTCCATATTCCAAATTTCTATTCGAGTAAGAGCTTTGCCATTATGAAAATCCTCTCTATTCAAATCATACTTGAATAAAATTTTTCCAGAATCAAACTCTATTTTGGTAATTCTTTTCTTTTTAATGTAATTTTTGTATACTTTACCATACATCATCTTATTACCTTCCCCGTAATCGTGAAAAATGTAACAATCATCAGTAAAAAATGAATTTGAAGCTGCATTATAGTTATACATAAAATGTAAGCCATCTCTGAAATAGGGTTTATTTCTAGTTACATAATCAGGATGATAAATAAGACGTGAGTCTTCTGTAGAATATGTATCATATGTAAAATTTATTTCCCTATTTGTTCTCGGATCATTAATTCTAGAAACAAGCCATTTTTCAGCAGTAGGAACAGTAAATCCATCAAATGCATTAGGGCTATACTGATAATCAATGCTAGAGACGGTTCCCCCATCATATCTTACAAAATTTGCAGTATAAATATAGTTTGCTTGATCAAAGGTCGAAACAATTCCATTATTTTGTTTTAATGTAAATTTTTTATAATCCTTAAATATTCTGTTTGTTCCTTTTTCAATGTTATTTTGTATAAATTTCCTATTTGTAAAATCCAACACAACATCTCCAATCTCTTGGGTAATTTCACTATCATTATTGTATAATTCTTTAGGTGAAGTTAATGAATTGGGGTAATAAAAAGCTGTCATGAAATTAGGAGAATACATATTAAAAATATCAGGTTCGTGGTCTAATTGCCCTATATTGGTATCATAATGTTCAATTATAGCATTATTTTTAACTTGCTGATATCCTTTTTTTATAAAGCTATTTATGTTATAAAGAGGATATGTTGCAAAGTTTTGACCTTCGTATCCAGATGCAGACCAGGCGGGAAAAGTTCCTCCTTCTGTTTCATCAACATCAATTTTATCTTTTGTTTCCCTTTGAACAAATGATTCTGATAACATCCATCCTAAACCTACATCTGAAGCGACATCATCCACACCTATTCCCGACATATTGTAATATAATTTAATAGGATAGGTTATGCCTCCACTTTTAATTGTAAAGATTGGCAAAGAAAAAGATTCTTGAGAGTCATCAATTTCTTCTCTACTCATATTACTTTGTTCTTTGTCCATCGGGCCAAAATTAATATCATTTTGTGCAAAAAAAAGGTTGCTACTCAATAAAAATATAGTTGATGAAAAAAACAATATATTTCTCATAATTTTTATTTTTTAATGATTTTAGCATTCGCTGTTTTCTCAGTATCAGTTTTAATCCCAATCAGATAAGCTCCCTGTATAAGGTTCTGTGTATTAATTTTTGTAATTTTATTCATAGTTTTTAAATTTTGTAATTGTCTTCCACCCATATCATACAGAGTAATATCTGCGTCTTTAAAATCAAATCCTATTTCCACATAAGCATAATCTGATACAGGATTAGGATAAATCTTAATATTCTGTTTTTCTATCAATTGGTCAATCTGGCTGTCACCAAGTTTCACAATCTTCCAGTTTTCTTTTCCTAATTCTTCGGCACTGGTTCCTGCTAAAACAATCGAACCATCTTTATTCATTTTCAGATCAGAAAGTCTTTCCTCTTTCTTTCTTGATTCTCCTTTTACATGTTTTCGCCATTGTTCGTTTCCGTCATTATCGATATACAGCATCCAGAAGGTCTCATCATCTGCTTCAATTCTTCCTTCAGCCTGAGTATAACCGCCTAATAGAACACCTTTAGAATTCTTCCCGTCTCTTGTGCTGATCACATTCATTCCCATTAAAATGTCGCGATTCTTAAAGTTGTACGATTTCTGCCATTGTTCATCCCCTTTTGTGTTTAAAGAGATAAGCCAGATATCAGTTCCTTCTTCAATTCCAACTGTTTTATTTCCTGACTTTTCAGACCTTGATTCTCCACCCATAATATATCCTGAAGACGTAAAAGCCATGGTTCTCAAATGGTCATCTCCTTTACCTCCGAAATTCTTTTCCCATTCTACTTTGTTGCCTTTGTCGAGTTTGATTACCCAGTAATCGCCCTCTCCGAAGTTTTCTGTAGACTTTGGATGAGTAATAGGTAATGGGTAATTAGTAATATCTGAAGAGCCTCCTTTTGCAGTCGAATTGGTATTACCCATTACCGATTGCTTATTACCAATAGTAGAAGCACTGCTTCTCGAGTAAACTCCCAACAACGCTCCTCCATCTGGAGTTGGAATCATTTTTTCAACTTCATCCAAACCTCTTCCGCCTAAAATTATTTCTGAAAGTACTTTTCCATTTTTGTCAAGTCTTGTTACGGTTAAATCTTTTGAGCCGAATCCGTTGACTGCATTCTGAACATTTCCGGCGACCATAAATCCAAAATCTGCGGTCTGAATCACAGATCTTGCTTCTTCATCCTGAGCCGTTCCTAATGTTTTTTGCCACAGTTCATCTCCGAATTCATTAATTCTGATGAGCCAGATGTCGGATCCTCCTTTCGAAGCCTCTTTTTTGTCTAGACCCATTCCTGAATGCGACGTTCCTGCCAAAAGAAATCCTCCCTCCTGTGTAGCAACCGTTGCCGATAAAAAGTCATGGTTTTGCCCTGAGAAATACTTTTCCCAAACTTCTTCTCCCTGCTGATTTAATTTAACTAAATGAAAGTCGTAACCGTTATTCTGTTTGTTGTCGGAAGTGAGTTTTTTAGATTGAATCGAGCTACCTGTAATAAGATATTGCTGATCAATGGTTGTGGTCACCTGAGAAAGAAAATCCTGAGTAGAGGATTTAATATCTTTTTGCCATACCACATCCTGAGCATAAAATAAAGCAGCTGTGCATATCAGAAATGCACTCATGTAGAGTTTTTTCATGATTTGGAGTTTTTGATTATTATTTTTTTGCGAATTTAACTTTTTTTAACTTCATAAATCCTCTCTTTAATGAGAATTAATATGATAAGATTCATGTTGATTTCGCAAACATAAATACCAATCACGACAAAACGTGACGTTTTATATTAAATATTTTATACACCCAATAATTATATAATGAATAAATGATTTAACATAATTAGATAATCTACATAAAATAAGTCAAATAATTACGGGATATATATAAAAAAAATATATTTGATTAATTATTAATCTTTAAAAACACAAGAGATGGCAGAAAGTAAAAACAACATTGTAACCTACGGTTTGAGTGGGAAAGTAGGAGACTTATTGGTATTCAGCCAAACAAACGGAAAAACTGTAGTTTCTAAAACACCTAAAGAAAGGACGGGCGAATTGTCGGACAAGCAGAAAGCGCATAAACTTAAATTTCAGAAAGCAGTTCTATATGCGAAAGCAGTTTTGAATGATCCTGCTAAGAAAGAGCTATATGATGCAAAGGCAGACAATTCAATTGGCATGAGTACATATAACGTAGCTGTAGCTGATCTTCTGAATGCTCCGGATATTGAAGAAATCAACCTATCCGGATATACAGGAAATCCTGGAGATATTATTAAAATTATGGCAACAGATGATTTGGGAGTTGTATCTGTAAATGTGAAAATTGAGAATGAAGATGGAACATTTGTAGAAGAAGGAGCTGCGGTAAATAATGGCGCAGAGTGGATTTATACCGCTACAGCTTCCAACCCTGATCTGGCCGGAGATAAAATTACAATAACAGCTTCTGATACACCTGCCAATCTGACAGAAGAAACTAAAACATTATAACAGGTAAAAACAGATTGAGGGTACAGAAAGAGTACAGCGACTGTACAGCGATAACTCATCAAAACAATCTGTCAAAATGACAAAAACCACCGAATTTCGGTGGTTTCGTTATATAAAATAAATTCTAATTAATCAATTCAAATCTCGCATATTCAGCAATCTTTTTAGGAAGCTTAATTCCTTCTGCTGTCTGATTATTTTCAAGCAATGCTGCCATAATTCTTGGCAATGCCATTGCAGAACCATTCAACGTATGCACCAACTGAGATTTTCCGTCTGCTTTGTAACGACATTTTAGTCGATTTGCCTGGAAGGTTTCAAAATTAGAAACCGAACTTACTTCCAACCATTTTTCCTGAGCAGCACTCCACACTTCAAAATCATAGGTCATAGCAGCTGCAAAACCTGTATCACCACCACAAAGTCTTAAAACTCTGTACGGCAACTCAAGATCTTCTAAAATCGACTTGATGTGCTCTACCATTTCTTCTAAAACAGCATAAGAATTCTCAGGTTTTTCTAATCTTACAATTTCTACTTTTTCAAACTGGTGAAGACGGTTCAGGCCTCTTACATGAGCTCCGTAACTTCCCGCTTCTCTTCTGTAGCATTGGGAGAATGCAGTATTTTTAATGGGAAGATCTTTTTCATCCAACAAAACATCACGGTATAAATTCGTCACTGGAACTTCCGCTGTAGGAATTAAAAACAATGTTTCCGCAGTTGTATTATTAGCAATTTCATACATCTGTCCTTCTTTATCTGGTAATTGTCCAGTTCCGTATCCTGAAGCTTCATTTGCAACGTGTGGCGGATTTACTTCAAGATAACCAGCATCTGTATTTTTATCTAAGAAATATTGTACTAAAGCTCTCTGAAGTCTCGCTCCTTTCCCAAAGTACACAGGAAAACCAGCTCCGGCAATTTTTACACCCAATTCAAAATCAATCAGGTTGTATTTTTTTGCCAGTTCCCAGTGAGGAATTGCTCCTTCACCTAAACCTTCCACATCATGAGACTGATAAATAATTTCGTTGTCATCTGCAGAAACACCAGCTTTTACCAATTCGTAAGGAACGTTTGGAATCTGATACAAAATAGTAAGCAATGCTTTCTCGATAACTTCCAGTTGAGATTTCAATTCTGCGCTCGACTCTTTGAACTGTGCTGTTTTAGATTTGGATGCTTCAGCTTCTTCTCTTTTTCCTTCTTTCATTAAAATACCAATTTCTTTGGAAATTTTATTGACTTCGGAAAGTTGTGAATCTAATTCAAACTGAATTTTTTTCCTTTCTTCGTCGGTAGAGATAGCCTCGTCTACCAACTCAAGATTCTTGAATTGTCTTTTTTGAAGACCTTCTAAAACGCGTTCTTTATTGTCGCGCAAAAAATTAACCTGTAACATAAATGTTTAATGTTTAAAAGTTTAAGGTTTAAGGTTGAGTTACATTGAACTTTGAACCCTGAACTTTGAACCGTTCGTGCAAATTTAAGATTATTTTATGATTGTAGCCACATTTGGCTGATCGGGAACTTTTGTAAATACCAATTGGTTATTATAAAGTACTCTCGAAACTTCAAAAACGGTGGGTGAGGAACGGTAAAATATTTCGAGCTTATCCTGAACTATCGGATCATTCTGCGTTTCCGATATCTTTTTGGTCAAAGAAACCCGAATTTCAGATCTGTAAATTTTACCTCCATCAGAAGTGTCTTCTACAAACTGTCTTGTTGCGCCCGCAAGATACTCAAGATAATAGGTAGAATCTGCAAGCATTTTTCGGCTATAGTTTACATTCACATTATCTTTTTCCGCCAATTGGTCAGTAAAAGAAACACCAGTATAAGATCCAATTTTTGTAGGTTTCAATAGGTCTTTTCCAGATGGATCTTTGATATAAAGATCTAAAAGTTGATCGATCTTTTGCAGAGAATCATCATCACTTCCGCAACTGAGAAGCGTGAGACTGATAAGCGTCAAAACAAGAAATATTTTCTTCATTCCTACAAAGATAAATTATTAATGAAAAATAAGTTTATTGATTTTCAAAATATTTCTGATACCAAAGTTCAAAAGTCACCAATTGCCATATTTTCACACAATCGTATTCATTTTTTTGGTTGTTCCACCATTCATCGATGACTTCCGGTTTGAAAAAATTTCTCTTTTTTAAGCTATTTAAGTTTTCAAGAATAAACGCCCTTACTTTTGGTTCGGTTTTAATAAAATGAGCAAGTGGAAAAGAAAATCCGCGCTTTGGCATTTTCAAAATTTCCGAAGGAAGATATTTTTCGGCAACTTTTCTTAAAAGCGGTTTATTCTGAATTCCATTGTACCGTAATTTTTCCGGAAGAGCCGAAACATAATCAATCAAATTGTTGCTCAGATAAGGATAGCGGAATTCAACCCCGTACTTCATCGCACTCAAATCATCTCTGAAAACATGGTGCGAAGACAGAGAATATTTCATATCATATTCAAAAAGTCCTTGATAATTTTTGCTTTCAGACACTTTTTTATCTTTTAAATTTGTTTTAACTGTATTAAAAATAGCATCAGAAAAAACATTTTTAGCCTCAAAAGGCTTCATAGCAACCTGGCTTTGCCTAAAAAAATCAAGCATATCATCCTGAGAAAAATAATTTTTTACTTTTCTTGAAAAATCATCATTGGTGAAAATAAAATGACGGATAAAATTAAAATTCTTCATCGAAAGCCATTTATTAAGCTTTAAAGAATGAGAATATCCCGCAAAAAGTTCATCGGCTCCATTTCCACTTAAAACAACTTTAAATCCTTTATTCTTTGCAAATTCCGCGGCGTTCATCAGAACTTCAAGGCTGCTGTAAGGTTCTTCAAAATGCTGAATATTTTCTTTTAATTGGTTTAAAATCTCTTCATCGGCAACTTTTTTCACATCATGTTGAATATCAATCTTTTTAGCCATCAAAGAAGCATTTTTCACTTCGCTTTCCGAAAACTGATACGAAATAGTAAATGCATTGATGTCATTTTTGAATGGTTTAGCTTTCGCGGTAATCAAAGTAGAATCTATTCCGCCGCTCATCATACTTGTTACGGGAACATCTGCAAAAAGCTGTTCTTTGACGCTTTCAGACAATAACTGATCAACTTTTTCAACCGCTTCTTCCTCGCTTATACTTTCTAATTTTTCAGTAGGAAAATTCCAATAAAAATGTTTCGAAGAGGTAAGATTATTTAAATCAAACAATAAAAAAGAAGCTGGCTCGAGTGAAAATATATTTTGAAAACATGTTTCTGGTGCCAAAGTGGTCTGAAAAAGGAAATTGGTGTAAACTCCATTCCAATTGATTTCAGGTTTGATGTATTCATTTTTTAGAATAGATTTTATTTCGGAAGCCCAAACTAAAGCATTTTCATTTTTAAAATAAAACAAAGGCTTCAAACCAACCCTGTCTCTTCCCAGGATTAATTTTTGTTTTTCTAAATCGACCAAAGCAATCGCAAACATCCCGTCAAATCGGGAAAACATTTCCGTTCCCCACTCTTTATACGATTTTAAAATAACTTCTGTATCTGAATTGCTTTTAAAATGATAATCTAAATCTTCAAGTTCTTTACGGATTTTTTTAAAATTATAAATCTCACCATTGAAGGTAATCGTAATTTTCTCGTCATCAGAAAGCATCGGTTGATGCCCTTTTTCAGATAAATCTACAATTGAAAGTCGGCGAAAACCTAATGCAATTTTCGAATTTGTTTTATTTAAAACAGGGAAAACTTCTTTAATTTTTTGCGTAGAATCATTTCCGGAAAAAGATTTTCCTTTCGACCCATCAGAAATCCAGAAACCTTCATCATCCGGACCGCGATGACGGATCGCGTTATTCATTTCTAAAATATTTTCAGAAGAAATTTCGTTCTTAAATGAATAATAACCGCAGATGCCGCACATAAGTTGTTGTTGGTTTTTAGTTGACAGTTGATAGACTGAAATTCAATGTAGCTAAAATAAATTATTGAGTATTTTCAGAACCTTAATTGATTGGTAAAAATAAGGATTTAACGCAAGAAAATAATTTTATTCAAATCAAATATTTCTTAAATAATATCCATTTAACCGCAAAAGCATCAAAAGAAATGATTGAAAAAAGAAAAATTCAAAAGTTTACAAAATGTAACTTTTGAATATATTATTTGTTTTGTTAGCTTTTGAAAAACTTATAATCAGTTAAAATCTTTTGCTCCTTTTGCGGTTTAAAAAATTCGCTCCAAAACACAGGAACATTAACCGCTTATTTCCTGGAAAATGTTTTAATGAGAGTATTGATTTCATCTTTAGAAATAATATAATCTTTAATTTTAAAATCGGTAGACTGATAAAATTTCCAGAATAATATGCTTGCTGAAACTACATACGATAAGGTCGTTACAAAACAGGCGCCCCAAATTCCCCATTTCGGAATGGCAAAAAACGAAAAAATAATAGTTATCAATAATCCTACAATCGATTTTATATTTAATATTTTCAACTCTTTAATTCCTGAAAAATAATAGCCAATCATGTCACTTACTGCAATTGCCAAAATTCCGGGAGCTAATAAAAGCATGATGAGCTTAGTTCCACTAAATTCTTTTCCAAAAATAAACGGGTACACAAAATCCGGAATAATCAAAATTCCCAATACAAAAACAAACATCAATGTGAATGAAAGCTTAAGTGAAGATTTCGTTTTAACAATAGACTCTTCCCTGCTCTCGCTATTTACGACATCAGAATAGAGAACGACCGCGATACTTCTTGTAATCGTCCATATGGCTTCTGAAAATGTGATTCCGATAGAAAATATCCCGACAACAGCAATTCCTTCAAAGTATTCTAAAAAGTAAAAAGAAAGCCTATAATTTAAGAACTGAATAAATGCGCTCAATTGGGTTTTCCAACCGTATTCGAACATATTGATGAATACCGATTTTGAAAATGAAAATTCTGAAAATTTACATTTCTTCAGGATCAGAATAAGACTCGTCAGAAACAGAAATGCTAAGCAGAAAATCTGAGCTAAAAAGTACACCGAAACGTCTTTCAGTTTAACAATATAAATCAGAATTGCGATAAATAAAACATGAACAAGCTGTTGTAAAACAGTATAAATATTGAAAAACCGAATATTCTGCGTCCCAATAAACAGACTAATATTGGTTGATAAAAGTGATGAAAGAACAGAAATACCAATCAAATAACACAAAAATTCATTCTGAATGGCCGCAAAACTGAATATCAAAGGAACCGCAGTTCCTACAATGAGCGACCAAAGATAAGAGTAAACCAAGACCTGCTCTACCTTAAATTTTCTTGCAAAATAAGAGGTGCTGCTTCCCGAAAAAATACTGCTGAAAAAACTAACCAGAGCAACATTGGCAATCACAATTGATATCGTGCCTTTTCCTTCACTTCCCCACATATTGGTAGAAAAGATGACCAGACCAAAGCTCAAAATCAAAATCAAGAACCTCGAAATAAAAGTCTGAACAACTTTAAGCTGCTTCATTTGCTGTTTTTTGGTAATGAATTTTTAATAAAGTTAACAAAGGAATTCTTGATGACATTCCAATTGTAATTTTGCATAAATTCTTTTCTGGCATTGGCTGCATGATGATCGTATAGTTGCGGTTCGTTAAGATAAGCTTCAATATGATCCGCAATCTTTTTAGAATCATTTGGATTCACCAAATATCCAAAACCGGAAACATCCATGTGTTTTCTTATTCCTCTCAAGCTTGAATAAATAATCGGTTTTCCGGCGCCCATGTAATAGAATAATTTGATGGGAAGCGAATGATGATTTTCAAAGTTAAACGCTCTCAAATCAAAACAAATATCGGCATCAGCAAAAGCTTTTGTAAATTCTTCGAAAGAAGTCGGTTTTCTGATTTCGATATTTTTTACTGAAGATTGAGCAAGAATATCCGAGAAATAAATTTCGTCCGCTTTTTTTCTGGCAGAACCTACAATCAATATTTTAATATTTAACTGAGGATTTCTTTTGTGAAGCTCTTCAACTGCATTGAAAAAATTCCCGATTCCTTTATCTTCTGAAATTGCGCCTGTGTAACAAAGTATTATTTCGTTTGGATTTACCTCCTTAATATTTTCAGAAACAAACCGTTCGTGAGGATAATAAGGCAAAATAATTTTCTTTTTAAAAGAAAAAAAATAAGCCAATGGAAACTTTTTGGTTTCTTCACCAAAGATAAAATGAGTGCTTAAAAAACCAGCGTACAGCTGAATCAGGAAAAATTTTATTCCGTGAACAAATTTCATCAGAAAACTAAAATCCTGAAGCATCGACATCGCCGGATACCATTCTGTGATATCGTAAACGATGCTTACTTTCTTCGTTTTACGATATTTGTTTGCTGCAAATACGGCAATCGGTTCAGAACAGATGATACAATCCGGTTGAAAAGAATTACAGACTTCCGTAAACTTCTGAATTTTTGTTTGTACAGATTGATTTAAAACATCAAAAGATTCTATCTCAATACCATCAACCTTTCCTTTAAAAGCAGCTGTTAAACTACAAATCTTAACGTCAAAACCATTAATCACCAATTCTTTTGCCTGATGAAAAAAGATTCTGTCATCATCATAATTATGCGCAGTGGTGAGGAATAGAATTTTTGGCATAGAAGTGTTTATTCAAAAAATTCCTCATCAGTTTCTACGAATCAGAAACCAAGAGGAATTTTCATTATTTTATTAAGGAATTATTTTATGGTAACTGCCCAACTTTTGCTGAAAGGCAATAAAAAGTTTCCTAAAAATTCTAAATACGTGTTTTTTGAGAAATCAAAAACTTCAATGTCTTTTGAAAGTTCTCCGCTTCTGATTTTATTTTTAAAATCGATAAGCTTTAAGGTTTTCACTTCTCCGTTTTCTACAAAGCTGGCTTTCATTCTGTCGAATAATCCCAACTGGTATTCTTCATCGATTTCTCTCATTATTTTGCCTAAAGCATCGATGCTGCAACCAGAAGCCATTTCTTTTTCCTCATCAACACAAATGATGATAAACTGATTTTTTTCAATTTTAAAAGATGACGAAAGCGGTTTTCCGTGGGCTGCCCAGCCTGCCAAGAAATCGTATAATTTCTCTGTAATCACTTTGGCTTCTTTTGTTGTGAAAGGTCTTGATGCGGGATATATAATAACTCTGTAATCGTTTGCTTCAACAATATTAGATTCTTCAATTTTCATTCTGAATAAATTTAAAGAGTAAAATTACGCATTTTTCCTGAGTTGGAAACCATTGTATTTTTTGCTCAATGCATACAGAAGTACAATAAAAAGCAGAAGAACAAAACCTAAAAAGAATCTCAGATTAGCACTATCAGGAAAGAATACAAACTTGATATAAATATTAACAAAGAATAATAAAGACAAAATTCTGACCCACCAATCTTTGGAAAAATAAAAGGTTGATACCACTAAAATCAAGGAACCTAAAGTTATTTTTTTGAAGTTGATTAATTTAAATAGCAGAAAATCAAAATATTTCTGAAAAGTAAAATCTGCTTTTTCAGCCGAAATTATTGGTCTTCTGTAAAAGAAGCTGTCATAGAAAAGGTCTTTCCAACCTGGGTAATTGTAATATTTAATGATTGCAACATAGATAATCGCAATTGAAAATCCTTGAATGATTAAACTATAATTGATCTTTTTATTTTCTTTAAAATATTTAAAAACGAAAGCTACAAAAAGATAACTCATTGCAAACAGCACATAATCTGGCCTGATTAAAACGCAGCAAAGAAGGAAAATAAATTGTAATAATTCTGATTTTTTTTGAAGCAGACTAATGATAAAAAGCATTAGAAAGACAAAAACGAACATATCCGGTGTAGGATTTTGCGCCATATCTCTTACCGGAGGAAACCAAAATACAAATAAGGAAAGTAGCGGTGCAATAAAATAGTTTTTGGGAAACAGTAGTTTTAAAATATAAAACATCAGTAAACCACAAATAAAATAGGAAAAAATATTGACCATAAGAACCGAAAGAGGTCCTGTAAATCCTAGTTTATACAATACATAAACTGCAGCATTAAAACCTATTTTAATCTTATAATACGGCAATTGTTCGCCAAAGGCTTTATAATCTGCGTAGAAAACTTCATTGGCATGATTGTAATGAAGAATATCGTTGAATTCTTTTTTTGAAGCCTCTTTTTCAATATCAGAATACACCTTTTCCTGTGCTTTTTTTGCATCATCAGGAAATTCCCAGGAATAAACACTGCCTAAATATCCAGGCATATCCCAATCATAAACCCTATTTTGATAGCAGGAAAAAGTAAGAAAACTTAAACTTATAATAAAAAAAAGAAAGGATAAACCCCATTTTAAATTCATATGTAGATTTTATTTTTTTTAAAGGACATATGCAATCGTGGTTTCTATATCAATATCTAGGTTTCAAAATCACGGCGATTTCATAACTCAAGATTTATCCTTTCTGGAAATATATATTTACAAATCTTCAGCTTCCGCCAAAAGTTCTACGATATCTTTTACTTCAACTTCCGTATTTTTATTGAAATGTTTTACACCATCGGTCAGCATCGTGTTGCAGAACGGGCAACCTGTTGCAATGATTTTAGGCTCGAAAGAAAGCGCTTCTTCTGTTCTTTCTACATTAATGTCTTTTTTACCTTTTTCAGGTTCTTTAAACATCTGTGCTCCACCTGCACCGCAGCAAAGACCATTGGTTTTGCAACGTTTCATCTCAACCAATTCGGCATCCAGCTTTTCTAAAAGCATTCTTGGAGCTTCATACTCATCATTGGCTCTTCCTAAATAACAAGGGTCGTGGAATGTAATTTTTTTACCTTTGAAACTTCCGCCTTCAATCTTCAGTCTGCCTTCATTCATCAATTCTTTTAAGAATTGGGTATGATGAATCACTTCATAGTTTCCACCTAAATTAGGATATTCATTTTTAAGCGTATTGAAACAGTGCGGACAAGCCGTAACAATTCTTTTCACTTCATAGGCATTCAGAATTTCAATATTCGTCATTGCCATCATTTGAAAAACAAATTCGTTTCCTGCACGTTTTGCGGGATCACCGGTACAACTTTCTTCCTGTCCTAAAACAGCGAATTCAACACCTATTTTATTTAAAATTTTGCAGAACGCCTTAGTTATTTTTTTGGCTCTGTCATCGAAACTTCCAGCGCAACCTACCCAGAAAAGAACTTCCGGAGATTTGCCTTCCATTGCGTAATCCGCCATTGTTTTTATATTGAAATCCATTTTGTTCAATTTGAAAATGTGAGAATTTGAGAATTTGAAAATGTCTTAGGTTAGTCAATTTTCAAATTTTCAAATTGTTTAATTATCTAATTAGTCTTTTGCCCAGTTCAGACGGTCTGCCTGATTGTATTGCCAAGGTGCAGCATTGTTTTCTACATTGGTCATCATCAGATTCAATTCCTGTGGTGCTGCAGATTGCTCCATCACCAAGAATCTTCTCATTTCGAAAATAATAGAAAGCGGGTCTAAAAGTATCGGACAAGCCTGAGTACAAGCATTACAAGTGGTACAAGCCCAAAGTTCTTCCTTCGAAATGTAATCGTTCAACAATTTTTTACCGTCGTCTTCAAACTTCCCGTTTTTATCAATGTTTCTACCCACTTCTTCGATACGGTCTCTTGTTTTCATTAAAATAGCTCTCGGTGAAAGCTTTTTACCGGTGATATTTGCAGGACAAACAGAAGTACATCTTCCGCATTCTGTACAAGAATAAGCATTCAATAACTGAACCTGGTTCAAATCAAAAACATCTTCTGCACCAAATTTTGAAGGAGCTTCATCTGCACCTTCAGCCGGAGCGGCGTAAGGATCTGCATTTGGATCCATCATTAATTTGATTTCTTTGGTAACAGACTCAAGGTTATTGAATTTTCCGTACAAATCAAGATTGGCGTACCAAGTACTTGGAAATGCAAGAATAATATGTAAATGTTTAGAATAATAAAGGTAATTCATAAAGAACAGAATCCCTATAAAGTGGAACCACCAAGCTCCTCTTTCAACAATTTCTAAAAATATATTATCAAAACTAAAAATTTCTAAGAAAGGAACCAACGTCATTTCACTGATTGGAAAACTTCCATGTGCAGCCAAAACTCCTCTTTGTTGTAAAATGAAATCTGAAGAATTCATTGTGAAGAAAGCCACCATTAAGGCAAATTCAATAATTAAAATCCAATTCGCATCGTTTTTTGGCCATCCGAAAAGTTCTTTCATCGTCAGTCTTTTCACTCCGTAAAAATTTCTACGAATAAAGAAAAGTACCACTCCAACAATTACTAAAAGTGCTAAAACTTCTAATGTTGCCGTGAAAAAACTGTAGAAAGTATGTCCGAAAATTGTAGATAAGAAACGGTGAGTACCGAAAATCCCGTCAACGATAATTTCGACTAATTCGATATTAATAATTACGAAACCAACATACACAAAAAGGTGCAAAACACCTGCAACAGGCCTTGCTGACATTCTGCTTTGTCCCATCGCAACTCTTGCCATGGTTTCCCAGCGCTCAGCTTTTCTGTCGCTGCGATTAATTTCTCTTCCTAATCTTATATTTCTGTAAATCTTCAGAAGACTTTTTCCAAAAAGTCCGAAGCCAGCAATCAACAAAATCAGAAAAAACACATTATCAAGATACTGCATATCGTAGATTTTTTTAGTCTTTACTGTTCTTACCGAAAACTGAGAAATTAATATATCTCTTAGGATTCGCTTTCATATCCTCAATCAAAGAGTTCAGATTAGTAGATGCAGAATTCAGATTGTTGTACAACTGATCATCTTTCATAATCTTCCCTAAACTACCTTCGCCTTTGTCAATTCCAGAAATTACACCATTCAACTTTCCAACTGTTGCATCAAGATTAGCAATCGTTTGATTCAGTTGTTTTGTATCGATACTTTCGGCAAGATTTCCGTATTTGTCTAAAGTTGTCTTACCACTTTTCATGGTTAAACTAGCTTCATCAAGAACTTTCTGAAGTTTAGGATCGTTATTACCAACCAATTTGTTAACGCTTCCCGCTGTAGTTTCTAATGCTCCAACCGTTTTGTTTAAGTTATGAAGCAATACTTTGATCTCTTCTCTGTTTTGAGCATTCATCACCTGATTAGCATTTGCCATCAAAGAATCAACTCTGTGCAAAACAGTTTGCAACTGATCTTTTACAGGACCCACCTGAGAAGAAAGGCTGTTCATCATTCCCAATTTGAAAGCACCTTTTAAAGTATCTCCATCTTTTGCAGTAGGACCACCATAAAAAAGATTTACTCTCATTTCTTTACCGCCCATTAAGCTTGGTTCAAAAATTTCTAAATTGGAATTTTTTGAAAATTCAAAATTATCATCTACGGTAATCTTTACGATGAAATGTATTTTTCCGTCACTAGTCGTCTGAGGAATTATTTTATCAACCTGCCCTACCTTCAGACCATTAATGGAAACTGGAGAAGACTGTGTAAGCCCTTCCACATTATCATATTTTGCGTAAAATATATTGTCTGTAGTAAAAAGGCTTCTGCCTTTCATAAACTGAAATAAAATCACGAAGCCAACAATAGCTAATATCGCGATTAAACCAGCCTTTAATTCTTTACTGAATTTCACTTGGTAAATTTTTTCTAATGTAGCAAATATAGCACATTTTAAATTAATGTTTCTCTTTATTGCTCTGCGTTAAATACAAAAAAAGCGCCAAAATAATTTTGGCGCTTTTATATTTTTTAGATTAGAATTCTACTGTTGATTTCCCAGTTTGCTCCAAATCTCAATTCTGTAATCATCGATATCTGCATTATCCTGCAAACTCTTTAACCAAGACTGACCAAACATTCCTGCATTTCTCTGAGTAACTGACTCTGTAAATTGTTTTACATCGCCTGGTTGCTTATTGATTGTCTCATTCTTTTTAACGATAACATAAACACCTGTACCTCCTTCGATTGGGTTTGAAACTTTTCCTTTTGCGATACCAAATGCAGCACCTGCAACTTTAGGTTCCATAGCACCCGCTACAGAAGGATTAAGCATATTAACCTGCGCAGACTGTTTTGTTGTAGCAAATTTTGTAGCAACCTGATCTAAACTACCTGCAGTGCCTATTTTTTCAGAAATCTGCTTAGCTGCTAATTTATTTTGAACGATTGTTTCTATCTGATCTCTTACAGATTCTGGATCTGCAAGACCTTTTTCTTGTTTTCCGTTTAAGTAAACAACTACTTTATCTCCAGTTCCTTCTACAGTAAAGAATTCCGTATCACCTTTCTCTCTTTTCTTATCAAAAGCCCAAGCGATAATTTCACCGTCTTTATCTGTTCCTAAACCTTGAAGCTGACCGTCAAATCTTTTTGCAGATTTAGCGTTAGAATACTGATAGTTTGATTTTTTAGCAATATTTACAAAATCATTGAATGATTTTCCTTGAATTTGTTGAATAAATCTTCTTGCTTTTTTATCAACTTCAGCTTCTGTAGCATCAGAAGGCTTGATTGTTTTTACGATATGAGCAACTTTGTAGCCCATTGTTCCAGCTTTTTTATCTTCTACATTGATAATATGGTAACCAAATTCAGTTTCAGCTAAACCTGTAGAACCTTTAGGATTATTCGCCAAAAATGCCAAATATCCTGGAGCGAACTGACTTTGAGGAGTCGTCCAGCCCACACTACCTTTTCTTTCAACAGCACCTGGCTCATCAGAAAGTTTAAGACCTTCTGCGAATTTTGCAGGGTTCGCTTTAATTCCAGCCATTAAGCTGTCAGCAATTTTTTTAGCTTGTTCTTTAGTTCTTGTTGCCGTAGATCTTTCAGCACCTTTGTAAGCGATTAAGATATGGTTTGACAAAGTAGAATCAGAAGGCTTTTTGTCGATTAATTTAGACAAAACATAAAGATTCTGCTCCTTGTAAGGTCCGAAAACCTGACCAATTGCAGCAGTTTCAATTTTTCCTTGTAGCCCTTGAGGCATTTGGTTAGCTTGAACATATGTATTGTTGTATGGCATATCTGAGTTTGCCATTACAAACATAGAATCATTAGTAGTGTTTTGGAAGTTTTCTTTTCCTCCACTTGCATCAGTACCTCCAGAAAATATTTTTGTAATTTCTTTTTGTACTGCAGCTTCATCCGCAGGACTAGGCTGAGAAGGGAAAAACGCAATTCCTAAATTTCTGCTTGGTTCTGTTTTAAACATTACCGGATGCGCTTTGATATAATTATTTAAATCTTCAGTTGTAATTTTGATTTTATTTTTCTGAAGATAAGAAGCGTAATCAACTTTTACAAAATCGATATCAGCAAGCTGATCTCTTTCTTTCATCAATTCTTCAGCTTCTTTTTTACCTGTAGTGATACCCGCAGAAACATTAGCAAAGACCTGTCTTGCCATAATTCTGTACTCAATGGTTTTTCTAGTTTTCAACCATTGGTTGTATCCTTCAGGATTTCCACTTTGTAAGGTTTCAATTTCTTTTTTTAATTCTTGAAGTTTGAAATTACCTTTTTCATCAAAAAGCTGTTGGTTTTGTGCAAACATTTGATCAAACTGAAGCTGATTCCAGAATAAATCATCTGTCATTTCAAAGCCCATTTTTTCAAATTGCTGTTTTACCAATTTCGACTGTACAAGTAGTTGCCAAGCTTGTTCTTCAAGTCCGTTTTTTGGTTGACCTTGCTGTTCTGCTTGCTGTTGTAGTACAAAAAGCTGGTCATTATACTCTTCACGAGTAATTTTCTCACCATTTACTTTTCCTAAAACATCAGGGTTTTTTCCAAAAACCTTATCAAGGCTTTCCGGGTTTACCAAAAACGCTAAAAGCGCCAATGCGATCATTCCCATCAAAAGCCAAGGTCTACTCCTAATCTGTCCTAAAATTGCCATTTTATAAATATAGTTTTTATATCAGTGTGCGAAAATACACATTTTTAAGAAATTACAGAAATATAAGTCGTGTTTTTAATTTTTAAAATTCAAATACTGTTAAAATGGAAATTTTGACCGTATTTTTTGACGATTATCAAATGGCATTAATATTGTCAACTTAATATATAGTTCATACATATTGCTTTCTCTAAGCAATATGTAAAATTATCATTGTAACGACTTAAACTGAAAATGACAATTTGTCATTCGATTTATTATGACAGAATTTGAAGATATAAATTTTGATGATATTCTTGGCGATGGTTTTAATATCGTAGCCGAAGAAATCAACCTTTCTGACCTGGAAATGGATAATGAGAAAAGCTCTAAGCAAAACATTTTCCCCATACTTCCGGTAAGAAATATGGTAATGTTCCCAAATGTGGTAATTCCTATTACTGCAGGAAGAAAGACCTCTATACAACTGCTTGAAGAAGCGCAACAAAATGGCGATTATATAGGAATTGTGAGTCAGAAAAGCTCTGACGTTGAGCAGCCTACCGAAAAAGACCTTTATCACACAGGAACGTTAGCCAAGATCATTAAGATCATTAAGCTTCCTGAAGGAAACATCACTGCTATTACCAAAGGATTCCACCGATTTAAAATTAAAAAAATCGTAGACTCTCAACCTTATTTCAAAGCTGAGATTACTAAATTAAAAGATACAAAGGCTAAAAACAAAGACGAATATGAAGCATTATTGGAAAACATTAAAGATTTAGCTCTAAAAATTATTGAGCTCGACCCTAATATTCCGAATGCTGCCAATTTTGCCATAAAAAATATCAGCAACAATGAAGATTTGCTGAATTTTGTAAGCACAAATGCCAATTTCCCTTATTTGGAAAAGCAAAAACTTTTGGAAGAAAAAAGCCTGATGGAAAGAGCCAAAAAGTGCTACGAAATGATGCACGAGGATTTCCGAAAGCTTGAATTGAGAAATCAAATTCATCAAAAAACTTCTAAAGATTTAGATAAACAACAGAGAGAATATTTCCTGAATCAACAGATCAGAACTATTCAGGATGAATTGGGAGGTGGCCCCGAAAGCGATATTGAAGACCTGCTTAAAAAAGGACAAGATAAAAACTGGAAACCTGAAGTTGAAGAGCATTTCCAAAAAGAAATTGCTCGTTTGCAACGTCAGAACCCAAATTCTCCGGACTATAATGTTCAGAGAAATTATTTGGATTTCTTTACAGATCTACCGTGGGAAACCTTTACAAAAGACACTTTTGATATTGAAAAAGCAGAAAAAGTTTTAGATAAAGCTCATTTTGGTTTAGAAGATATCAAGAAAAGAATTTTAGAACACATGGCTGTTTTAAAATTAAAAAACAACATGAAATCCCCCATTTTACTATTGGTAGGTCCTCCAGGAGTTGGTAAAACATCTTTAGGAAAATCTGTTGCCGATGCTTTGGGAAGAAAATATGTACGTGTTTCTTTAGGCGGACTTCACGATGAAAGTGAAATTCGTGGTCATAGAAAAACCTACATTGGCGCCATGGCGGGAAGAATTCTTCAGTCCATTAAAAAATCGGGGACTTCAAACCCTGTGATTGTTTTAGACGAAATCGATAAAGTAGGAAAAGGAATGCACGGTGATCCGAGTTCAGCATTGCTTGAAGTTCTGGATCCCGAACAAAACAGTTCTTTCTACGATAACTTCCTTGAAATGGGTTATGATTTGTCTAAAGTAATGTTCTTGGCAACAGCAAACTCGCTTTCTACGATCCAAACTCCGCTTTTAGATAGAATGGAAATCATTCAGATTGCGGGCTATACTTTAGAGGAGAAAATTGAGATTGCTAAGAGACATTTAATAAAAAAACAACAGGAAGAAAACGGTTTGACCACAAAATCTTTCAAACTTGGAAATCCTGAACTGAAACATATCATCGAAGCACACACTTCAGAAAGTGGGGTAAGAACTTTAGAAAAAAGAATTGCTGCCATCTCACGTTGGGTTGCTTTACAGACGGCTTTAGAAAGAGAATACGATACCAAAATAACCGTTGAAAAAGTGGATGAAATTTTAGGCGTTCCAAGACCTAAAAGCTTATCTGAATTAACGGATGTTCCGGGAGTAGTTACAGGATTAGCCTGGACGAGTGTTGGCGGAGATATTTTATTTATTGAAAGCATCACAAGCAACGGAAAAGGAAACCTTACCATGACAGGAAATCTGGGAACGGTAATGAAAGAATCGGCAACCATTGCGTTGGAGTACATCAAAGCCAAACATGAAGATCTGGGAATCAGTGAAGACGATCTGGAAAAGAAAAATATTCACGTTCACGTTCCTGAAGGAGCTACACCAAAAGACGGGCCTTCTGCAGGAATTGCAATGCTGACTTCTATGGTTTCTTCATTCAAAAATAAAAAAGTAAAACCTCATCTTGCCATGACCGGCGAAATTACGTTACGTGGAAAAGTACTTCCTGTAGGCGGAATTAAAGAAAAATTATTGGCAGCAACAAGAGCAGGAATCAAAGAAGTGATCCTTTGTGAAGCCAACAGAAAAGATGTAGAAGAAATAAAACAGGATTACCTGAAAAACCTGAAAGTAAACTACGTAAGCTGGATGAAAGAAGTACTGGAACTGGCCATCGAAAAATAAATTTTCAACAATAAACATAAAACCTCACCCAAAAACGGTGGGGTTTTATTATTTTTATGCAGCAGATTATTAATTATGAATTTTATAAAACTCCCATTTCTCCTAAAACTCGCATTAGCAGTGATTTCCATCATCGGAATTGGTTATCTTATTAAACTGGGGCAAAGTATTTTGGCTCCGTTTTTTTTGGCTTTTTTAATGGCCATGCTTTTTTTACCGATGGCTAATTTTATGGAACGAAAATTAAGATTTCCAAGATCTTTTTCTACCATCATCTCGGTCATGATCATGCTCATTATTCTTACGGGAATGTTTTACTTCTTCGGATCGCAGCTATCAAGTTTCAGCAAAGACCTTCCACACCTAAGCAAACAGTTCAATTTGGTTTTTCATAATCTGCAAACCTGGGTATCACAGACTTTTAATGTGAAAATTCATGAGCAGCTCGATTATCTGGATCAAGGTTTGAACAAACTTTTATCTTCTTCGGGAATAATTTTAGGATTTACTTTTGGTGTATTCTCTACAAGTTTAGGCTTTTTGGCATTCTTTATTTTGTTTTTCGTTTTTATATTAAATTATAGAAGAATATTAAATAACTTCATCGTTAATGTTTTCAACGAAAAACATAAAGCAAGTGTACAGGAAGTCGTTTCGGAAGTAAGGATTATGACCAAAAGATACATCATCGGACTTTGTCTTCAGGTAATTATTGTTTCTGTACTTGCTACAGCAGTTCTTACTATTTTAGGCGTAAAATATGCAATTTTATTAGGTGTTTTAACTGGATTATTAAATGTAATTCCTTACATCGGAATAGCTATCTCTTTATTAATTTCTTGTTTTATCGCATTTGCAACAGGCACTGTTTCCACTTGCGTTTATGTAGCAATTGGCTATGTTATTGTTCACGCCATCGATGGAAATATTGTATTGCCTTTTGTGGTGGGTTCAAAGGTAAAGATCAATGCATTATTTTCTTTCATCGGAATTCTTTTAGGTGAACATCTTTGGGGAATTTCAGGAATGTTCTTGTGTATTCCGGCGATTGCAATCATTAAAATTATTTTTGAAAGAGTTGATGGCTTAAAACCATGGGGAAAATTATTGGGTGAGGAAGAAAAACCTCATAAAAAGAAAAAATCCTATAAAATCTCGAAAAATATCACCTTAAAGGAAATGGATTAAAATATGAGCAATTGGTAATAAGCAATGAATAATTTTCGATAAAATTAAATTTTAATTGATTTTTTCACAACGAAAAAGAATTTTATTTAATTTTAATAAAAAATCATCTCATGAAAATTATTAAACTTATTATCAGTATTCTTTTCGGTTTAATGTTTATCAATGCGGGATTAAACAAGTTTCTCAATTACATGCCCATGGAAAAACCAACTCCCGAGCAAATGGAACTTTTTGCCGCATTTGATAAAATATTCTGGTTATTGCCTTTAGTTGGTGCTGTAGAAATTCTTGGCGGGTTATTATTTATCTTTCCAAAAACAAGAGCATTGGGAGCCATTGTCATTCTTCCGGTAATGGTAGGAATTGTGATTCATAATTTTATGATGGATAAGTCTCCAATGGGAATGTCTATTGCGGGAGTCCTTTTCCTGATTAATCTTTGGATGATTATCGATAATAAAGAAAAATATAGAGCTTTGGTGAAATAAAAAAGTCAATGGTCAATTGTGAATATTGCTTCGCAAGTGAATTTTAAAATTGACAAGCAAAGCGAATTGACAATTGACCATTCACATTAATTACACAAATGCGCTGAAACCTGTAATTGACCGACCAACAATCAGTGAATTGATTTCTTTTGTACCTTCATAAGAATAGATTGCTTCGGCATCGGCAACAAATCTTGCCACATCATATTCGAGCAGAATTCCATTTCCGCCCATCACTTCCCGTGCTCTGGAAACAACATCTCTTGTACGCATCGTACAGAAAACTTTGGCTAAAGAAGCGTGTTCATCTTTTAGAATTCCTTCGTCCTGCATTTCAGAAAGTCTGAAAACCAGGGTTTGCATCGCCGTCAAATTCGATAACATTTCTACCAAATGCCCTTGAATCATTTGAAATGAAGCAATTGGTTTTCCAAACTGTTCCCGTGTTCTTGTGTAAGCTAAAGCACTTTCATAGGCTCCTCTTGCACAACCTGTCGCCATCCAGGCAACTCCGGCTCTTGTCATTCTGAGAACTTTTGCTGTGTCTTTAAATGAATTGGCATTTTGAAGTCTGTTTTCTTCTGTGATTAAACAATCTTTCAAAGTGATCAACCCATTCTGAACAATTCGAAGCGCCATTTTTCCTTTGATTTTCTCAACTGAAAATCCGGGATTATCTTTTTCAACAATAAAACCTTTTACTTCGCCATCATCAAGATCTCTTGCCCAGATAATAATTATGTCTGCAAAAGTGGCATTTCCTATCCATTTTTTTTCACCATTTAAAACCCAGCCTTCAGGAGTTTTTTTACAAGTTGCCGTCAAACCTCCTGCTGCTCCAGAACCCACTTCAGGCTCGGTCAAACCAAATGCGCCAATTTTTTCAAACTTCTGCATTTGAGGAAGCCATTTTTGTTTTTGCTCTTCCGAACCGCAGATATAAATAGAACCCATTGCCAAACCTGATTGTACACCAAAAAAAGTAGCGATTGAAGCATCAATTCGTGCCATTTCCATTGCAATCACTCCTTCCATCAAAAAAGGCATTCCTTTGCAACCGTAACCTTCATAAGTTACCCCGCAAATATCAAGTTTTTGGAACTTTGAAATCAGCTCATGTGGAAACTCGTCTCTCAACCAATAATGATTCACCAAAGGTTTAACTTCTTTTTCCATGAACGCTCTTACTTTCAGCTGTACTTCTCTTTGCTCCGGTGTCAACGTGTGATAAATATCGTAGAAATCACCATCAATAGGCGGAAGTTCCTTTTTCTTTTTGTTGGGATCAAGCATTTTCGACAATCCTTTCAGTTGTTTATCATCTAATTTTGAAAAACTCTGCATCAGCTTTGGCAAATCTACCTTTTGAGAAATGGCACTTAGCTGATCAAAATCTATTGATCTGAATAATTCTATAGCGTTTCTGATTTTGGAAAAAGTTTTAGACATATTATTTGAGATTTAATTTGTAAAACATCAGCAAAAATCAATCCGAAACACCATCTAAGCAGCTTTAGTTCTTTTACAAAAATCTGAAATTCAATATTTTAAATTCAAATAATTATTTACAAAATATTTACCTGCAATATTCAAACATTACAAACGATTCTGCTGGAACTTTGGATTAAGCAAAACATTAAAAATAAATATCATGAAAACAACGCACATCAGGTTAACCATCGCAACAGCACTTTTATTGGGAATTTATTCATGTAAAAAAGGCGAAGCAACCGTAAGCAATTATGAAATGTCAACAGCTGCAGATTCCGCTTCAGTAGAAATTTCCGATAGCGTTTCATCGGTAGCAACAATGTCTGTGAAAGACAAGCAATTCATCAAAACGGCGAATGTAAATATGGAAGTGAAGGACGTTTACGGTACAACCATTTCTATCGAAAAATCGGTGCAGGAACTTGGCGGATTTATCACTCACAGTAATCTACAAAGCAGAGTAATTTCAGAAGACACCTATAATACTTCCGACGAAAATGCAATGCTTATAAAAAAATATCAGACCGAAAACACGATGCAGGTAAGAGTACCCACCTCAAAACTGGGTGAGCTTTTAACTTTAATCAATGATAAAAAACTCTTCCTGAATTCTAGAATTATCAATGCTGAAGATGTGACTTCAAGCATTAAATACGCTGAAATGGAAGGCAAAAGAATCAAAAAAACCAGCGAGAATATTTCGGAACTCAAAACCACAAAAGATAAAGTAAAAATGAGCGACGAAAATATGTCTGAAGAAAACCAACAGCAACTCGCAAATCTTGATGTTACCGACAATCTGAAATACAGTACCATTGATATTTACATTAAAGAACCCAAAGTTAGAATTGCAGAAATTGCTATTACCAATTCAGAAAACATTGATAATAAATATAAATTCGATTTCTTTTACAGTGCAAAAAATGCTTTTGTTGAAGGATATTATTTAATTCAGAGAATTGTGATTGGGCTCATTGTAATTTGGCCGATTCTATTAATTGGAGGTGTATTATTTTACTTTTATCGTAAAAATAAATCTAACAAGAAACCAATTCAAGCCTATAAAGAATAAATGTGGCATCCTAACCTTTTTTGGTTATTTATATAAATAGTATTGAACCTCTGCATTTTGTGGAGGTTTTTTTATTTTTACTAGCAATAATTTTTAATTTTGTTTTATTCAAAATAAATCTATCTTAAGAGACATTTTCTCTTACTTATTCAATAAAACTCAGGAAAAAGCGTTAAACATTCAAAATAAAAACAATGACCAAATTTTTAGCTGTAACCCTTTTTATTCTAAGTATTACTGCCTTTTCTCAAAACCGAATCAAAATTTTAGATGCAGAAAGTCAAAAGCCAATTTCTTATGCAAAACTGACTTTTAAAGACAAACATTACTACAAAAATACAGAAGAAAACGGAGAAATAACTTTAGAGAAAAGTGAAGAGATATTTGAAATTCAATCTTTTGGATATGAGGATTTTAAAGTACAACAAAACCAACCAACTTATTTACTACAACCAAAATTCACAAATATTGATGAAGTACGCATTCCTAAACCCAAATTTTCTAAAACATTTACTATAGGAAAGGTATCTAAAGAAAACAGCTTCTATGGAGTACACAATACGATTTGGATGGTAGCAAAAGAGCTTAGAAACGATATCTCAGAAGCCCCCTTATTTATAGAATCAATCAAATTTTACTCAAGACTATTTTCTAAAAAATCTGCCACCATAAAAATTAACATCTACTATAATGAAAACGGAATACCGGGTGACCTGTACAAATCTGTGATAGTTACATGCGTTAAAAAGCAAAAGATTACTGAATTTATCTTTCCCAAACCATTTACTCTTCCAAAAGAAGGAATAATTGTAGGATTTGAATGGATTTTAAATCAAGAAAACTCTTATCAGAAAATGATGATGATAAACGGTGAGAAAAAAGAAACTATTGGTCATGACCCAATGATTGGCTCTCTTACAGAAAATCCTAAAAATATTATTCTTGGCAATCTATCGCAAGAAGGCTGGATATTTGTGAATGGTTCAAATAATTCTAGCCAAATAACCAAAAATTTGGGAATAGAATTAAAACTTACCAATTGATTTTTAACCATCAATTAACATCATTGCCCGAAAATTCCGTAAATTTGCAAATTGAAACTTTATGTGTCTGAATGAGAATGATTTCGACTCTAATTTTTCTACAAATCAGCTTTTTAAACCTTAATTTTAATTTATGCTATCTAAAATAAATCCTACTCATACTCAAAGCTGGAAAGCCCTCGACGAACACTTTGGAAATAATGATTTTGAGCTAAGAACTCTTTTTCAATATAATCCAAACCGTTTTGAGGAGTTTTCTATCAAAAAAGACAATTTTTTATTCGATTATTCTAAAAATTTAATCGATTCAAGAACAAAAGAGCTTCTTTTGAATCTTGCAGAAGAATGTCAGTTGAAGGATGCTATTTCTAAAATGTTTTCGGGTGATAAAATCAACGAGACAGAAGGAAGGGCAGTTTTGCATACCGCTTTGAGGGATTTTTCTGATAAAGAAATTTTGGTTGATGGTGAAAACATTAAGCCTCAAATCAAAAGAGTTTTAAATCACATGAAATCTTTCTCTGAAAAAATTATTTCAGGAGATCACAAAGGTTTTAGCGGAAAAGAAATTACGGATGTTGTCAACATTGGAATTGGAGGTTCAGATTTGGGACCTGTAATGGTCGTTTCAGCTTTAAAACATTTTAAAACAAGATTAAATGTTCATTTCGTTTCAAACGTAGACGGAAATCATATCGCTGAAGTGGTGAAAAATTTAAATCCTGAAACCACTTTGTTCATCATTGCTTCCAAAACGTTTACGACTCAGGAGACAATGACGAATGCAAACTCAGCAAAAGACTGGTTTTTAAAAGCAGGAAAACAGGAAGATGTCGCAAAACATTTTGTAGCTTTATCTACTAATGTTCAGTCAGTTAAAGACTTTGGGATTGCGGAAGACAACATCTTCGAATTCTGGGATTGGGTTGGTGGAAGATATTCATTGTGGAGCGCAATTGGTTTAAGCATTGTTCTTTCAGTTGGATATGAAAATTTTGAACAATTATTAAAAGGAGCTGAAAATACAGACCAACATTTCCAAACAGCAGATTTCTCTGAAAACGTTCCTGTTTTGATGGGACTTTTAGGAATCTGGTACCGTAATTTTTATGCTGCAACAAGTCATGCTGTTTTACCCTACTCTCAGTATTTAGACAGATTTGCAGCCTATCTTCAACAAGGAGATATGGAAAGCAACGGAAAATGTGTCGACAGAAACGGAGAGTTCGTAGAATATGAAACAGGTCCAATTATTTGGGGTGAACCGGGAACAAACGGACAACACGCTTTTTATCAATTGATTCACCAAGGAACAGAATTGATTCCGGCAGATTTTATTGCGTATGCAAAAAGCCCGAACAAAGTTTCTGACCATCAAGATAAATTATTGGCCAACTTTTTCGCTCAAACTGAAGCTTTAGCTTTTGGTAAAAACGAAGAAGAAGTGGAAGAAGAATTACAAGCTTCAGGAAAAGCTGAAGAAGAAATAGATTTCTTGTTAAACTATAAAGTCTTCCACGGAAACACACCCACTAACTCATTATTAATCAAAGAATTAACTCCTTTTTCATTGGGACAGTTAATTGCTTTGTATGAGCATAAGATTTTCGTTCAAGGTGTCATTTGGAATATTTTTAGTTTTGACCAGTTTGGGGTGGAATTAGGGAAAGTTTTAGCAAATAAAATTTTACCGGAACTTGAAAGTAATGAGACAATTAACTCTCATGACAGTTCTACGAATGGGTTGATTAATTATTATAAAGGAAACAAATAATTGTTGAAAATTTTCATTAATTTTAATCAAAAATAAAGATATGACACAGATTATCATTAACCTAAGCAATAAGGAAGAAGAAACCTTTGTGGAAACTTTTTTAAAAAAAATGAAAATCAGTTTTGAAAAAAACGAAGATGATTTTGAATTGACGGATGAAATGAAAAGAGTTATTGATGAAGCTTTAAAACAAGACAAATCTACAGCAGTAGATGGTAAAGAATCGTTAAAAAGAATTAGAGCCAAATATGGACTTTAATTTTAAATTTTTACCAATTGCTGAAGAAAATATTGAAGAGGCGACAGATTATTATGCTAAAATTTCATTGAAAGTTCTGAAGAATTTCAATAAACAACTGGATCTTTCAATAAGCAGAATTATAGGCAATCCATATTTTCAAAAAAGGTTTAAATCTGTGAGAGCGCTTCTTGTAAAGAAATTTCCTTACATCATTTTCTATGAAATAAATGAAGATGAAAAAATGATTTATATCCTTTCCGTTTTCTGCACCCATCAGAATCCGGAAAAATATCCATAAAAAATCTAATAAAAAGTAATAAAAGTAAAAATGGCAGAAATTCTTGACGGACTAAAAGTATCCAAAGAAATAAAAGCAGAAATCAAGGTTGAAGTTGATAAAATCATTGCAAGCAAAAGAAGAGCTCCTCATTTGGTAGCCATTCTTGTTGGGAACAATGGTGCAAGTAAAGCTTATGTAAACGCTAAAGTAAAAGATTGTGAAGAAGTTGGTTTTCAGTCGAGTTTAGTGAAATTTCCAAGTACGGTTTCTGAATCTGAATTGTTGGAAAAAATCGATGAGTTAAATAAATCTAAAGCAGTTGACGGATTTATCGTTCAGTTGCCTTTACCAGACCAAATCGATCAGGAAAAAATCATCAACGCAATCGATCCAAGAAAAGATGTTGATGGCTTCCACCCTACAAATTTCGGAAAAATGGCTTTGGAAATGGACACTTTCCTGCCTGCAACACCTTTCGGAATTTTAACTTTATTGGAAAGATATAATATCGAAACAAAAGGTAAAGACTGTGTTATTATCGGAAGAAGTAAGATTGTAGGAAGACCTATGAGTATTTTGATGGGAAGAAAAGATTTCCCTGGAAACTCTACCGTTACATTGACGCACTCTTACACCAAAGATATCGAAGAATATACTAAAAAAGCAGATATCGTAATTACAGCTTTAGGCGACCCTCACTTTTTGAAAGGTGAAATGATTAAAGACGGAGCGGTAATTGTTGACGTAGGAATTACTAGAGTTGATAACGATTCTCCAAAAGGATATTATTTGGCAGGTGACGTAGATTTTGACAGTTGTGCAGAGAAAGCAAGCTGGATTACCCCTGTTCCCGGAGGAGTAGGTCCTATGACAAGAGCAATGTTGATGAAAAACACCATCATTGCCTACAAAACTTCGGTTTACAACGATTAATTTTTAATTAAACGTTCAAGGTTTTAAAAACCTTGAACGTTTGACAAGCTAAAATGAATAAAGAAGAAGATATATTATTAAAAGAAGGTAAAATGCTCCCAGTGATGGAGCATTTTTATACTATTCAGGGAGAAGGTGCTCATACAGGAAAAGCGGCTTACTTTATCAGACTGGGAGGTTGTGACGTTGGCTGCCACTGGTGTGATGTAAAAGAAAGCTGGGACCCAACGCTGCATCCCCTGATGAATGCTGAAGAAATTGCAGAAACTGCCGCAAGACATTGTAAAACGATTGTTTTGACTGGCGGCGAACCATTGATGTGGAATTTAGATATTTTGACTTCTAAATTAAAGGAATTAGGATGTACCGTTCATATCGAAACTTCGGGAGCTTATCCTTTGAGCGGACAAATCGATTGGATTACTCTTTCACCAAAGAAAACGGGGCTTCCAAAAGAAGAAATTTACGCGAAAGCTCACGAGCTTAAAATGATTATTTTTAACAATAATGATTTTAAATTCGCTGAAGAACAAGCGAGCAAAGTTTCCGAAAACTGCAGATTATATCTTCAGAGCGAATGGAGCAAGCGAGACGAGATGTATCCAAAGATGACCGATTTCATCCTTGCAAACCCACGTTGGCAAGCATCGGTGCAAACACATAAATACCTGAATATTCCGTAAATTGTTTATATTAGCCTCTGCCTTTCGTTAGAAGATGCAAAGAATACGATATTCCCGTTATCTAAAATCAATTATCATATTGCTCGACCTTTTTGTTCTTGCGACTGTTTTTGTATTTTATTTTTTAAACACAACTCCAGATTTGGTACACAATCGGGAACTATGGTACGAAACATCGTTTCCTTTACTTCTTGTTATCTTATTCTGGATTTTATTAAGTGGAAGAACTAGGATTTATAATATATCCAGAAACCTCACTTATATTCTTTTTGTAGAGCGTATTATTATTCATTTTCTTTTATTTATCATCGGTTTGATATTGATAAGAAAAGTGAGCAACAATCAGTTTTTTGGTTCAGAACTAACCTGGCTTTCGCTTTATCTTTTTGTTTTTATATTTACTTTAAAATCTGCTGTCTATTTTTTGATAAGATACATCAGAACCATGGGAGTCAACCATAGGAATGTGATGTTTCTGAGTGAAAATAAATCAACAGAGGTTTTAAAAAGAATAATTGAAGACAGAAAAGATTTTGGGTATAAAATATTTAATTACAGCTCAACTGAAATAAATATTGAAAATCTTGTAGAGTTTTGGAAAAAAAATGGAATCCATACGTTATTTATTCATACGGAAAACTCGTTTAGCAATGAAACAGAGGATAAAATTTTCAGATTGGCAGAAGCCAACAAAGTACATATTTCGTTGATTCCTAATATTGCGAAAAACAATTTTTTCTTTTATGATTTAGGATATATTCAAACCCAACCAATCTTAACGCAGGCAAAATATCCTTTAGATTATTACTCTAATTTTTTACTTAAGAGAATTTTTGACATTATCTTTTCGGTCTTTGTTTTGCTATTCATTTGTTCGTGGTTGTTTCCCATTATTGCAATTTTAATTAAAAGAAGTTCTAAAGGTCCTGTATTTTTCGTTCAGAAAAGATATGGTTTCCATGAGGAGGTTTTTAATTGTTTTAAATTCAGAACAATGATAGTTAATGAAGATTCTGCATCTAAAACAACAAGTGCCAACGATTCAAGAATTACCAAAATAGGAAAGTTTTTAAGGAAAACGAGCCTTGATGAGATGCCACAATTTATTAATGTTTTGAAAGGTGAAATGTCTATTGTAGGCCCAAGACCACACATGTTGGCTGTTGATGATTATTACAAACCAAAAATAGGAAGATACAGCTTAAGAAGTTTAGCCAACCCAGGAATTACTGGTTTAGCTCAGGTAAATGGCTTAAGAGGTGATGCGGGAGATGTGGAAATAGAAATGAACAAGAGAATTCTTGCCGACGCATTCTACATCAGAAACTGGAGTTTCACTTTAGATATCGTTATTATTTTAAAGACCATTTTACTAGTAATAACCGGAGATAAAAATGCAAAATAAGACGAGGTAACGTTAAAATAATTTAAAATTTTAGCATCAAACTCAGACTTAGTCGTAACCTTAGTCTTAAACAAATTAAATAAAAATAGCCTAATTTAGCAGAATGTTAAAAAAGTTTTTTACAGCCGTCGGAGAATACATGATTCTTATCGGTAAATCTCTTCAAAAGCCTCAGAAAATGAGAGTTTTTTGGAAGCTATTTATGCGAGAAATCAATGACTTGGGTGTCAACTCATTTGGGTTGGTTATTTTCACGTCTATCTTCGTAGGAGCAGTAGTTGCCATTCAGATGTTTAACAATTTTGATGCATCATCGTTCCCAATTCCTCCTGCATTTGTTGGTTATGCGACCAAAGCAGTTTTAGTATTAGAATTCGCTCCTACTATTATCAGTTTAATTTTAGCTGGCAAAGTAGGTTCATACATTGCATCTACGATTGGGACAATGCGTGTTTCAGAACAGATTGATGCCTTAGATATTATGGGAGTAAACTCTCCCAATTTTTTAATTTTACCTAAAATCATTGCCTGTCTTATTTTCAACCCTCTTTTGATTGCAATCAGTATCGTTTTTGGTATTGGCGGCGGTTATATTGCCGGAATACTTACTGGTAACTGGACGACGGCAGATTACATCACAGGTATTCAAATGTATATGCCTAATTTATTTATCTTCTATGCATTTGCCAAAACAATTGTTTTTGCATTTGTAATTGCTACCGTTCCTTCTTATTTTGGATATTTTGTAAAAGGTGGCTCATTGGAAGTAGGTAGAGCAAGTACACAAGCCGTGGTTTGGACGATGGTATTTATCATTATTTCCGAATTAATTTTAACGCAATTAATATTAAGCTGATGATTGAGGTAAAAAATCTTAAAAAGAGTTTTGGTGATGTTGAAGTGCTTAAAGGAATTTCAACCAACTTTGAAAAAGGAAAAACAAACCTGATCATCGGGCAAAGTGGATCAGGAAAAACAGTTTTCCTTAAAAGTTTATTAAACGTGTATCAACCTTCATCGGGAGAAATCTTGTTTGATGGAAGAGACATTAACGTAATGAACCGCGAAGAAAAACAACATCTACGATCTGAAATCGGAACCTTATTTCAGGGAAGTGCATTGTTTGATTCATTAACTGTTGAAGAAAACATCATGTTTCCTCTTGATATGTTTACCAATTTAACTTTCAGAGAAAAAAAAAGAAGAGTTTTTGAGGTAATCGGAAGAGTACATTTAGATAAAGCCAACAGAAAGTTTCCATCAGAAATTTCCGGAGGGATGCAAAAACGTGTGGCGATAGCAAGAGCGATTGTAAACCACCCAAAATATTTGTTCTGTGATGAGCCAAACTCAGGATTAGACCCTTATACTTCTAATGTAATTGATGATTTATTGCTTGAAATCACCAAAGAATACAATACTACAACCATTATTAATACCCATGATATGAACTCGGTGATGACAATTGGCGAGAAAATTGTATATCTGAGATTGGGCATAAAAGAATGGGAAGGTAATAAAGACGTTCTGATTACTGCAGGCAATAAAAATCTAATCGATTTCGTTTATTCATCAGAATTATTTAAGGAATTGAGAGAATATCTATTGGAGAATAATAAGACTATTGAAAATACGATTACAAAAATAGACGATAATGAAAAAATTAATTAGTGCAGCATTGATAGGCTTTTCAGTTTTTGCATCAGCACAGATTTCTTTGGCGGCAAAAGCCAATGCAGTAATTCCTACAAGTTCAGCTTCGTGGAAGAATTTAAAATCTGCGGCAACCAATGCAGTAGAGCAAAAAGGAAAAAATATTACCGGATTTAATGTTGGTTTATCTTTAAAAATCGATTTACCAACTGCATTATATCTAATGCCGGAAATTTATTATACCAATTTTAGCAATGAAGTTACTGTACAAAATGATGTAAATGCAGCGCAAACTACCATTAAAGCTAAAAATAGCAGGGTAGATATTCCTGTTTTGGTAGGGGTAAATGTGTTAGGGAATTTATTAAGTGCTTATGCAGGACCAGTTGGAAGTTTCAACTTAGCTAAAAGTGATAATTTTGACAACTTCGTACAGAAAGTTGATGCAAAAGAATTTACTGTAGGTTACCAATTGGGTGTACAAAGTGAGATTAAGAAACTAATTCTTACAGCAAGATATGAAGGTGCTTTTTCTAAAGATCAGAGAAAATTCATCAACAACGTTGCGGGGTCAAGTCAGGAAATCAATTACGACAACAGATCAAGCTTATTTTTGTTAGGTTTAGGGTATAAATTCTAATTAGAAATATTTAATCATAAAAAAATCCTCAAATTTAAATTTGAGGATTTTTATTTATACTTTCTCTTTCAAGCTCAGCCTGACGTTTTTCAATTTCAAGAGCTTGCTTCTCCAATTCTTCTTTTTCTTTTTGAAGTTGTTTAAACTCCTTTCTTTTGGCTTCAGCTTTTATGGCACTACCTTTACTTACATATCCTATCATTCCGCCAAATATCAAACCTATACCAATTCCCGCCATTACTCCCATTACATGTGAGAGTGTAATTTTCTCAACCGTAAAATCTGTTGTCAGATAAAAAAGTAAGGCAGATACTGCAAGAAGTATCATCCCTATAATCGAAATACTTTTCATAATAGTGTTTTTTGATGGTGAATAGTAACTTTTAAATATAAGTAAAATTTGAAAAAAATTTAGTTCCCAAATAATTGAATTGAAAACTAAAATTTACATTAAATTTTTCCTCCAGCAGTTTTATAATACTCTAAAGCTTTAGGCAAATCTTTTTGAATATCTGCAACTCTTGTTGCAGGACTAGGGTGAGTAGATAAAAACTCTGGCTGTCTCGCTCCTGAAGATGAGGCTTCCATTCTCTGCCAAAACGGAATTGCCTGACGTGGATCATATCCTGCAATCGCCATTAAATTTAATCCCATTTCATCTGCCTCAGACTCCTGAGTTCTTCCATATTTAAGCAAAGCAACCTGAGAAACTGCAGGATAAGCTTCCGCTACAACATTAGCAATTTGTTGATTACTGATAGCTCCTCCTAAAAGAGCTCCTCCATATTGAGCAACCATTGCCTGTGAAATTCTTTCGTTACCGTGACCTGCCAAAGCATGAGAAACCTCGTGTCCCATTACCACAGCAAGACCAGTCTCATCTTTTGTTATGGGAAGAATCCCAGTGTAAACCGCAACTTTTCCACCCGGCATACACCAAGCGTTCACCTGTTTATCCTGAAGAAGATTAAACTCCCATTGATAACCTGACAAATCTGCAGCTCTGCCAATACTTGCGTAATATCTCTCTGCGGCTAACTTTATATTATTTCCAACTTTTTTTACCATTTGAGCCTGAGCTCCAGTCACAACTTTTGACTCTTTTAAGGTCTGCTGATATTGTTGTACAGCAGTAGATGTTATTTCAGAATTTAAAGTCCCTATTTGTAAAGATTTCCTTCCCGTCATCGGGTTTGTTGTACATGCTGCAACTACAAAAGCCGCTGCTCCAATACCTAATAAATGAGTAATTTTCATAATTATGCTTATTATAAATGAACCTTAACAATTTCTATTCCAAAAAATATTCTGAAATTCGTTTTTGCATACATTTTGATGTATAAATTTACTAAATTTAATCTTATGAAAAATTATATAAAAATAATCTCTGTTTTTGCATTCATATTTCTTTTTCAGAATTGTACATCGCAAAAAGTTGATCCACAAATAGTAAACAATCTGGTTAGTTCTGATGAGTTTACTTTTTATGCTGAAAAAGCAAATCCTATGAGTTTTGATGTTATTAATGTGGTCAACTCAATGCCAAATGCAGCTCAACTTCGCACATTTCAGATTTCAGGACAAGGTTATGGCATCGAAATAAAAAAAGGAGTAATGGAAGTTAACCTACCTTATTTTGGAAGAGCTTTTACATCAACTTACGGTTCTTCAGATAACAGCTACAGATTTACTTCAAAAGATTACGCAGTAACGAAAACCCAAAGTAAAAAAGGAAATTGGGTATACAAAATCAAACCCAATGATGTGAAAAATATTTCTGATATCAATATTGAAATTTATAAAAACGGAAGAGCATCAACATCCATAAGAAGTAACGACAGACAGCCTATTTCTTACGATGGATATATTTCTAAAAACGAAGAAACGAAAGAAAAAGAGAAGCTTTAATCGTGGTTCGGGTTTCGTGATACGAGGTTCAAATACAAAAAAATATTATTAAATATTTTCCGAATTGCAAAAACTCGGATCTTGAAACTCGCAACTCAAATCTCGGGTCTTGAATCTCTTAAAAATTTTTCTACAAATAATTTTGCTTCAGTACTTGGATTAGAAATCTGGTCTGAAGCATTTTTTTTATGCTGAATATAAGCTTCCTCCACCGAATTATCTTTTTTCATCATACTTAAAATATATTCCTGAACCCAATATTCAAAGCGTTTTTCAGATTGTTGTGTTCGTACTTCATCAAAGCGATTGGTATTCTTTTTTAATGAAATAAAATCATCAATATTTTGATAAACCTCTTTCAACCCTTCGTTATGCAATGCAGACCCCAGCAAAACAGGAACTTTCCAGTCTTTTTCTTTAGCTGGGATAAAATCTAATGCCCGTTTCAGTTCAAGCCTGGTATTTTTAGCTTTTTGCAGATTGCTTTCTTCTACTTTATTAATGAAAATAATATCCACCATTTCCATGATTCCACGCTTTATTCCCTGAAGCTCATCTCCACCGCCAATAATTTTCAGAAACAAAAAAACGTCGGTAATATCTGAGACCAAAACTTCAGACTGCCCCACTCCAACGGTTTCGATTAAAATATAATCATAGCCTGCAGCTTCGCAAATCATCATCGTTTCAAAAGTCGTATTGGCAACTCCTCCCAAAAAACCTGAACTTGGCGAAGGACGAATAAATGCATTTTCTTCTTTTGCCAACTCTTCCATTCGGGTTTTATCACCCAAAATACTGCCTTTATTAATCGCAGAACTCGGATCGATGGCTAAAACCGCAACTTTTTTATTATTTGAAATCGCTAATCTTCCGAAGTTTTCTATGAAAGTAGATTTTCCGGCACCGGGAACTCCTGTGATCCCCACTCTAATTGAATTTCCCGTTAATGGAAGAATTTTTTTTAAGAGTTCTTCTGCCTGGCTTCGATGTTCAGGTTTTGTACTCTCAACTAAAGTAATCGCTTTTGCGATCAAACGTTTATTGCCTGATTTAATGCCCCCTATAAAGTCTTCTGTAGAAATTTTCATTCATTCAAAAATATAAAAATAAGCTGCAAAATCCGAGAAAAAGCACATTAATTTTAATGCTTCTAAATTATAGATCTAAACACCAACCACCTGCAAAATTCGTTATTTTTGTTTTAAACAATTAAAAAACAATATGAAAAGTCTATTTGCAGCAGCAACATTTGCCCTTATTTTATTAGCATCTTGTACTCCGAAAGCAACATCGGTAGCCGAAGCTCCAAGATCAGCAACAAGTACCGCAGAACAGATCGCTCAGGGAAAAACTATTTTCGAAACCGCTTGCAATAGATGTCATAAATTATATGAACCTACACAATTTACTTCTGTACAATGGGTAGGAATTATGAACGCCATGGCGCCAAAAGCAAAACTAACTGACGAACAACATCAGTGGGTATATGATTATTTAGTGTCTGTGAAGAAATAAAAGACTCAACCAACAAAATATATCATCATGAAAAAATTAGTTTTAAGTATGATCTTAGGATCTCTTTTTATGGTTTCATGCGGGCCAAAAAGTACAGCAGTAAGCGGCCCTAAATTTACCTCAGCTGAACATTTGGCACAGGGAAAAACGGTTTTTGAAAACTCATGCAACAGATGTCACAAATTACCTGATCCTGCAAAACATGATGATCAGGGATGGATAAAAACCTTAAGCAGAATGGCTCCAAAAGCGAAATTGAATGATGAACAACATCAAATGGTCTATGATTATTTGATCTCTGTAAATAAAAAATAGGCTTTCTTTTGAAAGTCTATTTTTGTTTTCTTTTACTTTAATTGAAAAACAAAGCGAATTGACCATTCACAATTCACTTTAAACTAATTCCCAAACCTGGTTTTCCTGATAGAATAATTTTGCCATTTTCTACAAAATTTCCTGTGGCATAATCATTTGAAATAAGATTTGCTCCGTCTAGATCTACAAAATCTGCGAGTCCCGTTAAAAGACATCCTGCGGAAATTCCGACTGTGGATTCTGTCATGCAGCCGATCATAATTTTATAGTTCAATTCTCTTGCTTTTTTTATCATTTCTAAAGCGGGAGTCAATCCTCCACATTTCATCAATTTAATATTGATGCTTTTATAATATGGAATCAGTTCGTCAAGCGAATCAATATTTTGGCAATCTTCATCTGCCATCCAATTAGCAAAACTTTCTTTTTTTAATATTTTATAATGGTCAATCGGTCGAGGTTGCTCCAAATATGAAAATCTTTGAACCTCAGCATTTTCCTGAAGCCAAATACAATCTTCATCGGTAAAACTTGCGTTAGAATCTAAAGCACTACTTTTATCTAATTGTAATAATTTTTCAATATTGTTTTTATTTAAACCTTTGCATTTTACTTTAAATCGAGTCCATTCGCTTTTCTGAATTTTATCGATTTGATTCTCAATATCTCCAATTGAAATCGTGATTGAACTTTCAACTAAATTATCCGTTGGAAGTTGATTTAATTCTAAAAAACTTTTGTTTTCAAGTTTTCCAAACAGATCCCAATACGCACAATCTAAAGCAGATAATAAAAACGAATGAAGGTTTAAACTCAATAAAAACTTAAAAAATTCTTTAGGATGAATGATTTTCTGAACTTCAATTTGATGCTGAACTTTTTTTAATTTTAAAACAAAATCATGAAGATCGATCTGATAATAATCGATCGCCACACATTCGCCATAACCTTTACAATTTTGATGGGAGAACTCTATTAACAATGCATCACGATGATTGTAGTTTCCGTAAGCAATGGAAAATGTTTCTTTTAGATGAAGTTTTTTGCGTGTAAACCTTATTTTCATAATATTAACTTACCCATTGGTCAAATGTTTTTAAAACTACCCATTTCCCATTCTTTTTTTTGTAAATAATAGTCTTTCCTCCTCCATCCAAAGGTCCACAAGACATTGAATTTTGAACGATACATATAGTTTTTTCTTTATTAAAAAATGGTACAGAAAAACGACAAATACAGTTGTCACCATATTTTTTATCAAATTCAATCCAAAAATTACTTTTCTTAATTTCCTGGAGTTTTTGAAGTTCTTGACCTGTTATATATTTTAAGTTAATCTTAATTCTACTTTTATCGAATTTAAAATTTAAAACAGCTCTTTCTTGATTTTTATAATAAACAGAGTCTTTCTGTAAAAAAATTGAATCGTATTTCAAATCAATACCAAGAGGCCGTATTTCATTGTCTTCTACATCTATATTGACTGGACTCAAGGTAGAATTATAAATAAAATGATTAAACTCTAACGTCTCACTATCGTTTTTAATCAACTGATTTAAAACTTCGTATCGCAAGTTTAGCAAATCATCTTTCGGAATTATTGCTTTCTTCACATCGTTCTTTTTGCAGGAAATCAATAGCAATAGAATAAAAAATAAATAGTGTTTCATAAATTAAATTTACAAAAAAAGGAGACTTATTTCGTCTCCTTCTTGTTTTTAGATTTTTTCTTGGACATTTTAGATTTTATAAATTTCTTGCGGTCTTTTACAACATCTAAACTATGCGATGTAAAGCAATACTTTTCTGCTTCAGTTAAAAATTTTAAAGCATTGGGAAAGCTTCCTCTTTTCTCAGAAAGCAGAGATCTGTAAAACCACAAAGTCGATTTATCAATTCCTTTTATTTTTAAAGAATAGTTAATCAGCTTTTCGGCTTCCTGTAAATCTTCATTATCCAAAAGACATTTAATGTAATATTTTGGTGTATTAAGATTCGTAACATCACATTGCATCGCCTCTTCAAAATAGAGCTTTGCTTTTTCGTAATCTATGAGCATTTCGCTGTAAATCCTTCCCATCAGACAAAGAGAATCTGCATCTTCAGGATCGTAAGACAGTGCATAATTCAATGCTTCCAAACAATCGGGCAAGCTGTAAGGATAATTATCCAAAGCTTCAAAATAATATTTACTTTTAGTTAAAGTCATTTCTGTAGTTTTTTAATTCATTTTTCAGTTGATTTCTTTCTTTTTTAAAAGATTTCTCATGATAATTCTTTTTAAAATCGCTTCCAGAAAATGTTCGGATTGGGTTTCCTCTTTGCACCTGCAAATGATTATTCCAAGTTTCCTGCATTCTTTTTTGAAGCTGAATGATATTCTGTTCCAAAACTTTTGCTTTCAATCTTTCAATCGAAAGTTTTTTATTCTCCAACTGCGAACGCGTATCCTGCACAAAAACACTTTGCCCAGTCGGAAGGTGAGTTGCACGAACAGCCGTGTTTACTTTATTCACGTTTTGCCCGCCACTTCCCTGGCTTCTCGTCGTTTGAAACTGAATATCCTTTTCGTTGAAATTAATTTTCTCCAAACCTTCCAGTTCAAAAATCCCGATAAACCAGTTGCTTCTTTTATGCAGTTTTCGGAAGGTACTTTTCCCAATCCAGCAAATACTTCCTAGCCAAGTTTTTAAAAATTCATTTACATTTTTTGATTTTAAAAGTAGCGTTACCGATTTCAATGTCAGATTTTCATCACCATTTTCACGATGAATGATTTCGTAGTCTATTTTATTATGTTTTGCTTCCTCAAGGAAAACCTTCAGAACTTTGGCAACTACCCATTGACATTCTAAAGGTCCTCTTCCTGAGGTTATTTGTATTAATTTGTCCATTATTTTTTTGTTTGTTGTCGGTTGATGGTTAATAGTTGATGGCGTTAAAAATTCTAACAACCATCAACTAAAAACTAACAACCATTTTACTTATCCATTCTCACAATTCGAGGTTGAAAAGTTCCCAGAATATCAACCAATTCACTTTGTGCATTCATCACTTCATTGATGTCTTTGTACGCCATTGGTGCTTCTTCGGTATTTCCGCCCATCAAAGTGACATTTTTAAGTTTTAATTCTTTTTTAATGTCATTTTGAGTGAAAAGATTTCTACACTCTCCTCTCGAATGAGCTCTTCCTGCTCCGTGTGAAGCTGAATTCAAAGAATCTGGATTTCCTTTTCCACGAACGATAAAACCTTTTGCTGTCATCGAACCTGGAATCATTCCCAATTCATTTTCGTTCGCCGGAGTTGCACCTTTTCTGTGAACAATCACTTCTTTTCCGTTGTGAATTTCCTTCCACGCAAAGTTGTGATGGTTTTCGATTCTCGCCTTTACTCTTCCGCCGACTGCTTTTACCAATCTTCGGTGAATGTCGTCGTGACAGGCCGAAGCATAATCTCCCGCCAAATTCATCGCCGTCCAATATTCTAAACCGAGATGCGTGTTCAAATCCAACCAAGCGAAGTTTTGCGCTTCTTTTGGCAACGGACATTGCTCAGTCGCCACTCTCGAATAATATTGAGCGATTTCTGCTCCCAAACCACGCGAACCGCTGTGTGAAAGAATTCCGAGATATTTTCCTTTTGGAAGCCCGATTTGTTTGTCTTCTTCTGTTATTTCAACTTCCCCGAATTCTACAAAGTGATTTCCGCCTCCGGAACTTCCCATTTGTTTGATGGCTTTTCCTTTTAGTCTTCTCAAAATCGGAATTAAATCGAATGTATCTCTGTCGAAAATTTCGTGGTCAACGTGAGATTTATGCGTTTCATACATTCCGAATTTGGTATGTTCAGCAAGAGCTTTTTCATATTTATCTCTTGCTCCGTCAAGATATGAGATAGGGGTATCCAAAATACTGAGCGACATTCTACAGCCAATATCCATCCCTACTCCGTAAGGAATCACGGCATTTTCAACTGCCAAAACTCCACCGATTGGAAGCCCATAACCAGTGTGTGCATCGGGCATTAAAGCACCTTGCGTGGCAATTGGCAATTTCAATGCGGTATACAACTGGTTTTTTGCTTCATCCGAAATATTGTTTCCGAAAATATTGAAAGTTGCTCGGTTTGTATTGAGCATTCTTTTTTCGGTTTTCTTGGATGAAAGCAAGGCTTCTGCAATCTGTCCGAAGCTTAAATCTTTTTCAAATTGTTCCGGATTCTGTTGAATTTCCTTTAAAAGAGATTTCACATAATGAATATTTTTGGTTGCAAAATTTCTCTTCATGACTTCCAAAGCGATGTTCACGCTCTGATTGTTTGGATAGCCTAATTTTAATATATCTTTTCCTTTAAGTTTTAAATTTCCCATTGTTTTTTAATAAGATGTTAGATATTAGACGCAAGATGTCAGACATTTTTGCGTCAAATATTTTATCAACTATAATTTTAGTTGATTTATTTAAACCTAACGGGTTTTTGAAACCCGTTAGGTTGTGATTGACAGGAAGTTTTATTAGCCCCGATGGTAACGGCATCCTTTTTTTGCGGTGGCTTGAAAAAAGCGATGGCAAAAAAAGATACAGTGGACAGCGGGAAATAGCTCCTGATAAAAATTTTGATTTCGGGGAAACTTGTTTTGAGTTTGAAATATTGCGCAATAAAAAACCCGAAAATCTTACGACTTCGGGTTTTGATATTTCAATATACTGTTATTCTATGAATGTACCATACCACGAAGCCTCGCCTTTGCAAAAGGCAATCCTACTGTTGAAAGCTGATTGAATCTGAACATTGCTTCGTTGTTTTTTTAATGGTTAAACTTGATTTTCAGATGCAAAGATATACAAATTTTTGAAACACAAAATTAAAATTCAATTATTTTTATCACTTATTATTGACTTCCATATACCGTTAAAATGTTATATTTGTTTTCTTAACCAAAAAATATATGAAAAACACATTAATGAAATCCCTCCTGTGCGCATTTGCATTTGTGATTCTATTTTCTTGTAATTCTAACAAGAATGACGACATTTTAAAATATACCACAGATACTACTTTAGGATTATCTAGAGTGAATTTAAACTCCATTTCTGATAAAATTCCGGTTGAAAAAATCCTGAAAGAAAAGAAAAACATCAATGATGAGGGAAGAATTCTTCTACAATTGATCAGCAAACCGAAAGAGTCTGGTATCGATATCAGCAAACCTCTTTACATTATGGTGGAGCCTGGAAAATCGAATTCAGATCCTGATGTGAAAGCATTTTTCTGGATTAACGACAAGGCGAAATTTCAGAAAAGCATGTCTGATCTTACCAAAACTAAAATAACAATCGATAAAAAGGATTTTATTTTTGAAGATGGAAAGATTACAGGAAGCATCAAAGGTGACATGGCAATCATGTCGAGCGAGAAATCTTTCAGTTCATATTCAAGATATGATTCTATGGATGGCGTTGCAAAACTTAGCGAAAAATACTTTACTGATTTTTGGGCAAGAAAAGGAACTTCAAACAAAGTGATTATCGATCAGGTAAACGAATCTTTGGTAAGCGGAAAAGACGTAAGCGGATGGATGAATCTTGGAGCCGTTGCAAGCTACGTTTCTAAAGGCTATATAGAAACTCTTGCTGTTAATAAACTGATTAAAGATTCAGGAATTGGTTTTGATTTCAGCTTCGAAAAAGGAAAAGTGGAAATGGATACCAAAACATTTTTCAACAGCGATATGAAAAAAATTGTTGAGAAATATTATAGCAAAAACAACATCAACTATGACCTTGTAAAAAATGTAGAACTCGACAATGCAAAGTCTTTTTCTATCGGTTATTTTAGTTTAGATTTCATGAGATATTTGATCAAAGAAGCTGGTTTTGAAGCTACTGTAAATCATTATTTAGCGTCTACCAACAAAACTTTAGAAGATATCACCACTACTTTTACCGGAGATTATGCTTATATGGATATGAAAGAAAATCCTGCAGATTCTTTGGAATATTATAGCAATAAAAGGGTAATGGTTTTAGGATTTAATCCTAAGAAAAAAGATGTTCTTACCTCATTACTTCAAGGTCCTTTAGGTGAAAGTAAAAAATACACAATTGTAGATAATCAGGTAATTTTCTCTGACGACCTAAGTGTGAATGCACAGTTTCAGGCAAAAAAGCCGGCAAAAAATTCTAAACTGAGCAAAAAAACTGGTATAACAGCTTATTCTTGGTCTGATGGAAGCGATTATAACAGAAGAGAAACTGTACCTGCAAAAGTAATTGAGATCTCAAACGAGTCTAAAGAGAATGCCGGAAATTTAGTTTCTAAATCGCTCATCACTCTAGACAAGAAAGATGAAAATGCACTGTATTATTTTATAATGAATGACTAATTTAGTATTAGAAAACATTTTCCCTAAATATTTCACTCCCAGAAATATCGAACAATCTGAAATTTGGAATAAACATATTTCTTTCCAAAAAGGAAACAAGTTTCTGATTGTCGCGCCTTCCGGGAGTGGAAAATCTACTTTGGCAACAGCCATGTTGGGTACTCATTTCCAATATGAAGGGAGTATAAAATATGACCAACAAGTGGTAAAAAATCTTCATCTAGAAGAAATCGTAAAAAACAGAAAAGATGGAGTTAGCCTGTTGTTTCAGGATGTAAGATTGATCAAAGATCTTACCATTTCTGAGAATATTCTGCTTCGTGTTTTTAATAAAGACAGAAAACAGTTCATTCCAAAAATGGAGGAATATGCTAAAAGACTGGGAATAGAAAACCTTCTGAATAAAAAAGCTGAAAACTGTTCTTATGGAGAACGCCAAAGAAGTGCCATTGTGAGAAGCCTGATTAATCCAACAGATTTTATTATTTATGATGAATGTTTCAGTCATTTGGATTTGAATAATAAAAAAATTGCCTTTTCATTAATTAACGAGGTTTCAGAAGAAAGCGGAAGTTCGGTCATCTTTTTTGAACTGAATGAGTTTCCATTTGAGCACAATTATCAAATTCTTCATTTATAAAATCTTATGAAGAAAATTTTCAATTCAATTATTTTATATGCAGGGTTATTCATTGCCTTTATTTTGGTCTTGTCTTGCCTGCAACTCTACGAAAACGCTAACCGCCTTTTTGGAAGTAAAAGCAGTGACAGCAATTATTGGCTGACTTTCAGTAAAAAAATTACTCCGGATAACATCGGCAGAAAAGAACTTCTTGGTTTTAATGAAAATGATATTTCAAAAATTAAAACCTGGAGCGAAGTAAAAGCCATTTATCCTTTTTCGGCAAATGAATTTAAAGCTTCAGCAAATGGTGGAGATTTTATTCCTTTTTATACTGATCTGTATTTTGAAGGTTTAGATTTAAAAGCAATTGATTCTGATTTGACAGATGAAGAGTTTCAGGTAAAAGGTGATGAAATTCCAATTATTATTTCAAGAGAATATCTGAATCTTTACAATTATGGATTTGCTTTAAACCAAGGTCTTCCTCAGATCTCTGAAGATTTTGCCAAGAAAATTGAAGTGAATATCAACATCACTGTCAATAAGCAGAATAAGACGTATAAAGGAAAAATGGTTGGACTTTCAGACAGAATACACTCCGTTTTGATTCCGAAAAAGTTTCTTGATTCTTTGAATATTGCAGAAAAGCCTGAGCTTGCAACACAGCCCAAAATTTACAACAGAGTTTTGGTACAGGTAAAAGATTCGGGTGATGAAGGTTTGGTCTCTAAAATGAAAGAAAACGGCTACGAATCTAATCAGGAAAGTCTTCGTTCGGCAAAAATAAAGTCAAAATTATTTTTAGTTTTAAAAATAATTGCTGTTTTGGGAGTTTTCATCTTCGCTTTGTGTTTGTATATCATTGTAAGCTTTATAAAGATTCAGTTTTTAGAAAAGCAGGAAGAAGTTTCGATTAAAAACAGTTTGGGATATTCGCCAAAGAAAATGGTGAGTGATATCAGCAGAAAATTCAGTATTAATCTGATGTTTGTATTGATTTTAAGCTTAGGACTGATCGCTGCTGGACAATATTTTATTGCAAAATCAGAGGTTTCCAACGGTTTACTTTCGATGTATATCAATCCTCTACTTTGGTCAGTGATCATCATCATTCCAATATTGGTTTATTTCTTCGTCAACATTCTTATCTACCGATGGCTAATCAAATCCTGGAAAATATAACAAAACGACCATCGTGTGATGGTCGTTTTTATTTTTATGAGGCTTTTGTTTTAATCTTTAGATCCCTGGCTATCCATTGTGTCGCCCATTCCTCTACTGTGTGGATAATACACTCTTTCTTTATCTAAGAAATAAATATTATGCCTAGCCTTTGCAATAATTCCATTATAAACATCTTCAGGTAAATCTATCGCTTCGGAATCTTTCTGGCCAAAAGAAGGTTTGTTATAGATTTTTAACGCTCCAAATTGATCTAATACTTTTTTTGCATTTTGCGCATCTGTAAGGGTAGAAGCATAAACAATCAAGTTAATTTTACCCATACTTCCCTTACTGTAAGCTGCCAAAATGTCGTTATCATTTACAAAAACATAATTCCAAAAACTTTTTGTTTTTTCATCATCCTCATATTCATTCGTTAACGATTCTTCATCAAATGTCGATTTAGAAACAATGATATCTGACTCTAGAAATCCGTTATTCATTAATTCTGATTTTATTTCCTCTGTATTTACAGTTTCTGGAAATACTGAAATTACTGTATAAGCCATGGTATTTTATTTTTTGATTTATAATTTACATAGCAAAAATTGTGCAATTTGAAGTCTAATAAAATGTTAAATTAGGTTAGTCTGATATTTATTTTAGCATTTCGAAATTTTCAATCCAAATTTTTGTTTCTTTTAAAACTGTTTCATTAAAATTACTAAAAGTGACATCTTGATAATGAAAACTCATTTCAAAATCTTCTAAATCACCCCATGAATAATACAATAAGTAAAACGGATAAATATTTTTTTCATACTCCGATTCTACACAAATTCTGGCTAATTTTTCGAGGCAAGAAAGCACATCGTTCTCACCATTAATAATCTTCTGTATGTAATAATAAGACTGACTTTGAATTGCTTTTTCACCTTCAAATTCTTCAATATCAAACTCTTTTAAAACTTTACTTACAAAAGGTTTAATTTCCCAAGCATCTGTGGGCTTAGAAAATGCAGAAAGCATTTGAATGTTATCCGTCACAACTTCTTTTTGCAGTAGATCTATCGCCCAGTCTACACAAATATCATAATTAAATGGAGAAAACCCTTTATGAGACTGAACCAGCCACGTAACATCAGATCTCTCAATTAAAATATTCACTTTGATTCTATGTTAAAAATCTATTCAAAATATCAACTGCACATTTCGGTAAATTCGTTCCAGGACCGAAGATGAAATCTGCTCCGTTTGCATATAAAAACTCGTAATCCTGTTGCGGAATCACTCCACCTACAACGATCGTAATATCTTCTGCTCCTAATTTCTTTAGCTCTTCAACAACCTGCGGAACCAAAGTTTTGTGACCCGCTGCCAAAGATGAAACGCCCAAAATATGAATATCGTTTTCTACAGCCTGTTTTGCAACCTCTTCCGGAGTTTGAAATAGTGGCGCAACATCCACGTCAAATCCCATATCTGCAAACGCAGTGGCTACCACTTTTGCACCACGATCATGACCATCCTGTCCCATTTTCGCCACCATGATTCTTGGACGACGACCTTCTGCTTCTTCAAATTTTTGGGTAAGCTCAAGCGCTTTTCCAAAATATTCATTTTTACCTGCATTCATAGCGTAAACTCCTTGTATCGTTCTGATGTTGGCTTTGTAACGTCCGAAACTTTCTTCCATTGCATCACTCATTTCACCTAAAGTTACTCTTCTTCTTGCCGCTTCGATGCATAAGGCTAAAAGATTTCCATTTCCTGTTTTCGCAGATTCACGGATTTCATTTAAAATTTGCTCAACAGATTCAGAATTTCGGCTTAATTTAATTGATTCTAATCTCTCAATTTGCTTTCTACGAACTTCCGTGTTGTCGATATCTAAAATGTCGATTGGTGTTTGCTTTAAACTTGATTTAAATGAATTAACACCAATGATAAATTCTTCACCGCTGTCAATTTTAGCTTGCTTTTTTGCTGCAGCTTCTTCAATTCTCATTTTTGGAATTCCAGCTTCAATCGCTTTCGTCATTCCGCCTTCTTTTTCTACCTCATCGATGAATTTCATCGCTTCTTCGATCATTTGCTGAGTCAAAGATTCAACCAAATTACTTCCGCCCATCGGATCTACAACATCGCAGATTCCACTTTCCTGCTGGAGAATAATTTGTGTATTTCTTGCAATTTTTGCCGAATAGTCAGTTGGAAGTGCAATCGCTTCATCCAAAGCATTCGTATGAAGAGATTGAGTTCCGCCTAAAGCTGAAGACAATGCTTCAATCGCCGTTCTTGTGATATTATTGAAAGGCTCTTGCTCTGTTAAAGACCAACCTGAAGTTTGTGAATGCGTTCTTAAAGCTAAAGATTTAGGGTTTTGAGGATTAAACTGTTTTAAAAGCGTTGCCCAAATATATCTTGCAGCACGCATTTTAGCAATTTCCATGAAATGATTCATTCCGATTGCCCAGAAAAACGATAATCTTGGTGCGAAATCATCCACATTCATTCCTGCTTTAATTCCGGTTCTTACATATTCTAAACCGTCGGCTAAAGTATATGCCATTTCCAAAACAGGGGTTGCCCCAGCTTCCTGCATGTGATATCCGGAAATAGAAATTGAGTTGAATTTCGGAATATTTCTTGAAGTATATTCAAAAATATCAGCAATAATTTTCATGGAAGGAGTCGGTGGATAAATATACGTATTACGCACCATAAATTCTTTCAAAATATCATTCTGAATGGTTCCTGAAAGCTTATCCTGAGAAACGCCCTGTTCTTCTGCAGCTACAATATAAAATGAAAGAATTGGCAAAACCGCACCATTCATCGTCATTGAAACCGATATTTCATCTAAAGGAATTTCATTGAACAAAATTTTCATATCCTCAACAGAATCAATCGCAACACCGGCTTTACCAACGTCACCTACAACTCTGGCATGATCTGAATCGTAACCTCTGTGTGTCGCCAAATCAAAAGCTACCGATAGGCCTTTTTGTCCGGCTGCTAAGTTTCTTCTGTAAAATGCGTTAGACTCTTCGGCTGTAGAAAAACCTGCGTATTGACGGATCGTCCAAGGTTTCTGAACATACATCGTAGAATAAGGACCTCTTAAAAAAGGTGCAATTCCCGGAGAAGCATCAGCGATGTCTTTATTTTTCACATCTTCTGCCGTGTATTTTGATTTTAGCTCAAGTCCATCCTTTTCAAATTGATAGATTTCCTGCTGATTTTCAGATATATTAAATTGAGGAATTTTATTCTTTATTTCCCTTCTCATTTCTTCAGATTTAAGATTTTAAAAATAAGCATTTTTATGGGAATGTTTTGCGATTGATTTTCAGAAGGAAAAAGTACATTAAATGCTGAAAAATGAAAACTCTTTGAAACATTGGTCACAAAGAGTTTATTGCTCTTCTGAATAAAAGAACACAATAGTTTTTGAAAATCTTTGATTTTCTTTAATGTGATTTAAATATTTTTAAATTAATATGTATGAATTAATAGGATTTTATCCTATTCTTCGTTAAATCGTCCTTTCAGGACTTTTTATTCTTAATACCATAAAATACAAAAGCGAGACTGTAAATACAATCTCGCTTTTATTTAAACCTAAAAAAGTTTAGATTATTTATTTAGTTTTTTAATTCCCATTTCATACAAAGCAAAAGAAATTAGATCGGCATTTTCACTGATTACCTGATCCGTAGCTCTTCCTGCTCCATGACCTGCATTTTTCTCAATTCTTAGTAAAATAGGATTTGTACATTTTTGTTTTTCCTGCAATTCTGCACCAAATTTGAACGAGTGCGCCGGAACAACTCTATCGTCATGATCACTTGTAATAATCATTGTTGACGGATAACAAGTTCCTGCTTTTACGTTATGAACCGGAGAATATGATTTTAAATAATCAAACATTTCTTTGTTGTCTTCGGCAGTTCCATAGTCATAAGACCAACCTGCACCAGCAGTAAATTTGTTGTATCTCAACATATCTAAAACTCCAACTCCCGGAAAGGCAACTTTAGCCAAATCAGGACGCATCGTCATCGTCGCTCCAACTAACAAGCCTCCGTTTGATCTTCCTGAAAGCGCCATATATTCTTTTGATGTATAACCTTTACTCTGTAAATATTCTCCAGCTGCGATGAAATCTTCAAATACATTTTTCTTCTGCATTTTTGTTCCTGCATCGTGCCATTTTTTACCGTATTCACCACCACCACGAATGTTTGGAACAGCGTAAATTCCTCCATTTTCCATCCAAATCGCATTAACTACAGAGAAAGAAGGCTGCAAGCTAACGTTAAACCCACCGTAAGAATAAAGAATTGTAGGGTTTTTACCATTCAGTTTTATTCCTTTTTTATAATTAATCATCATCGGAACTTTGGTGCCGTCTTTTGATGTATAAAATACCTGCTCAGAAACATAATCTTCAGGATTAAATTTCACTTTCGGTTTTTGGTAAACTTCAGATTTTCCGGTATCTGCATTGAATTTATAAGTTGTTCCCGGAGTAATATAATTGCTGAAAGAATAATACAATTCTTTCTCTGTTTCTTTACCTCCAAAACCACCTACATTTCCTTTTCCAGGAAGAGAAATTTCTCTGATTAGCTTTCCTGCTTTGTCAAACTGTTTCACTTTATCAATCGCATCAACCATATAAGTAGCGAAGAAATAACCGCCGCCACCGGAAATTCCCAACACATTTTCTGTTTCAGGAATAACATCTTTCCAGGTTTCAGGAGACGGATTTTGGATGGTTGTTTTCACCAAACGCATATTTGGCGCATCTTTATCCGTAAAAATGAAAAGATTGTCACCTTCTGTATCCACAATATTTACATTGATGTCAAAACCTTTGTTGATCTGAACGAAATCACCGCCTTTCTTTAAGTCTTTAATGTATAATTCATTTCCGTTGGTTGCATTTGCAGCAGAAATCATCAAATATCTCTGATCTTCAGAAACGCCTGCCCCCAAATATCTCCTTGGCGTTTTATCTCCCCCAAAAATCAGTTGATCAGCAGATTGCTTTGTTCCTAATTTATGAAAATAAACTTTGTGTTTATCGGTCATTCCGGAAAGTACAGTTCCTTCTTTCGGCTTGTCGTAGCTTGAATAATAGAAACCTTCGTCACCCTGCCAAGAAATTCCACTGAACTTTACATCAACAATTGTTTCGTCAATTTGCTTTTTGGTAAGGGCATCAATGATGATGATTTTATTCCAGTCGCTTCCGCCTTCAGAAATAGAGTACGCTGCCAAATTTCCTTTTTTGTTGAAAGACAAACTCGAAAGCGAGGTCGTTCCTTTTTCTGAAAATTTGTTAGGATCTAAAAATACTTCTGTGGTTTTTGTCTTATTATTGGTTCTATACAATACAGACTGAGCTTGTAAACCGTCATTTTTATAATAATACGTAAAATCTCCTTCTTTGAAAGGTGCACCTATTTTTTCGTAATTCCAAATATCCGTTAATTGCTTTTTGATCTGCTCTCTAAACGGAATTTGCGATAAATATTTTTGACTGTATGCCACTTCTTCGTCTACCCATTTTTTGGTAGGTTCTGAATCATTTTCCAGATCTCTGTACGGATCTGCAACGGCTGTTCCGAAGTAAGTATCTGTTTGATTTCCTTTGATCGCTTTAGGATAAGTCATTTTTTGAGCATAAACGGTAGCCGAAAACAAAACTCCGGCCGTTAATAACATAGGTTTAAAATTCATTGTGAAGGATTTTCTCAAAAATACGCAAAGTTGTGAGAATACAAAAGCCTACATTAGGTGACTTTTTCATGACCTTCTAAAGGTAATTTGCATAAAGTTTAGAGCAAAAAAAAAGACCTCTAAACAATAGAGGCCTTTCTTAATTATGTATTAGAATTTATAGATCAGGCTTACTTTTTTATTAATCCCAATTCAATTAATCTTTCATGTAAAAATTCTCCGGCCGTTGTATCTTCATATAACTTTGGATTGTTTTCGTCTACACAGTTTTCTAAAGCATTCAGTGACATTTCGCTTACTGGATGCATAAAGAAAGGAATAGAATATCTTGAAGTTCCCCACAACTCTCTTGGCGGATTTACCACTCTGTGAATCGTAGATTTCAACTTGTTGTTGGTATGTCTCGAAAGCATATCTCCAACGTTGATCATTAATTCGTCTGGTTGTGCGATCGCATCGATCCATTCGCCTTTATGATTTTGTACCTGAAGACCTTTTCCCTGAGAACCCATCAAAAGGGTAATTAGGTTAATGTCTCCGTGAGCTGCAGCTCTTACCGCATCATCTGGTTCCTGAGTAATTGGAGGATAATGAATAGGTCTCAAAATAGAGTTTCCTTCTGCAATTTTATCATCAAAATAAAATTCATCAAGGCCAAGATACAATGCTAAAGCTCTCAAAACATATTTTCCTGTTTTTTCAAGCATTTGGTAAGTTTCTTTACCTACCTCATTAAATTGTGGAAGCTCATCTACGATGACGTTGTCAGGATATTCGCTTTTGTATTTTGAGTCATCCGAAACATATTGTCCGAAATGCCAAAATTCTTTCAAATCACCTTTTTTAAACCCTTTAGCCGTTTCTTTACCAAAACCGACATAACCTCTTTGTCCTCCAATTCCGGGGATCTCATACTTTTGCTTGGTTTCTGTTGGAAGTTCAAAGAAGTTTTTCACTTCTCCATAAAGATCGTCTACGAGTTTGTCATCAAGGAAATGTCCTTTTAAGGCGACAAAACCAATTTCTTCGTAAGCTTTTCCGATTTCATTTACAAATTTCTGTTTGCGTTCCGGGTTGTCCGAAAGGAAATCACGCAGGTCTACACTAGGTATTTTATCCATTTTATAGAAATTTTACGTGCCGCTAAATTACAGATTTTTTGAATTAAATGATTTTAGAATTCATTATTTATAAACTAAATTTGCTTTATGAAAAAATATTCTTCCAAGAGAAGTATTCAGGTGCTTGCCAATATTCTTCACCAATACGGAATTTTAGACGTTGTGATATCTCCGGGATCCAGAAATGCTCCTTTGGCAATTCATTTTTCAGAGATGGATGATTTCAACTGTTTCAGTATTGTGGATGAAAGAAGTGCAGCTTTTGTAGCTCTTGGAATGTCAATGAGCGAGAAAAAACCTGTTGCAATTACCTGTACAAGCGGTTCTGCAGCGGTAAATTACTATCCTGCAGTGACTGAAGCTTTTTATCAGAATATTCCATTGTTGATTTTAACAGCAGACCGACCGACTGATTATGTTGATCTTTTTGACGGACAAACAATCCGACAAAACAATTTGTTTCATCAGCATTCTTACGGAGATTTTCAGTTGGTAGAAGATTCTCAAGACAATGCAGAAGATATCAATTCAGAAATTATAAAAAAGGCAATCGAACTTTGTTTTGAAAAACAAGGTCCGGTTCATATCAATATTCCTCTGGAAGAACCTTTGTACGAATTGGTTTCAGAACTTCCCACTTTTCCTGATGTTGAAAAAACCATTAAAAAGAAAGAGTACGAAATCCCTTCCAATTTGGTGGCAGACTGGAATACTTCACAGAGAATTATGATTCTGGTTGGGACAAAAGGTTACAGTCCTGAATTGGAAAACCAACTTACTCAATTGGTAAAAAACCATTCGGTTGTTGTTTTAAGCGAAGCAAATTCAAATTTATATCATGAAAAGTTTTTCAGACATATCGACCGATATATTTTTGCATTTACCGAAGAAGATTTTAAAACTTACGCTCCCGATCTATTGATTACTGTTGGGCAAAATGTGGTTTCTAAAAAAGTAAAACAATTTTTAAGAAGTGCACATCCGAAACAACATTGGCATTTGGATGAAGTTTGGCAACCCGACACCTACTTTTCTCTGACCCAGAAAATAGAAATTAAGCCAGAGCTCTTCTTTTCTAAATTATTAAATTTCATCAACTTAGAACCTAGACCTTACTATAATCTTTGGGATGTTTTAAGAGATAAAAAAGATAAAAAACATGACGATTTCTTAAATTTAGTGGAGTTTTCAGATTTCTATTTCTTTAATAAAGCTTCACAGAGTATTCCTGAGAATTACAATATACATTTCAGTAATTCTTCGGCAATCCGCTATGCACAGTTATTCGATTTTGGTAAGAGAAAAATGTACTGCAACCGCGGAACAAGCGGAATTGACGGTTCTACTTCCACCGCAATGGGTTTTGCCATCAAGAATAAAAATCCTACTTTGCTGATTACCGGAGATCTAAGTTTTTTCTATGACATCAATGGTTTGTGGAATCAATACATTCCACCGTTTACAAGAATCATTATTTTTAATAACGGAGAAGGAAATATTTTTAAGATCATTCCCGGACCTGGAAACGCCAACTCAAATACGGTTGATGAATTCATTTCTACGAAGCATCATAAACATGCAGAATTCCTGGCTAAACATTTTGGTTTCTCTTATGTGAAAGTAGAAGATGACGGAACTCTAGACCGCGTTTTTGAGAATTTCTTTAAGCCAGACCCTCAGCCTAAAATAATGGAAGTCAACACACAAGGTAAAACCAATGCTGATATACAAAAAGCCTATTTCAATTTTTTAAAAGAAAGCAAATAAATCTATAATAAAAAAGCAGATTTATGAATTCATAGATCTGCTTAAGTATATTGCTTTAATAGAAAAAAATTACATATCCAAATAATCATTATTTCTCGGTAGATTGCTGATTTTGTGAATCGGGTAAATAAACATATCATCAAAATCATTCATTGCATTAATCAATTGAAAATGTGAGAATTCTTTAATATTTTGCAAAGTAATTTCAGCCTCTTTTATTTTCTTTTTCTTTAAAAGATATTGTCTTTGCACTCCATTTAAAAGATAAGTAGATGGCGTAAACCAATCTTTCCCTTTTTGGAATAATATATTTGAAAATGAAGTATCTGTGATGTGGTTGTTCTTAACAATAATAATTTCCTCAGCCTTAGATTTTGTTTTCATTTTCTCAAGCTCTTTACGGTCTTCAAACTTAAAAGAATAATCATAACTATTATTTTCAACCAACTGAAAATCCTGAATTTCAGGAATCGCGTAAGGCATCATCATCGTTCTGAATTTTTTATCAAGATCATAAACAAGTCGCAGTTTGTATAAACCGTCTTCGTCGTGCTCAAGATCTTTAAAAATCTTAGCCAAATCAATAGAACCTTCTTTCCCAAAATGGGCGAAAGTCTCATTCACACGTTTTTGGTGAAACTCCAACAAGAATAATTCCTGATCTTCTACTTTAATACTTTCAATAAATTGGGACATAGATTTTATTTTTCATTTCTTCGTACTCGTCTTCTAACTTGCTCATGTGCGTAATTCCGCCACCGCTTTTGAAATACAGCTGATCTTCTTCTTTTTCAATAAAACGGATCATTACACAACTGTCTAAATCTTTTCCATCAAACCAACCGCAAACTCCGGTATAAAAATCTCTATCGAAACCTTCTGCTTCAAGGATAATTTCTAACGTTTTAGGTTTTGGCGCTCCTAAAATAGAACCTGCAGGCAAAAGTTTCTGCATGATGCTTCCCACTTTTCCTTTAAACTCAGGTTTTAAATTACCTGAAATTTCGGAACTCATGGCATACAGATCTTTCTGTTTTGTTTTCAGAAAATCAATATACTGGAATTTATCAACTTTCACATCATCTGCAACCATACTCAAATCATTCCTAAGCAAATCGACCACCGTATAATGCTCGGCTTTCTCTTTTTTATCATTCTTCAAAACCTCTGCAGCATTCTCTAAAGATGCATCAATTGTACCTTTCATCGGATAGGTCTGGATTTTATCATCAACAATCTTCACAAAAGTTTCAGGAGAAAAAAATACGAAAAAATCTTTATATAAAACCTTGTATTTTGCCTGAGAATGATGAAAAATTTCTTCTAAACTGAGATTGGTCTCAATTTTTGTTTTTCGGGTGTAATTGGCTAAATAAGAATTTCCTAAACGAATATTATTTTGAACGTGATTAAAACCTTTTTTAAAGCTTTCTAGCGATTCCGGAAATGATTTTAACTCTATCTTTTTATCTAAATCCTTTTGCTTTTCTACATTCGAAAAACCCTGAAAATCAATCAACAAGCCTTCTTTTTTAATTTCATTTTCTGTGAAGATTTCTACCTGATTAACTAGAAAGTCTATGATAAAGAAAAAGGGAACTTTCTGATGTGAAAGTTCGTCCATTTCAATAAATTTTTGATGATTCGCTGAAAACATTCCGCAAAAGTAGTTATTGATGTTTACTTTTGCATAAAATTTTTTCAATGCAGGAGCAATATCCACAAAAACCAGGAATCGACTTTATCTTAAAGCAGGCATTTTTTTATTGGAATAAAACATTGGTGTACCAATTACTATTCTCACTTATCTATTTGTCTCTGTTTTCTACGGTTTTCTTATACTTTTCGGGACGATACGGAATTATGGATCAACTTTTGGGTGCTATGTCTGATTATATGAAAATAGGACCTGCCGGATTAGACCAGTATAAAAATAATATTTCTACCATCATAGCAAGTGAAGGGTTTCAGAACTTCTATCTTGGCTTGGTGGGAACTTTGATTTTTCTTTATCCATTAAATTTAGGCTTTTTTCAAATTTACAGAAAGATTGATTTAAAAGAACAGGTTGAAATGTCAGATTTATTTGTTGGATACAACGGATTGAATTTTTTTAGATATGCAAGCTACTTTATATTCTGGTATTTCTTATACAGCATTATTGCCCAAACTGTTATTCTTCCCGTTATTTGGGTGATGCTTACCTTGTTTGTAGCACCATTAATGTTTTTCCAGAACAAAACTATTTTTGAAGGAATCGCTTTAAACTGGAAAGCTTTAAAAATGTATTTCATCGAAATATTGGTCTGTACAATGGTGGCTGTTTTATTTAAATATGTTGGTTTTGCAATATTTTTAGTTGGTGGATTACTTACTTTTCCATTTTGGAATGCGATGATTTATTCTTTATATAAAACTATTTTCACAGAAAAAGCTTAATTTTTGATAAGAATGGTATCTTTTTGTTCTTAAAAAAAGTTAAATTTGAGAAACATTAAAAATAAACACCATGTCAGAATTTAACGAATTTGATCAGCAAGGTTCAGCTCCTGAACGAAATACTGGATCTATTATTTCTCATGCTTTCGAAATGTATAAAGGCGTTTTTCTTTATGCTTTGGTAATGATGATTATTTATGTTATTGCAGATTCTATTATACAATCTATGACAGGATTAAATTTTTATTCGAATTACAGCAGTTTCAGTAATTTTGATGAAGACAACTATAGAAGTATTTTGATAGACAGACCGGGAATGTCTCTTTATTATTCATTTTCAGGTTTATTGAGTATTCTGTTGTCCCCTCTTTATGTGGGTTTAATTTACATAGCTAATAAATTTAATACGAAAGTACCAATCGAGTTTTCAGATCTCTTTATTGGTTACCGTCAAAATCTAGGTAATATTTTATTGTATAGCTTGATTACCAATATTATTTTATGGGTTTCTCTTGCTATGTGCTTTATTCCGTTTTTATTTGTGTATCCATTATTTTTTCTTGGCTATCCTATTCTTTTATTTGAAAATACTAATGCGATGGACGCTATTTCAAAAACCTATAATATTGTCAAAGAAAATTATAGTATTTTTTGGGGAACAGCAATTTTAGGTGGACTTATTACACTTTCCGGAATATTACTTTGCTGTGTTGGTATAATTTTTACTTATCCATTTGTCTATATAGCTATGTACTCTGCATACTGTGCTTATTTAGGTAAACCACGACAAATAACATATAATAAATGATACCACAAAATAAAGACAAACAAATCAGCAGCACAACGATAAAGCAGGTTTCTTTGCTTGCAATTATTTTGGTTTTAACCGGGTTGGTCTGTTTTAATCTTGCGCTATTTATCCCTTCTGTTTTGGGAGCAATTACCATTTATGTAGTTTGCAGAAACTATAATTTTTACCTGCAGGAAGAACGAAAATGGAAACCTTGGGCTGCTGCTTTGGTTCTCATGTTCGCTAGTTTAATTATTATCATTCTTCCGGTATATTTTATTGCCGACCTCTTAATTGAAAAGCTTGGAAATGCACAAGCTTATATGAATAAATTTAACATCTTCGTAGACAAAATTCACAGTTTCGTTTATGAAAAAACAAGTTTTGATCTTCTGAGTAAAGAAAATATGACGAAGTTGAAAGATGTTGCCGGACGATATTCTACATCAGCGTTAAGCGGAACGTTTAATGTATTGACCATCATTATGTCAATGTATTTTATTCTTTATTTTATGTTTGAAAGACCTAGGTTCTTCGAGAGAATTTTAGCTTCTGCAGCTCCTCTGAAAAGATCTAATGTTTCTTTAATCGGAGAGAAGATGCGTAAACTGATTATGGCAAATGCGATAGGAATTCCTGTTGTAGCGCTTGGTCAGGGCATTGTTGCCCTTATTGGTTATTTCATTTTTGGAGCGCCAAGTCCCATTTTACTTTTTGCCTTAACTGCCGTTGCTTCGATGATCCCGATTGTGGGAGCGGGAATTGTATATGTTCCAATATGTATTTTTATGATTGCTGAAGGACAAACAGGTCCCGGAATTGGTCTTGGAATTTACTGTTTGGTAGTGGTTGGTTTAACCGATAACGTCCTTCGTTTTACTTTGCTTAAAAAATTGGAAGACATTCACCCTTTAAATACCGTTTTCGGAATTATTATGGGAATGAATTTATTTGGATTTATGGGATTGATTTTCGGACCCATATTAGTGTCATTTACCTTACTTTTGATTCAGGTATATAGAAACGAGTTCTCTGATGATGACACTCCTGAGCTTCAACTTTCAGATAAAGACAAGGGCGAAGATTTAGAAAATAAAATTGACTTAATAGTTTAAAAAAATGGAGCAAGGAATAAATCCTGAGATTTTACAGGAAATATGTGTGGTAAAAATGCCTTTCGGAAAATATAAAGACACTATTTTAGCTGATCTTCCAATAAGTTATCTGGAATGGTTTCAACGCCAGGGAATGCCTCCCGGAAAACTTGGAATGCAGCTTTCTACGATTTACGAAATAAAATTAAATGGTTTGATGGATTTGCTTACACCTCTTCGTGGTGGAAAAGTGAGTTATGAAAAACCTAAAACCAAGATTTATAAGCTTTAAATATTTTATAAAAGTTTCGGCGGTACTTTTGGTACCGCCGAATATATTTTCAATCAAGGAATAAATTATTTTGGTTCCCACAACTCAACTTTATTTCCTTCTAAATCGAGAATGTGAACAAATTTCCCAAAATCATACACGGCAATTTCGTCAAGGATCGTTACTTCCTCTTTTTTTAATTCTTCAACTAAAGATTCTAAATTCTCAACGGTATAATTGATCATAAATTCTCTTTTAGAAGGCTCAAAATATTCCGTTGTTTCTTTGGTTGGGCTCCAAGTCAGAGAACCTTTAGCATCAGCATCCGACATTTCCTTCCAATTAAATGTTGCTCCGTATTCGTTGGTATCAACTCCTAAATGGGTTTTGTACCATTCTCTCATTTTAATTGGATCTTTAGATTTGAAGAAAATACCTCCAATTCCTGTTACTCTTTTCATTATATCGTTTTAGTTTATTTAAATAATTATCCTTTTAAAGCTACAATTTCATCTCTCAGTTTTGCTGCTTTTATAAAATCAAGATTTTTTGCGGCAGCTTCCATTTCTTTTTGCTTTTGAGCAATCATTTTTTCGATATCTTCAGTAGCATAGGTCGCTTTTACTTCGGCAACTTTTTGGGTAATTTCCTTTTGAGTATATTTTTCGTCAGGGAAATCTTTACTTCTGCCGACAAGATTTTCAGAGATCTTTTTATTTAAAGCCGTCGGAACCTTCCCATGTTCCTCATTGTACTGCATTTGTTTTGCACGACGATATTCAGTTTCATCAAGAGCTGCCTGCATCGATTTGGTAATTTTATCGGCATACATAATGGCTCGACCATTAACATTTCTCGCAGCACGACCAACGGTCTGTATCATAGACCTTCTACTTCTCAACATTCCTTCTTTATCGGCATCTAAAATGGCAACCAACGAAACTTCTGGTAGATCAAGACCTTCTCTCAATAAATTGACTCCAATTAAAACATCAAAAACACCGAGACGCAGATCCTGCATGATTTGAATACGCTCTAAAGTTTCAACATCCGAGTGAATATATCTTGTTCTGATTCCGAATTTGGTGAAATATTTGGTGAGTTCTTCCGCCATTTTTTTGGTTAAAGTCGTCACTAAAACTCTTTCGTCAATTTCAGCACGCTTATTTATTTCTTCCATCAGATCATCAATCTGATTTAATGAAGGTCTTACTTCAATAATAGGATCTAAAAGTCCTGTCGGACGGATAATCTGCTCCACATATTCACCACCAGTTTTCTCCAGTTCGTAATCTGCAGGAGTTGCCGAAACATAAATGACCTGATTTTGAATGGCTTCAAATTCTTCAAACTTTAAAGGTCTGTTATCCATCGCTGCAGGAAGTCGGAAACCATACTCTACCAATGCTTCTTTACGGCTTCTGTCACCACCGTACATCGCATGTACCTGCGGAACTGTAACGTGGCTTTCATCGATCACCATTAAGAAATCTTTTGGAAAATAATCTAAAAGGCAGAAAGGGCGAGATCCAGGAAGTCTTCCGTCGAGATAGCGCGAATAATTTTCAATTCCCGAACAATAACCAAGTTCTTTAATCATTTCAAGGTCCAGCTCAGTTCTTTCCTGCAGTCTTTTTGATTCTAAAGGTTTGCCGATTTCTGAGAAAAAGTCGACCTGTTTTACCATATCATCCTGTATTTCTTTTATCGCACCGTTCAAAGTTTCTTTTGTCGTTACGAAAAGATTGGCTGGATAGATTTGAATTTGGTCAAAATTGGAAGTTACATTTCCCGAGACAGGATCAAAGCTTTGAATTTTTTCAATTTCATCCCCAAAAAACTGAATTCTTATTCCGTTATCGGCATAGGCAGGAAATACATCAATCACATCTCCTTTCACACGAAACGTCCCTCGCTGAAAGTCAGCCAACGTTCTTGAATACAACGCATTAACCAAAGAATGAAGCAATGCTGTTCGTGTTGTTTTTTCACCAATCTCAAGAGAAATTAATGATTTATGAAATTCAGCGGGATTCCCAACCCCATAAATACATGATACTGAGGCAACAATCAAAATATCTCTTCTTCCTGAAAGCAAACTTGCAATTGCCGAAAGACGTAATTTTTCTACCTCTTCATTGATGCTTAAGTCTTTTTCTATATAAGTTCCTGAGCTTGCAATATAAGCTTCGGGTTGATAGTAATCATAGTAACTCACGAAATATTCAACAGCATTGTCGGGATAGAATTCTTTAAATTCCATAAAAAGCTGAGCCGCCAAAGTTTTGTTGTGCGCCAAGACCAAAGTGGGTTTCTGAACGTTATTCACAACATTAGCAACAGTAAATGTTTTCCCGGAACCCGTTACCCCAAGCAAAGTTTGATATTTTTCGCCAATTTCTATTCCGGCGGTCAATTTTTCAATTGCTTTGGGCTGATCTCCTGTAGGTTGATATTCTGATTGAAGTTTGAATTGCATAGAACAAATTTAGGAAATAAAAAAATGCAACGATGAAGAGTGAAGTCATAAAATTATGATTTCTGATTTAGATGAAATTTTAATTAATAAGAAACCGCAAAGCATCAAACTTTGCGGTTGAAATTGATATAGCTCAAAGCGCTATTATATTTATTGTGCTTCTTTGTAAATTTCAAAATTCATAGCGATAGGAATTTTATACTGATACGCTACAGGCTCACCATCTTTTGTAGCGGGTTTCCAGGTTACATTGTCATTTGCCAGTTTTGTAACTCTATATATTTCATTGTTAATTTTTTCATTTTCTCCAGATATTTTGATATCTCTTACCATTCCATTTTGACCAACAACAAAAGTTATGGTAGATTTTACTAACCCTTCATTACCTGTCATTACAGCACTATTAAAACTTGTTTGAATCAAATTTCTCAATTTATTGACTCCTCCTGGATATTCTGCAGGCACCAAGTTCGCAGCAACTCCTTCCATTGCTGTCGAAATATCTTGAATCATTTTCGAGTCTGGTTTCTCTGACATCGTTTTTACTTCTGAAACCTTTGCATTGATGTTTTTTCTAGGAGAAATTGTATCTTTTTTAATCTCATTATATGCTACTCCATTAAAACCAATCCCAATTTCTTTATTTTTTACAAATTTTTCGCTGTTTGAATTTGTCATTAGAGGAGTATTTTTCTCTTGAAAAATATTGAGGTCAGGATTGTCGGTTGTATCTTTTGCATATGTTTTTTCTGCAAAAACGATTGCTAAAACAGCAAATACCGGTACTGCAAGATAGTTTTTTACCTTCGCAAATTTTGAATTTTCATTATTCATCATAATAAATCTTTTTTTGGTGTTATTAAAATTAAACTGATGGATTAAGGGAAGATTCTGTTGTTTTAAAATTTCCTGTAGAATGAGTTCCTGATAACTTTTTATGTTTTTATTCTTACTAATTACACTTTCGTCAGCAATAAACTCATGATTATCGACCATCGCTTTTTTATAGAAATAGATAAAAGGATTGATCCAGAAAACAGCCTTTAAAACCTCTACAAAAAGAATATCTACAGAATGCTTTTGTTTTATATGAATTTCTTCGTGTAGAAATACAGAATCTTCAATTTTAGAATCTTTAAAATAAGTTTCTGAAAGGTAAATGGTATTCCAAAAACTGAAAGGAGCAAGATTTTGTTTCAGAAGAAGAACAGTTCTGTTTTGATACTTAATTTTTATTCCTTTTAATTTTTTAATTTTTAAAACTGAATAAACAATCTTGAAAAGCAAAAAAGCAGCGATACTACAATAAATGATTAAAAGAATTGGTGTATAATCAAAACTTTCCTGCTGCGTTACGATTTGCGCTTCTACAGGCTGTTCAATACTTTCTACAAAAACTGTTGCTGGAATTTCTTTTGCAACTTCTTTCGTCTCTATCGTTGCAAATGGAATGCATAATGAAAATAGCAAAGCTGCAATTAAGTAAAACCTATTGAATGTAAAAGTCTTTTCTTTTACTAAAAACACATGATACAAACCCAGCAAAATACCCGAACACAGAATTATTTTTAAAACGATTGTTGCCATGACTATTTTTTTATCTTTTCATCGATAATATCCCGAAGTTCTTTCAATTGCTTCTGCGACAGTTTAGAATTTGAAGTAAAAAACGATGCAAACTGCGTTACTGAGCTGTTGAAAAAACGGTCAATCATAGAAGTCATTTCATCATTGAAATATTCTCCTTTTGCCACTTTCGGGAAATACTCGCGAGAGTTTCCAAAAAGTTTGAAGCCTACCAGATCTTTATTCTGCATTCTTTTAAGCACCGTTGCCACAGTAGTTGTTGCCGGTTTAGGATCAGGATATGATTCTAAAATATCTTTCAAAAATGCTTTTTCTTTTTCCCAAAGAATATCCATCAATATTTTTTCTGAGTTTGTGAGTTTTATTTCATTCATATTCTACAATGTTAAATCTTACTCTACAAATGTAGAATAAATTTTTAATTGCACAATTTTTTTGTGGCATTATTTTTCCTTTTATCTTAGAAACCAATCTAAATTTTAAATATGAAAAACTTCCTCTTACCCATTTTACTGGCTTCAGCAACAACAATTGTTTCTTGTCAGGGAAAAGGAAAACCAAGCGAGCCTTCTGCAAAAGAAGAAAAAGCAAACACCAACTACAAACCTGCTTTTGAAGGACAAACTCGCATTACTCCTGTAAAAACAACAACCCCTTATAATGTAGAAGTTCTCACTAAAGACCTCGGCAGACCGTGGGGAATCATCAATTTACCTGACGGAAAATTCCTGATAACAGAAAAAACAGGCTTCATGAATGTTGTTTCAACCGATGGAAAGCAAATTTCTAAAATTGAAGGATTCCCGAAAGTAGATGCAAAAGGACAAGGCGGAATGCTCGATGTTGCGCTCGATCCTGATTTTAAAACCAATAATATTATTTATTTCTGCTATTCTGAACCTTATGAAGGCGGAAATCATACAGCCGTTGCAAAAGGAAAACTTTCATCTGATTTAAAAAATATTTCTGAAGTAAAAGTAATTTTCCGCGCGACACCAACTTATGACGGCGACAAACATTACGGAAGCCGATTGGTTTTTGATAAAGACGGAAATCTTTTTGTAAGCACAGGCGAAAGGTCAGATAAAGAAACTCGTGTTTATGCTCAGAAAACCGATAATTATTTAGGAAAAATTTTAAAAATAACCAAAGATGGAAAACCGGCTCCGGGAAATCCATTCATCGGTAAAACCGGTTATAAACCTGAAATTTATGCTTTCGGGATCAGAAGCCCGCAAGGTTTGGCTTTAGATGAAAAAGGTCAGCTTTGGGATATTGAAATGGGACCGAGAGGCGGAGATGAAATTAATTTAATTCAACCCGGGAAAAATTATGGTTGGGGCGATGTAACGTATGGAATTGAATATTCAGGAGAAAAAATCAATAACGGAACGACACAAAAAGAAGGCACCGAACAGCCTGTTTACTATTGGGATCCTGTAGTTTCCCCAAGTGGGGTAACTTTCTACACCGGAAATATTGATGAATGGAAAAACAATTTATTCATCGCCTGTTTGAGCGGTCAACACATCAACAGAATTGTTTTGAAAGACAATAAAGTTGTAGGCGAAGAACGTCTTCTTTTAGATCAAAAAGAAAGATTCAGGGATGTCTTAAATGGTTCTGACGGAAATCTTTACGGAGTTACCGACAGCGGAAAACTGTATAAAATATCTAAGAAATAAATTTAAAAAGAGAGTCCCAAAGGGACGATTTAACAAAGGATAGGATAAAATCCTATCAAAAAAGACATTATCAAACATAGTTGGGGCACAAAACATTAAATTTTGCGCCCCAACTTTATCAATTATTTTAATGAATTTAAGCTTCTTCCAAATGCACGGTAAAGTGTCTTAAAATTTCAGGTTCCCAAGTAATGTTGTACCCTTTTGAAATTTCATTTCTTCTTTCATATACATTGTTCACCGCAGCTGCGATGTAATCCATATGATTATTCGTGTACGTTCTTCTAGGAATTGCCAAACGAACCAACTCTAATTTCGGATAACGATTTTCTCTGGTTTCAGGATCTCTGTCTGCTAACAAAGTTCCGATTTCAACCGTTCTGATTCCTGCTTCTTTGTAGATTTCAAGACCTAAAGTCTGTGCCGGATATTCTGCACGAGAAACATTAGGTAAGAAATTTAATGAATCGATGAAAACAGCGTGTCCGCCAATCGGTTTCTGAACAGGAATTCCGTATTCAATTAATTTATTTCCAAGATATTCAACCTGAGAAATTCTGCTTTCCAAATAAGCAAATTCTGTCGCTTCATCAAGACCAACTGCCAAAGCCGCCATATCTCTTCCTGCCATTCCACCGTAAGTGATGAAACCTTCATAAATAATCGTGAAGTTTGATGCTTTTCTGAAAACCTCTTCATTATTTAAAGCAATGAAACCTCCGATGTTTACCAAACCGTCTTTTTTAGAACTCATCGTCATTCCTTCTCCGTAAGAAAACATTTCTTTACAGATATCTTTAATGCTTCTGTTTTCCTGACCTGCTTCTCTTTTTTTAATAAAATAAGCGTTTTCAGCAAATCTTGCAGAGTCAAAAAATACTGGAATTCCGTATTGGTCTGAAAGTGCTTTTACGGCTTTCATATTTTCAAGAGAAACTGGTTGACCTCCTGAAGAATTACATGTAATGGTAACCAAACAGAAAGGAATCTGCTCTTTTGGATGAGATTTGTAAACTTCTTCTAATTTTTCAAGGTTGATATTTCCTTTGAAAGGATGAAGATCATTAATGTCAAAAGCCTCATCAATCGTACAGTCGATTGCGTGTGCTTTTCTGATTTCGATATGTCCTTTTGTAGTGTCAAAATGTGAATTCCCAGGAACCACATCACCGTCTTTTACCAAAACCGAAAACAAAACGTTTTCAGCAGCTCTTCCTTGGTGTGTTGGTAATAAATATTTAAAACCTGTAATTCTTTTAACTGTATTGTGCAGCTCTTCAAATGAACGAGACCCAGCGTAACTTTCGTCTCCGGTCATTAAAGCGCCCCATTGTCTGTCTGACATCGCTCCTGTTCCAGAATCTGTTAAAAGATCGATGTAAACCTGAGAAGATTTTAGATTAAATAAATTGAACTTAGCGTCTTTCAGCCATTGTTCTCTTTCTTCTCTTGTAGATTGACGGATTTCTTCCACCATTTTAATACGAAACGGTTCTGCGTATGGTAATTCCATGTGATATATTTTTTAGATTTTATTAAAGAAAAATTTGTTTGAAATTAATTTCAAAGCATCAGATGTATTTTTGAGACTGTTTAAAATTTAACCATTAAGATTAAATTAAGATGTTAAGTTTAATTAAGAAAAACACTAAAAAAATGTTTATTAAGCACTATGCTTTAACTTTTTGAAAGTGTCAAATTTCTTAACGTTTTAAAATCAGACAGTTTAAAGTGAGTAAAAGAAATTTACTCAGGAGCTTTAAATATATTTTCATCTGAATGAAAACCTGCTACACCGCCGCTTACTGCAAATTTCATTGCTGTAGCTGCAGACATTCCTACAACAGGTTTTATATTTTTTTCTTCAGTCACAATCACCCAGCCAGAAATCGCATAAGAATGCGGAAGGTAAACTGCTACAAAATTGTGCTTGTGTACATCAGCCATTTCCCTTTGCGTGAGAAAGCCTATCCTCCAGATTTCCGGATTTTCGTTGGTTTTCACCCAAACCGGATCGCTAAATTTCTTCTTGTCACCTACAAACGAAGACATCACATCTTTGGTAGGCGAATAAATATGCTTGATACCCGGAGTTTTTTCTAAAAGTCTGTCAACCGCATCTACAAAAAATCTTCCGACAACAAATTTGTTTCCTAAATACCCCAACAAAGCAGTGATCAGCAAAGTAGACACGAAAACCAACCCCGGAATTTCACTTGCAACGGACGGAATGATATTGTCAATCGACGTTATCACATACCAGATTACAAAAATGGTCAATCCGATTGGGCCAATAATTAATAATCCCTGAAAGAAGTTTTTCAGAAAAAAATTAGTCAGATTTTCAAAAGTCGGTTTTTTCAATGTATTTTTATCCGTGTATAGTTTCTTTGTTTCCGTAAGATTTTATGATGCCCGCTTCATATTCCAGCCACTCTTCCCATCTTTTATTCACTTTTTCAGGGTCACCAAGCTGTCTTGCAAAACCGATAAATGTGGTATAATGATTAGCTTCAGAAATCATTAATTCTTTATAGAAAGTTTTTAGTTCTTCGTCTTTTATATTTTCTGTTAAAACTTTAAATCGTTCACAACTTCTGGCTTCAATCATCGCTGCAAAAAGCATTTTATCGACAATTAAAGTATCTCTGTGCCCTCCTTTTTGAATAAAATTGACCAATTCGTTGACGTAATCATCTTTCCTTGTACGTCCAAAAGTGTAGCCTCGTTTTGTAATAATCTCAAGAACCTGTCCGAAATGTTCCAGTTCTTCCTGAGCAATTGCCAAAAGTTCTTTTACAATATCTGGACGTTCCGGAAGCATTGTAATCAGTCCAATCGCATTGGTCGCCGCTTTTTGCTCGCACCAGGCATGATCGGTTAAAATTTCTTGAATGTTATCCTCTGCAATATTTGCCCACCTTGGATCGGTAGGAAGTTTCAACTTAAACATAATTTAAAAATTTCTGTAAATTTAAAATAAATTGCGATAAGAATTATCGTTTTGTTTTAAATTCGATAGCAAATTTACTTTTGAGAAGCCGTTTTCTTTCTTAAAAATTCTAAAATATTCCAGCCAAAAGCATCAAATTTCTTTAAACCCGTTGCAATAATAAACGCCAAAGCAACATTTATGAAGTAAATAATAATCATTAAAACCCACCAAGGCATCAATTCTTTCATCGGAACAACGAGAAAATAAACCAATGACGAGCTGATTCCCTGACCGAAATAAAAGAAAATGGCATTTTTACCAATATAAGTAATAAAACTTTCTTTGGTAATTTTTAATCTGTTGTATAAGACAAACAAGGTCGTCAGTGAAAACAAAGTCCAGATAATATATGGCGTTTGCGGCGGAAATTTTTGCTTATTGATTTTAAAAAAGATTTCGTTTCCGAAGTACCAAAACATCCAAACTAAAGCTAATGCCACTAATCCGTAAAGAACAGGGATTATTTTTGTAGGAATTTTTTTGCCTTTCATTCTATTTCCAACAAGAAAAACAGTCATATAAAAAGCAACATATCCTACTTGCCCGCTTGGATAAATTTCCGGGAAAATATTAAACAATAAAGTTAGAGCGACACAAAGTCCGATAAACCAATTGACGTGTTTCGGGAAGAATTTTAAAATTAAAACTCCGAAAACCGTTAAAATAAAATATACTTTAAGATACCAAAAACTACCCATCACAACAGGAAAAGTATCTGCATTTCTGTATTCGTGAAGGTACCAATTTCCTAAATTCTGCCATTGCGGAGCTGTAGAAATACTCGTTGCTGAATATTTTGAACCAAACGTAGAGTAGAAATTTTGCAACCATTCGAGTGAGAAAAAGGTGAGCCCGAATATTTTAAAGAAATAATCTAAAAAGAACAGCAATGTTACAAAAATCATGTACGTTATCTGCAATTTTAATAGTCTATAAAACGTTTTCTCGATATTAGAACCTGAGGTAATTCCGCTTAAAGCATAAAAAATCGCAACATCAAAAACCAAAGAAAAGACTCGGATTTCCGGAATAATATAAAACTGTCCCGACCAAAATGCGGTGTGAATAAATATAATGGAAAGCGTGGCTAAACCTTTCGCAAAATCTATGTAAAGATCTCTGTTCATCTAAATGTGGAATATTTTTCAAAAGTAATTAAACTTTGTGAATATTGTACACAAAGAAAAAGAGGTAAGAACAAAGTCTACCTCTATAATAAAAGATATTAAAATGAATGTTTATTTAAGCTCTTTAAACTCTTCAGCAGAAATCTCTCCTGACTGAATTTGTTTCAACTCATCAAGATACTGACTCATGTAAGCATCTAACTCAGGAAACTTCGAGTTTTTTGCCATTTTGTAGGTTCCGTTTAAAACTCCCTGATAATAATAAAAGAAGTTGTAGTCAAAATCTGCTGCAGAAAGATCATACTGCCCTAAAAGAAAACCTAAACGCACTGCAGATCTTCTCTGAGGCGGCGTTCCATGGTGTCCTGCACTGGTTGTCTGATAATCGCCAATACTTTGGGCAAATTCATACGCTGCTGCGATCTGAGCAAATGATGTCTGGTTGTAGCCATTGGGTCTTCTTAAATAATATCCTGCAAAACCATCCGCTTCCAGTTCGTTTGGCCTTGCTGTAGATTCACTTACAGACGGAAGTCCAAAAATATACTGCAACTGATGGCCGTATTCATGAGCGAGGATCATTGCATTAACGATGTTTCCGCCTTTGCTTTTTGCATCGGCATAGATCGCATAGCCATAATAAATCTTTCCGGTAGAATACGAAATCGCATTATACGTAGAGTTTGGGCTAGATGGATCATTTACGAAACGCAGTGTCGGATTACTTCTTCCCCATAAGCTGGCAATTTTTGTCATCTGAGCATTCATAAAACTCGTGTCTGTAGAGTTCGGCAATGATGTTGTCAATACGGCATTTGAACTCCAATACTGGTCTACATAATAACAAATCTTTTCGAGCTCGCCTGGCTGCTCAGGTTTTAAATTTTCTGTTTGAGATTCAGATACAGAGATTTCCATTGTATCGTCGTTACATGCTGATAATGAGAATACAGCAAACGCTCCTGCTAGTAAGCAGAAATTAAAGTTTCTTTTCATATTGAAATATTTTGGTGAAAGCGAAGATATACAATAATGTGAAATAATTCACTAATTCATACTGAAAAAAAACTATGCTATGCAGGTGAAAAATTATTGTTCGGATATGATTTAAACCCAAGTACAAATAAAATAGAAGCAATTTAATTTCTATATTTGGAAAAAAATCACATCCTCATGAAATTAAATTTTAGCCTCATTTTGCTTTTTCTTGCTTTCCTGAATCTATCAGCACAGGGGAACCGTTTCACTTACGAATATCAGTTTAGAATTGATTCTACAAAAACAGACAGTCTGAAAAAAGAATTTGTCAATCTTGATATTTTCCCTACTAAATCTTATTTTTATGGTCAGGCAAAATTTGCGAGTGATTCTATCGCAAACAATTCGATCATTGAGCAAAGGAGATCTACACCCAACAGTATAAGCTATTCTTCCACCACAGACGAATGGAATATTTCTTATTTAATAGAAAAGTCATATCCGAGTTTTAAAACTACTTGGTTTACAAATATTGAACAGACCAATATGATCGTAGAAGAAACTCCTGTGATAAAATGGCAGATCCTTCCTGAAACACAAAAAATTGAAAACTACAATTGCCAAAAAGCAACAGCGAATTTTGGAGGACGAATTTGGGAAGCTTGGTTTTCTAAAGATTTGCCTTTTCCGGATGGACCGTACAAGTTTCACGGTTTACCCGGTTTAATTGTAAAATTGGAAGACAAAACCAAATCGCATCAATTTTCATTAAAAGGAAATAAAAAATTGAAAGCTGAAGATCATTCCTGGGATTATATTTTAGCATTGGAAAAAGAGGCCAAGCATGAATTCGAAGGAGTAAAAGTCAACCTAGCTCAATACAAAAAACAGTATATGTCTTATAAAAATGATCCGGCTAAAGACATCAAACTTGATTTAGCAGATCCTAATACTTCGATGGAAGTGACCACTGAAGGAGGAGCAAAACTGACGAGCAATGCAGAAATTATTAAGTATTTTGAAGAGTCAATGTCTAAAAAATATAAATCGGTCAACAATCAACTGGAATTAAATTTACACAGAAAGTAGAAAAATTCTCAAAATCATATTGTTACTATCAAAATAATCAGTACATTTGCACCTCGAATTAACTAAAAATTTATAGACAATGTTTGCAATTGTAGAAATAGCAGGGCTTCAATATAAAGTTGAGCAAGACCAGAAGTTGTTTGTGAACCGTTTGAAAGGAGATAAAGGAGGAAAAGTATCTTTCGATAAAATCTTACTTACTGTAAACGGAGCAATCACAGTAGGCGCCCCAGCTGTAAGCGGTATCACTGTAGAGGCAGAGATCCTTGACCACGTAAAAGCTGATAAAGTAATCATCTTCAAAAAGAAAAGAAGAAAAGGTTATGAAGTTAAAAACGGTCACAGACAATCTTTAACTCAAATCAAAATCACTGGTATTACAGGATTTGAAGGAAAAAAAGCAGAGAAGCCTGCTAAAAAAACAACTAAAAAAGCTGACGCTGCTGAAAGCGCAGAATAATTGTTAAACCAAAAAACCTTAGAATAAAATGGCACACAAGAAAGGAGTTGGTAGTTCCAAAAACGGTAGAGAATCTCATTCTAAAAGATTAGGTGTGAAGATTTTCGGTGGACAAGACGCTATTGCTGGTAACATTATTATCAGACAAAGAGGTACTCAACATCACCCAGGTGAAAATGTTGGTATGGGTAAAGATCACACTTTGCACGCTCTTGTTGACGGTAAAGTAGTTTTCAGAAAGAAAGCAAACAACAGATCATACGTATCTATTGAACCAAACGCATAATTAAATTAGCGTTTTATAAAAATAAAATCCTCAGCATTTTTGTTGAGGATTTTTTGTGTTTTAAACTGAGCATTAAGAGAGTCTTTAAACACATAAGTCACATAAGAAGATTTACAATAAATACGCACTAAAAGAGCATATAAGAAATGAAAAATCAAAGATTTTTCGTGAGCAGTTTATGAGCAATTAAATTGTAGGAAAGTTTTTTTTCAACAAAGAAGCAACGACTAGCAAATAAAAATCTGAGATTTTTTCTCTAATGTGTTCTAAAATACGTAGAATGAGAATTGAAAATCTTTGTGATTAATGTGTTAAACCTTCCAATTAAGTTTTCCGAATTAAAACCCAAACTGGAAGCCAGCCTTTATTCCAAATTTAGACACATCTTGTCTGTCTAAATAGTTTCCTCTCCAGTTGAAATCTACACGGAAAATCCTGATATTTCCAAAGCCAATATTTTCAATACCAAAACCATATTCGTAATAAATTTGCTGGTCTGGAGCCGAGTATTTTATATTATCTACATTGATATTTTTTGATGCGTCACTCAAAGATCCGTAAGCTCCTCTAATGAACGCAACTTCTCTTAACTTCAATTTCTTAATTAAAGGGATGAAAGAAAGTATCTTACCGTTAAAATGATGTTCTATATGAAGTGTTGAATACGTATCTGCAACAAATTCATAATAATTCAACTGAGCAAAGGTATTCGGAACAATTCCATACGACTGATTTCCGGGAATGATATTCTGCAACGCCAAAGGAACGGTATCAAAGTTTTTCCCGGCTTCAAAATTCAGCAATGTTTTCCCCCAGCTTCCCAAAAGTATCGGTTTGTAAAACATAAACTGCAATTTATTATAATTAAAATCTGCATTAAACAAACCTTCAATACCTCTCGTATATTTTAAAACAATGGTCGGTGCCAAAGTTCCATGCTCGTAGCGGTCAACTCCTGTTTGAGAAAACGTAGCTCCCGGTCTTGCAATTAAACTTATCGTAACATGCGAATCATTGGTTGTTTTTCTTAAATCTCCATTTCTAAAATACATCAAGCTAAAACCTGAAGGATTAGCCGACTTAATGCTTTGCATCGTTCCGTCAACTCTTACCTGGAAATTTTTCCAAGGCTCAATAGATGTAAAGAAACTTGTTTGGTTTACCGAACTCAAAGAAGCATTTTCTCCTCTTGCAAAAACCGTTGAAGAAGCAAATGAACGTGATAAAATTCCGTCTTCAGTGGTTAACTGTACTCCAAGTTGCGTAATGTCTCTTTTTGTTCCTCCTCCAATCATAAAACGGTTTACCCTATTGAACATATATCGACCTTCGACTCCATATTTGAATTGCTGATCTTTAAAACCATACGCATTATAAAACTCCACTCTCCAAGGGTCATTTTGAGTAAAATATGTTCTGGCTCCAAGTCTTATTCTGTCACCTTCCACTTCATTCTTCCCGTAAATAGATGTTATAGGACCCAAATCAATTCCTTTAGTTACATTATAATATCGAGATGCCAATGTTTCTGTAAGTTTAATGATCCTGTTGAATTTCGGAGTTTGTTGCAATCTGTCAAGCATTTCATAAACGCCTTTTTCTTCTTTAGATAAAGAATCTGGTCTTGCATTCGTCCAAAAAGCATCATCCTTATCAACAAAGCGGTCATCATATTCTTCTTTTCTTCGTGTGAAAACGGTATCAGACAAAGGCTTATCAAAATCATAGTCAGAATAATCTACGGACCTTTTAGCTATGACACTTTTTGCCGTCTTCTTTTTAGAAAAGGGAGTCATTTCTATTTCTGTGACGTATTTTTTAGGCAAAAATGTTTCATCATCCGGATTATCATATTCCAATTCAGTAGAAATCGAATTGATGAAGTTGATATTAATTTTATTGGTAGACTTTAAAGTAGCTTCTAAAACCGCATAAGAATCGGTGTCAATATAAAGATATCCCTGAAAAGCCAAAACCTCAGTTCTTCTAGGCTGATAACGTATCTTATAAGCTCTTTCTCCTCGAATGGATACCGTATCCGTCAAATTGTAATCATAGGTACTAAAACCGTCGGTTCCTACAGGGCTTGGAAAACCAATATCGAAATAATTTAAAGTGTTATCATAGATATTGATGTCACGGTAAAGGTTTTTAGCTGTAATTGCGATCACTTGATTATCCTGAAAACCCGAAGTTTTCTGGGCAACTAAAAGCTTTTTAGTTTTTTTATTGGGTTTGTTTTGTCCGAAATGATTGTAAATAGATTCATTTAAGAAAATAGGCAACGCCATTTTTCCTCTTGCGGTAGAATCGGCATAATCAAAGATAAAATCTAACTTATTAAATATTTTTTTGTGCATAAAAGCACTGTCGAGATTATTGGCATCAAACTGGATTTTCTCGTATTCTTTGTAGGTGTAGGTATTAAATTTATCAAGACCGTTATTTCTCTTACGTTTCCAGACTTCCTGCATAATTCGGTATGCAGGATTTTCTTTTTTATTTTTAAATTTTGTTTTCTCGTTGTGAATAACAACTTCCTCAATGCTGCTTACTTTTTCAGAAGAAAGCTTTATAATAAGATTATTGCTATTATCCTGAGTAATTTCTACACTTTCTAAAGCATAGTTTTTTTTCTGAAATTTTAGTTTGTAAATAATACTGTCAGATTTTACCGTGAAGCTTCCGGAAGTGGTTGTAAGAACAGGTATATTGTTATCATTAATAAAAACTTCAACAGCAGTAATCTCTTTATTGGTCTTAGCATCTACGATCTTTCCGTTTGCTGAGTTTTGGGCATGAAAAAGACTGGTTATAAAAAGGGATATGTATAGGAAACCGTATTTAAATTGATTGGTTGACATCATTCGTATCTTCGAGCAATTAGCTAAACAAAAACTATGCTGTTTTATTATTAAATTTTAAAAGTTTTTTAAAGACTTTTATGTTTATCTGTAAAACTGCAAATGTAACGAAAATAAAGCTATGAATATTGTGCCTAGAGAAAGGTTAAAGCTGATATTTGATAAAAAAAGCGAAGTTATATTTTGGGAAGAAAATAAAACAAAAAAGACTTACAATAATGTAAGTCTTTTTGCTCCTCCTCTTGGGCTCGAACCAAGGACCCTCTGATTAACAGTCAGATGCTCTAACCAACTGAGCTAAGGAGGAATGTTCCT